>JALYSG010000072.1 GCA_030854945.1 Armatimonadota bacterium
GCAGGATGCCGTAGACCGTGGCGACCTCGTCAGGCCGCATCTTGAAGATGGGGAAGTCCATCAGGTCGCCCCGCCGAGCGCCTTACCTTCGGCGTTGCCTTTGTTCACCAGCTCGCTGGTCGCCGCGTTCGCGCGATTGAGCTTCTTGTTCATGCCCACCTTCACGATGCCGGACAGTGAGGCAGCGGTTGCCACGATGAACAGGATGCCCGCGACTACCCCCTCTCGAATCTGTGCTTCTTGATCGGGCGTATATCGAATGCCGAACTTGTTGGCGATGAACGCGAGTAGCGCACCGATGAACGGCGCGACGGCTGGCGCGATAAACGGTTTGAGGAAGTTGAGCTTGTCCATATTACAGGTCCCCTCTGAAATCGCCCTCGTTCGGAAGGCGTGGTGATGGTGCGTTGTGTCGAGCCGTCAACGTGAACTGGTGGCCCGCCGCGCACCCGTACCGCTCGCCCTGCTCAATCCACCGGAGTTGCCGCGAGCAGACCGGACAAATGATCATTGGCGGGAAAAACTTTGCGGCCTCCGCCCCGGCTTTAACGATCTGCGCCGCGAGCTTGAGGCGTTCGAGAAGCGTCACTTTGTGGTCTCCGGAAACCGCATCACTCGCTGTGAAGCAACGCGCTCCTGTATCTCCATGTGCTTGCGCCGGCAGGGGTTCGAGCATGAGACGAATCCGTCAATCAGATTCATCTTCTCCACGACCCGTCGCGGCCTCAGTAGCGGCCGGTCGCAATTCATGCAGCGCACGCGCAGCACTTCATGGGGGTCCGGCATTCTGGACCGGGCCTCGCTTACCTGCTCGCGAATCATCGCGCGTACCTCGTCGTCAGCTGTCGGCATCAGCCCAAGTCCTCCGCGCCTTCGCCTTCGTCCTCACGGAACTCCCCTTGCAGAAGCCGGTCACGCAGTCGCCGCGCCTTCTGCCGCCTGTCCTTGCCCTGCCAGAGCTCCAGCTCGATCGCGGTCGCAGTATCGAGTTTTGTCCGCCACTCCTCGAGCTCGTCCAGACGTGCGTCGTGGAGGCGCGTATTGCCGCGTAGCCCATCCTTGCCGTTCTGCCCGAAAACCTCCCGCTTCGTGTCACGCACATCATCACGTACCGATTGCATCATGCGGAACGAGCCAATCGCGGCGGCAGTCCCGAGCGTGATGATGATCGTTTTCACGATCTCCCAGGCAGGACCGAACGTCGAGGAATGAGGCGCGGCCGCGCCTTGCAGGAACACCAGGAACGCGCCCATCACGGTAATACGTCAGGGTCAACATCGGGCCTTGTCAGCAGTACGCCCAACTGCGATTGTATGATTTGCGGAACCGCGATCCCCACGGCGTCGAAGTCGCCCAGCGTAAACGGCCGGCGGCGGGGTTCGTCCTCCACCGGAGCATCCAATAGTGCCGCCTGCTCGCGCATGAATTCCCGATCCAGCCGCCCTCCGAAAAAGATCGAACCGTTCTCGTTGTACTTGGCCTCGTTCCCCGCCAGCAGCAGGTAGCGGTCAACGATTTGGCGCTCAGTATCGTCAATGGCCTTGACCAGTGGCTTGTAAGCCTCCGACGCCATTAGAATCCGCAGCATCAGCGCGTTGTACGCGGCTGGTTTCAGCTTCTCCGACTTGGACAGCGAGTTCCCAATAAAATCCAGCGCGGCCTTCGTTGCTCGCGCATCTCCGTTCGTTCGCGTCATGTGTTAAGTCAGGGTAAATGTTTTGACCACGCCGCCTACCTTGCACTTAAAGTCGGTTGCTGTGCACCACACGTCACCGTTAGCTGCACTCCCGGCGGTTACGTCAACACCGGCATTGATGCGTATTCCGGCACCGTTGGCGGTTGAAGCCGCAATCCCGAGCCGATTGTACGTTTGCACGTTCCCGTCTGAGCCAATCGCCATCGCGAATATCGGGTTGGCGGCGGTCGTGCTGGCCCCGAAACGGAGAATACGACCTGCCTGCATTCCCACGATGTCCACGGTCTGGAGTGCCTGTGTAGTAGACGGCCCCACTCCTTGAGTGAACCCGCCGGGATAGATGGCGAGCGACTTGCCGCCGACATCATACGTTCCCGCTGCGATGGTATAAGGTTTTTCGTAGCGAATGAACCAAGCGCCATCCTGTTCCATTCCCGTTAAAATTTGGAACTGGTCTGAGCGGCCATGACTGAGGCCACCGACGTAAGGTTCCCGGTAGTTGTAGTTGAATCGGATACCACGGTCACCAGTAATGCTCAGTTGAGCGTAGAACGTCTCGAAAGGCGAGTCCTCTGTCGGCACTCGGAACTGTATCGAGGGCGCACCGGTACTTGCGCCCGCCGCCTCGGCGTCCAGAATGATGCGCCCTTC
>JALYSG010000033.1 GCA_030854945.1 Armatimonadota bacterium
TTGCAAACGCAGCGCCATGAAACACGTCCACGTACGCGGTGCCAATCTCCCAAAGAACGACCGGAACGGAGAAGATCGCAAGCGCCGCCCACCACCCCGAATCCTTGCCGTATCGGTGTTCGGTTATCCCCCCAATAGCCATCGCCGCGAACACCCCAACAAACATTGTCAACACCTTTGCTGCAAATTGACCGCCGAACGGCAGCACTAACAGATACAGCATGTTCGCAGTCGCTGGAATATTAGACTGATGCATGAACGGCAGATAATCAACCCGTCCATGTTCTATCCAGATCTTGGCCATTGCCAATTGATGGCTTATTGAATCCCAGTCCCAGCCAAAACTCGGTGTCAATGCTGCGGGGACCCTTACTAGAAAGAGGACCGCCAAGCTTAGGCATAAGACCCAACTGACTCGAGTGTTCGGTACCGAAACTCTCCGCCCGCTAAAGGATTTCCTACCTAAGATTGCGCAAAGCACTACTAAGACCGCAGTGCCCATCTGGGGTAGCCAATTCGTGTTAATTAGGCCGAGAAAAAAAACAAGTGTTCCTATCGCGCCGAAACCCAACAAACCGGAAATCCCGGTACGAGCGGCAGTACCAAAGTCGCTGAGCCGACTTGAAACGAGCGCCGAACCGACCACTACTGCGCACGCCGAGACGAAGATCCCAGCAGCAACTCCCACGAGGGGGCTTTCGACCACGGGCTAGCCTACGCGAACGACTTCGTAGGCTTCTATAATGTCGCCTTCCTTAAAGTCATTCCAATTGACAAATTGGATACCGCACTCGAATCCGGCTGCCATTTCGCGGACATCTTCCTTAATATGCTTAAGCGAATCGATTTTGCCCTCGTAGGCAATCTCGCCGGCGCGCTTGACACGGCACTGTGCATTTCGCACTACTTTTCCATCCGTTACATAACAGCCCGCGACAAAGCCCTGCTTCGTAAGTTTGAACACCGCGCGTATTTCCACGGTGCCCATGTACTGTTCCTCGAACTTGGGCTCGAGCATGCCGATCACGGCTTTCTCGATGTCTTCGATCAGTTCGTAAATAATGTTATACTGCCGAACTTCAACGTGCTGCCTGGCAGCCTCGTCGCGGGCTTTTGGTTCGACGCGTGTATTGAAGCCAACGACAATGGCATCGCTCGCTTTCGCCAGCATGATATCGCTCTCGCCTATTGTGCCGACGCCGTAGTGCAGAACTCGAACTTCAACCTCTTCAACATCGATTTTATCGAGTAGGCCGCGCACGGCCTCGACGGAGCCTTGAACGTCGCCCTTGATAATAATGCGAAGCTCTTTATTGTTCTCTTCGGAAAGTCGGCGCTGAAGATCGGCAAGCGTCACCTGTCCGGACGGCGTTCCCGTAAGTTCACGTTCGCGTCTTTCCGTCGTCAGACCCTCGGCTGCGTCGCGCGCTTCTCTTTCGTCAAGATAGACAGCCACCATATCGCCGGCGTTAGGAACCTTGTTTAGGCCCAGAATTTCGACGGGAACCGAGGGTCCCGCATCCTTGATCGGCTTGCCAGCGAAATCGAAAATCGCTTTGAGCCGCCCGTAGCTGTTGCCGACGAGAACTGTGTCACCTTGTTTCAAGGTTCCGTTCTTCACCAAAATCGTCGCTACAGGGCCCCGGCCCTTATCGATCTTCGCTTCGATGACCACACCCTCGACATCTCCGCTCGGCTCGGCCTTTAAATCCATAACACCCGATTGCAGGAGGATTAGCTCGAGCAGATCGTCAACGCCCAATCCTGTCTTAGCGCTTACTTCGGCAATTTCCGTGTCACCGCCGAATTCGTGGCCTATTAACCCATGCTGGACAAGCTGTTGCTTGACTCTCGCAGGGTTTGCTCCTTCCTTGTCGATTTTGTTTAGCGCGACAATGATGGGCACCTCGGCGTTTCTCGCATGATTGAGCGCCTCGATGGTCTGGGGCATAACTCCGTCATCGGCTGCGACTACCAAAATCGCAATATCCGTGACCTGAGCGCCGCGGGCACGCATCGCCGTAAAAGCTTCGTGTCCGGGGGTATCCAAAAATGTTATTTTCTGGTCGGCGGTAATTACTTGATATGCGCCAATGTGCTGCGTAATGCCACCGTGTTCTTTATCGACAACTTTTGTTTTGCGAATGTAGTCAAGAAGACTTGTCTTTCCGTGGTCGACATGTCCGAGAATCGTAACGACCGGGGGTCGTGTCTGCTCTCCCGTCGACGAAACTCGACGCTTGGGAGCGACTTCCTTTTCTACTGGCTTCGCCGGCTCGGCGAAATTTACCTTGTAGCCAAAGGTGCCCACTACCTTTTCGGCAACGTCGGGCTGCAGTGCGGTGGCGAGAGAGGCGAGCACGCCAAGCTTCATCAACGACTTCTGAACGTCTGGCTGCGGTACGTCTAATGCGTGTGCCAAATCGCGCGGCGTTGCTCCGGGCACGACGGTAATGGTCTTCGTCGCAGCCAGTTCGGCGACGGCTTCTTTAACCAGTTCCAGCGAATCGGCATCTAATTCGACCAATCCATCTTTTGGAAATGCCCCGAATTCCCCAAGCACGTGAGTTACCTGCGATGGCAAGGCATTCAGTTCTTTGGCTAGTGCTGCAATTTCCACGCTTGCCATGTGTTCGTTAGCGTCCTTAATCAAAATTCGTTTAGCCGACACCTTCGGAAACCTGCGTTTCGCTCCGAATGTCGATTTTCCAACCTGTCAGCTTTGCCGCGAGACGCACATTAATGCCGCCCTTCCCAATCGCCAAACTGAGCTGGCTGTCTGGGACAGTAACGCGTGCGGTTTTCGCTTCCAGTTCTCCTTTATCTTCGAGGGTCACCTTCGAAATTTTCGCGGGCGACAGCGCTGCGGTTACGTATTCGACTTGGTCATCGGTGTGAAGGATGATGTCGATTTTCTCATCGTACAGTTCGTTAACGACCTGCTGAACACGAGCACCGCGTTGGCCCACGCATGCCCCGACCGGATCGATGCGCTCGTCGTTCGAGAGCACGCTAATTTTGCTTCGCTGTCCCGCCTCCCGAGCAACGTCGCGGATCTCCACAGTGCCGGCGGCGATTTCGGGTACCTCGATGTCAAAAAGCTTTACGAGCAGCTGAGGGTGAGTGCGCGAAACGATAACTCGTGGGCCTCGCCTGCTCTCTTCGTCCACGTTCAACACGTAGCAACGAAGGCGGTCGTTGATTCGGTAGGGTTCAGTCGGCACCTGCTCCTTCTTTGGCAGAACGCATTCGCTGCGTCCTGCAGATAGGACGACGTCCCTTCCATCGCGCCGGTTTACGGTCGCGGTTACGACGTCATGCAGCCGGTCTTCAAACTCTTCAAGGGTTCGCTTTCGCTCGGCTTCGCGTAACTTTTGCTGCAAAACTTGCTTAAATGTCGAAGCCGCGATGCGTCCGAACGCCTCCAGCGGAATCTCCATAGGAACGAAGTCGCCAACCTCGGAGCCGGGCACGCGCTTCCGGGCTTCTTCGATCCCCATCTGAAAAAAATGGTTTGTCACCACGCCAACTACTTCCTTTTCGCAGATTGCGGTCAGCTTGGCTTTCTCGGTGTCGATGCGGACGGTCACTTCGCCGGTGGCGCCCACGTGCTTCTTGTATGCAGCGGCGAGAGCGATCTCCGCCTCGCCGATAAGCTCATCGACGGGCAGATCGCGCTCCTGCGCCATCGTTTTCAAGTGCACCAAAAATTCTCGATCCATGCGGCCACAAACACTCTGCGAACAAAAAAGGATGGCGTGTGGCCATCCTTAGGGAGAGGTCACCAGAATGTAGGCTCGAAGTGTACCCGAATCGCCGGGACGCCGATAGTACAATAGGGAAACCATCATGCCCGATAACTTCCCCATCCGAGCCGTCGACCACGTACGATTCATCTGCGGAAATGCAAAACAAACCGCCGACTGGTACCACCGAGTCTTCGGATTCGACATCGCCGCTTACAACGGGCTCGAGACCGGAAACCAGATGGACGCCAGCTACCTCCTCACCCAAGGGGACATCCGATTCGTCTTCACTTCCCTTCTCGTCGCCGACCACCCCCTCGCCGAAATGTCCGGCAAACACGGCGACTTCGTCCGAGACATCTCCTTCGAGGTCGACGACGTCGACGAGGCCTTCAACGCCGCCGTCAAAAGAGGCGCCAAGCCCTACAAAACACCCGAAACTTTCGAAGACCACGAGGGCGAAGTCCGCACAGCGTCCATCCACACCTACGGCGACGTCGTCCACACCCTCATCAACCGAGACAAATTCACCGGCCTCTTCATGCCCAACTACAAAACCATCGACAAGAAGGGCGACCCCGTCGGCGTCGAGATCGTCGACCACTGCGTCGGCAACGTCGGATGGGGCGAGATGAACAAGTGGGTGGATTGGTACGCCAAGATCCTCGGCTTCGAGCAGATCCAAACCTTCGACGACAAGGACATCAGCACGGAATACACCGCACTGATGAGCAAGGTAATGCAATCAGGAAACGGCCGCGTAAAATTCCCCATCAACGAGCCCGCCGAGGGCAAGAAGCGATCCCAGGTCGAGGAGTATCTCATCTTCCACGGCGGCAGCGGCGTCCAGCACCTCGCGCTCCACACCAGCGACATCGTCAAAACCATCACCCTCCTGATGGAGCGCGGCCTCCAGTTCCTCAAAGTCCCGCAAACCTATTACGACGCCCTCACCGAACGCGTCGGCACCATCGACGAGGCCATCGAAACCCTCGCCCCCCTCGGCATCCTCGTCGACCGCGACCCCGAGGGCTACCTCCTCCAACTCTTCAGCAAACCCGTCCAAGACCGCCCCACGCTGTTCTTCGAGTTCATCGAGCGCAAGGGCGCCAAAAGCTTCGGCAAAGGCAACTTCAAAGCCCTCTTCGAAGCCATCGAACGCGAGCAGGAGCTGCGGGGGACACTTTAATTGGCGGCTGAGCGCAAGTGGTTGCCTTGGTTGCTATTAGTGCTCGGTCTCGTTTCGCTTGTCGTCGCGCAGAGGCTGAATCGATCTGGGCTGATCGAAATCCCAGCGGTCTTCCTCGTCCTCTCGCTGTGCTTTCATATCGCGGCTTTGCTCTTGTTCGTCAAAGCGAACAGACGATAACCCCGTAATTGATATTCCCGCGCTGACTCATGTGGGGGAGTGAGCTACAACTTGGCGGGAGCCGTCTACAACTTAGCGGGGACCGTCTACAACTTGGCGGGAACCGTCCACAATTTGGCGGGAACCGCCCGCAAACGTGCGAAAATGACCCACAACTTGGAGGGAATGACTGGAAATGGCTGATTGGTATCCCACTCAACAAGCCGCGCTGATCGCGTGGCATGACAACTTCTCGACGCAGGCCACCATCAACGGCACGCTCGGGCCGACCGCCCCGAACAGCGTGGTGTCGACGGTGTCGACCGTTCCGTGACGAGCAACGTAGTCGTGCCGAAGCGATTGATCGCTGCTTTTTTGTCGGTGAGCATCGTGGTCGGCTTTATCCTCGGGGCGCTGCGCGAACACTACCAAGCGCCATTTTTTCTTGGCGGTTGGTTCCTGCTAGGTTTTCTCTTCGACTACACGATCAAGAAGGTTACCGGCAGCGAGCACGGACTGTTCGGGATGAGGATGCGAACCATGCTGCCTGTAATGGCTGGGTATGTCGTTGCCTTTCTTGTCGCGTACCGATACGCGTAGAATGAGACGGTGAAGCTTTGCCGGTTCTCAGTCGCGGATGATCCTCGCCCTCGGGCGGGGATTTTCCATGACGGGAAGATTTACGAGACGGACGGCGAGAAGGCGCTGGGCGTTCACGCTCCGGAAGCCGTCGACCTTCTGACGCCGATCGGGCACGCTGCGAGCCTTCGTCTATTCGATGCCTGGGCCGCTTCCCCCAAGCCGCAATTTGTTTATGGCAACCCTGGGGCAATCGCCCCTCCCGAGCACGAAATTTTGTTTCCGGAGACCGACCTCGCGGGCGTCGACGTCTACATGGCGGTTGTCGTCGGCTCGACAGATCGAGAAGTCACGATTGAAGAGGCAGACCAACTAGTGCTGGGGTACTCGACGTTCCTTGCGTGGTCCATAGGCGATTCGCGGCAGGCATCGAAACTGTACGATCCCGGGTTCATCCTGGGCCCGTTCGTTGTCACGCCGGACGAAATGGACGATAGGGCAACAGCCACAGAACGCGGAAAAGTCTTCAATCTCAAATGCCGGCTGCATTTGGGGGATGACATTGTCGCCAACGTAGAAATGGGCGACATGACCTACACTTTTGCCGAAATGGTCCGCGAGGCGTCGCGGGGCGCAGATCTCCGCGAAGGCGACATAATCGCCGCCGGGCCAATTCCGGGGCTCTCTCTGCCGGGTGCGGAGCGCTCGCTTCGCGACGGTGACGTCGTGATTGCTGTCATCGAAAAGCTCGGTGCGCTTGCCGGCCGAGCACGGATTTAGAAAATGTCTGATACCTTCAAGAAATTCACACTCGACAACGGCGTGCGCATTCTTTGCGAGCCGCTCGAACACGTCCAGTCGGTTTCCATCGGCATTTGGTGCGAAACCGGTAGCAAAGATGAAACGGCGAGCGAGGGGGGCATCAGCCACCTGATCGAGCACATGCTCTTCAAAGGTACGCCCTCCAGGTCGGCAGAGCAGATCGCTCAGTCGATCGAGGGCCGGGGCGGCTATCTTAACGCGTTCACTTCCCGCGAAGAAACCTGCTACTACGCTCGCGTTCTCAACGATGACGTGGACAACGCGGTCGAGGTTTTGGGGGACATGTACGTCAACTCGCTGTTCGATTCGAAGGAATTGGCGCTTGAGAAGAACGTTGTGCAGGAAGAGATTCGCAAGGAGTTCGATAGCCCCGAAGAGTTGGTGCACGATCTCTACCACCAGAATCGCTGGGGCAATCATCCGCTTGGTCTGCCGATCATCGGAACGCACGAATCAGTGGGCTCGTTCAGCCGCCAAGACCTTACAG
The DNA here is from genome assembly GCA_030854945.1 of Armatimonadota bacterium. Lineage (GTDB taxonomy): Bacteria > Armatimonadota > Fimbriimonadia > Fimbriimonadales > ATM1 > JACDEQ01. The sequence goes on from JALYSG010000033.1 coordinate 6,983, forward strand.
ATTATGTCGGCCGCCGGTACACGGCCGGCAACACGCTGGTGGCGGCGTCGGGCAAGCTCGACACCGACGCGCTATGCAGCTCTGTCGAAAAAGCGTTGGGCGGTTTGGAAGGCGGTAAGGCCTCACCGGAGGAACTTCCGCCCACAGATCACCCAGGCGAGTTCCTGCGAAAACAAGGTGCCGAGCAGGTTCACTTTTGCATCGGCGGCAGCGGAATCGCTAAGCGCGATGACCGCCGCCACTCCGCGTGGGTTTTCGACGCCGTAATGGGCGGAAGCATGAGCTCGCGCCTGCACCAGGAGATCCGCGAGAAACGGGGCCTTGCGTACGCTGTCGGCAGCTACCTCGCCTCCTACTCCGAAGGCGGCACTTATGTCATCTACGGGGGGACGAGCCCTTCAAAGTTTTCCGAAGTTCGCGAGTTGGTCGGCGTCGAGTTTGCCCGCATTCAGCAGGACCTCGTTCCGGATGAAGAACTTGCCCGAGCCAAACGAATGCTGAAGGGTGGGATGGTCATGGGCCTCGAAGCGACTTCGACCAGGATGCGGCGGATGGCTTCGAACGAGATTATCTTCGGTCGTCAGGTTCCAATCGAAGAGGTGATCGCTTGCATCGACGCCGTCACTTCGGAGGAGATCAGGAGCCTCGCTTGCGACCTCGTTGAACCGTCGAAAATCAATACCACTGCCGTCGGCAGCTTCGCCTAAGGCAAGAATCAAGCAACAATGCGAGGCGACTTTCCGTCGTAATCGTCACGAATCAACGATTGGCTGACAATGATAGATTGCGTGAGGCAATGTCTAACCCCCAGTCATACAACGTGAAAAACGACGATCTGATCTGCGAATCGGTCCGAGACGACCTGCATTCCTTCTTGATGAATGAATTGTCTGAGGATGAGGTGCGGGTGGTGAGCGCTCATCTCACCACGTGCGAGGAATGTCGGGCTGCCCTTCGCGAACACGTCGAGCTGTTCGGACTCTTGCGAGAGCACTCGGACATCCTGAACCGCTTATCGGAAGATACGCCGATCCGTGGAGAACCGCCGAAGAATTAGGGATTGCGCCAGAATCGCGTTGAGATGTCGCGCCTTATACTTGTCACGGTGACCTTGTGTTGCGTTGTCTCGTGCAACAGCCCTGACTTTGACCAAGAGATCGTTGGCTTGTGGGAAAACGCAGGTACTCCTTCGAGCACTTCTCTGCCCGAGGCCGCGCGCAGGTCAGCCAGCTGGACTGCCACGATCGAGTTCAAGCCGGACGGCTCACTTGAGTGGAACGTTGACAACGGCGCTGGCTCGTCAGACCGCTTCACGGGCGAGTACAGTGTCGTCGGCTATTCGCTGTCGATTGAAGTGACCTCAAAGAATGGACTCCCGCTCGCAGGCGGAGATTCCATGAAATATACGGTCAGACAGCAGTCGACAGGCTCGATCCGCCTCCCACTTCCGCAGGATTGGACCGGCCCGTCCGTCGACTACTTCAGGGAACGCTAAGAGGAGAGCAACTCGCGAATAGCCGGCTGCTGACGCAGCCGTTCGAGCGCTCGCGACATTCTGTTTCTCACTTGATTCCCACGCATGCCCAGTCGCGCTGCAACCTCATCGGATGTCAGTCCCTGGCCGAACTTCAAACCAAGCATCCGCCGATCCTGCGACGAAAGCTTGCTGAGCGCGGCTTCGAGCCCGTTCCTTTGCTCGGAAAACATTGTCTCCTGAGCGCAAGGCTCAGGAATGTCCTCAAGAGCAACTTCGGACCTGAGTTTCTTCGCCCCACGGTTGTAGGTGCGAACAGCGTTCAGAGCAAACCCTGCCATCCACCCATCAAACGTCCCCCGCGTGAGATCGAAGTCCTCGAGGTGTCGCAACACTTCAATCGCGCAATTCTGCGCGACGTCTGCTGCGTCACTGTACGGGACTCCAAGGGCGCGAACGCGTTTCTGTACGTACTCCAGGATGTCGTTAGCAAGGCGATCGACTGCTGTCCCCTTCCCTTGCCTGGCCCATCCAAGAAGCCTTACCCATTCGTGGTCCGTTCGAACGGTACGGCCTTCCCTCCAATTACGGTCATCAATGATCTGCATTTATAGACCCTCCACGTATCTATTGTTCACGATTTTCACAACTGTGACAACTTTTTTTCGTTTAATTGCAAAGTTTCTTTGAAAATCGGTCCACATCACGTGGTGGCCCGATCGACTACCGCCCGGGCGCGAGACTCAAATTCTCGGATATACCGCAACGATCCGGTCCCCGCTGGCCGGCGGCCATGACGGCAGCTAGACTGCCCGCATCGGTTCCACTGCGGTAATTTCCTGAGGAAATCGGATCCCTGACGCGAGTAGACGCGTAGAGCGGATTGGAACATCGTGTTCCGCAACTCACTTGATATCAAGTTTCAAAGAGGAGAGACATTCATGAAAGCCTTCATTACTCGATCTGCAGCGCTCGCGATCGCTGCAATCTTTTCCGCAAATGCAAATGCAACCCTATGGGAGTTCACCTCGAATCTCCTTGGAACAAACGAGGTGCCGCCGAACGGATCTCCGGCGGCGGGGATGTCCACCGGTACGTACGACGACGTGACCAATATGTTCATGATGGACACGGTTGCTTCGGGGTTTACCGCTAACGTTACCGCCGCTCACATCCACAATGGGCCAGCTGGTGTGGCCGGACCTGTGGTCTTCCCGTTATCTGGGACAACAGGAAGCACATCGTACACGAGCCACGACATGTTCAATTTTAGCGAGGCGCAGGAGGCCCTGTTCCTTGCGGATAACTACTACGTGAACATTCACTCGGTTGAGTTTCCCGGTGGCGAGGTGCGTGGTCAATTGAACCCGACTGTAGTGCCTGAGCCTGCTACCGTGCTGGGGCTGCTTGTCGGCACCGGCCTGCTCCTATTCGCACGCAAGCGCAGGTAGAGAACGAGCAAATAGCATTTGGCACCGGCTGGGATCCGCAGCCGGTGCCTTTTTGTTTTTCGGTTTAGGGGATAAACTGGGATGCGGTTGTGCGTCTGTTAACTTCGGAACGGGCAACCAGGGTCTTAAAGGTTTTATGAGTCTAGCCAGAACTACAGTCGGGATCGGGCGCTGGCTCGACAGTCTTGCCGCAGGCAGTACGAGTCGCAGAGGCGTCATCGTCGGATTGCTTACGCTCTCAGCGCTTCTCGTGGTTGCGTGTACGGCCGTGCTGCTACTTTCGCCAGAGGCGCGCCTTCCAGTGATGACCCTCGGCGGAAGCGCGATCGCCCTGTTCACGATCTCGATGATGTTGACCAGGCCCGAGTGGCTTCTGCTGCTTGGCCTGCTAGCCGGCCACACTCTTCTTTATGGCAAGTACCCTAACCAATTTGGGATGCGCTTCAAGAACGCATTCGGCCCCGGCGACATTCTATTCTTTCTCTCGTTTGTCTCGATGATCACGTATTGGGCAAACCAAAAAATGCGGCCCCCTGTGCCGAAGGCTCTCTGGATCGCTCCGGTTGCGCTTTTCCTTTACACGGCTATCTACACGTACATCGCCTATGCTTACTGGGACCGGCAGGATAATGCCTTGATCCAGGCCGTAGGTTGGTTCTACTTCACCTTGGCAATCCCCACTTACCTATGCTTGGCGACCGGCCGTATCTGGAATTCATTTTTCGCCGTTATCTTCGTGGCGCTGTTCCTCGGAGCAATCCTTGCGTTTTGCGTGGAGGTCGGAGCCTTCTATCAGATCATTGAACGCTTTGGTTATGGCGGGCGATCTCCGCGCTCGTTCGGTGACCTATCGGTGCGGACAAACCAGCTTGGGCTTGCCGTTACGGGAACCCTTGTGGCCATGGTGATATGCGGGTTCGCCCGTCGGGGCTTTTGGAAGTACGCCTCCTTGATTGGCGGTCTCGGTGGGGCGGCAATCATATTCCTCGATCGGGGGCGAGCAAGCTACGCAGGCATGCTGGTCGCGGCACTCATCGTGCTCTTCATGATGCCGATGACGACTAGGCTCCGGCTTGCCCTGAGGACGACTACGACCGTGGTCGCGGCGATTTTGATCATCTTGGCTATAGGCGGTCCTGCGGCAGATAAATTCAGCGACACGGCTGAAAAAGCCGCAAATGCGGTTGCCCTCATCAATGCTGATGCCATTACGGCCGACCAGGGCCTCACGTACCGAATGAAGTTGCTGACGCGCGCCGGAACGATTTTTGCCCAGAACCCGTGGTTCGGCGGTGGACCCGGCGTGCACTTCGGCAGGCGCGTGAATTACCAGCTACTCGAAACCGAATTTATCATCTTTATCGACAATTCGTGGATGTACCCCATGGCCGTCGGAGGCTTGGTGGCGATAAGTCTTATTGTGCTGTCATACGTTTCCCTCGTCGTCCTCGTCATATTGGCGCTCACGCGCTTGAGGCACCCCCTGCATCGCGCCTTGGCTGCCGTGCCGCTCGGCCAAATGGCTTGGCTCCTCGTGTGCAGCCCTGTCAACTGGTGGATGGTCGACCGGTTCCACATTGCTTCGTTTGCGCTGGGAGCAGGCATGGTCCTCGCCCTCGCCTACTACGAGAAGGTGAACGGCTCAGAGAGAGCCGTCATTGCGATAGGCGAGGAAGAATAGCCCCGCATGCCGCGGCTGATCCATCGTGTGGCGCGAGCCGCGATACGAGTATGTCCGGCGCTTGCTCGCGTTCCCAAGTTGGTTAGCGGGCTGAGGCGCCGCTTCCCCGCAACCGATGAGCGAATCGAGGTCGCCCTACCGACGGGCGGAAGGATGATCATAAATCCTCGCGATTATGTAAGTTATCACATCTACATGCTCGGACTTTACGAGGGTGAAACCGTAAACGCGTTACTCTCCTATCTAAAGCAAGGAGACACCTTCTTCGACGTTGGCGGTCACTTTGGACAGTACGCGGTGGCAGCGGGCGTCAAGGTGGGAGACACCGGCACCGTCCATACGTTCGAGCCGGGACCCGTGCAAAGTGAATACCTCCGGAAGAATCTTGAGCTCAACAAGCTCAGCCATGTCACTCTGGCGAACGTCGCTCTCAGCGACGAACCGGGCGAACTCGGCCTTCATGTCCCTTCGTTGCCCGACATCGGTCGGTCGCAGCTAGTCGACCCAGCAACGGACGAAGGTGCAATTAAGGTAACGGTCACGACCCTCGACGACTATTGCCGTGAAAACGGGATCGAACGGATCGACGTCATGAAGGTCGACGTCGAGGGGGCGGAGTTTGGAGTCTTCAAAGGTGCGCCGCGAGTGATAAGGGACTTCCCGCCCAAGGCAATCTTCTACGAGTCGGTCGACTCGCTGTGCGCAGCATTCAATCACACGCCGGAAGAAATGCACCGTTATCTCGAAGAGGCCGGCTACAAAATTCACGCCATTGTCGATGGCGGACTTAAACCTGTCGCGGACGTTGAACGGACGGCCCTGACGGACTTCGTCGCGCTCCGCTAGCGTCCGTCTGCAGGGTCCAAAGGGATGTCGTTGCCCGGCATGTTTTTGGACGTTTCTATCCGCTCCTGATCCTTCTCGCGAACCGCTTCAGATGACATCCGCCCGCATCCGGAGAGCGCGCAAGCGACGAGCGCGGCAAGCAACAAGCGGGTTAGTGCAATGCCCATAGTGGCCACTCCCGATACCAGACCGGCGCTGTATCAATGGTTCTCGATCCGTCCGTCGGGCCGCATTGCCATCCCGATCCGTAAGTCGGGACAACGTAGTCGTCGCGGGATGGACACCTGGCCAGAAAGGCCCGCGCGGAGAGGAACTTCGCGCTGCCGTCGGCTCGCGCGAGAACAAAGCCGTCGTTATGAGGAACGAGCCTAGCGTCGACTTCTCCGGTGGGTGTGCAGTTAGTGCGCGACACCCACTTCATCAAGAACGGCGCCCACAACTCTCGCAGGGCAGCAGGGTACGCCGTTGAACATTCGCGCTCGGTGTCGCGAAAACGGGCAAGAAACTGATTCGAGAGCTGGAAAGCTCCATCAAAAGCATCGTCGAACTCGGCTGCGGGACGTCGGACTGCGCCCCGCCCAGGAAGCTGTTACGGATCGCGCCGGGCCCGGACGGGTCGGTGTAGGTATTCAGCGCGCCAGTCAAGGAAAGATTAAGCGCGTATGCGTTCATAAGCTCGCCATTCTCGTTCCAGTTGCGCCGGTCGATCTCGCGGGAAGGGCATTTGAAAAGATCAACGGCGTTACCCGCGTAACCCAGCACCCAGATAGGCCACTTGTAATGGTTCTGCCGAAATGCGAAGGGCCACTGCGAGCAGCCATCTCCCTGGACATTGCCCGGCCGCAGGTCCGGATTTAGGGAAACTCCAGGAAGGCATCCATCGTTGCGCGGATACTTGTCATCAGCGTCGTTCGCATACATCATCACCGCGCGTGAAATCTGGTAGAGGTTCGACGTGCATGTCGCACGACGTGCGGATTCGCGCGCTCGACTGAAGACTGGGAAGAGGATTGCCGCGAGGATCGCGATGATTGTGATGACAACAAGAAGCTCGATCAGTGTGAAGGCTTTGCGCATTTAAGGTCAGTTCCTTAAATGGAAGTTTGTCACGCAAAGGTGAAAATGTGACAGTGCCCTGCGGCTTAGCCGCCGTCGCCCGGAATCCGAACCGGCAGGTCTGCAGCAGGCTTTGCGCCGCGGGGAGGCACAAAATCGAACTTCACCGTAAGCGTATCGGGGTAGGCAAGAATGCCCTCGAACCAAACGTGCTTTAACCCCGTAGGCGTGTCTTGCCGATCCTCGACGGTCAGCTTCTCGATGCGTCGTTTGTCATCGAAAAAGAACTTCGTGTCCGAGCCGCGCCAATCGCCGCCGGTCAGCGGCCTGGTTTGAAACACTCGAACCCAGGAATCGTTCACTTCGAACTGTGGGTTTACGAGCCACCTTACGCTGCCGCCCATCATCCGGAGCGGTCGCTGCAAATGTAGGCGAGACCAGCCTGCCACAACGCTCATTGTCTTGGCGAAAGTGTCCGGTTGATCGAGAAACGTGTACTCGTTCGCAACCGGGTCATAGCGCCAAACTTTGCGCCCGTCCGCGATGAGAACAAGGCGCTTCTCATCGTTTAAGAATTGCTCGGCGTAAACCTTGCCTTCCTTGGAAAACAACCTCAGCTGAAACCGCTCGAACGATCTGCCGTACCGCTGCCATCCACCGACGTCGAGCACGATGTTCTGTTGAGCCACGCTTGCAGCCACCGCAGCTTCAATAACCATGTACGGCTCTCTCTGGCTGTGAGCAACGGCAGCAGTCGCAAGTATCGAGATTCCAATAACAAGACGCACGCCTTTGAGACTCCCTCGTGACCAAAAAGGTTCTGTCGCTTAGCTGACGTCCGTCCGCACCTGCTCTGAGCCTCGCTCGACAATCCAGCTTCGGAGCGCCCTGTTCTCGGGCTTGGTCAGCGTCGGGTCGCCCTCGACGATCCCCATCGCCGCCTGCCTTGCCTCTTCGAGAACCTTTCCGTCACGGAGCAAGTCGGCGATCTTTAGCCCCAAGTCGCCGCTCTGCCTCGTGCCATACAACTCGCCGGGGCCCCGAATCTTCAGGTCCTCCTCGGCGATGCGAAAACCGTCCACGGTTTCGATCATCACGCGCAGTCGGGCCTCGGAGTCGGGACCGGTCGCCGACCCGATAAGAACGCAGAAGCTCTGTCGTCCGCCTCGGCCCACACGTCCCCGCAGCTGGTGCAGTTGGGCCAGGCCAAAGCGGTTCGCGTCTTCTATGACCATGATGCTGGCATTCGGCACGTCTACACCGACCTCAATGACCGTCGTTGCGACCAGAACGTCCAGGTCGTGACGCCGAAATGCATCCATCGCCTCTACTTTCTCTTTCGACTTCAATTGGCCGTGGAGAAGACCCACGCGGAGTCCCTTCAATGCACCCCCTACGAGTTGCTTCTGCAGTTCATTTGCTGCTTGGGCAAGCATCTTTTCACTCTCCGAAACTAAGGGGCAGACAACATAGGCCTGAACTCCCACCGCCTCCACCAATTTCCGAACGTTTCGGTAGACCTCCTCCCGGTCCGAAGGGGTCTTCCAATGCGTTCGTATCGGCTTGCGACCTGGGGGCATCTCGTCGATGACGCTGAGGTCCAAGTCACCGTAAAGGGTTAGCGTTAAAGTGCGTGGTATCGGCGTTGCGGTCATGACGAGGAGGTCGGGATTACCGTAGCCTTTCATCCTAAGCGCCCCTCGTTGCAGCACCCCGAAGCGATGTTGCTCGTCCACGACGACCAAGCCCAATTTCGCGAACTCAACTCCTTCCTGAATGAGCGCATGAGTCCCAATTGCAACGTGGGCGACCCCCGTCTTCGTCCTCTCCGTCGCTTTACGTTTTTGAGCCGCTGTTTGCTTGCCAACGAGAAGCTCGACATCAATTCCAAGAGGCTCAAACAGGAGCGTCAAGTTAGCGGCATGCTGCTCGGCGAGGATCTCCGTCGGTGCCATCAGGGCGGCCTGGTAGCCACAGCGTACGGCAGCAAGAATAGCGGTCGCCGCAACCGCGGTCTTTCCGCTCCCGACGTCTCCTTGCAATAGGCGATTCATCGGGTGCGGCCGCTTCATATCGCGGAACACTTCGCGAATGACCCGCTTTTGAGCACCCGTAAATTCGAAGGGGAGAACAGACCGAACTTCGCTGATAACCGTGTCCGGAATCTCGAACCCGATCCCCGCCTCTAACCCATGGTTGGCGCGGCGCATCGCAAGACCGATTTGTAGGGCCAGGAACTCATCAAAAACGAGCCGCCGCCGGCCATCTAAGCAGTCGGCTTCGGTTGACGGAAAGTGCACTTTGCGGTACGCTTCGGCAAGCGGCATCAACCCGTATGTCTTACCCAGTCGCCCCGGCAGTGGGTCGACAAATTCCTTGGGAATCAGAGCGGTCGCGTTTGCGGCGGCGCGGCGCACCAGTTTCTGAGGCACTCCATCCTTTAGGCGGTAGATAGGTGTAATCCGGGCAAAGTCTTCAGGCGAGTCGGTTGGCGAGATTAATTCGTATTCCGGCGAAGTCATTTCCAGGCCGAACGTCGCATCCTTCACGAGGCCGTATACAATGACTTCACCCTGGTGCTTTCGAAGTATAGGCTTGATCCATTTCTGGTTGAACCAGATCAATCTGATCGCGGCTTCGCGGTCGCTTAGCGCCGCCCGCGTGATTGAGAACTGCCCGCGCTTTCGGTCCTCGCTCAGGTCGATGATGCGTCCTTTCAGGGTCAGCCATTCGCCGGGCTCCGCGCTCGAAATTGGGCGAAATTCGCGCCGATCCTCGTAGCGGAATGGCAAGTACACGAGCATATCCTGCACCGTCTCGATGCCCAACTTGCGCAGGGTGACCGCCGCCTTCGGCCCCACGCCTTTCAGGTACTGGATGTCGTCGCTCAATTGCACGGTCGAAAAACAGACGTCCGTAGCAGACAGAAGTCTGCACTTCGGGAGGTAGACTACCCGCGATGCTGGTTCGCGACTGGGCGGCCAAAATCCCCACTCCTGAGATATTGGAAGGCCGGTGTCAATGGTCGGCCATTTCGGGCGAAGCGTTGGCGCCGATGGTCGCTGCTGCCTACCGGAGAGCAGAAAAACCGGCTGATCGTAGAATTCTCGTTGTAACCTCGGGCTATGACTCCGCTCTGCAATGGGAGGCGCGCCTCGCGCTTCTCGGCGTCCCACCGTCGGCGATTCACCACCTGCCTTCGGGCCAATCCAGCCTATACGACGACGGCCCGCCCGAGGTCAATGCCCTGAGCGCGCGAGCCGCTGCTCTTGCTTCCCTACTGGGGGATGACGGCTGCATTGTCTTGGCATCGCCCCAAGCGGCGCTCGAGCGCACATTATCTCCGAGGGCCTTTTCGGAAAGCGTGGTCTCGCTCCGATTGGAGGACGAGGTCGACATTGCCGCGATCGGGCAAAAGCTTGTTGCACTTGGATACGAGCACGAAGAGCCAGTTCGAAGACCGGGCACTTTCAGTCGAAGGGGCGGGATACTCGATATACACCCGGTCGGTTCAGACTTCCCATTTCGGACCGAGTTCTTCGGCGATTTCGTAGAGAGCATGCGAACCTTCGATCCCGAAACGCAGCGAAGTCTCGCGCCGTCGAGAGCATTGCATTTGGCGCCGGTACGGCCGATAACACCAGCGACGCTGGCGGGCGCACCCTCAGCTGTGCGCGAAAGGTTGGATCTAGACGCGGTCGGCGAGAATGCGGAGGTCTTGCGAGAGCGAGTCGAATCGGACATTGCCGCGATCGAAGCAGGATTGTTCTTCGATCGGCTGGAGCTATACATGCCCTTCGCCTCCGAAGCTGTGTTCAGCGCCCTTGATTACTTAGCCGGGGGGCTATTGGTGCTTGAGGAACCGGTTGAACTCGAAGCCGCGGCGATGCAAGCCGAGGAAGACCTCGCGACTGCGCTAGCAAACCGCTATCGGCGCGGAGAGGCATTGTCACCTAAGGGCCTCCATTTCCAAAAGCCGATCGCCGCGCTCGCCGAACCACAGCGCATTCTTTCGCTCACCGCGCTTGGGGGGAAGCCCGAGTGGCTGAAGATCGACGAAAACATAGAGGTCGGCATCACCTCTCTTGCGCCGTATCGGGGCAGATCCGAGGCCCTTGCCCAAGCGATTGTCAACTGGCGAAGCGCCGGGCTTCAAATTATCCTAACGACCGACCAGCCGACGCGCGCTCGACAAGTTCTATCCCAGGTCGATGTTCCTATCGTCGAAGGCATTCCCGAAACAAAGGGAGCCGATGGACCGCTCGCGATGCTTCAGGGCAACTTGGCTGGCGGCTTTCTCTGGCAAGATCAGAAGTTGGTTGTGCTCACCGATGCCGAGCTCTTCGGTGTCGGCAGATTGCGGCTCCCCCAACGAAGGTTTCAGGAAGGGGCGCCGATTGCGACGGTGCTCGATCTGGAACCCGGAGATTACGTGGTTCACATCCAATTCGGAATCGGAGTCTTCCAGGGCCTGACAATGCGAGAGGTCGAAGGTAAGCCGAAAGAGTTTTTGCGAATCGACTACAAGGCCCCGGACAAACTGCTGCTGCCGACCGACCAGCTCGATCGAATCCAGAAATATCTCGCCCCAAGCGACGCCCCGCCGATGGTGTACCGCATTGCAGGTGGCGACTGGCAACGCACGCTGAAGGTTGCAAAAAAAAAGGCTGAAGACCTCGCGCGGGAATTAATCTCGATTTATGCAAAGCGAACCCAGGCCAGCCGCCCGCCGTTCGATCCGGAAACTCCGTGGCAAACTGAAATGGAAGCGACTTTCCCGTGGATCGAAACCAAGAGCCAGCTCAAGACCATACACGAAGTCAAGCGCGACCTCGCTAAGCCCTATCCGATGGATCGCCTCGTTTGCGGAGACGTCGGCTTTGGCAAGACCGAAGTTGCGGTCCGTGCCGCTTTTCAAGTGGCTCAAGCGGGCAAGCAAGTGGCAGTACTCTGCCCCACGACCATTCTCGCTGATCAGCACTTTGAGACATTTCGCGATCGGCTCGGGCCGTACCCGATCCAACTTCACCTACTCAACCGTTTTCGGCAGCCGAAACAAAAAAGAGCAACGCTGGAAGGCATCAAAGATGGCAGCGTCGACGTCGTGATCGGCACCCATTCGCTGCTCCAAAAGAGCGTTGAGTTCAAGAATCTCGGGCTGGTCGTCGTCGATGAAGAACAGCGCTTCGGCGTGAAGCACAAGGAAATCCTAAAGAAAATGCGCGAGTCGGCTGACTTTCTGACGCTAACCGCGACGCCGATTCCGCGCACGCTGAATATGTCGCTCATGGGATTGCGGCCCATGTCGCTTATCACCGACCCGCCACCCGGCAGGCTTCCGGTTCGCACTTACCTGCGCCCGTACGGAGTCGACGTTGTTCGCGAGGCCCTGCTGCGCGAACTGGCACGGGGAGGACAGATCTATTACGTGTACAACCGAATTGACGGAATTCAGCACGTCGCTGAAAAACTTCGTGCGATCGCCCCGAAGGCGCGAATTGCGGTTGGCCACGGCCAGATGACAGCAGATGAACTGGAGCCGATGATGAACGCATTCTTTCACGGCGAGGTCGATGTTCTCCTCAGCACGACGATAATCGAGAACGGCTTGGACAACCCGAACGCGAATACTCTCATCGTCGAGGACGCCGACAGGCTCGGCCTCGCCCAACTGTACCAATTGAGGGGCCGAGTCGGCCGCAGCGACAGGCAAGCGTATGCATATCTGTTGTATCGGCCCGGCAAAAAACTAACAGAAAATGCCCTCGCTCGGTTGAAGTCGTTGCAGGAGTTCAGCGACTTGGGCAGCGGATACTCATTGGCATTTCGTGATCTGCAGATCCGTGGGGCGGGTGAACTGCTCGGCTCTCAGCAGCACGGCACGATGCAGAGTGTAGGCTTCGAACTCTACTCGCGCCTGATTCGCGAAGCCGTCGAGCAGCTGAAGGGCGCATACGATGAAGGGGGTGCCTCGGCGGCCCGCCTTGCCGCGGTCGAGATAGGCGAGATGCCGGAGTTCGACACGTTGCCCCCGGTCGACCTCCCCGCCGCAGCCTACATCCCGCATCGGTACATCGAAGACGAGAGCCAGCGGCTTTACTACTATAAGCACCTTATGGAGGCGAGGTCCGAGGATGCCATTGTAGGCGTCGAGGAAGAACTTAGAGACCGCTACGGGCCACTACCGGACGAAATCGAGACGGCTGCCTGGCTCATTCGGCTGCGGTTGAGGTGCCGAGAAATGGGCATCACAAGGGTTGAGGGGCGTTTTGGCAAGATGACGATCTCGTACGCCAAGGGCAAGGAGTTGCCGCTTCGCGTCGTCCACGCCATTGAGAAAGCTCAAAAAGGTCTCAGGCAGCGATCTGATCGAATCGAAGTGCGGTACGGAACCGATGCCTTATCCGACCTCGCCGCATACATGGATTCAGCCGTTACGGCCGTCCGACAGTACAGAGAGGCATTGAACCCGCGATAGGTGCTGCCAGACAAGCACTCGAATCCCGAGGTCAGTTAGGGCCCTCCGCTTGCGGGACACAAGGGTCGAGTACGCCAAGGCGGCCGCTTACTTCTGGGTGGAATTGCGCCAAAGACAATTTTCACTTTCTTGAGCGCAAGCTTGACAAGTTATACAAGATGCAGTACTATGAGGTTGGAGGGCTGTGTCCTCCGCATGTAATTGGAAGGGTCGTCGCTCTCAATGGGGACGATTACTTCAAATCTCAAATCTAGAGGAGAGAATAATCTAATGCGTTTACGCACACTTTTACCAGTCGCTATGATCGTTGGTCTCGGCACGGTTGCTTCGGCACAGGTCTTCAGCCACACATGGGACGGCACCGAGCCCACACGACTCGGACGCCTTTTCCGAGACGGCGTTCCCAGCAACCACTTGGCTCCGAAGCCATTCCCGGGAGTTTTCAATCCCACTGGAACCTACTACTACTATCAGGTTAATATGGGCGGTTTCGGCCCTGGTGACATCCCCGTCTACATCATTCCTACGATTCAGCCTGATGTAGCTTCGTTCGTCGCGGCGTACCATACGGCCGCTCCGGGCGCCGGCGACATGTCCGTTAATTACCTGGGCGACCAGGGCGGCAGCGTCGTCACGAACTCGTTCTCGGTGATACTTCCTGGAGGAACCGACCTCTGGATCTTCATCACCACGACATCCGTGGTTCCCGGAGGCATTGGCTCGATTATCGAAGGCACCGTCACCACGGTTCCTGAGCCCGGTACGTTCATCGCCATTGGCATTGGCCTTGCCGGCCTTGCCCTCGCTCGACGCCGCAAGTAATTACGGCAAAGAACGAAGAAGACAAAAGTGGGCCTCCGCTTCGGCGGGGGCTTCTTTTTTGTGTTGACCGGTGTACGGGCCGCCTTGCGCACTCACTATCGCAAAGAGAAGCGTCCGTTGCCTATGGCCTTATTCAGAGTCCATTGAAAATTCTTACTCAGCAACGAGGTCTTGGCAAGGCCCGGTCAGACGACTTCCGATAGCAAAATAATTGTTGTCACACATATCGATGTTGCGGTCAATTACATATGGTGGCGGCGCTTGCAGGGCGCAAATTCGAAACGCTGCCATAGGAGAAGATCATGAAAACCCTAATCATCGCTGCAGCGATGGCTGTTGCAGCCTCTTCGCAGGCGATCGTACTATTCAACAACGCAGACGGCCGCGGGCTGTTTGAGCCTTTGGGGATCGGCACAGAGGTGCGCCCCGCTGGCGGCTTTTACAGCCGACTCAACACACCGCCCGGCAACGTCCTGGGCTTCTCATCTTCCGGTGCGTTCAGATTGGCTGACGACTTTTCGATCGCTGATGCCGGTTGGCAGATTGATTCGGCATCGACGTTCGTTTACCTGACGAATGCCACCGCGCCCACCGTTACGGGTGGTACCTTTGACATTCGCGACAACACGACAACACCAGGCACACCCGGTCTAAGCGTCGCTTCTGGGACGTTCAGTTCAGTTGCGTTTACCGATATCTATCGCATTGGATCAACCGTCAACGACGCACGTCGTGTTCAGCGAGTTGAAGTCAACTTTTCCAGCGTCGTGCTCTTAACTGGTACCTACTGGCTCGACTTCAACTTTGTTGGCGGATCGTTCACGCCGCCATTGACGGCTCCCGCCGCGAATGTCACACCCGGTAGCACAAACGCGAAGCAATGGAACGGAGCCGCCTGGGTTAACGCGATCGATACCGGAACCACGGGTTTGGAGAACTTTCCGAAGGACATGCCGTTCCTCATTCACGGCTCGGTCGTTCCTGAGCCCGGCACGTTCATCGCTATCGGCATCGGCCTTGCCGGCCTTGCCCTCGCTCGCCGCCGCAAGTAATTACGGCCCGAACGAACAGCATAAAAATGGCCTCCGTTTCGGCGGAGGCTTCATTTTTTGCGGCTACGCACCCGCGAGCCAGTCGGCGAATGCTTTTCTCGCAGCTTCCAGTTTTGCCTTGCGCCTCACGCCCTTGTCCTTGATGGCCGGTTCAGGTTCGGGAAACAGCCCCCAGTTGATATTCATGGGTGAGAACTCCTCGGTATGTTCGTTCGTGACGTGTGCCGCGAGTGACCCGTATGCGCACGGGCGCGGCGGCGACGTCGTTTCCTTCCCTTCCAAGAAGCGCACGGCATTGATTCCTGCTAGGATGCCAACCGCACCGCTCTCGACATAACCTTCCACGCCCGTAATCTGCCCGGCAAAGAACAACCCTGGCTGGTTCTTCACCATGAAGTCCGTACCGATCAGCCGCGGCGAATCGAGATACAGGTTCTGGTGAATCACCCCAAACCGCACGAACTCTGCTTTCTCCAATCCAGGAATCATTCGCAGAACCCGGCCCTGATCGCCCCACTTCATGCGGCTCTGGCAGGCAACCATCGAATACAGCGTCTTCTCGCGGTTCTCTGGGCGCAGCTGCAACACGGCATAGGCGCGCTCACGGGTGTGGGGGTTTGTGAGCCCAACCGGTTTCATGTTTCCAAAGCGAAGCGAATCTCGCCCGCGGGCTGCGATCTCCTCGATGGGCATGCAGCCCTCGAAGTACTTGCCCTTCTCGAACTCGTGAGGAATCGGCTGCTCCGCAGACAACAGCGCGTCGATAAACGCGTCGTACTGCTCCTTATCGAAAGGGCAGTTTAAGTACGCGGCTTCGCCCTTATCGTATCTGCTCTGTTCCCACACGATGCTTCTATCCACACTTGCGGCGTCGACCGTTGGTGCGACCGCATCATAGAAGTGCAGGTGATTGGTTCCGGTCAGCTCCTGCAGCTTCTGCGAAAGGCGCTCAGAAGTGAGCGGTCCCGTGGCAATGATTAGCGGGCCGCTGCCCGTTAGGTCGCCGTCCCATTCTTCGCGGATCACGTCGATATTGGCGTGGCTCTCGATCTTCTCAGTCATCTCCGCGGCGAAGAGGTTTCGATCTACCGCAAGCGCGTCGCCTCCGGGAACGGCGTGCCTCTTGGCGGTAGGGATCATGAGTGATCCTAGGGCTTCCATTTCCGCCTTTAATTGCCCGGCTGGCGAGTCCGGATTCAGCGACTTGAAGCTGTTCGAACAAACAAGCTCTGCCAAAAAATCGGTTTCGTGGGCGGGCGTTTTCTTCCCGGGGCGCATCTCGTAAAGAAGCACCTTCGCGCCACGGTTGGCAGCTGCCCAGGCCGCCTCGCAGCCTGCAAATCCGCCCCCTGCAACTGTTACGATATCATCCGGCACCCGAGCAAGGTACCGCATGTGGGAGTCCTACCTGTAAGGCAGGTCTCGACTTCACGTCTAACGAGGCAGCTAGTGCTTGCGGCGCAACACGGCCAAAGCGGTGAGGCCCACTGCTAGGAAAACGAATGTGCCGGGCTCGGGAACGCCGGCATACTCTGTGCCGGTGAGAACGATCGAATAATTGAACTGTGGACTATTGTTGAGCTCCCACTCCACGAGGGGGCCTGCCGCACCGAAGCCGTCCGGCTCGCGCTCAACGTACCACGGGTCGCTTAGCCAAATATCTCCGATCGCACTCCTGGGGTCGTTATTCCAATAGGAAATGCCCAGCAGATACAAGCCGGTCGAGTTGACAAACTGCCCCGTTATGGTGGCAACGTTCGAAGCTCCTCCGGCGACGGTCGAATAGAGCGTCACCCCCATGCCGTTCGTCTCAAAAAGCATCAGCTGAACGAACTCTTGGCCCGTGCCGGTCATGGTCGCTGTAAACGCCGCGATGTCGGCAACTGTTATCATGTAGAGATCGACGTCAGTGTCCGTCAAGAGGCCATCAATCTGCGACAGGGTTCCAACTCCGGCCGTGAACTGCGCATTTGCCGTAAACATCCCTGCGTCCCCCTGTTCCGTCCAGGTTTGCGCGGATGCTGTGCTGAAGAGCGCGAACGCGCTCATTGCGAAAAACAAGTTTCTCATTCTCTCCTCTCCTTATGGTTATTCATTTGCACTCTTTGCTGCATATGATTAACCCCGATGCATGGTTTGTGAGGGCTGGCACTCGCTCGGGACCCTCTGGCTTTTCTACGCCCGCAATGCCCGACGCCAACCCCAAATCGTTACCAAACTGAGCGGAATCCAAATCGGTGCGTAAACGAGAATCCAAATCCCGATCACCGACAAGCCTTTGAGTGCGCCGGCGAGGGCATGTGTGGAGCTCGCCCACGTGTCTTCGACCCAGCCGCTGCTCGAAACGTCCTCGGGCGGAGGGCGCTGAGACAACGTCAATGTTATCGTTGATAGCGCTGCTAGCTTCGCCATGGAGTCGCGCTGGGCTTGCATAGACTCGATCTCGCCGCGAATGACCGACAGACGCTCCTGCACATCGATGATCTCGCCGATCTTGCGTGCCGTCCTCAGAATCGCCCGGTAGGTTTCCTCCTGCGATCGTAAATTCTTCAGCCGCGCGTCCATGTCGACCACAGCCTGGCTGACGTCCGACGACTGGATGTCCTTAGCAGTCCGCTCGCCCAACTTCTCGAAAGAGGCCAACGCCTCCGAGAATTTCTGCTGTGGAATTCGCACGGATAGGGTCATCGAAGGTGAGCGCCCGTCGAGGTTGCTTGAACTGCTGTTCTCGACGTACCCTCGCACGCTATCGACATATGAAGTGACCTTGGCTTCTGCTTGGTCGATCGACTTCACGCGGACTTCCAAGCTGGCTGTCTTTATGACCTGGCGGTCGTAGAAAAGTTCGCCGATTACCCTGGACTTGGCGGGCGCATCCGGTCTACGGTCCCGAGGCTGTTGTTCCACAGGCCTGTCCATCAAGTCTTCGGTCTTTGGAGTTCGGTCTAACCCGCCCACGGCAGCGTTAGCCGCCGGCGCCTCGGCTTCTCCGGCAGCGAATTCCTTCGCCATGTCCGTCGTTCTCTTTGCAGCCTCCTTTTGCTGAGCGAATACTGGAAAGAGGATGACAGCCACTACCGTGACCAACATCAGACTCGCAATCGCTCCTGCAGTGCGCCGGGGAAATGAGGAACGCGCTGGCCCAGAAATGACCGCCATCACTTTGTCGCGCCCAGTCACTGCGGGACCCTCCGTCAGGGCCAAAAAACTGGCTGACACTCTGCGGAAGGCGTCCGCCGCCGCATTGAGCGTCGCGTCTGCAGTGAGCCGGTTTTGCATCGTGGCTGCCGCAGCTGCGTCGAGTTCTCCGTCGAGAAAAGCTTTGAGGTCGTTCATCGTGTGGTCTCCGTGTCGGATAGAAGTGTTCGCAGTTTCAAGAAGGCGTTATGGAGCCGGCTCTTAACCGTCCCCACGGGTATTCGAAAAACCTCGGCGCACTCCTCATAAGTAAGGCCCTCGGTTTCTTTCAGGATGACAAGACGCGCAATTTCAGGATCAAGTTTTAGCAGCGCCGCCCGCAGGGCGTCGGCCTGAATTAACCCTGGCGTTGCGTCGTGGCCCTGCTCCCAGCCGTCGAGCGGCACCGTGTCGCGATGCTTCCTGCGGTAGTTTCGGCACACGTTTTGTGCGATGCCGAAGAGCCAGGTCTTGGGCGAGGAATCGCCTCGAAAGCGTTTCCACGCCTTAGCAGCGACAACGAACACATCCTGCGCACAATCCTCGGCGCCACCCGGCCCGACGAACTTCGAGCAAACTCGAAACACGTCGTCGTAGTAGGCGTCGACCAGATTCTCGATCGTCATTGCAGCTGCTATGTTCATGACGGTGCTCATGTGTTCCTCGCGTGCATGAACATGAGTGTCGGCCGGAATCCCTTTAGTTCACTTCGATTTCTGGAACGGAAGGCGTCGCTCTCGCGGTATATTCGCCACTATGAAGCGCCTCACAGGATGGCTCGTCGCCGGAGCCCTTATTGCCGCTGCAGGATGCACGGACGGAGGGCAGTTCCTCCCTACCCAGATCGTTTTTACTTCGGACAGGGGGGGCACAAACCAGATCTACATCATGAAGGCGAACGGCGACGACGTCCGGCAGATTTCCACGGGAACCCAAGCCGTCGATGCGTCCATGTCCGCTCCGGGCACTAAGATCACTTATGCGAAGATTCAAGACGGGGTCTGGAGAATATTCCTAAATAATCACACGGGAACGAACGAGCAAATCCGCTTCGATGGTCTTACCCGCGCCGACCAACATTCACCCAAGCTCAATCGATCCGGAAGCCGGATCGTTTTTGTAATTGGATTAGGGCCTGATCAAGAGATTTGGCGCATGGACTCAAGCGGTAACAACCTCATTAGCCTCACTGATAGCGCCTTCGCGAACAGCATGCCGAACTTTACGCCCAGTTCAAAGGTGGTGTTCGTTTCAAATCGGACGGGCGACAACGAAATCTGGCTGATGGAGGGCGACGGCGCAGACCCGGTGCAACTGACAACCGATCTTGGAGACGACACAATGCCCGCTACACGGCCGACGGGTGACGCGGTCATCTTCTCGTCCAACCGAACCGGCACCTACCAGCTTTACACCATGAAGAGTGACGGCACCGATTTGGCACAACTCACAACGTCCGCTGGTAACAAATTCGGCGCCTCCTATTCGATGGACGGACATAAGGTTTTCTTCTACAGCGACGCCACGGGCAACATGGACATATACTCGATCGATGAAAACGGCGCTAATGAGACCAACCTAACAAACAATGCAGCGAACGACACGAAGGTGGGCACGTTGGTGGCACCCTAATCTGGGCCCCATTCGTATTTTCTATGTAACTTGAATACTCATCTGATCGCCGCAATCGACACGCCCGACGTGAACCAGGCCATCGAAACCGTTCGACGGCTCAAGGATCACGTATTCGCCTTCAAAGTCGGGCACGCCCTTGTTCTGCCGCATGGGCTGTCAATTATCGATTCGCTGCGAGACCAGGGCGCGTACCGCATTTTCTTGGACATGAAGTTTCATGACATTCCCAACTCGGTGGCGCTAGGGGTTTATGAAGCGGCGAGGCGCGGTGTTTGGATGATGACAGTGCACTCGTCGGGAGGACAAGCGATGATGGCGGCGGCGGTGGAGGCCGTGCGCGACGCGAACCCTGAAATTCCGCCGTGTTTGGTTGCGGTGACCGTCCTAACCAGCATCGACGAAGCCACACTATCCGACCAAATTGGGGTTGCTCGCTCTGTTCACGACCAGGTGAAGCACCTCGCAAAGGCCGCGATTCAGGCAGACCTCGATGGCGTGGTTTGCTCTGGCAGCGATGTGGCAATGCTACGGCAGGAACTCGGCCACGAGCCGATCCTGGTGACGCCTGGAATCCGCCCTGTCGGAGGAGACGTGGGTGATCAGAAACGTGTTTCCACCGGCGGAGAGGCTTTGCGCGACGGCGCGAATTACCTCGTGGTTGGACGCGCGCTCACGAGCGCCCAAGATCCGGAGAAGGCGCTTGCCGCCCTCGATCTCTGATTCGCTGATCTCCTGGTACCGCGATCACCGGCGGGATTTGCCGTGGCGGAAGACATCCGACCCGTATGAGATTCTCGTCTCCGAAATCATGCTGCAGCAGACGCGGTCCGCTACTGTGGTCCCATACTTTGAAAAGTTCATAGCGCAGTTCCCTTCCGCGAAGCACCTCGCCGATGCCACAGACGACGACGCGCTTGCCGCTTGGCAGGGCCTCGGATACTATCGGCGCCTCCGAAATCTCAAAGCTGCTGCGAAGGAAATAACTGAGAATGGCTGGTCGCAAGACTTGGAATCCTTGCCGGGTGTCGGCAGGTATACAGGTCGCGCCGTAGGCTCGATAGCATTCGGCAAGCAGGAAGCCTGCGCAGATGGCAACGTGCGCCGCGTGATGTCACGCATATGTGGCCGTGATTTATCCCTGACCCAGGCCGAAGAAGCTTCGACGGTGTACATGGAGAGTAGGCGGGCGGCTGAGTGGAATCAGGCTGTCATGGAGCTTGGAGCGACTGTTTGCACCCCCGTGACGCCGGCCTGCGCAGGTTGTCCGGCACGCCACGGTTGCATCGCTTTTCGGGAAGCCAGCGTCGCGCTCTACCCGAGCCCGGCACTTCGCAAGCAAACCGTGGACTTGACCCAAGTATGTGTCTGTCCGGTTTTAGACCACAAAGTTGGCGTGCGGCGAGGCAAGCCCGACGAGTGGTGGGCGGGAATGTATTGCTTCGCCAGAACCACGCTCGCAGCCAAGGAATCGCCGACATCGGCCGCCAAGCGGCTCGGCCTCGCGAATCCACAGAAACTTGGAAGCCTTCGGCATGTAGTGACCCACCACCGGGTCAAGCTGGAGTCTTTCGTCGGCGACGGATGCCGAGAATCAACTTACGAGTGGATGTCCGTGGACAGCCTCCGTTTGCTGCCGATGCCCTCACCTGATCGTAAAGTCGCGGGTTGGCTGGAGAAGTTGTTTTGAAGGGACTTGCCCCAAGCTCACTAATTCTTGCCGGACTAACCGTAGGCATCCTATTGGTTTTCTATGCCGGCGCCCTACTGTTGCAAAAGCCACGGACAGCCAGGGCGCTTCTCGCCGCGCTGCTTGGTTCCGCAGCTATCTGTATTGCGTATCTGGCTCTTGATAAATTCATCGGCGTCGGCTATTCCTCCGCGCTGTACATCGGCGGCGCAGCCACTGTCGCTGTCGGCCTCGTCGTTGGATTGACACTACGGAAGGAGCGGTAGACTCGTAGCGTGAGCGCACCGTTCGACAAGCCGTTAAAGCGGTGGGAGACCGAGGGCGGCGCCCTTGATGCCGGGCTCTTCGACGAGAACGCGCGCCTCACTGCCGGTGTAGACCCGTTGTTCGCCCAGATCGGCGATTTTGTGACGACATCCGGCGCAATCATAAAGAACGCGACAATCGCTTACCAAACCTTTGGTGAATTTACCGGCGACAACGCCATCCTAATCTGTCACGCGCTCACCGGCACTTCGAATGTAGTGGGCTGGTGGGATCGCATTGTCGGGCCGGGCTTGGCGATCGATACCGACAAGTATTTCGTGATTGGCAACAATTTGCTCGGCGGCTGTCAGGGATCCACGGGTCCATCGACGGTTGTAGACGGTGCGGCACTCGGATCGGGATTCCCGGTTCTAACAATCGAAGACCAGGTATCGGCCCAAGCTGCATTGTTACCAACACTTGGGGTCGAAAACCTCCGCGCTGTCGTCGGTTGCAGCACTGGCGGCTTTCATGCGTTGGAATGGGCAACTCAGCGCGAAGTCCCGGTTGTCAAGGTGGTCATTTCGGCTTCCGGGCCGCGACAAAACGCGCGCCAATTGGCGTTGAACGAAGCGGCGCGACAAGCGATCATGCGAGACCCAAAGTGGCTCGGAGGCGATTATCCTTTGAACGACCCGCCATCGCAAGGCTTGGCGCTTGCGCGGATGATCGGACACATCGCATATTTGAGCGGCCAGGCGTTGGAAACAAAATTCGGAAGGTCCGTGCAGAACGACAAAATGGCATTCACTCTCGATCCGACCTTTTCCGTCGAAAGCTATTTGAATTATCAGGGCGATAAATTTACTGATAGATTCGATGCGAACAGCCTCCTGATCCTAACCCGTGCCGCTAATTTCTTTGATTTGCAATCCTTGGATGGCGCACTTGCGGACTTTCTATTTATCGCTTTTACAAGCGACACTTTATTTCCCGTGTCGATGTCGAGGGAGCTTCATGAAATGGCACGCTCCGCAGGGTTGAAATCAAGAGTCGTAGAGATAGACCTTCCCTTCGGCCACGATGCGTTCCTATTAGATGGCGATGAGCAGGGCGCGGCAATTCGCGAATTCCTGCATACTTAGCGTAAATGTCCGAACACACAGCAAACGTCGTCTGGTCGCGCAACGGCCACGAATTCGCCTACCAAAAGTACAGCCGGGATCACGAATGGAAATTCGACGGGGGCGCGGTCGTCCAAGCGTCTGCGAGCCCGGCCTACATGGGCGGTGAAGCGAACGTCGACCCCGAAGAGGCATTTATCGCTTCCCTATCCGCGTGTCACATGCTCACCTTTCTGGCACTCTGCACGAAGGAGAAGTTGACCGTCGAGAGTTACGACGACGAGGCGGTGGGCGTGCTGGAAAAAGACGGAGACGGAAAGATGTCCGTTACCCGTGTCACCCTTCGCCCTAGAATCGTTTTCTCGGGTGGCGATCCCTCACCAGAGACGCTGGACAAGCTGCACCACGACAGCCATGAGATGTGCTTCATTGCCAGTTCGGTGAAGACCGAAATAACAGTCGAGCCGGTATAATCGCGCCTCAGCGTGCTCCGGTCGTCTAGCGGTTAGGACATCGCCCTCTCACGGCGAAGATCGGGGGTTCGAATCCCCTCCGGAGTACCACAATGTACAAAGCTCGTCCTTGGGGGCAGTTTCGACCAACTGAAGGT
>JALYSG010000073.1 GCA_030854945.1 Armatimonadota bacterium
GCCGTGCCCGCCTGAGGGAACTCCCTTGGCAAGCACGGCCGCTGCGAGAAGGATCTCCCAACGCCCCAGCGGTCGAGTTGCGCGCAACAAAATTGCCCGCTGACTCACGGTTGATGAGAAGCTACCAAAAAACATAAAAATTATTCAACAGTCCGATTGTTACAGGAGTTACAACAGAAAACTTATGTTGAGAGGGCTCGCTTTAGCCCGAAAATCGCACCGAAAGTTGCCATAAGAGCCTTTGGTTGTAAACAAGTTGCAGCTGAATAACAACTTACCACAACCAAAGGACTCAAGATCATGACGACAGGCTGTCTGGAACAACTTACGCTTTGGAACCTCGGTCCGCAACAGGTCACCGTCACTTTTCAGGGCGGTCGCTTGGTCTCCGACGCGGGACTGCTCGGCATTCGCATGCTCGACAAGGAACTCGGCATCCTTTCTCTACTCGGCGCTCGTTTGCCCGATCCACGCGCGCAGAAGTCGATCGTGTTCTCACGCGAAACCCTGCTCACCCAGCAAGTGTACCAAATCCTCGCCGGCTATCCCGATTGCAATGACGCTCAGACGCTTCGCAAGGATCCCCTCTTTTAAACCCTGCTCGATCTGCCTGCCGATGAGGACGCCAAGCCCTTGGCCAGCGGTTCCACCTTGGCGCGTTTCGCTCAAGCATACACCCGCCGCGAAGCGGAGTTGCCCTTGGAGGAACGGCCCGTTCTGCACGAAGTCGCTTCGGCTCAGAATCAACGCTTGAAGATTCTCAACGATTATCTCCCCGAACTCTTCGCACGCACTCGGCGTGAACCGCCCGCCACCATCATCCTCGACCTGGATGCTTCTGACGATCCGGCGCATGGCCAACAGGTGCTGTCCTTCTATCATGGCTACTACGAGCAGAATCAGTATTTTCCCTTATACGTCTTTGATGGCGCGACCGGCTTTCCCCTGGCGGCTTGGCTGCGGCCCGGCACGGTCCACGCCAGTTGCGGCGCCGTGGAAATCCTCCAAGGCATCGTCGCCGCCTTGCGTCGCGCCTGGCCGAACGTCACCATTCAAGTGCGCGGCGACGGCGGCTTCGCGCTGCCGGCGATGTACGAATTCTGCGAGGCCCAGAAGCTGCAATACGCCTTCGGTTACAGCACCAACGCCGTGCTCACGCGCCGCACGGACGGCGTCGCGAACGATCTCGAACTCTACTACCACTACTACGGCGACCGCGATCCGCACGTGCAGCGTTTCGAGGCGTTCGACGATTATCAAGCGGCCGATTGGACCCGGCCACGCCGTATCGTCGCCAAGGTGGAGATCAATCGCCAAGGTCTGAATCGGCGTTTCGTGGTGACGAATTTGCTGGAGGCCCCGCAAGAGCTCTACAAGAACTTCTACGTAAAGCGTGGTTATGTGCCGGAACATCCGATCGGCGAGTTAAAGAACGGGTTGTTGTCGGATCGATTGTCGTTTCACCATTTCCGCGCCAACGCCATGAAGCATTTGGAACATGTGATGGCGTTCGCGTTGGTGGTCTTGCATCGCGAAGCGACGGCGGCGATTCCCGAAGTCGCCAAGGCCGAAGTTCACACGTTGCGAACGATGCTGTGGAAGGTCGGCGCCCTGGTCAAGACGAGCGTGCGCCGCATCTGGTTTCACTTCTCGGAAACCTGGCCGCACCGCGAACTTTTTCAGCGTGTGCATGCCGCGCTGAAAAAGTTCGTGTCGCAGATCCAGTGCAGCCAAGCGGGTAGCTTGACCGCACCCGGCGCGGCTTCTGTCCCGCTCATGTGATCCGTGCGACTACTACGGAAAGTTCCTGGCCCGATCTGCGCGGAAGGAACGTAAAAGCAAGCTTAGAAACGGGCCAAAAACCGCCTATCGAAAGGTTTTCAGCGACCAATGCCAGTCACCTTCCGCCAACCTCACCGCACCAATACCCCGTCTACGCCAACACCGGCGCTGCAGGAACTCGGTGCGCAAATCGGGCTAACGGGCCAAGCGCATCCGCACTGGCTGGAAATGCTCGGCTACCAGCGTTTCTCCACCGAGTGAGTCAGTACGCTGAAGAAAGCCAAGCACCTGCCTCTGGGCGGGCTCGCTGAAGGTTCGTAGTGTTACCCAAAAACCGGGAGATTTGAACCAGGCCCGAAATTTCAGGAGATGGCAGGGGTATCTCCGTCGCAAGGTTGCAACGGTATGCCATGTGATGGAGAACCGCTCTAGGCAAAGCCGCGAGCGGTCAAATTCCTTAGCATAACCCCGAAATCGCTGCGCTGGCGCCGAGTAGTGATACACATGGTTCAACTTCGTGTTCCCGATGGGCCCAAGGG
>JALYSG010000074.1 GCA_030854945.1 Armatimonadota bacterium
TCCCGATCCTGGTGGAATGTGGGGCATTCAAGACGAGTTCCGGATCGTCAACGGCCTCACGAGCGATTGCCCGCATCGCCGCCACAAACTGATCCAACTCTTGATGGCCTACTGACTCAGTAGGCTCGATCAACATTGCCCCCTGAACAATTAGCGGAAAGTAAATCGTCATAGGATGGAAGCCGTAATCGATCAATCGCTTGGCGATGTCCAGCGTGTGCACTCCTTTGCGCAATTGACGTTTGTCGGTAAAGACGACCTCGTGCATCGGCGGCGCATTGAAGGGCTTCTCGTAATCACTCGCGAGTTCATGCGCGATGTAGCGGGAGTTTAAAACGGCAGCCTCGGTTGCTTCTCGCAGTCCGTCGTTGCCGTGGGTCTGAATGTAGGCCAGTGCTCGCAGCATCATTCCGTAATTGCCGAAGAATGCTTTGACTCGACCGATTGATCGGGGGTAATTGAAGTCGAGTTTGAACGTCGCGCCATCCCGGGTAAAGACGTCGCTTTCGCTTTTCACGATGCGAGGGACCGGCAAGAAGGGCTCCAAGTCCACCGTGCAACAACAAGGACCACAGCCTGGACCGCCACCACCGTGCGGAGTCGAAAAGGTCTTGTGCAGGTTAAGGTGGATCACGTCGACCCCCATGTCGCCTGGTCGTGCAATTCCGACCAGCGCATTCATGTTTGCGCCATCCATGTAGACAAGTCCGCCGGCGTCATGGACGATCTTGCAAATCTCCTGGATGTTCCTTTCAAAGAGCCCGAGCGTGTTGGGGTTCGTGAGCATGAGCCCGGCGACATCTCCATGGGAGCAGAGCTCGCGCAAGTGTTCAAGGTCGGTTAGACCCTCCGCAGTCGATCGAATTGTCTTCACGGAAAAGCCGGAAAGGTGTGCCGAGGCCGGATTCGTTCCATGAGCCGAATCGGGAATCAGCATGGTGCGTCGGTTGGCAGACGCACCTTCGCCGTCACGGGCATCGATGTAAGCGCGGATAATCATAACGCCTGTCATTTCGCCGTGGGCGCCGGCTGCAGGTTGCAGCGAGACGCCGGGAAGTCCGGTAATTTCAGCCAGATGATGCTGGAGTTCGTAGATGACCTGAAGCGCTCCCTGCGCTTCCTTCTCGTCGGCGAGAGGATGCAGGTTCGCGAAACCGGGAATGCGCGCCACTTTTTCATTAAGGCGCGAATTGTATTTCATGGTACACGAGCCGAGCGGGTACATGCCCAGATCAATCGAATAGTTCCAGGTGGACATGCGAATGAAATGACGAATCACGTCAACTTCGCTTACTTCCGGCAAACCTTCCAGGTCATCATCACGTTGAAACTTCTTCGGTACGATTTCATCGATTGCCGTTTCATCCACGTCCAGCGGAGGCAGTCGATAGCCAATGCGACCCGTCTGGGAACGTTCGAAGATCAGGGCTTCGTTATGACTGATGTGCGACGTTACTTTTGTGATGTCGGTTGAACTCATTTTAGAAAGCCACCTAAGTTCCCCAATACTCTCGACCTTGAGCATTAGCCAGGACAGCGGGGGTAAACCGCCCTTCCCAACCTGCGAGATCCCGGCCATGAGTCATGCTATTCGACTAGCTCTAATTTGCAGGTTGGGAAGGGCGGTTTACCCCCGCTGCTTCGGCACCACTCAGCTAAACTGCAAATACTGCACTCAGTTGGTTATGAATCTGCAAGGCTCGCCAATCCATCCAGCAGTGCATCGATCTCGGCCCGAGAATTGATTTCTGTGACGCATACGAGAAAATCATTAGGCCGGTCGGTGAAATAACGCGATAGGGGCAGGCCGCCGTTAATGCCGCGCTCCGCTGCCAGGGACGAGAGCAACCCGGCAGCATCGACCGGACCGCGCACTACAAATTCATTAAACCGCGGGGCAGAGAAGGGAAGCGAGAAGCCTTCGATCTCAGCAATACGCCGCGAGGTGTACGAAGCTTTTTGCGCACACTGAACTGCCACGTCTCGTAGTCCGCGACGACCCATCGTCTCCATATAGACCGTGGCTGCAAGGGCGATTAGTCCTTCATTTGTGCAAATGTTGGAGGTGGCCTTTTCGCGGCGGATGTGCTGCTCGCGGGTAGCCAGAGTCAAAACGAAACCGCGCTGGCCCTGCTTGTCGTAAGCCTCTCCCACCAGCCGGCCAGGAATTTGGCGCGCATACTTGTCGCGCGTCGCGAACAGACCAACGTAAGGGCCACCGAATGAGAGGGGCACCCCAAATGACTGTCCTTCGGCGATTACTATGTCTGCTCCGGCCGCGCCCGGCGACTTGAGTAGACCGAGCGAC
>JALYSG010000034.1 GCA_030854945.1 Armatimonadota bacterium
ATCTACTTCACCCTGCACCTGCACCTGCTGGGGATCGCCCAGATTTTGGTGTACATCGGGCTGATCATGATGCTGTTTTTGTTCTGCATCCTGCTGCTGAACCTGGGGGCGCCGCAGATGCTTAGCGAGAAGAGCTGGCTGAAGACGGGCGTTGCGATTGGGCTTTGCGCGGTTTTGCTGATGGCGGTTGTGAGCCAGGTGCTCGGGCCGCTGTCGCAGGGGGTGAGCGCGCCGACGTCTCCGGACGACTTCGGGACGGCTCGGAACGTTGGGCGGTATATGTTCACCGGCTGGGTTTATGCGTTCGAGATCGCGAGCGTTTTGCTGCTGGTGGGGATCGTGGGGTCGATTTTGCTGGCGAAGCGGAGGGCGGACTGATGGAAACGGTTCCGATGTGGGCCTATCTGGCTTTGAGCGCGGTTCTGTTTGTGATCGGGACTCTCGGGGTTGTGATCAAGCGGAACCCGATTGTGATTTTTATGAGCATCGAGCTGATGCTGAACGCGGCGAACCTGTCGTTTTTGACGTTTGCGCGGTATCACAACACGCCTTTGGCGGGGGTTGTGGATGCAAACCAGACTTATATGACGGGGCAGATGGCGGTTGTTTTCGTGATGGCTGTGGCCGCTGCCGAGGTGGCTATCGGGCTTGGGATCATCATGGCGATATTCCGGCTTCGGGCGGAAGTGGACATCGACGAGATGAATTTGCTGCGCGGGTAACCTGAACCTGTGGTTACTGAAGAAGCCGTTGTAGCGGCTCTGCGCACTGTGGAAGATCCTGACCTTAGGAAGGATATCGTCTCGCTGGGTTTTGTGAAGAACCTGAAGATCGAGGGGGGGCGGGTTTCGCTGACTGTGGAATTGACGACGCCGGCGTGCCCTGTGAAGGAAGTTTTGCAGCAGCAGGTGGAGGCCGCGGTGTTATCGACGGGCGCGGCTGAGGTTGTTGTGGAGATGACGGCTCGCGTTCGCCAGACGAGCGAGAATGTGGACCTTCTGCCGGGCGTAAAGAACATTGTCGCTATCGCGTCCGGGAAGGGCGGCGTGGGTAAGAGCACGGTGTCTGTGAACCTTGCGGTGGCGCTGGCGCAAAAGGGCGCATCCGTAGGATTGCTCGATGCCGACGTCTATGGTCCGAGTATCCCGCTCATGATGGGCTGCGAAGACGAGAAACCATGGACCGAGAATGCGAAGATAATCCCGATCAAGAAGCACGGAATTTCGATGATGTCGCTGGGTTTCTTGTTGGAGGACGGGCAGGCGGTTCTGTGGCGGGGGCCGATGGTCGCGGGGACTGTGAAGCAGCTTTTGGGCGACGTGGCCTGGGGCGAGCTGGATTATTTGATTGTGGACCTGCCTCCGGGGACGGGGGACGCGCCGATGTCTTTGGCGCAGCTCGTTCCGCTGACGGGGGTTGTGATCGTGGCGACGCCTCAGCATGTGGCAGCGAACATCGCGGGGAAATCGGTTGCGTTGTTCAAGCGTTTGAACGCTCCGATTGTGGGCGTCATCGAAAACATGGCTCAGTTCGTCTGTCCTTCGTGTGGGGAGACGACGAAGATATTTTCGGGCCGGGAGGGCTCGGACTTGGCGAAGTCGATTCCGGCTCCGTTTTTGGGCTCGATTCCGCTCGATCCTGCGATCAGCGAGTCGGGCGACGACGGGGAGCCGAGCATTGTGGCGTTTCCGGACAGCGCTCAGGCGCATCGGTTTCGGGAGATCGCGGGCGAGCTTGCTCGGGAAATCAGCAAGCATGCATTCGCGGAGAAGGATTTGGTTCGCGGTTTAGAGCCGACGCCGCGTTAGGGAGCGGCGTTTCGTGATCACGAAGCACCGTCCGAATCGGCCTTCGGAGGTCTTTTGGCAATTCGCGCTAGGGGTTGGGGCGACGCTGGTTGCGTTTATCTTGCGGACGCTGCTGGATGCTCAGTTGGTGGACAACCGGCCGTATATCACATTCTATTTGTCGGTTGTCGTGGCGGCTCGTTATGGCGGTGCTTGGTCGGGGATGTTGGCGACGATTCTCGGCGGTTTGTTGGGGCTGCATTTCTTTTCGGAGGGGCCGGCCGGGCTAGGCACTCCGGTAGCTCGTTTGGACTATGGGCTGTATTTTATTATTTGTTTGGTGATCACACTTGCCTTCGAGACTTCGCGCCGTGAAAAAGCAACAGTCGCACAGTATGCGGAAGCCTTAGAGGAAAGTCAGGGCAGGCTGCAGACGCTGCTGGATAATAGCCCGACCGGAATTTACTTGAAAGACACCGAAGGGCGGTATCTATTGATTAATAAGGAGTATGCACGCGTATTGGGAGTTGAACCGCAGCTTGCCATAGGGCAGACTGACAACACGCTTGTAGCGGCTCCTATTGCAGAGTATTTGAGGAAGAACGACCTTGCGGTGCTCATGACGGGGGCCCCTGTCAGCATTGAGAAAACACTGGTTGTCGGTGGTGAAAGGCGCCACTTCATTTCGACGAAGTTTCCTTTGCTGGATGCGCAGGGTTGGCCAATCGCCGTCGGTAGCATTTCAATCGACGTGACAGATCGGAAGAGGCTTGAGGAGCAGCTGCTTCACACTCAAAAGATGGAGAGTATCGGCCGTCTGGCGGGCGGCATCGCGCACGATTTCAATAATCTACTTACAGCGATTATCGGATACGCCGAGCTCGCGGAAATGCGCATCGATCCTGCGCACCCCGTCGCGGCCGACTTGGTGCAGATCCGATCGGCAGGCGAGCGTGCGGCAAAACTGACCGCGCAACTGCTCGCGTTCGCGCGTAAACAGGTGCAGGAAAAGCAGGTCATTAATTTGAACGCTCAAGCCGAGCGTATCCACCAATTATTGGATCGTCTTGTGGGGGACGAGATTCGGCTTAATTTAGCACTAGAGCCAAAACTGTGGCGTGTGGAAGCAGATGCCGGCCAAGTGGATCAAGTGATCGTAAACTTGGTGGTAAATGCTCGCGATGCTATTGAAGGGGGCGGTGAGATCACAATCGAAACCAGAAACGTTGTTGTGGAGACGCCGCTTAAGGCCGTAGATGGCGATGTGGAACGAGGAGAGTATGTGTTGCTTTCAGTAAAGGATGGCGGCGCAGGTATTGGTCCACAAACATTGGAGAATATTTTCGAACCATTTTTCACGACGAAGGAAAGCGGCAGAGGTACGGGGTTGGGGTTAGCCACCGTCTATGGAATTGTTCGACAGCATGATGGCCAGTTGTCTGTGGACAGTGAGGTCGGTGTGGGCAGTTCATTCAATGTTTATTTGCCGAGGTCCGAGGCGATTTCGAGAAATCCGCCGCAGGCGGGCGAAGCCGGCCTAACCGGTCAAGTCAACGGTACGATTTTATTGTTGGAAGAGGACGACGAGTTAAGATCCTTGGCGCTGGAAACACTGCAAGACCTTGGTTACCGAACGCTGCTGGCAGAGAACGCGCAAGACGCAATTGAATTTTCGAGGGGATTACCGGGCGAAATCGATCTGCTTGTCGTCGGCCCAGACGCTGCACCGCTAACCGCGCACGAGTTGGAGGAAGAACTGACCGCCGCTCAGCCACAGATGAAAGTGCTTGTTGTCGGCATGGGTATTCTTTTGAAGCCGTATACCTCAGCTCAACTCGCTGCTGCAGTTCGGAGGTCGTTGGCGAATCAGACGATTATCGAAGCCTGAAGTAGAGACATGAAAGCCGCTTCGAAGCGGTCGATTTCACTTGCCGTCCCTACGCTAATTCGCACATGATTTGGGCAGCCGAAAATACTGCCCGGGCGAATGATAATCCCCATCCTGAGCAATTGTTCACAAATCGACTCGGTCGGAAAACCGAGATCGCACCAAACGAAGTTTGCATAACTTTCCGAGACACGATAGCCGTGTGAGCGCATGAATTCAGATAGGCGATGTACACCACGCCCGTTCGCCTCAATGGTCCTTTCGAGGTGGCCCTGGTCTTCCAGGGCAGCGATGGCGGCTCGTTGTCCGATGGAATTCACGTTGAAGGGTTCGCGAACTTTTTCCAGTGCCTCGATCAAATCGGGTTGGCCAATGGCGTAGCCGACGCGCAATCCAGCCAAGCCGAATGTTTTTGAGAACGTGCGAAGCCCAATCACGTTTTTTCCTGCTCGCACATAGTCTGCGGAGTTCGGGTACTCGTCGTCGATTGCGAACTCGAAGTAGGCCTCGTCCATGACAATTACGACGTTATCGGGCACGCGAGTAAGAAATCGATCGAAGTCACTCTTTCTCACTATTGTGCCCGTAGGGTTGTTCGGGTTGGCGATCCATACCACACGGGTCGTGGCGTCGATTGCATCTGCGATTGCTACTAGATTGTGCCGCCCTTCTGCATCTACGGCGATGCTTCTCGTCTCTGCTTCGGCAAGTATGCCGGCCGCTTCGTATCTTGAGAATCCGGGTTTCGCCATAACCGCGCTATCGCCGGCTCGGAGAAGCAAGAGCCCCAGGAAGTGGATTAGTTCGTCACTGCCGTTGCCCAGACAAATCTGCGCCGCCGGCACGCCTACGCGTTCCGAGAGCGCTTGCTTCAGTTCGACGCAACCGGCGTCGGGATACAACGCGGCGAAGCGCGCGAAGTCCATGATCGTGGCGACGACGCGCGGCGACGGGCCAAGAGGGTTCTCGTTCGACGCCAGCTTGACGATCTCCGTAACGCCAAATTCGCGCTGCACTTCCTGGATAGGCTTTCCAGGCACATATGGCCTCAGACGCAAGAGGCTATCGGGCAATCGTATGGACATTGTCGAAGTCTAGTCCCATGCGGGAAGAATTCGCTTGCCGAACAGCGACGAAAGCCATTCGACACACAAAGTGGCGGTTGCGTTTTGCTGATCCAGAATGGGGTTAACTTCCGCAATCTTGACGCCGACAAGCTCGAATGGCGGGTCTTCGGATCGGAGGGTTTCGTGTAGGATTTCAGCCAAAAGGTGTGCCTCTCGATAGCTAAGCCCGCCACGAACCTTGGTGCCGGTGCCTGGGGCGATTTGCGGATCGAGGACGTCCGCATCGAAGCTGATCCACAACCGCTTTGCGCCAACTTGCTTCAGCCTTGAGATTGCCTGTTCGGCCATTGGTCCGATGCCATATCGGTCGACTTCGTGCATGGAGATCGCATTTCTCGGCTCAATGGCCGAAATCGTTTCCGCTTCTCCACGATCTACATCCCGCAGTCCGAGCCAAACAAGGCGCGCGGGGTCCAAAAAGTCATGGTTTGGTGCAATGCCGTCGAGCAGCCGTTGCCATTGCGCGCGAACGACCTCCGACACTTGGCCGCAGGGCATTCCACAGACGGCAGCCAGCACCATGCCGTGCAAGTTGCCGCTTGGCGAGGTGTCCGGCGTGTTGATATCTCCGTGTGCATCGATCCACAGAACGCCGAGCGGCTCGGGCGAGGCGGCAACTGCTGCCGGAACAGTAGCCATCTCGATGCTGTGATCGCCGCCAAGTACTACGGGGATGGAGTTCGGTCCAATCGCGGATGCTACGGTTTCGCGGACTTCGACGAGGTTTGCTAAAACCTCATCAAAGAAGCCCAGTCCCTCGCCGCGCACGGCGCCGGGCTGATTCGACGTTTCACAGACGTTGCCGCCATCGAAGACGCTTTCAACGTATGGCGCGATTTGCTCGGCTATTCCTGCCAAACGCAGGGCATCGGGGCCGAGGCTCGCCCCACGCCTTTGGCCACCCAGGCCCATGGGCACACCGATTATGCGGACGTGGTGCTTTGAGAACATCGAAGGCATTGTACCAAGGGGGTTTAGGTACCATTTACAAAGAATAAGAAGGATGTATAAAACTTGATTAGATCGGACCTGGCGATAAGGGTCAACGCGATTATCGATGGGCTGAAGCAAAGTGGGGAACTGCCGGATACCGTGCCATTCGCCGAGATTTCGGAGCCACGCGACCCGGACCACGGTGATTTCGCGACCAACTTTGCACTTGAGGCAGCCAAAGTGGCGGGCATGCCCCCTCGCGCAGTGGCAGAAAAAGTGGCGGGCAAACTCATAGAAAAGGGAGATTTTCAGAATGTGGAAATTGCCGGTCCAGGATTTATCAACCTGACCCTGTCAAACGATTATCTTGCCGAATGGGCGAAAATAGCGGCGACTGAGACTCAAATAAGCGCTGAGCGGAAT
The DNA here is from genome assembly GCA_030854945.1 of Armatimonadota bacterium. Taxonomy (GTDB): domain Bacteria; phylum Armatimonadota; class Fimbriimonadia; order Fimbriimonadales; family ATM1; genus JACDEQ01. The sequence continues at coordinate 6,159 of JALYSG010000034.1, forward strand.
GGGCCGATGCTGAAGGTGCTTATCGAGTTTGTGAGCGTCAATCCCAACGGCCCGATCCACCTCGGCCACGGCCGGGGCGCTGCATACGGGGATACGCTGGCCCGATGTTTTGCTGCGGCCGGCCACGAAGTGTGGCGGGAGTTCTACGTGAACGACGGTGTGAATTCTTTGCAGATGCAATTATTCGGGGAGAGCGTGAAGGCGCTTTACCGACAGTCACTTGGACTGGATTTCGATTTCCCAGAGGAAGGATATAAGGGCGAGTCGGTAGAGGAAGTTGCCGCGACGATCCGCGCGGAGCACGGGGATGGCCATGCGGACGACGGGCTTGAATTTTGGCAGCCTGTTGCCCAACAGTTGATGATCGAGCGACAAAGGGCCGACCTCGAACGATTTGGTGTCGTATTCGATCAGTGGTTTAGTGAGCAGTCGCTGCATGAAAATGGAAAGGTAGACGAGGCGATCGCTTACCTTAGGAAGGAAGGGGCGATTTACGAGAATGACGGTGCGCTGTTTCTGAAGAGTACGACTTTCGGCGACGACAGGGACAGGTGCGTAGTGCGGAGTAATGGAAATCCGACCTACATCGCGAGCGACATCGCTTATCACAAAGACAAGTTCGACCGCGGCCACGATTTTTTGATTGACGTGTTTGGCCCCGACCATCACGGGTATGTAGAAAGGACTTACGCTGCGGTCCAATCGTTGGGATACGGCCGAGATCGCTTGCGGATTGTTATCACGCAGATGGTGCGCTTCATAAAGGACGGTAATCCCGCCCCGATGAGAAAACGCAACGGCGAATATTATCGGCTATCAGATTTGATGGACGAATTGGGTTCGGATGTCGTGAGGTTTTTCTATCTGATGCGTTCGCACGACACGCACATGGATTTCGACTTGGACCTTGCCCTGGAACATAGCGACAAGAACCCTGTTTATTATGCCCAATACGCCCACGCGCGTATAAACTCGCTCCTGAAGAAGGGCACGGCAGAAGGGTTCACGGCGGACGCATCACAGTTGGGCCTTCTATCACAGCGAGCCGAGCGTGACCTCGTGAAGAAGATTTGGGACCTTCCGTACACGGTGGATAAGATTGTTTCGGATTTCGGCGTCCATAGGCTGGCAACTTATGTGACTGAATTAGCGCGCGAGTATCATAACTTTTACGACAAGTGTCCGGTGCTAAAGGCGGAGACAAGGGATTTGGCAAATGCGCGCATGGCGCTTTGCGAAGCGGCCTCACTTGCGCTGCGCCAAACATTAGGTCTTCTCGGTGTTTCTGCGCCGGAGGAGATGTAGGCCATGAATGTGCCTTGGACTAGGGCCATTGTCGTAGGCGGGACAGGTGGAATCGGAGAAGCGATCGCGCGGCAGCTGAAGCTTAATGGCTGCGACGTCGCAGTTGTCGGAAGAAACCAATCGAAACTCGATGCGATTTCCTCTAACCTTGGGCTTGCTGACGACCGCACATTTCCGTTCGATATCCTTGATTTCGACCACGCGCAGGATGCGTTCGACGCAATCGTGCAGAAAATGGGCGGCCTCGACCTCTTCGTATTTGCTGCCGGTGTTATGACGCCGGTCGGTGAAACGGAGTACGACACATCGAAGGACAAGTTGATCATCGACACGAATCTGACCGCGGCCATCGCGTGGTGCAACGCTGCGGCGAAGAGGTTCGAGAGAGGGAAGGCGGGCACAATTATTGGTATAGGCTCGCCTTCCGGAGACCGGGGGCGGCGCGGAAATCCAGCGTACGGCGCGTCGAAAGCAGGGTTTGAAACTTACTTAGAATCGCTTCGCAATCGTCTTGCAAAATCCCACGTCAGTGTCGTGACCGCAAAGCCCGGTCCCGTGCGAACGCCGATGACGGAGTCATTCGGAAAACTGCCGGGCATGATCGAGGCGGATCTGGCGGCTGAGATTATTTTGAAAAAGTCCGCGAGATTCTCCAAAGTGTTTTATGTGCCGGGTAAGTGGTGGATCGCGTCGAAGGTAATGCGCTTGATCCCATCGCTCGTTTTTCGGAGAATGAGAATTTGAGGCTTCCCCACGAGCGCATGGAGCGCGTTGAAGCGTGGGGTATGTCGACAGCGAGCACAGCCTACGTTTTCCGGCCCATTAACGCGGATGGAATTTGTAAAGCATACGAGGGGGCACGCAAGTTAGGGCTAAAAGTTGCAATCAAAGGCGCAGGCAACAGTTACGGCGATGCATTCCAGTGTCCTGAAGGCGTTGTTATCGATTTAACCCGGATGAATCGCGTGTTGGACTTCGACCCGATCACCGGCGTGATTAAGTGCGAGCCGGGGTTAACGATCGATGCGCTATGGCGGTACGTAATCGGTGACGGCTGGTGGCCGCCCGTCGTCAGCGGAACCAGCAAGGTGACCGTCGGTGGCGCCCTTGCGGCGAATATACACGGAAAAAACAATTTGCATGCGGGCACAATCGGTGAGCATGTACGCGCGTTCGATTTACTCATTCCCAACGGCGAGGTCATCCGCTTTACGCCGGATGAGGATCTCTTTCATGCGGCGATCGGCGGATTCGGTCTGCTTGGCGCATTTATTTCAATCGAATTACAACTCAAGAAAATTCATTCCGGAAGGCTCCTTGTAGAGGCGTTCGCATCGGAGAATTGGGAGCAGACGTTTCGCATTTTTGAGGAGCAATCGGGCCACGATTATCTCGTGGGTTGGATCGATGCCTTCGCGGGTGGTGTCGGTGCAGGCCGGGGGCTTATACATGCAGCTGACTATCTGCGCGACGGGGACGATCCCCATCCGGAGGAATCGCTAAGAACGCAGGCACAGGAAATGTCCGACACGGCCTTGGGTTGGATTCCGAAGTCAAAGCTGCACAAGTTGATGTCGCCATTCGTGACCCATCTTGGAATGCGATTTACCAATGCCATGAAATTCCACGCGGCAAGGCGCGAGAACGGCAAGAAGAATCTGCAGCAGTTCGCGGAGTTTAACTTCTTGTTGGACAGCGTTCCTAATTGGAAGTTTGCGTATAGGCCAGGTGCGCTCATTCAGTATCAATGTTTTATTCCAGGAGCAAACGCTATGAAAGTTTTTCAAGAAGTCATCGCGTACACGCGGGATCGCGGCCACCCTGCATATTTAGCTGTGATGAAACGACACCGAGAGGATCGCTTTTTGCTTTCGCATGGGGTGGACGGGTATTCGCTCGCGTTAGATTTTCCCGTCACGAAGAAGAACCGCGAAGACCTTTGGGCTCTTGCGAGTGAGCTGGACAGGAAGGTTCTCTCCGCCGGGGGTCGCTTCTACTTTGCGAAAGATTCGACCATGTCCCAGGCGACGGCGCGGGAATATTTGGGCGAGAACCTCCAGAGATTCCTTGAAATTAAGCGTAAGCTCGATCCGGAAGCGATGTTGCAAAGTAGCTTGTCACGCCGCGTGATGGGCGACCTCTGAGCGCGATTCGGGACCAAAGTCCCGACACGTTCTGTGCCTGGGCGTACAATATAGGTTGAGCTAGTGTTTGAGAGTAACAATATGAAACGAAGAATGAGAGGCGTATTCGCGCCGAAGATCCTTTTACCTTTGCTTGCCGTCGGTGCGGTCGGATTCGGAACCGTCGGTGTAATGAACTTGCTGCAGCGGCGAGGGGAAGCCGCGATTGGGTTGATTCCTGCCGATGCAACGTTGGTCATCAGCTTCGACAACACGCCCGCAGCATCCCAAGTGCTGCTCTTCAATGAGATCAGTGCCGCGATGGAAGACAGCGGCGTAAATCGCCTGGTGGATGATTTGATCGAGGACAGCGGCATGCCGCCGGAAGCCAGAGCGATCAAGGACAATCTCAAGGGTAGTTTTGCGCTCGGAGTTTGGGGCGACTTGGCCTCGGGTAAGCCGGATACCCTGCTTGCTGCGGCCCTCAACGATCCGGCTTCGGCAGAAAGTATTGTCGCTAAGCATGCGGAGAAGTTGCCTAACACTCGTGTGACCGCGTACACGTTCGAAGAGGATGTGGTCATCGCTTTTCACGATGACTACGTTATCGTTGCCAACTCGGTCAATACGATCGAGCGGGCGATTGACGCCTCCGAGGATAAGATCGAGAGCCTCGACCAGGCTGCGGCCTACAAGAAGGCACGCGAGTCGCTTCCACGAGAAGCAAGCCTCATGGTCTTTGTGAACGGCGAGGCTGTAGCGCGCTCTGATGAAGACACACGGAAGATGTACGAAGCATTCGGCATCAAGAAGGCAGGCTGGGCGGCCCTGAGCGCCACGGTCCTTGCCGAAGGCATCCAAGTGGACATGTTCCAGGACATGGAAGGTGGGGGACGCATTCTGGAAGCCTACGAGTCTCTTTCCGACCTCAACTACGACTCTGCTCAAAAACTTCCCTCGGGGGCGATCGGCATCGTCGGGCTCAGCGGAGCCGGAACGATGATCAAGACTTTGGTTGAATCGATTGAAGCGAGCGAATTGGCAGCTGATTTCTCCAGCGGCGTCGACGAGATGGAGAAAGACACCGGGTTGTCGCTTGAGAAAGACTTGATTCCTGCGTTGGCAGGCGAGTCCTATGCTGCGATCTATCCACCCAAGAAAGCGGACGAGGAGCCGACGTTCGTCATCATGTTCGACGAACAGAATGGCGCCAATCCTGAGAACGCCGCTCGCAAGATCATCAAATCCGTGGACGACTTCACTATGTCGCAGGTCGGCGAGGCCGAGGTGTTCGTCAACGGGGTTGAAACAAGCGACGAGCCGGTTATCGCCATCCTTCCTGACAGAGTGGTGGTAACCAACGACCGGAGCCTCGTCAGCGCCCCACAGGGCAACAGCCTTACTTCGAACGGCGGGCTGGCATCGTTCGACGAAGGTGAACCCGCAAAGTTCAAGCTTCAGATCGACATGAAGGCTGTTTTCGAGATGGTCCGAAAATTCGGCGGCGATGAGATGCCGGATCTCGAGCAAGCGCTGTCTCAACAGACGTTGGACTGCAGCTGGACGGTCGAGGACGGCGTTGCGAAGGGACGGGCACTGCTTCCGTTTAAGCTGCCGGAACTGATTAGGATTATAGGCAAGCAGGCGAGTCAGATGAAAAAGGACTTCGATGCACCCCCGATGAGCGAAGAGTCGTTCAAGGCCATGCCGGAATCGGACGACATCGACACGGTCAAGGCGCACGGGTCCGAAATCGGACGAGCGCTGATGATGTTCTCGGGTGACAACGACGACAAAATGCCCACGCTTGCTCAGTTCGATGAAGGAGCGATCGATCGATATCTAGGGGACAAGTCGATTCGCGAGGACTTCTTGTACACTCCGCCGATGGCGAAGGGAGAGCCGTCGAAGACAGAGGCGGGGTACTTCATCCACCAGGATGGGCGGGTGGTTGTCTTTCGCGACGGCCATGTCGAGGTGAAGACCTGGGCGGACTCGGCGCCCGAAAGGTGACGCTTAGAAATCAAAATGAGGGCGTGTTCCTAATCGGAACGCGCCCTCATTCGTAAGCGGTTCTCTTGCCCTAAGCTTCTGCTGCCGGAGCCTCCGCTTCTTTCTTCTTGGCTGCTGGCTTCTTTGCGGCCGCCGGCTTCTTTGCCGCGGGTTTCTTGGGCGCAGGTTTGGTCCCGCTCGTGGCCGCAGATCTGGCCTTCTTGGGGCCGGCCTTCGCTTCCTTGACGGCGAGCTTGATGGCTTGCTCCTTTCGGTGGCGGCGGCGACGGATCTCCTTATTCTTGATGCGCATTGGAGCGGTGAGTATACCGGATGTGCCATAATTGTCCGCTGCCGCGAACTCGTGGCACGAGGTTAACCGCGTTGGCCAAATCGACTCAAAAGAAATCAGATGACCTTGCGCGCGCCTATGCCGACCGGCTGGTGCTTTCTGGAATCACCCGCGTGGAATCCACGCTTCGCCTGGGCGACTTAGCTGCCCAAATCGCCTCCCATGGCATTAGCCTTGGAGGGCTTCGATCACTTCTTGCTACGAACGCCAAACGGTTTACCTACAACGACCGCCGTTGGATGCCCGCAGCCCGAGTTATTGCAGGCGAAGGCCCTATCAACGAATTCATCCGCACGACGCTGGAGAACTTTGGAGCGCCCATCCCGGTTTCTGACCTTGCAGCAGAATTGTCGCAAGCTCGGAGATTGAGCGTGGAGCACTTCACCGAGCGGCTGCCCCGCATTCTCGACGCAGACCCCGACCTGTTTGTTACGCCAAGCGGCCTGGCAGGGCTTGCCCGGTGGATATTCACGTCCGATGTGGATACCGAGCAAGAAGCGTTGGTCGTGAACCGAATGACGCAGGCGGATGTGGATTCCGCCAAGGGCCTCGCTAAACTCGACTACAAGAACCCCGTGAAGGCCGCGAAGGCTGCGCTGGCCAATGCGCCTGTCATGCTCAGGACGTTTGGCTACTACTCTTGGAAAGCGCTCGACCCCGAAGACCCCTACACACCACGCCGCTACAAGGCCGAGGTGATAGCCGATGCGATGCTTTCAGAGAAAGGCTTTGTTTACGGGGCAGACGGCAATATGTATCCAGAGAGCGAGGCGCCTAAGTGGCTGAAGGCCGCGCTCAAGGACGCGGAGAAGTCGCAGCCTGCGGTTGAGATTGAAGAAGCGGCCCCGCTTGATTTCGGCGCTGCCGAAGTCGAAGAAATGATCGCTCGGGTCAACAAGTCGAGCAACTCGTTTTCCGTCGCGAAGTATCTCGAGGAGAAGTACGAGCTGACCTCTGCAGATCGAACCTATCCCGAAGACCTTGCGAACGCGATCGCTGCGCTGGATGCCACCGGCTCTGCGTGGTACGTGGGAGGAGACCGGTTCCGTAAGCAGGATGATGCCCCCGAGTTTATTTACTCGGTGCCCGAGTTTTTCAACTATACAGATTTCAACTTTGAGGATGACGACGGGCAGCCGATCGACCTCGAACTGTCGGACGATGGTTTCAGCAGCGCGCTGCGCAAGGAGATGGCGTTGCCTATCGCTCAGGACGTGTTGGACGAGGACGCCCAAACGAAGCCCAAGAAGCAGCCGGACTCGGTTCGCGTTGCGTTGAAATCGCTCCATCGCGAGATCGGCACATTCCCGCTGGTTCAATTTCCAAAAGGATGGTTCGACGAGACCCCGGCGGTGCAAGAGATCGTTCTGCGAGACCCTGCAGGTCGGGAGCTAAGCGTATGGGTGAACCACGAAACGCGGCTCATGTACAACCTCATCGACTGGTGGTTCGAACAGCCCATCGAAAGCGGCGCGGTGTTCACTCTGTCGAAAGCCTCCGAGCCAAACGTGTTCGACTTTGCCTGGGAAGAGGAGGCAGACCCTCTGCTCTTCATCGACAGCGAGCGAATGGAAGAGCTGCGCAACCTTGCGGCCAATGCCGGCGAGCTCTCGACCTACGAGATCATCATCGAGGTCCTCACGAAGCACTCGAAGGGTGCTGATTTCCTTACGATTCTCGCCGAGACCAACGTGGTGCGACGTGTTACGCGCCGGCTGGTGGCTTCGATACTCACCGGGTACCACGCGTTCAACCAGCGCGCCGGCTCGCCGGTTTGGCACTTCGATCCGAAGAAGGTCGAGCAGGGCTTCGACCGAGCTAAGAGGAAGTTTGTTCGCGAGTAATCGCCCGAATCTGTCACAATAGCCGAGCAAAACCTTATGCCTAATATCAAGTCGATGAAAAAGGACCTGAAGCGGAACGCGAAGAAGCACGACCGCAACACGGAAACCAAGACAGCCCTTAAGACCTTCATTAAGAAGGCTCGCCTCGCCATCGGTACCGACGCTTCGTCCGAAGCAGTTAGCATGGCGGCCAAGAAGCTGGACAAGGCCGCCGAGCGTGGCATCATCCACAAGAATCAAGCTGCTCGGCGGAAATCGCGCGTGATGAAGGCAGCTGCCAAAGCCGCCAAGGCGTAACTCCGAAGCCTTGGAACGCGTAGGAACCTCCCGAGCGCACGTTCAGGAGGTTCTCGTTTTATGAAAGGAATTTTTGCTTTGATGGCAGCAATGGCTCTGGCCGTGGGCATATCAGGCTGCACTCAGACTGAGGGCGAGTCAGAGTCGATGGGCGACAAGGTTGGCAACGCGATGGAGGACGCCACGGAGTCCATCGCAGATTTCGCTACCGATGCAACGATGGCGACGACTGTTACGCCGCAGATCAAATCGGCGATCATCGCCGACCCCGACTTGAACGACCCGGCGAACGTCATCGACGTTTCGTCCACGGATCGGAAGGTGATCCTTTCAGGGCATGTGGCAAGTGCGGGCCTCAAGGCGCAGGCAGAAAAGATCGCTCGGGGTTGGCTCGACAGGTCGGCCGCGCCTGATGACGTTCTGCTTGTGAACGAGCTCGAAGTTCGATAGGGTTCATGCGCTTGCAGGAACTTCCTGCCTAACGGCGAATAGATTGTGAAGGCCGAAAGGCCGCGCCATTCGTACTTAGGACAGGAGAGAAATTCATGCAGGCAATCAAACGAGCCTTCACGCTCATAGAGCTTCTCGTCGTGATCGCGATTATCGCGATCCTCGCGGCAATTCTGTTTCCCGTGTTCGGGCAGGCAAAGATATCCGCGAAGACCGTAGTGTGCCTTCAGCATTTTCAGCAGATAGGCAAGGCAACCATGATGTATCTGGGTGACAACGATGACCGTTGGCCCGGTGCCGCTTCATACCAACCGCAGGCAGGCTGGGCGAACCAGCGCATGTGGCTTGGCTACGACAACCGCAATTTTGGCTTGGACGGCGGCTTTTGGGGCCACGTGCACGAGCCCGCGCGGAACCCACCTCGCCCCGGCGCCATCGACATGTACGTGAACAGCGAGGACATCAAGCGGTGTCCGCTCATGCCCGTTCATTGGCAGATGGCGTACGCGACCAGTTGGTTCAACGAGCAGTACGGATCGGCCTACTACTCGGTGAATCCTGCGGCTGAGGATCAGGAGTGGGGCCCGATGGCGATGCGCGTGCGTTTTGCTCAAGACGGCAGCTTCGATTGCATCGGCGCGATGAACTCGCAGGTCGAGGATCCAGCCAGGACCTTGATAGGATGGGAGCATCTCGCGCGCACTAACGTGTGCAACTTCCTTCAATCACCGAACTGGTACGAAAGCCCGCCGAACGATCCGGCGTTGCTGAGCCACTTCCACTTCCTTCACAGAAAAGCGGCGATCACCATTTGGGCTGATGGCCACGCGAAGAGGCAGGCATACGGCGGCTTGAAGCGTTGGATGTTCTCCTGCCAAAAGGGCATCTACCCCGGCTACTATTAGAACCATGTCCAGTTGAGCGCAGATACGCCGCCGTGTCGAAAAGACGCGGCGGCGATCGCGCTGTGGAAAGCAGGTGTTCGCGAAACGGCGCGAGGGCAGCGAGCGTCTGGAAGAGTACATGAGTTCGATGATGAATACGATTCTTGCCGCGGCGCTTGCGTTCGGCGTCTCCACTATGGCTAACGCGCAGAGCGACAAGCCAGAAACTCCGTCGATTGTTGTAACAGGCAACGGCGTCGTACGTGCCGATCCCGACGTAGCGCTCGTGCGCCTCGGTGTATCGAGCCGTGCGCGAACGGCCAAAGACGCTCAGGCACAAACCAATGCGGCGATTGCCAAGTTCTACACTGCGCTCGACCGCTTAGGCATCGAGCGGAAGGATATCCAGACTTCGCAGTTGACCCTGAACGCGTTTTACAACAATCCGGAGCTCGGAGACAGGCCGCAAATAGCGGGCTACGAGGCTGAGAACGTGCTCACCGTTCGCATCACAGACTTCGCAAAGATCGGCCCCGTGGTTGATGCGGGCGTCGAATCCGGCGTGAATAACATGCAAGGTGTCTCGTTCTCGATTGTCGACGACACGCGCGCCAGGCTCGAGGCGCTTCGCAACGCGACACGCGAGGCGCGAGCGAAGGCGGAGGCCATTGCATCTGCCCTCGGTATTTCGCTGGGCGACGTTCTGCAAGTGATTGAGGGTGGCGGGTATATGCCCCCGATGCAGAATTTCGACAGTAGGATGGCTATGGAAATGAAAGCCGGCGCCACCGTTTCACCTGGTCAGCTCGACGTAAACGCGAATGTGACCATTCGCTTTGCGATACGCAAGTGATCTTGCTGCTCAGCGCGGCGCTCGTCCTGCAAGGGCCGAGCGCTGGTTTTGTTGTTGGTCCGGAGCTGCGCTTCGGCGGGTTCGGTTCGTCGGTGCGGTCGGTTGCATTCTCTCCGGATGAGTCGCAAATCTACGGCGCAAGCGATTCCGAGATTATCGCCTTCGACGTTGCTTCGGGGAAGGAGATTGGGCGCGTCGAAGTCTCTGGCCCCTCTGCGGTTACTGAAAGGTTTGCGCTTCGGGGTGGAATCGACTCTGCCGGCGTTCTCGACCTTCCTGCCCTGACATCGAAGAGACTGCACGCTTTGCAGGACCACAGCTTTCCCAAATCGGATGTGCTTGGCCTCTCAGCCGTCTCCGGCGATGGCGAGCACGTGCTCCTCAGCGGCGTTGCAGATCAGAGTGTCGCTATTTCGGGAAGCAAGGGTGCCCCGATTAGCCACAAGAACTTTGCCACGACTTCGGCTGCGGTTTCTGATGGCGGGGAAGCTGCGGCGCTTGGTTCGCTTGCAGGCGAGCTTCGCATTTACAATGCCGACAGCAAACAAGTGTTTTCTGTCGATGCAAAGGGCGGAGCAATTGTCTCGTTGGCGTTCGGAGAGGACGGTAAGGCATTGGCTATCGGCACGGGAAACGGGAGTGTTCTCGTCTATCGAGGACCGGCGTGGTGGGTGAAAGCGTCGGCGGCTTGTGGCGGAATGGTGTATTCCGTTGTTTGGGACTCAGAAAGTGAGGTGGTGGCCGCGGCTTCCGGCAAGTCGGAGGGCGGACGCGTTTTCTTGTTGGATCCTGCGAGCGGGCGCACGCTTGCCAAAATCGACACTCCAACGGGCGTCCACTCGCTGGCTTTTTCGCCAAAGGGCGACCGCATCGCACTCGGATGTGAAGACGGCGTCATACGTGTCCGGCGCCTTCGGCGGTAGAATCTCACCAGATCTACGATGCCCTTAGCGGATGCAACGCTTCTCGGGACCCTCGGCACAATTGGGGTCCTGATCCTTTTAGAAGGATTACTTTCTGCAGATAACGCCCTCGTTATCGCACTTCTCGTTAAGCACCTTCCGCCGAAGGAGCGCCGAAGGGCGCTGCTTGTTGGCCTCGTAGGGTCTTTCACTTTTCGTTTCGCAGCTATTTTGCTGGCGACGCGGCTGATGGAGTTTTGGTATCTGCAAGCCGCAGGCGCCCTCTACCTTTTCTATCTGCCAATTAAGCATTTCTTGCTTCATCGCAAGCAAAAGAAGTTGTCGGGCGAACCAGCTAAGCCACGCAAGATGCCTGGTTTCTGGCAAACGGTTGCCTTGGTCGAGTTCACCGATCTGATTTTTGCGATCGACAGCATCTTGGTCGCGGTATCGCTTAGTGACGTGACTTGGATTATCTGGCTGGGTGGCATCAGTGGAGTGGTCCTCCTGCGATTTGCAGCCTTCTTCCTCGTAAAGGTCATGGACAAGTTGCCGGGCCTGGAGCACATGGCGTATGCACTGGTCGGTTGGGTCGCCGTCAAGCTGTCTTTCATGGCCGCGCACTCTTACTCGAAAACCATGAAATGGCGCGAAACAGTCGATGTGCTGAATCCGGCAGTTTTTTGGGTAGGCATGGGTGTAATTGTTGCCGCAGGAATTTTCCTCGCGAGGCGCGGCGCGAAGCCAGACGACGAGTTGGCGGAAAATGTCGAGCTCTTGGAAGACGTGACCGATGGCTTGCCCGACTCGGTAGATGAAAAAAACGCTCCAGTCTGATGAACCGTTTGGCGCCGGAATCGCGTCTTGGAACCTCGTAGAAATGAAGAAACTTGGAATTGGAATTATCGGCAGCGGCAGCATCGCGCAGACGTGCCACATGCCTGGCTATGCGTCGATGCCCGATAAATGCGAGATCGTTGCTGTGTGCGATGCGGACCCGGCGACCGCACAAAGAGCCGCCGAGATGTTCGGTGTTGCGAATGTGTTTACCGATTACAACGCGCTATTGGCAATGCCGGAAATCGACGCGGTGAGCGTCGCAACGCCCAATGCCTTCCATAAGCAGCCGACGATCGACGCGCTGAACGCGGGCAAGCACGTGCTGTGCGAGAAGCCGATGGCCATGAACGCGGCAGAGTGCCGCGAGATGGTAGCCGCAGAAAAGCAAAGTGGCAAGGTTTTGCAGATCGCCCTTCAATGGCGCTTCGGTGGCGCGGTGAAATTCATGAAGGAATTTATCGACAAGGGGCACATGGGCGAGATTTATTATGCGCGCGCAATGGCGCTGCGACGTCGCGGCGTGCCCGGATGGGGCGTTTTTATCGACAAAGAAAAGCAAGGCGGCGGCCCGCTGATCGACATCGGCGTGCATATTCTCGACCTAACCCTCCACTTGATGGGAGACCCGAAGCCGGTTAGCGCAAGCGGCATGACCTACCAAAAGATGGGCAGAGACCCGAAGTATTTCAACCCGTGGGGCGAGTATGATCGTGACAAATTTACTGTCGAGGACTTTGCTGTTGGGTTTATTCGTTTCGACAACGGGGCGACCATCACGCTGGAATCCAGCTTTATGAGCAACATCGAGCGCGAGTTTTTCGGATGTCACCTATTTGGCACCGAGGCAGGTGCACTGCTCGACCTATTTAGTGGTAAACCGGTGACGATTTACAACGAGGTAGACAAGCAATTGTTCGACATGGTCCCGCAGAATATTCCGGCAGTGAAATCCATGCATACGGACGAGGTCGTTGCATTCGTAGATGCGATCATGGAAGGCAAAGCGTCGCCCGTGTCTGGTCAACACGGTATGGCGCTCAATGCCATTTTCGATGCTCTCTATAAAAGCGCGGATACCGGCAGAGAAGAGCCAGTAGTCATGGCGTAAACGTCCACGCAACGCGGTCGATTCGTGCCTCCCACGGGTAGTTAAAAATGGGCGCCGATTGCCGGTACATGATTTTTGCCCGTACGGTTTGATCTGCTTCATCGATAAAACGGTTGGCATCCGATCTTGAGACATCCAGGACTAGGTCTGGAGTGCCGACATTGCGCGCATCTACCTCGACGTAAATGTCGGCTTTCCAATCATAGAGCATAACCTCCTGCCGTATGCCCGCTGACGATGTTTGCGACTCCACGTTGAAGTGCAATTCGCCGGGCTCCGCAAAAGGTGACCGGGCGGTGAGCGTCAGCTCTACGGGGGCTTGCGACGAACTGAAAACGATACCGGGCCTGAGCAGCAATCGCAAATCATCCGAGGCTACGGTGTCCTGGTTGGTTCCCCCCACCAACAGACCCCGTGTTCGTTCCAGCGAGTAGGGAAGGGTTGTGTAAAGCGGATCCCAAAGTTGCATGTGCTGTGGCCGAGAGCCGTTGGTCACATGCGTATCCAAACGCGTGAGGCTCCCGTTGGACTCGATGCGAAAAACGACAACGCCGACGGGGCTGGTGAATGCCGACGATTCGTCCGTTACATAAACATAGCGCCCGTCTGTGACGACGTCGCGAATATCGTTGCCAATATCGTACGAGAAAATAGAACCGGAAAGACCCCCATTTTGCAGGACAGGCATGACGGTGAGCGTATCGCTTACCACGTTGCAAACATAAAGAAACGTCATTTGTGGATGAACCGCCAATTCGACGCAGCTATTGCCGCCGGAAAATGCGCTCGAAGCCTCGTAGATCGCGTTATTGGCGTAATCCACGTTGAGCCAATAGACGTGGTTCGTTAGCGCGGTCGACGAGTAAAGGGTCAATCCATTGGGCGCTATCGCGAGGCCCTGCAGGCTGCCACCGAAAATCACGTCGATATCGGTTTGCTGCAGCAATCCGGTTTCACTCAACGTGAACGTTCTGATTTCTCTAGCGCTTGAATCAGTAAGAAAGGCGAGTCTGCTGTTGGGCGCTGCGAGAATTTTAGATGGGAATGTGCCGGCGGGCACGCTCTGCACAAAGGTGGTGTTATCTCCAATAATCTCAAAACTCGTAAGCGAATCACCGGTCGCGGAGGGAATCAGCGCAAAATTTGTGGCTGATACCGCCAAGGAAAGTGGTCCGTCCGTAATCGTGCTGGGAGGCTCTGACCTCGTCAAACTGCCATCCGCATTGACGACAAACGTGTAGATATCTTCGGTCGTTTGCGCCGTTGCGTTGATGACAACGAGGTTTCGCCCGTCCAGGCTGAGCCCACAATCCTGCGGGTTCGTTCCCGCAGGATAGGCGCCGATAAATGCAAGGCTGCCGTCCGTTCCCCGACTAAACGTGGATACTGTTCCGCCGACGTTGTTGGTCACAAACAGCAGCGGGTTAGAGCCTTGCGCCGGAGCGTTGGCGCATGCACCGGCGAAGGCTAACAGCGCGATCTTCTTCATGGAACGAGATTTCGACGTTCGGATTCGAAACTCCTACCAGTCGACCACAGTGAGATTTCGCGTAAACGCCTCGCCGTCGACCGTTAGGCGAACGCCGAACGTGCCGGAGGAGGCGCGTCGCATATTCCAGTTCACATAATGAATGCCCGCTTCGCGCTTTCCGTCGATTTTTTGCAGAACCTCGCCGTCGGCTCCCAGGATTTCGATTGAGACGGGGCCGGCGGCGCTTTCCTTCAGAAAGTATGCGATTGGAGCAGGCGTCGGATTTACTGCTGCCCAGTCCCCAGAGCCCTTAAACGCGTCGAACATACTGCCTGCCCGCGCCCCAAGCAGGATGCCGTCCGGCTGGAATAGGTGCACTTTTGCTTCTTGGACTCGGCTCGTCAATTGGCGAAGCGGGGCAATGTCCGCGATATAAATTCCTCGCCCGTGCGTTCCGATAATGAGATCGCTTTCGCGTTCGTGGATTACGAGGTCCTGGACGGGCGTCGCCATGGGCAATCCGTTCATAAACCGAGAATAAGTTTTGCCGCCGTCGAGGCTAACATGAAGCCCCGCCTCGGTGCCGACAAAAATGAGGTTTTCGTTTTGCGTATCTTGCCAAACTACGGCTATCTGTTGGTCGGGCAAATTGCCAACCAGAGTAGTCCACGTCTTTCCGAAGTCTGTCGTTTTGAATAAATAGGGTTTGAAGTCCTCTTCTCGGAATCCGGTGAAGGACGCAAATGCAGTGCCAGCCTCGTGCGGTGAAGCGTAAACGCGGCTCACCCAAAACTCCTTTGGTGCACCAGGGATATCTGCTTGTGACCACTTCTTGCCGTCATCTTCCGTTACCCAAACGTTTCCATCGTCCGTGCCCACCCAGAGAACCCCCGCCTTTCGAGGAGACTCGCTCATCGTGGTGATCGTGCAATGAGGGACATTGCCCTTCAGTTTCTCGGCGTTATTCGTAGTGAGGTCGCCTGAGATTTCTACCCAGGTGGCGGTCGCGTCCACGGACTTAAAAACCTTGTTCGCGCCCCAGTACAGTGTCTTGGAATTGTGCGGTGAGACTAGGAACGGCGCCATCCAGTTCGCGCGCAATCCTTGCGAGCGGGGTCGCGCGCTTCGGCTTCGGCCGGTCTTGATGTCGACTACGCCAAAGCCTCCGAACTGCGACGACGTGTAAACCGTGTTCGGGTCGTCCGGGTCGGCCAGGGTGTAAAAACCGTCGCCGCCATAAATCGAACGCCAATCTTTATTTGAAATTTCGCCGGATACCGTCGCGGATGGGCCGTGCCAAACGCCGTTGTCTTGCAGCCCGCCGAAAATGTTGTACGGAACGGCGTTGTCGGCTCCTATTGCGTAAAACTGTCCGATCGGCAAGTTGTCCAAGAATTTCCACGTCGCACCGCGATCGAATGATTGATAAAGGCCACCGTCGTTCCCCACAAAAACATGTTCGGTGTTTGAGGGATCTATCCAGAGCGAGTGGTGATCGACATGCATACGCTGGCCGATGCTTTTCCACGTCTTGCCCCCGTCCGTGCTTTGGTGCAACGGAACTGCAAGGTTATAAACAACATCCGAATTTTTCGGGTCAACCCGAATTTGAGCATAATAGTAGCTGGTGTCGATGCGTGTCTCGTTCACCTTTTTCCAGGTTGCCGCACCGTCTGTTGTTTTATAAACTTCAGTGCCCGCCGCGCGCTGCACGGTTGCGAAGGCTTCCAATTCTTCGCCATCCATTTCGAAAATTTGCTCAGCGGTAAATCCCTCTTCGCTTCGCCCGTTCCGGTTCTCGACAACAGCGTAAACGATTTTGGGGTCTTCCGGAAAGATAGCAAGGCCGATGCGACCGAGGTTGCCGGTAGGGAAGCCCGCTGCCAATTTCGTCCATGTCTTGCCACCGTTGGACGATTTGTAAATCGCGGATCCGGGGCCGGATTCGCGGATGTTCCAGGCGCGGCGGAGCCTATCATATGCGGCTGCGTAAACCACGTCTGGATTTTTCGGGTCGATGACGATGTCGATGAACCCTGTCGTCGCGTTGTCTCCCTTCAAGGATTGAGTCCACGTCTTGCCGCCGTCCGCTGTTTTGTAAACACCGCGCATGCCGCCTTCCTTGTAGAGAGGGCCGATTACGGCGACATAAACGACATCGGGGTTCTTCGCAGAAATGGCGATGCGGCCAATGTGGAGGCTCGCCTTGAGCCCCATATTTGTCCAAGTTCTGCCAGCATCTATGGACTTATACACGCCATCGCCGTAGTGGGCAGAGCGCTGGTTGTTGTGCTCGCCCGCGCCGACCCAGACGGTATCCGGGTTGCTCGGCGCAACGGCGACGTCGCCGACGCTGAACACCGGGATGCCGTCCGTGACGGGCGTCCAAGTGGTGGCGTAGTTGGTCGATTTCCAAACGCCTCCGGATGCCGACGCGGCGTAAAGCAAGCCTGGCTGCTTTGCGGAGCCTTCCAGGTCCACAATGCGGCCACCCATAGCCGCCGGACCTAGCGAACGAAACGTGAATCCTCCCAACAGTCCGCCCGATTGGGCAAACCCCTGAGCGCCGATCGCCAGTACGGCGACGAGCGCAAGCGCATGTCGTGTCATTTGTGCACTTTACGTTCGACAACCGCTGCCACGTTCCTGCTCCGATCCTATTACGGAGGGTGACCGAGGTCGCTCAAGTATAATCTTAGGCTGAAATGAAGCAAAACGGCTCCTCTCCGAATACCCCGGAAACGGGCACTTGGCGCCTCAAAGTCGGCCTCGCCGAGATGCTTAAGGGCGGCGTCATCATGGACGTGGTCACCCCCGAGCACGCCAAGATCGCCGAGGATGCCGGCGCGGTCGCCGTGATGGCGCTGGAGCGCGTTCCCGCGGACATCCGCAGGGACGGTGGTGTCGCCCGCATGAGCGACCCCAAGATGATCAAGGGGATCAAGCAAGCCGTCAGCATCCCGGTGATGGCCAAGTGCCGCATTGGCCACTTCGTGGAGGCCGAGATCCTTCAGGCTCTGGAAGTCGACTACATCGACGAGAGCGAGGTCCTCACGCCCGCGGACCCGGCGCTGCACGTGTGGAAGCACGATTTCAAAGTGCCATTCGTCTGCGGCGCCCGGAACCTGGGCGAAGCGCTTCGCCGATGTGGAGAGGGCGCAGCGATGATCAGAACCAAGGGCGAAGCCGGCACTGGCGACGTCGTCGAGGCCGTGCGCCACATGCGCTCGATTATCAGCGAGATGGGCCGGGTGAAGGCCGCTCGCCAGGACGAGCTCATGTCCCTGGCCAAAGAATTCCAGGCGCCGTTCGAGCTGGTTGCCGAGGTGCACAAAACGGGTCGCCTGCCGGTGCCCAACTTCTCCGCGGGCGGTATCGCCACCCCCGCAGACGCAGCGCTGATGATGAAGCTCGGCGCCGAAGCCGTCTTCGTCGGCAGTGGCATCTTCAAGAGCGGCGACCCTGCGCGGCGAGCGCGGGCCATCGTGGAGGCCGTGGCTCACTACGAGGACGCGGACCTGCTAGCACGGGTCAGCGAAGACCTTGGCGAGCCGATGGTCGGCATCGGCGTATCGTCGCTGCCAGATGAGGAACTGCTTGCGTCGCGAGGTTGGTAGTTTGAATGAGCCACAGTCGACCGATTGATGCCCGACTGTGCGATCACCTAGCTCAAATCCATCCATACTTTCGAGCTCATTGGATCGGAGAATCTTACTGGTTCAGCCACGTAAAACGGGTGAAGCACTTCGAAGATCCGCCATGGCTCGAGAGGCTCATTGGCTCGGAGATACTTAACGATTCATTTCTAATCGATTTGCGTTCCACTCAAGATTCTCTCATATTGACGGTAAATAGCGTTCAGTGGGTGGACCTTGCCCATTGTTTAAGATCACAAAAACGATTGCGCAAGCGCAAATACTGCTTTCCCGTTGACATTGTCTTCAGTGGAAATGTGCGTTGGATGCTTGCAAAAGACGACCCAGCAGGTTACCTAATTCCGTCAAAGCCCGCAAGTATCGAAACCCTTGAATGGGCTGACTCCATCGTGATAAAACGGCGGCACGGATACCGTGTGGCTCTGTCCTTTTACGGATCTGAGCAACCATGGGAGCCGACTACCGAGGCGGCATTACACGGGAGGCGGGCCGCCAGCGGGTTTATGCCGACGTCGAGGGTCGGCAAGGAGTTGCACGACAACGTCGGATACGGTGATCGACCACCTTATGACCGCGTCTCCCACATCCCGCGGTGGCACTTGATTGTTGATGCGAAAAATGTTTCTCATGTCGGCAAGCAAGTTGCAGCGTGGAATGAATACTTTCCCAAGTATCGCTATTTAGCCGACGCCTTGCTTCGCGAAATCGCAAAGCGGGGGAACCGCCACGGAACCTGCTACATCAGCGCAGATGACTGTGACCTGATCGTCAGCACGAACTTATCTTCTTGAAGTTACGAAATTCGTACAGCAGAACGAATCCTTCGACTGCTTATAGCCCCGGAAAAGCAAATAAGTTTTGCCAAACGCTCCTTTCTGTCTGACAAAGTCGCGGCGACGGCGGCTACAATGACCGGTAAACTCGTAAGGTAATGACCGCACAAGAATTGCTCCGCTTTCAACTAGACGACCTGGGCTTCCAGCTCCAGGCTTGCCTTGAGCCCATGACCGAGGCTCAGCTCGACACACGGCCAGCTCAGCAGGGCGGCACGCCCCGCGAAACTGTCGAGCATCTCTGCGAAGCGTACATGGCTTTCCTTGCCGGCGTCGATGGTGAAAAGTGGAGTTGGGGAACGTTTTCGATCGAAGACAAATCGAAGGGCAACTTACTGGCCACGTTTAGCGAAATACGAGGCCGCGCGGTGGCGGCCGTCTGCGCGTCAGATGACGAGAAGTGTCTGAAAGAAGCGCACGCGTATATCGTCGCGCACGATGCTTACCACGTGGGCCAGTTATGTTTGGTGCTCATGACGACGGATCCAGACTGGGACGCCTACAGCATTTACAATCATTAGCAGCTACCGAATGTAGGTTCGGTATGTAAAATCGTTAGTGGGTCGTGATTCGTGGCAGCTTACACAGTGGTTCGTAGTTTCGCCGACATTGTACTTCCCGTCAGACTTAGCGGTGCGAAATTCCCAGTCACCGCATTTCGGGTTGAAGCCTTTGTCGCGCTTGATCATCACAGTCAACAGTTCCGGTTTCTCGAAACTTTTCGGTACCGTTTTCTTCGCATCGAAGTTCGCGTCGGAAAGCGACATCGCCGGCGCGACCTTCTCTTTCACAATTATTGAGCCGACTGGAAATTTGGGTTGGCCCTTGGAGAGCATCGCTGCTTTCCCGACGTCGTTCACGTAGACCGTGAAGTATTTCGTCATGTGTGGGTTGGGCTTCGAATACTCGGGCGGTGTCGGCACGCAAAGGAACGCTACGAAAGGCTCCATATATACGGGCTCCTGGTTCACTTGGGTCCATTTTCGATATCCGGAAATATCGTCAGGGTTGCTACCGTGGCCAACCGTGCAAGCCGCAATCGCGATGAATGCGGCGACGCCTAAGCTAATTCGAAGAGTTGCGTCCATTAGTTGGGGACGATGCGCATGATGCGATCGTCTGTCGAGTGTGGAGAGCCGCGGCCGTCGCGGTTCGAAGTGCTGAAGTAAACATTGCCGTCGGGCCCCTCGGTGACCTCCCTGATGCGGCCCATATCTGCCACTAGGCGTTCTTGATTCACGACCTTGGCGCCATCCATAACGACGCGTACCAATATGCCGGGGCGCAGTGCACCAAAAAAGTAATTGCCCGTAAACATGGGCAGTCTGTTTCCCGAATAAAACGACCCGCTACCCGGTGCGGATGCGGGTGAATATTCGACCAGGGGCGCAACCATTCCAGATCGGGTTCGCGTGCCGTAAATCTCGGGCCATCCGTAATTCTTGCCTCGCTCTACGAAGTTCAATTCGCAGGCGCCACCGCCCAGGCCCTCGAACCCACTTGGGCCGTGCTCCGTCTGGAACATTCGCCCGGTTCCAGGCTGCCATGCCAGCCCTTGAGCGTTCCGGTGCCCGTACGACCATATTTCTTCTCGAGTGTTCGCTTTGCCAATGAAAGGATTGTCTTTTGGAATCGAGCCGTCGTCGTTCAGTCGCAATGTTTTTCCGTTGATGGAATCCATTTGTTGAGCTCTGTGCCAGTCGGTTGCATCGCCCGTTGTGACGTATAGTTTTTTGTCCGGCCCAAAAGCAACCCGCGTGCCTGCATGATTTGGCGCCGCAGGAATGTTGTCGATAATGATCTTATCCAGTGTCAGCTTCCTGCCATCATTCTTGTAGCGGACCACTTTCACAGATTGCTCGCGATTTTCTCGATACGAATAAGCAAGGTACAGCATCTTGTTTTCCGCGTAGTCAGGATGCAGACACATTCCCATTAATCCGGACTCGCTGCGCGCAGCGACATCAGGCATCGAAAGCAACGGCTCTGCGCGAAGTTTTCCGTTCTCTACCACGCGCACACGCCCGGGGCGCTCGGTAAAGATCATGCGTTTCTCATGGTCGAAAACAATCGTCCACGGCACCTCGACTCCGGTTACGACCGTCTCGATCTTCCAGCCTTCCTTCGCGGTCATGGGCAGGCGGTCGAGGTCGGTTGAAATGACCGGTGATTGGTCCGCGGACGGCGCCTCGACAGTGACCGGGTCGGAGCAGGAGGCAAGAAGCGTGGTTGAAATTGCGATCAGGCTAAGCATGGCTTTCATTCCTTACACCTCAATACGTATTCTGGCGCACCGAAGATTTCTTACGTAGAGCCCCGAATGCGCGTAACGAACAGAACAGCCACGGCAAACGCCGCCGCCGCGGCGCCGAAAGCCAGGCTGTAACCCAGGCCCATCGACGCCCTGTTGCCGGCCGTGACCGCTACCCCGAGGCCCCCACTAATAATCTGCGGCGCGGCGACGCAGCTTTGCCAAATGCCCATGTCTTTCGCAAGGGCGCCCTTATCCGGCATGACATCGGCGGCGAGAGCCCAGTCGGACGCTTGGTAGGCCCCGTATCCGATCGCGAACGGAATCGCAAGGAGAGCGATGGTTGTAAAGTCAGTCACCAAAACAAACGGGATCACAGGCAGCGCCATAAGCGCTCCTGACAGGTAAACGGTTCGTTTCCTGCCGACCTTGTCCGCAAGCCGCCCACCTGACACGGCCCCAATCGCCCCGAAAATCGAGATTATCATCGCCAGCAAGAACACCGCTTTGAACGCTGCGTCCTTAACGTCGTCCTCGCTGCCGCTGCCAATCGAGGCAACTTCGAAGCCGAATATTTCAAACTTCCCGACGACATCCGCGAGGAAATAGCGCAGGTAGTTGTATATCAAATAAAAGCCGACTGCATTTGCGAACCTGGTAAACCAGACCCACCGGAAATCCGGGCTCTTCCAGGGCTCGATCCAGCCTTGAATAAACGAAATTCGGGGCCGATCCACTTTCGGCGGGTTTTCACGAACGGTAAATAGAGTGATGAGCGCGCACAAAATTGTCGCACCGCCTATAAACATGTAAATAGATGCGAGGCTGGATTGAAAAATCATGGCCCCCACGCCACCGACGATTTGGGCGCCCATCATGAGCAGCCCCATGATGCCGCTCGCCCTGCCGCGTTGGTCGGGTTCGACGAGGCCAGGAATCAGCGAGGCATATGGGCCCTGCGCCAGGTCGTCACCGATTTGCAACAGCAGGTAGCCGAGGATCAGATGAATTATCGAGGTTGCTTGGAACAGCGCGAAAAATGCGACTGCCGAAACAGTCGCACCGACCGCGAGAAACGGACGCCACTTGCCGATACGATCCGAGAAATGCCCGAATAGGCCCGGCCCGATGAGCGCCCAAATCGCGCCGATCATCACAACACCACCCCACGCCTGCGCCTTCTGCTCGCTGCCGTAGATCGCCTCGACCTGACCGGGCAGCACCGCAGTCAGCAAAATAAACCACTTCATGCTGACGGCGAACCAATACGCCGACAGCCCCAGTTGCCAACCCAACGACCTCCGCCCCACCATTTACTGAGTGTATCCTGTCTGTGTGACCCTTGCCGAAGTGATGCACGTGCACATTCCCACGCTGTCGCCGGATTCGACCTTCCGGGACGCCGTGGACAAGATGGATATCTACCAGTTTCAGGGGCTTGTGGTGGTGGATCACGACAAGATCCCGGTGGCGGTTGTAACGGAAGGAGACCTCGTGCGGGCGAGCGCTCAGAACCGGGCAACCGTGAACTTGGCGAATCACAAGGCTGCAGATTTCGGAACGCCGAAGCCGACGACGGCAAATCCTGCGATGGAAGTTGCGGATGCGCTCGACCTTATGGTGTCGCAGAGCATCACATTGCTACCGATCGTGATGGAGGGCAGGCTGGCTGGCGTTGTCCTGCGTGTGGACCTTATGCAGGCCCTTCTGATGGACGCCGCGACGCCCTTGCCCGAAAGAGACTGACGATGCCCACCGCCGCCAGCGCGGCTAAAAAAGCAATGGCTATCGACGCAATGATATCCGTCGGCCAATGCACACCTCGGTAGATTCGCGAGATTCCCACGAGGCAGGCAACTCCGACGGCACTTCCGCCGACCCATCGCCGCCGCGGGCCCGGCCAAGCCAAGGCAAGTGTAAACGCTACCGCGAACGCAATTGAAGTGTGGCCACTGGGAAAGCTGTTTAGGAAAATCTGCTCATCGGGCGCAACGAACACGCCGTCCTCCGGAAAGCCCGGTCGGAAGCGCGAGATGAAGCGCTTGATCACCATCGTCACAGGGCCCGCCACCGCGTATGCGGCGAGGCACTGGTAACCACAGCCGCGCGTCGAGCGAATGAACACCAAAATCAAGATGAACGGCAAGACGACGTGGTCGAGGCCGATCCATGTAACGAGGCGGAAGAAAATGTCGGCGAACTCTGAACGCCAGTCCGAATTAATGGCGTGCTGGAGGCGTTGGTCTACGTCCCAGAGCCAGTCCATCAATGTTTGCTAGGGGTATACGAAACCGGGCACGATATCGAAGCTCAAACGGTCGATACGGGTGCCCCAAGGATAAGCGAATACC
>JALYSG010000075.1 GCA_030854945.1 Armatimonadota bacterium
ACTGTCACTGCGGCCCTTCAACTTGGCGTACTTTAACCTCAAGAAGCGCCAGGCCGGCCGCAGCATTAAACATTATGAATCCTTCTTCTACCCGCTCGACAACCTGCTCGAATGGAACCGGATGTACGGTCCCAGGGGGTTTTTCCAGTATCAGAGCGTGGTGCCGCGCAAGGTCGGCCGCGACGCGGTGCAGGCGATGTTGGCAGAGACTGCCCGTTCGGGCGATGGCTCGTTCCTCACGGTCCTGAAAACCTTTGGTAACCGTCAGCCTGTGGGCATGATGAGTTTCCCGCAGCCGGGCGTGACGTTGGCGCTGGATTTTCCGAATAATGGTTCGCGAACGGAGGAGCTGTTCGAGCGCCTAGATGCCATTGTTCGCGAAGCCGGTGGCCGGATTTACCTTGCCAAGGACGCGCGCATGCCCAGAGATTTGTTTGAAGCCGGCTATCCGCGTCTTAATGAATTTCTGAAATATCGTGACCCGGGCATCACCTCGGGCTTGTCACGTCGTTTGATCGGAAGCTGACGTGGAAAAACAACAAAACATTGTCATCATCGGCGCCACCTCGGTGATTGCGGAGCATTGCGCCCGCCTCTGGGCGCAGGGCAAATCGGTGGATTTGACTTTGGTGGGGCGCGATACCAGTCGCACCGAACGGGTCGCGGCAGACTTGCGGGTGCGAAGCCCGCAATCGAGGATCCGGGCGGTGCGGACGGAATTCGTTGACCCCAAAATGATTCAAGAAACGGTTGACGACATCGTTGAGCAAGGCACGGTCGACATCGTCTTGATCGCCCATGGTTCGTTGCCCGACCAAACCGCTTGCCAAACCGACCTCACAGCTTGCCGTGAGGCATTGGAAATCAACGGCGTTTCTCCCGTGCTATACGCCGAGGCGTTTGCCAAGCACATGGCTGAAGCGGATCACGGTACGCTGGTACTGATCGGTTCGGTAGCCGGAGATCGAGGACGCAAATCGAACTATGCCTACGGGGCGGCCAAGGGCTTAGTCACCCGCTATGCACAGGGCTTGCAACACCGATTTGCCGGAACCGGCGTCAAGATCGTGCTGATCAAACCGGGACCGACGGATACTCCGATGACGGCTCACTTGAAGGGTCAGGGTGCAAAATTGGCGTCGGTTGAGGATGTTGCACAAAATATTGTGAAGGCGATCGAGCAAGGGCGGGCGCTCGCCTATGCTCCGGCGAAATGGATGGTGATCATGCTGATAATTCAGCACTTACCTCGAGTAATTTTTAATAAGCTGAATATATAAAATATGCTCGTCAGCGGAATCTGTGGGTAGCTGTTGGTGCTCAGTCGGGCATAGCGGGCTTCTATTCAAGAAGTGGTAAAGCTTGCGATAGGTGGCGTCGAATGCGTCTCGTTGCTGGTCTGAGATCATTGGGATCCGCCCCTTAGCGGGTTTATGATGTCGATCCCGGCGAAGTCCTTTTCATTGTCGGTGACGACAGTGCATTCGTTGCTCTCGGCAATGGCCGCGATGATAGTGTCGAGCGCATTTCTGGGGTGCCCACTCGCTGTTCCTTCGGCCATCAGCCTGGCCCAGACGAGGCCAGCCTTCTCGTCGAACGGCAGAACGCGCCCGGCGAACAGGGCCGATGGGCCTTCGGGACCCGTGA
The DNA here is from genome assembly GCA_030854945.1 of Armatimonadota bacterium. Lineage (GTDB taxonomy): Bacteria > Armatimonadota > Fimbriimonadia > Fimbriimonadales > ATM1 > JACDEQ01. The sequence continues at coordinate 1,648 of JALYSG010000075.1, forward strand.
ACCAAGTTTCGAGCTGGTCACGCTTACGCCCGGCCGGCTTTTCCAACACGCCACGCCGGATTTCGGCGACAGTGAGTGAGGCGATGAACAAGTCCGTGTCGGCTTGTTCAGCCATCCACGCGAGCAGCGATTCTGAAGGAACCGGCCTCGTGACATTACTTAGAATGTTGGTGTCGAGGAGATAGCGGCTCACAGATCGACCTTGCGCCCTGGTTCATAAGGACGGGTGGGAGCGAGATCGGCGCCCACCAGGGGCGAACGGCGAAGTGCATCGAGGATGCCGCCTTTCCTCTGCCGCTCGCTGGCGATGGTCTGGCTGACGGTGGCTCGAAGTCGTGCGGCTTCCGGCCCGTCTTCGGCCAACCGTTTCGCAAGGGAGCGGATCAAGTCGCGATCGGTGTCGAGCCCGAGTACTTCGAAGCGGGCCATGCCGCGCTCGATGAGGCGATCCCTGTAATTCTTAATCGCGCGTTTCTGAGATATGTTGCTCATAGTCGACCTCCGAAGGATAACCAGTAATATATCCAGATACAGCGTCGACGGCAAGGTTCCCCCGTAGAAAGGGCCAGGAGGGCTAGGCAGGAATGGAGGCGATCCCCATGCGCC
>JALYSG010000076.1 GCA_030854945.1 Armatimonadota bacterium
CGCCTTCGTTTGAGATGTGAAATCAGATGTTGACAGTTCCAAACGGATAGGTTTAAATGGCGATCGTGGTTACGAAGGCAATGCGTTCGGCGGTGATGGCGGCTCTTGGTCGAATTAAGTCCAAGAAAAAGGCTAAGTCGTCTCGCGAGAACGGCAAAAAGGGCGGACGACCACGAAAGGCAAAAACCTAATGAATGATCTCGCGTTATTCGGCCACGACCTATTCGGGAATGCCGTCGAGCCATTGTCGAGCGGGCCGGTTGCCGAGCGGTTTGTCTTCCCCCCGTTTTCGGTGCTGGATGCAAGGGCTGGAGAATGGCAGGACCGAAAGCGTGCTTGGGCTGCGATGGGTATACAGGGCGAAGTTGGACGCGGCAACGATCTATTAATGAACGGAGCAGCTGCGTGGCAATCCATGAACAGCTCGGAAGGGCGCAAAGACAATTTAATCGGTGACTCGAAAACCACCAGCTTAGGCGACAAAGACACCAGTATTTTCGATCCTGTTGTCTGTGAGTTGGTCTATCGCTGGTGGTCTCCTGACGGCGGCCAAGTGCTCGATCCGTTCGCTGGCGGTTCCGTGCGTGGCATCGTCGCGGCATCCCTTAGGCGCTTCTATTGGGGATGCGACCTGCGGCCAGAACAAGTCGCCGCGAACAACGCGCAAGCTGACACAATCGGCGTTACGCCTCGCCCCATCTGGACGGCCGGCGATAGCCGAACGACGCTGGCCGATGCGCCGTTGGCCGACCTCCTGTTCTCCTGCCCGCCCTATGGCAACCTGGAAAGCTACAGCGATGATCCGCTTGACCTATCGACCTATGACTGGTCGGCGTTTCTGATCGCCTACAGGCTGATTATCGCCAAGTCGCTGGCTCGGCTGAAACCCAATCGTTTCGCCTGTTTTGTCGTCGGGAACTTCCGTGACTCCAGAGGCCATTACCGCGACCTCGTGGGAGAAACCGTGGCAGCATTTGCCGCATCCGGTGCCGCGTATTACAACGAGGCCGTTCTAGTAACGTCTGTCGGATCGGCGTCCATGCGCGTGACCCGTCAATTCAACGGTGGCCGCAAACTCTGCAAAACACATCAAAACGTGCTCGTGTTCGTCAAAGGCGATTGGCGCAAGGCCGCGGATGCCTGCGCGCCGTTTTCGGAAACGGCATGACGCTGTATCTATCCGGCCCGATGACTGGACTCCCCGAGGCGAACTATCCAGCCTTCGAGAAGGAGGCGGCTCGGCTGCGGTCATTAGGGTATGCCGTCGTGAGCCCGCATGAACTTGATCCGGGGGTCGATGCATCGTGGTTGTCGTATATGCGCGTCGGCGTGGCAGCGCTGGCTGGATGCGATGCGATCGCGTTACTCGATGGGTGGGAACGATCGAGGGGGGCGAAGATCGAGGAATCTTTAGCGAGTGCGCTTGGGTTGGCTGTTTACAACGCGAGGAACTTGACGTGAATTGGTGTTGACTTCCGGTTACCTTCTGTAGACAATTATGGGAAACATGCGCGGTTACACGAAATTGTTTTCGACCATCATCGGATCGACGATTTGGAGAGAACCGGATCATGTCCGACTTGTTTGGATCACGATGCTCGCCACGGCGAATCAGTATGGCGACGTGGAATGCTCGGTGCCGGGGCTGGCTGACTTCGCCAGGGTGTCCCGTGAGCAATGCGAGGACGCGCTCCGGGTGCTGTCTGCGCCCGACGTTGACTCACGAACGAAGACCGATGAAGGCCGTCGGATTGAGACGATTGATGGCGGCTGGCGTGTCATCAACCACGGCAAGTATCGGCAGAAGATGAACGCGGACGATCGCCGAGAATACAAGCGGCTGAAGATGCGTGAGTATCGGGCGCGCCTCGGTAACGCCTCGGTAACAACAGGTAACGCTTTGGTAACACTACCAGTTGACACATGTAGACAATTGTTACCAGCGTTGACACAAGCAGAAGCAGAAGCAGAAGCAGAAGCAGATACAAAAGCAAAGACAGACACAAAGACGACGCCGAAGGAACGCGCCGCCGGCCTCATCATCAGCCCATTAGCTTTTGCTCGACTTCAGGAGACACACGCCTACGTCGGCGCAAAGCTTCGCGTTCCAAACGCCTTGCATTCGGAACTGATGGCAAAGTCCGGCGCAAATGCCGATCAGGAGCTCCGAGCCTGGTATTCAACGCTCGATGCGGA
>JALYSG010000035.1 GCA_030854945.1 Armatimonadota bacterium
AAAGCAAGATTTTGGCCAAGGCGAATAAGGCCGACCCAATCATCGCCCCTCCCATCGCACTGGGCCACTGAACCGTTTTCTGGTGAGGTACGAAGCGGTAGAGCATGGCGAATGCAAAGCCCACCGCGACAAACGTTAGCAAGGTGTCAGCAAGCAGCAACAATGGCACGTTCGAGGGCAAATATTCGGCGGACGTCCTTGCAGCGAACGCTAGCCAAGCGGCTAGAAGGGTGAGAACGACCGTTAGCAAGCCCAGGGCCAAGACAATAACCACACCTATCAGCCTGCCACGAACAGTAGCGAGGAGCCCGCTCGGCGGCCTGGCATCGCTGCGCAAAATCTCATTCAGTGCCGCCGCCAGTTGAGCGAACGCGCCAGATGCAGCTATCACCAACAGAATCGTTCCAAATAATATATTTGTTGCACCGGACCCTGCCTGGGAGGCAGCAAGGATGTCAACCAAAGCTTTGGCTGAACTGGCGCCCAAAATTCGGTTTGAAGCGTTGAATAATTCTACACGGGCTTCAGGCTCGCCGTAAACCTGCTCAGCGGCGGAAGCCGAAAGCAGCAGCATGGGCGCCACCGCGAACAGAGACGTATAGGCGAGCGCCGCCGCCATACGAGTGCCGTTATCCTCTTTCCAACCCGCTAGTCCCCGTCGAACCAGATCGATAGCCGCCTTCACACCGTTTCTACGTTCGAGTGCCGCTCGCGCAGGGCGGAATACGACTTTCTCCAAGATCGTTCTGAAAGCCGAAGCGCTGCGCGGAAATGACTTGACAATTCGTCAGCTTGACCTTGGAGCCTTTCCGAGCTGAAAGAGGAAGCACTAACCACGCGCTTCCGGGGAACGCGATTGTGTATTGCCGAACGGCCCGCAGCTAACGCTGGTTTTGGTCATAAGACTTTAACGGTGACGGTAGGCGAACGACATTCGTTCTTGCTGTGGATTGCTGAGCGAACGTGGATTGTGTGCCCCGCAAGGAACCTAATGTTCAATTCACGAGTCAGGAAACAGAGGGTACATTCCGCTAGGAAGCGGTTTTTGACTCCAAAGACCAAAGCGAAGGTCATTCCGCTATGCCGCTCGAAACCTACTCTCAAGACATTGTCGACACGGTTCGAGAACCGCTGTTGATGCTAGACACTACCTTGCGCGTCCATTCGGCCAACCGCGCGTTCTACCAGACTTTTAAAGTCACTCCAGAAGAAACCGAGCACCACCTCATCTACGAGTTGGGCAACGGACAATGGGACATCCCGGACCTGCGCAGACTGCTTGAAGATGTCGTTCCCAAGAGCTTGGTGTTCAATGACTTTGAACTTGTCCACACCTTCCCCGTCATTGGACGCCGTGTGATGCTGCTCAATGCAAGAAAGCTGAAAGCTGGCAACCACGGAGAGTTGCTCGTGCTGGCCATGGAAGACGTCACCGAGCGCCGTCGCGCCGAGGAAGAGGTCGCCAGGGCAGCGGCGGACTTGGAAGCGATCGAGACGTTCTCTCAAAACATCGTGGACACAGTACGGGAACCGCTCCTGATGCTCGACACCACCTTGCGCGTGCACTCCGCGAACCGGGCGTTTTATCAGACGTTCCATGTCTCCAAGGAGGAGACGGAAAACCAACTGATCTACGAGCTTGGCAACGGCCAATGGGATATCCCCGCGCTACGGACCCTGTTGGAAGATATCGTCCCGAAAAGCTCGGTCTTCAGCGATTTTGAGCTCGAACACACGTTCCCGATCATTGGGCGGCGGGTCATGCTGCTCAACGCGCGCCAGCTCAAGGCAGGGAACCACGGGGAACTGCTCGTGCTTGCAATGGAGGACGTGACCGCAAGCAAACAGGCGGAAGAGGAACTGCTCAAAGCCGGGGCGCTGCAAAGCGCGATCTTCAACAGCGCAAACTTCTCGAGCATTGCCACCGACGAAAAAGGGGTCATCCAGATTTTCAACGTCGGCGCCGAGCGCATGCTGGGGTACACGGGCGAAGAAGTGATGAACAAGATCACTCCGGCGGACATTTCTGATCCTGAGGAAGTGATCGCACGGGCCAAAGCCCTCAGCGCCGAGCTCGAGACCACGATCACCCCAGGGTTTGAAGCACTGGTCTTCAAGGCGTCGCGCGGAATAGAAGACATCTACGAACTGACCTACATTCGCAAAGACGGCAGCCGCTTCCCGGCGATCGTGTCGGTCACAGCCCTGCGCGACGCACAAGGCGGGATCATCGGTTACCTTCTGATCGGGACTGACAATACCGCCCGTAAGCAGGTTGAAGCCGAACGCTTGTTGCTTGACCAACGCGTGCGCGACCAACAGTTTTACACCCGCTCACTGATCGAGTCCAACATAGACGCGTTGATGACCACCGACCCGCGCGGCATCATCACCGACGTCAACAAGCAGATGGAGGCGCTCACCGGATGCACGCGGGACGAACTGATCGGGGCGCCATTCAAGGACTACTTCACCGACCCTGAGCGGGCCGAAGCCGGCATCCGGCTGGTGCTAGGGGAAGGGAAACTCACCGACTACGAGCTGACAGCCCGCGCCAGGGACGGCAAGGAAACCGTGGTCTCTTACAACGCCTCGATCTTCCACGACCGGGACCGCAAACTCCAGGGCGTCTTCGCCGCAGCACGCGACGTGACCGAGCGCAAACGCTACGAGGAATCGCTGCAGCAGGCCAACAAGGCAAAGAGCATCTTTCTGGCCAACATGAGCCACGAGTTGAGGACACCGCTCAACGCCATCATGGGTTATTCGGAGATGTTGCAAGAGGAGGCCGTCGAGCGGAAACTTAATGACTTCAGTTCCGACCTCGCCAAGATCAGCGCCGCGGGCAAACACCTTCTGGTGCTCATCAACGACATCCTCGACCTTTCTAAGATTGAAGCCGGCAAGATGGAACTCTATCTCGAGACGTTCAGCGTGCCCAGGCTGATCGAGGAAGTCGTGGAGACCATTCGGCCCTTGGTCAACGCGAACGCCAACACGCTGCACGTGCAGTGCCCCGCCGACCTCGGCACAATGCACGCAGACGTTACCAAGACGCGACAGAGCCTGTTCAACCTGCTCTCCAATGCGGCCAAATTCACCAAAGAAGGCGCGATCTCCCTGGATGTTTCCCGTGAGACGATGGAGAACCGCGAATGGATCTGGTTCCGCGTGTCGGACACAGGGATCGGGATGACGGAAGAGCAACTCGTGAAACTCTTTCAAGCGTTCAGCCAAGCCGATGCTTCCACGACGCGCAAGTTCGGTGGGTCAGGCTTGGGCCTCGCCCTGACCCGCCGGTTCTGCCAAATGATGGGCGGTGACGTGACCGTCAACAGCGTACCAGGCGAGAGCAGTACGTTTACGATCAAGGTGCCCGCCACGGTCACCGAGCTCGAACACTCTGGTTCGGACTCGCCAGTCCCGTTTGACGAACCGGCCATGGCCACACCAAGTCCGTCCGGTGACACCGGAGCGTTACCTCCTATTGGCAGAAGCGTGCTGGTCATTGACGACGATTCGACCCAGCGGGACCTGATGCGCCGATTTCTCGTCAACGAGGGCTTCTCCGTCGAGACCGCAAACGACGGCGAGGAGGGCCTCAAGCTGGCTCGTCGATTGTTGCCCGTGGCCATTACTCTCGATGTGATGATGCCGGGTATGGACGGTTGGACCGTCCTGGCTTTGCTCAAGGCTGATCCCACTGTGTGCAACATCCCCGTCGTCATGTTGACGATGATGGACGACCGGAAGCGAGGGTTCGCGCTGGGCGCGGCCAACTACATGACGAAACCGGTCGATCGCAGGTCTTTGGCGCAGATTCTTGCGAAGTATCGCTGTCCATTCCCACCCTGCCCGGTTCTGGTCGTCGAAGACGACGCCGGGACACGCCAGATGATGCGCACGATGTTGGAAAAGGCCGGCTGGTCGGTGAGCGAAGCCGAGAACGGCAAGGTCGCACTGGAGCGTGTCGCGGCTAACCGACCTACTTTGATCTTGCTCGATCTGATGATGCCCGAGATGGACGGCTTTGAATTCGCTGGCGAAATGCACCGGAACGCAGAAACGCGTTCGATTCCCATGGTCGTGCTGACAGCCAAAGACCTCACGGACCAAGACCGGAGCCGGTTGGACGGGAACGTCCATTCGATCCTAGACAAAAGAGGCTGCACGCGCGAAGAGCTGATGAGTCAGGTTCGAGACCTATTGGCGGACTGGACTGTGCCGACAGGAGGAAACGGGACCGAGCACAAGGCGAAGGTGGACAACCATGTCTAAGATCTTGCTTGTCGAAGACAACGAGATGAACCGCGACATGCTCTCGCGGCGCCTAATGCGCAGGGGTTACGAGGTGGTGATCGCGGTCGATGGGGAAAGTGGCCTCGCCTTGGCCGCGACAGAGTCGCCAGACCTCATTCTGATGGACATGAGCCTGCCCATACTCGACGGCTGGGAAGCGTCTCGCCGCCTAAAAGCAGGACCGTCGACCCAACATATTCCAGTCATCGCACTTACGGCGCACGCCATGTCCTGCGACAGGGACAAGGCCATTGAAGCGGGCTGTGACGATTACGACACGAAGCCGGTCGAGCTAGAGCGTCTCTTAGAGAAGATCGAAGCGCTCCTGGCCACGTCCAACGGTGTAGTAAGGCCATGACCGAAACCCAACCCTCCTCAGACGACACAACCGGACGCAACCTGTCCCCTGAGTTCCTCCACGACCTGCGCACTCCCCTCAATCATATCATCGGTTATTGCGAAATCCTCCTCGGGCAAGCCGAGGAAGAAGGGCAGACCAGCTACGTCGCTGACTTGAAGAAAATCCAAGGGGCCGGGCAGCAACTGCTTGCTCTGCTGAACACCGAGACGCCCCAGCCCAAAGGCGACGTGACCCCGGACGAGGGCCTATCGCCGCACGTTATGTCGGTCGGTCTGCCGTCCATCTCGCCGGAAGGCGACCAGAGTGGCCGGTCGGACTCCGAAAGTTCGCAAGCCTTGATATTGGTCGTGGACGACAACAAAGAAAACCGCGATCTGCTCGCCCGCCGACTCGAGCACGAGCACTATGGCGTGGTGATGGCCGAAAATGGCCGCGAGGCGATAGATCGCTTGCGGACACAGGCGTTCGACCTCCTGCTTCTCGACATAATGATGCCCGAGATTGACGGCTACGAAGTTCTGCGGCAAATCAAAGCCGATGAATCGTTGCGCCACGTCCCTGTCATCATGGTCTCGGCGCTAGACGAGTTGGACAGTGTGGTGCGCTGCATTGAGATGGGTGCGGATGATTACTTACCGAAGCCCTTCGAACCGGCTCTGCTTAAAGCGCGCGTCGGCGCCTGTGTGGAGAAAAAACGCGCGCGCGACCGCGAGACGTACCTTTACGCGCAACTCGAACAAAACTTCAAACGCCTTCAGGAACTCGAGCAGCTGCGCGACAGCCTGACGCACATGATCATCCATGATTTGCGGACACCCCTGAGCTCAGTGATCTCGGGAATGCAGACGGTGGAAGGGATGGGCGAACTCAACGCGGATCAGCGGGAAGCGATCGGCATCGCTCTTGTGGGCGGCTCGACGCTGTTAGAGATGGTCAACGGACTGCTGGACGTCGACAAAATGGAGTCTGGCTCGATGCAACTCGACTACTCGTTGCTCGACGCCGCCGCGCTGGTCGCCAGCGCCATCGACCAAGTCGCACAACTGGCCACAGACAAAGGGCTGACGCTCCTCAAGAAGATCGCCGCCGATGTTCCTGCGTTTCAGGGTGACGAAGACACGCTACGCCGCACCCTGGTCAACTTGCTCGGCAACGCGATAAAGTTCACTCCCAGCGGCGGCACCGTCACAGTCGCGGTGCATCACAGCGGAGAGCGGGCGCCCTTAGTGTTTTCCGTCCACGACACGGGCGAAGGCATACCGGCCGAAGCGTTCGAGCGTATATTCGAGAAGTTCGGCCAGGTCGAATCGCGCCAAGGGGGACGGGTGATGAGCACCGGTTTGGGGCTGACCTTTTGCAAGCTCGCGGTCGAATCCCACGGTGGAAACATCAGCGTACAAAGCATGCCAGGCCAGGGAAGCGTCTTCTCCTTCACCATTCCATTCGCACAGACGGGTTGAACCGCCCCGCGTTTTGGATCGGTTGGCGAAGGACAATTGATCGCCGGTGGGATGGTATCCCCGTTGGAAACAGCCAGGGAGCGTACGGCTCGAGGGCGAAGGGACGAGGTCTCTATATCGTGATTTCGGGCCTCCCGGAAGACGAGCTAGAGCTATGCCCTCTCAATGAGGAGGTACGCCAGCTTGAACGACTGCCGCTACGACGTTCGCGACACGGTTGGCGCGAGCGGGGCTAGACGACGTAGACTTCGCTGCGGTGATGGGCTGGTCAAAAGCTGCAGCGGTGCGAGAGATTTACGTCATGGCCGACGAAGAGGCAAAGAGCGCCGCGGTGACCAAAATTCGCTTCGGTGAAAAAGAAAGCCACCATGGTCAATAATTCAGAGCCGCCTCACCCGCCAGAAGGCCCGTTTTGAACGGGAATTCCTGGAGCCGACAGCCGGACTTGAACCGGCGACCTGCTGTTAATGAAACAGCAGGTAGCTTTTCTGCTCTAGCCTATATCCGGCTGATGTCCTGACGTGTGCAGATTTCGTGTGCAGTCGAACCCTCTGAGTGATCGGAGTCGGCGGAGGCGCCTGGCGTCTGGGGGAGTACTATAGACCCCGACCGGGCTCCGACTTCGCGACCGTGGATGTACGTTAGCGCTTTTTCAAAGCTACACCGGGCGTTTCGTCATCAAGGAATCCAAGTCGTGGATAGAATCTTTCAACTCTTTACAGATCGTAGGCCCAGTTTCTTCATTAGGTCCGAAATAGTGAAGGGTTTTTGCAAGAACACGACCTCGTCGTTCTCACCGAAGTGTCGAATTGCCTCTTGTTCCGTATAGCCGGACATGATGACGATGGGGACATCGGCGCGGATCGCCCGAAGTCGCTTTAGGACTTCATGTCCATTCATCACCGGCATGGTCAGATCCAGCAGCACTTTCGAGATTTTGTCCGACGCCTTTTCAAACGCCTTGACGCCTTCAACGCCGTTCGCGGCCGTTAGCACTTTAAAGCCGTGCCGTTTCAGCGAAGCGACAACCACTTTGCGGACGATTTCCTCGTCGTCGACCACCAGAATAGCGCCAACACTCTTTTGCGGCGCGGGCCTTTTGTGAGGGATCTGGTCAGCCGGGGCAGCCGATGCGCCGGGTTCGGCTATCGGAAAAAGCGCCTCAAACGTCGTACCGGCGCCGCGCGAAGTGTGAACACGGAGCCCACCGTTGTGTCCTCGCACGATGCCAAGCACGGCGGATAAACCGAGGCCGCGTCCGTTCGCCTTTGTCGAGAAGAAAGGTTCGAATATCTGAGAGAGGATTTTTGCGTCCATGCCGCCACCCGAGTCCGTCACGCTGAACACCACGTAGGTGCCCGGCTTTGGCTCAACGGGGGAGTGCGCTTGACCGCTCGAATTTTCTTTTACCTTCTCAATCGTGGTCGAGACCGAAATTGCTGCCTGACGGCCTTCGGGGGTCGATTCGGCGGCGTTGATCACCAAATTCATGATCACCTGCTGTAGCTGGCTGCGATCGCACATGACGGCTGGCAAGTGCTCTTGCAATTCGAGGTCGATTCGAACGTTTTTCGGAACCGAGACGCGGATCAGGTCGGTAATTTCCATCACGAGGCTGGAGAGGTCAGTCGGCTCGATAAAAAATCGCCCTTTGCCGGCGTAAGCAAGGATTTGCCGCGTCAGGTCGGCAGCACGCATGCACGCGGTGCTGATGCTTTCCATCAAGGGCTTGGCGCGGGCGGGCACTCCCTCCATCTCTGAAACGAGTTCGCTCGCGCCGAGTATCGGGGTGAGCAGGTTGTTGAAATCGTGAGCGATACCCCCGGCCAGTAGGCCCAAGCTTTCCAGCTTTTGATTCTCAAGATTCAACATCTTCAGGTGCGCCGCATCTTGCTCACTGCGTTTAACGAAATCGACATCTATGAGTGCAAGCACGGCGCCGTCGACTTCGTTGTCCAATGTCAGATAGGGGCGCACGCGCAAGGAATGCCAACGCCCGGCTTTGTCGCGCACCTCGTACTCCTGATTGTGCAGTGAGGCGACGACCTCCGAGACCACGCGTTCCACATCGAGCGGACTTCCCTCTCCGGCCTCCGAGACAAGTGTCAGATTGTGCTGGATCTGGCTTATGGGCCTTCCCGCGTCGGTCGCCAGCAGGTCGAATTGCGTGGCCGCGTGTGGATTGAAACGGCGAATATCGTGTTTTGGCCCGAGAAGGACTACCGGGACATCCACCGCATTTTGGAAGTTGATCAGGTCGCTATTGAGGCGGTTTAGCTCTGTGTTGCGATTGCTCATCTCTTCATTGACAGTGATGAGCTCCTCGTTCCCGGACTCAAGCTCTTCCTTTGAGGTCTCCAATTCCTCGTTGACGCTTTGAAGCTCTTCGTTCGCGGATTGGATCTCTTCGTTTCCTGCCTGAAGCTCCTCGTTCGCGGCTTCGTTTTCTTCCTGTGCCGCTTGGAAGTACGCGCGCATTTCGGCAAGCTCGGTCTCTAGCTCGTTGATCCGACCGCGTTCTTCCACTTTGGTCAATCGCGGTTTTTCGGGCTCCGGAGACGATCGACGCGTCTTGCCCACATCTTCAAAGAAAATTAGGAACCCAGGCTCGTCCAGGTTTTTTAGGGGAATCACGTGGAGGCTTACGTCGCGTTCATCGCCGTCCTTCTTGAACCGCACATTCTCGCGGCGCGCGAGTTTACCCTCCTTCCTAGCCCGCTCAATAGTTGCCCGCAGCGGTAGCATTAAGCCTTCGCGGGCCATCTTCAGCACGTTAAAGCTTGCCTTACCGATCGGTGGCTCAAGAAAGGCGCCAGTCGACCCTAGGAATTGCAGCACTTGAAAGTCGTCGCTGATTACCAGTCCGGGTGGCGAAAAGTGATTGATCGTCATCCGGTCGGCTTCGCGCTGTATGCCTAATTCATCATGTGCGCGCTCTGCCGGCTCGGTCTGGGCGATCCGGACCGGGGTCGCCTCGTCCCTTTCGTACCCGCCACTTTCCCTCTCGCGCGTCAGATGAAGGCGCGGGCTGGGGCCTGGCTTCCTCCTATAGATTTTGTGCTTTTTGTCCACGGCTTCGAACAGGTCGGTGAAGCCGCCAGTCGATTCCGACGCGCCGAGAAGTAGGAAGCCGCCCGCTCGCAGCGCGTAATGGAATGTGGGTATCGCCTTCTTCTGCAGAGTCGGCTCAAGATAAATGAGGAGATTTCGGCAGCTGATTAAGTCCATGCGTGAGAACGGCGGATCGCTGATCAGGTTCTGCCGCGCGAAGACCACCATCTGGCGGAGGTTCTTTTTGATGCGATAGCCACCCTTTTCCTCGACAAAGAACCGGCGCAGGCGTTCCGCCGAGACGTCTTCGGCCAGCGTTGTGGCGTAGAGCCCTTGGCGGGCTTTTTCAAGCAGCTTATCGTTTAGATCAGTTGCGAATATTTGCAGCTTCCGCTGGCTCGACGTCTTTTCGGCCGTCTCCATGAACGCCATCGCAATTGAGTACGCCTCCTGTCCTGTGGAGCAGCCGAGCACCCAGCAGCGTAGCGGCTTGTCGCTGCGTTCTTCGAGCAAATTGGGAAAGACCTCGCTTTGGAGCGATTCAAACGCCTCAGTGTTTCGAAAGAAGCTCGTTACGCTTATGAGCACATCTGAGTACAGCGAATCGAGTTCAGAGGCGTTGCCGCGCAAGAACGCGGCGTATTCTGCCGGCGTCTCGTGCTTTGTTAATACGACGCGACGGGTGATGCGTCGCCGGATAGTTGTGGATTTGTACAACGAGAAATCCACGCCCGAGTGGTTACGCAACAGCAGCATGATTTTTTTGAAGCCGTTTTCCTCGCCTTCGTGCCCTTTGGCGGGCATTTCTTCAGCGGCGCCCGTCGGCGCATGCTTTCCCTTCGGGTGACCACCCGAGGGTAAGGCGGTCTGATCGTCCTCATGGGTCGTCGCCTCGGCGCGGGCGTTTTCTTCGACGTTCACAGGCCCGCCAGTACCATACGGATGACTGGCGATTCGCGCTAGTTCTTTGGCGATATCTCTGGGCGAAAGAACCAGATCAACGACGCCTGCCGCAATCGCGCTGCGTGGCATCGAGTCGTGCTTGGCCGTGCCATCCTGCGCGAACGTGATCCCGCCCTCTGCCCTGATCGCTTCCAAGCCGAGAGTTCCGTCGGTTGCCGTGCCCGAGAGCACCACGCCAATGGCGCCTTCGCCCTGATCACTCGCGAGTGATTCGAAGAAAGCGTCGATGGGCCGATGGGGGCCGGTTTTTTGCCGCCTGCTGAGCATCAAGACCCCTCGCGAAATGCTCAGGCCGGTGTCGCGCGGGATGATGTACACGTGGTTGGGTTCGACCTTTTGCTTGTCCGCGATCTCCTGTACGGGTAATGACGTTGAGCGAGAAAGGATCTGCGTTAGCGCGCTTTCGTGGTCCGGATCGAGGTGCTGCACAAGCACGAACGCCATGCCGGTATCGAGTGGCAGCCCCTTGAGTAAAGCGGTGAACGCCTCCAGTCCGCCCGCAGAGGCGCCGATGCCCACGATAGCGAATGACCGATCGGTCTCCACCACCGTTCCCCTGCGCGCAGTTGGTCCAGCCCGACCTGCCGCTGTTCCCTTTTTCTCTCGCATATGCCCTTCTAAATTTCTACCACGTCCCTATGGATACCTGCTGCGGTAGCACAAGAATGGGTTGGGAAAATCGCAGGAACGGGGCGCCGATAGGGCGATCACCGGACAAGTCGTGGACGAAAGGCAATGCGAGATTCGATGCGATCGGCCCAGCAAGCACCGCTGCTTCGTCGTTCGGCGACTGAAGCCCTTCGTGGATCGTACGATTACAAGTCCTGAGCTTGCATCAGAATTGGAGAGAGTCGCGCAACAGGAACGAGGCATCCTGAGTACCCCTTAAAAGTAGCAACGCGAGTAGCAACGGGAGCGAACGGATGTGGATATGGGTGGACGGAATGGCATTGCCCTTACAAGGTTTTATGCTGAAATGGACGGCAAACAACGCCCACGGACAAGCCAAAGGGGAACTCTTAATCAGCGGGTCATAGGTTCGAGTCCTATACGCCCTACCACAATTTCTCGTTCAAAAGCAGGCACCACAAGCTGGTAACGTTTAAGTATCGTGGGTGAAGGCGATTCTCGCAAATGGATGCTTTGGTGGTGGGGAGCAGTTTTGGGCGGTGCGGCCCTCGCATTCGGGCTGCTCTACGCGGTCATAGTGGTCGGCAACCCCTTCGGCACCGTCATCTTCCTAGCGGCGCCGTTTATCCACGGAGCCTCCGTCGCCTACACAATAAAGAGGACTAACTCGTCCGGCTCGCTCGGGGTCCTCGGCGGCGTTGTAGTCTCCTGCATTCTCCTCGTTTGGTTATTGCTGCTCACCGCGGGAGAAGGAGTTTTTTGTGTTCTCACCGCCGCGCCCATCTGGCTTATCTGCACAATTATGGGATCGTTTATCGGTAAGTCCCTTGCAGGAGCGAAGTACGGCACACCTGTCCTGTTCTGCGCGATGCCCTTGGTGTTGCTCACTACAATTCGCGTGGATCAGATCAACGTTCCTGCCGAGCGATTAGTCGAAACCTCGATCATTATCGACGCGTCACCTGAAGAAATTTGGCCGTTGCTTTTTAACCTATCTAATCTAGGTGAGCCTGATACTTGGTACTTCCGCGCCGGCGTAGCCTGCCCCATGGGCACTAAATCAGAGATTGAAGAGAATTCGCGAACTTGCATCCTGACAACCGGAAAGATGCGCGAAACGATAACGCTAATGCGTCCGGGCAAGGTCGTCCGATGGCGTGTCGACTACACGCCGCCGACGATGCGGGAGTGGAATCCCTTCGGAACCCCCAATCCGAAGCACCTGACCGAGTCGTTTCGCGTTCTTGAAGGCGGATTCGAAATGCAAGGGCTAAGTGACGGCAAAACACGCTTGCGCGGCTGGACAACCTATAAATCGGAAGTCGCCCCCGATATTTACTGGAACCTGTGGAACTCGATGATCGTGCGCGACGTCCAGCGCCGAGTGATGACTGAAATTGCAAATCAGGCACGTTCAAAGACCACGCCCTGAGAACGTGCAAGTGAATCGAAAGACCAGGCTATCATATCAACGATGAAGTTTCAGGTCGACCCCGATATTCGCAGGGCCAGCACGCTCGACGGCGCGTTCTATCGCGACCCTGGTGTGTGGAACGCCGCGAAGGAGCAAATCTTTGCGCGAAGCTGGCAGTTTGTCGCGGACGCGGACGACGTCAAGGTTCCGGGGCAAGTCCACCCCGCAACCCTGCTGCAAGGGCTGCTCGACGAGCCGATCCTTTTTACGCGCGACGCAAAGGACCGGGTGCACTGCATCAGCAACGTCTGCACCCACCGCGCCAACATCGTGGTTGAGGCCGGCGGCAACGAGCGGTTCTTGCGTTGTCGATACCATGGCCGCCGATTCGCCCTCGATGGCACATTTCAAAGCATGCCCGAATTCGAGGGAGTAGAAGGCTTTCCCTGCGAAGCTGATGATTTGGCTAACGTTCCATTCGGCCAATGGGGAAAGTTCCTCTTTGCATGCGCTAATCCTAATGTCTCGTTAGAGGAATACTTGAGGCCCATGACAGAGCGCATCGGATGGCTGCCTCTGCATTTGTTTAATCACGAGCCGAACCGATCCACCGAGTATCTCGTTCGCGGACATTGGGCTCTATATTGCGACAATTATTTGGAGGGCTTGCACATCCCGTTTATTCATGCGAGCCTAAACGAGACGATCGATTACGGCAATTACACAACTGAATTGTTTCCCGGTGGCACGCTTCAGCTGGCGGCTTCAAAAGGCGCGGACGATGTATTTGATCTGCCGCAGTCATCTCCGGACCACGGCAAGAGAATTTCCGCTTATTACTATTGGTTCTTTCCTAACACCATGTTCAATTTCTATCCGTGGGGGCTTTCAATAAATGTCGTACGGCCCATCGATCGCGATCTATCCAAAGTTTCGTTTTACTGCTACGTTTGGGAAGCGTCTAAACTTGGCCGAGGAGCCGGCGCCGAACTCGACCGCGTGGAGCGAGAGGACGAGGCGGTTGTCGAACTCGTTCAAAAGGGCGTTTCGTCGAGGTTCTACACGCGCGGTCGTTACTCACCCGGCCGAGAAACAGGCACTCACCACTTTCACCGCATGCTTGCGGCCGCGCTTGATGCAGAAGTCTAACGCTTCCGCGTCAGCCAAACGCCCCCGATCACCATTGCTGCGCCTAGCGCCTGAAGCGGTAGAGGCACTTCATCTAGAAACGCCCAGGCAATGAGCACGCCGACTAGCGGAATGAAGCAGCTGAACACCGAGGCGCGGCTCGCCCCAAGCCTCTTCACCCCGGTGTTGAAAAGGAGATATGCCCCAACCAATGAAATGAAAGCGGCGTAAACGATGCCTCCGTACGCCGCCGCAGGAACGGCTTGCCACTTAGTTGCCAAAAGTTCCGGAACTGCCATGGCCACAATGCCGGGTGTGCCCATCGCAGTGGTTACCGCCGTTACTCGGAGGGGCGAAATGTCAGGATCGATTCGGCGAAGAGAGAGCGTGTAAACGGCCCAGCAAAAGACGGCACCAACAGTCATCAGGTCGCCCCGAGTCGAGCTGCCACCGATAGAGATGCCATGCGCGCCCACCACGAGAAACACGCCCGCTAAGCTGAGCACAATCCCGAAGGTAATCAATGGCGACAGCTTCTCGATTCTAAAAACCCACGCCAGCAGGGCGACGACTCCCGGCAGCGAACCGATAATCACAGCACTGTTGGAAGCCGTCGTATGATCCAGCCCCACAATCCATGCCGGCTGGTAAAGCGTGTTGCCGATAAGACCGATAAGAGTAAGTTTCCAGAAGGTAGCTGATGATATCTTTTGCCCGGGTTCTAGGATACGAATCAAGACCATCAGAGCGAGGGTCGCTAAGACAAAGCGGACGGCAGTGAATGCCAGCGGCGGAATGTACGCCAGCGACGCCTTCGTTATTGTAAAGTTGGTGCCCCAGATCAGCACCACCCCGATCATGCCAAGTTCAGCGGAAGCGCGGTGCCGACTATCCGCAGAATCGGGTGCTGACATCGCTATGGAGTCTACCGGTAGACTCGCGCATAGTGGAACCGTTCTTGGGGCAAGAGCCCGTTGGCTGGCAGACGATAGTGGACGGCGCGCTTGCGGAGGATGTAGGACACGGCGACGCCACTCGGTTCGCAGTCCCAGACGACCTAGTTTCGTATTACGAGATCGAGGTCCAGGCGGAAGGCGTCATATGTGGGTTGGGATTCGCGCTCGACCTCCTTTCACCCATGGGGGACGCCGAGGAAAACGAATTCGCAGAATTCAAATGCGTCGACGGGGACCGTGTCGGAGCGGACACCACAATCTTCGCCGGAAGAATGAACACGCGGGAAGTCTTGCAAAACGAACGCACCGCGCTGAATTTCCTCATGCATTTATCGGGTGTTGCGACGCTGACGCGAAAATATGTAGACGCAGCGCGCGGCACGAAAGCAAAAATATTGGATACACGAAAAACAATTCCTGGAATGAGGGCTGCTCAAAAATACGCGGTTCAATGCGGGGGTGGTCATAACCACAGAATTGGACTATTCGATGGTGTGCTCATCAAAGATAATCATATTCGAGCTGCCGGTGGCGTTACGGAGGCCGTCCGAGCCATTAAGAAGTCCGGACCTCATACGCTTCGAATTGAGGTCGAGTGTGTTACCGTTGCGCAAGTCGACCGCGCACTGAGCGCAGGCGCTGACATTATTATGTTAGATAATATGCCGATTCCTGAAATGCGAGACGCAGTGGGCATTTGCGAAGGCAAAGTAATTCTTGAGGCAAGCGGTGGAGTTTCGCTCGAAACCGTTCGCGGGATTGCAGAAACCGGTGTCGACTACATTTCAGTGGGCGCCATCACCCATTCCGCCCCCGCACTACCCATGCATCTCGAATTTCGGTGAAATCGATTTTCGTTCTTGATTCCGTCGATTCGACACAAGACGAAATCGTGCGGCGGCTAAAGGCCGGAGAACACGTTGAAGCGATCTTGGCGCGCAAGCAAACACTCGGCAGGGGCAGGTTCGGCAGGAAGTGGCTCAGCACCACCGGCGAGAGCCTTACACTATCGTTCGCTTGGCACGAAGCCACCGACTGGCCCTGGCCGGCAGGTCTCGCACTCGCCGCAGGCTTGGCCGCAGCCGAAGCCTTCGATACCTCCATCGCATGGCCGAACGATCTGGTCATTGGCGGTCGCAAAGTGGGCGGCATTCTTAGTGAAATCGTTACGTGCCCTACCGGGAGGGTTCCTGTTATCGGGCTTGGCGTGAACCTTACCCAGAGCGCACGGCCCGAGGGACTGCCGCGGGCTTCCTCGCTGCAACTGGAGGGACGCCCCCCAATGCTTCCCACCGAGGCCGCCGTTGCCTTTTTAGACTCGATTTCAAGGCAAACCCTCCCCTGCACCTTTTCCGAGATCGAAAACAGGTGGCGTATACGTGACGCAACACGAGGCAAGAAATACACCCTGCCGGACGGCAGGATTGCCGTCGCCCTGCGTGTAGATGAACATGGCTGTCTTGTCACAACCGTCGATGGCGAAGAATACACAGTTCCATCGGCAGAAGCAATTTACGGAAGCGGTTCGTAACGACCGCTAAATCGCTTGCCTTCAAATTCATAGACACCTGCGAAACGCCCATGGCTGCCCGTTTGCGCAATCCACGTTTGGCCAACGCGCGCAGGCGGATCGACGACGTCGTGAGAATGTGCACCGAGAATTACATCGATTCCCGGCAAGCTTTCCGCAAGTTCCACATCGTTGCGCAATCCGATGTGCGAGAGACAAATAACTGTCCCCACCTGATCGCGCAACATCTCAACACATTTCCGCGCAGCCACAATTGGTTGGTCGTTCACGAAAGCGCTTAAATGTCTAGCGGACATATTTTCCGTGACCATCGGCACCATAACTCCGAAAATGCCCACGTCGCCAACGATAATCGCAGAAGCAAGCGGACAGTCCACGCTAAGTGCGAACGAGTTCCCAAAGAACGACTGCATTCGAGCGCCGGCGCCGTCCTTGAACCTCAAATTCGCCGCAAGCAACGGGTGCTTGCACCCTGATATCTTCGCTAGAAAGCCTGCCTCCGAAATGTGAAACTCGCGGTTGCCCGGAACGCCCGCCGTACAATCGAGCGAAGCCAGCCTAGGCCAAACCGGATCCTGCAACAGCGAAACGCCGATATTCCCCGACTTCACCGAGTCACCACAATCAAAATAGAAATCAACCCCACGTCTCAGTTCAGCCAGCCGATCGCGCTTCGCGTCGGTCAGCTTTCCGTGGAAATCGTTCGTGTGCAAGATCCGCATCGGCCCGAAACCTACTCTATCACATGAGCCTACAAGGTATGGTCAACCAGTGCCCGAGCGCGAAGTTGAAGAAACAATACAAACCGACTTTCGGTCGCGGATGGACTACCGCGGATACCTCCACCTCGAGCGCGTGCTCGACGCCCAACAGCCGCTGAGCCGGCCCGAGCATCACGACGAGATGCTCTTCATCATCCAACACCAAACATCCGAGCTTTGGATGAAGCTGATGATCCATGAGCTGCGCGCCGGACTCGATCACGTCCGTGCCGACCAGCTCGGCCCGTGCTTCAAAATCCTAGCTCGCGTTAAGCAAGTCCAAATGATGCTCTTTGAGCAGTGGGCAGTTTTGGAAACGCTCACACCGAGCGAGTACGCCGAATTTCGCGGAGTTCTTGGCCAAGCCAGCGGATTCCAGAGCCACCAGAACCGCATGGTCGAGTTCCTGCTTGGTAATAAAAATGCCAAAACAGTAAAAGTATTCGAACACCTCCCGGAAATCCACGCCGAATTAACGCAAGCGCTAAATGCGCCGAGTCTCTATGACGAATTCCTCAGGCACCTGAGTCGACGCGGTTTCGAAATTCCGCACTCCGCAGTAGAGCGCGATTGGTCGCTTCCATACGAAGAAAACTTGGACCTGATCCCCGTCTTCAAGAAAATCTACGAAAACACGACCGAATATTTCGACGCATACGAAATGTGCGAGAAACTTATCGACGTGGAAGAGTACTTCGCTCTCTGGCGATTCCGGCACGTGAAAACAGTCGAACGCATTATAGGATACAAAATGGGCACCGGCGGCAGCTCAGGAGTCAGCTTCCTGCGAAAAGCCCTCGATATACGACTGTTCCCAGAACTCTGGGACGTCCGCACCGAGATCGGCGCATGACCGAAGACTGGCTAAAACAAAACATCTGGCCACGTTTTTCGCGCGTTCTAAATCGATACGAAATCTACCTTGCAAACCATTCGCTCGGACGTCCGCCCGATAAATCCAGCGACGATGTCCAAGCCGCACTCGCGGCCTGGTACGAAAAGATGGACGACGCTTGGGACGATTGGATGGACGAAATGGACTGGTTTCGATCATCGGTCGCCGAACTGACAAACGCAAAAGGCGTGGTGCCGAAAACTTCCGCCGGCCAAGGTTTACGTGCGGTCATAAACGCTCTTAAGACGCCAACAAACATAACCACAACAAACAAAGAATTCGAAAGTATCGACTTCATCTTGAAAGTCTACGAGTCCAAGGGACGAGCAAAAGTGCGTTGGTCCTCACCGCAAGATTTGCTCGACGCCATCACAGACGAAACCGACCTCGTCGTTTTTTCGCTCGTGCTTTTCGGGACAGGCGAAATCCTGCAGAACGCAAACGAGATAATCGCAAGGGCCCACGCAGTCGGCGCAAAGACGATCGTTGATGTTTACCACGCGGTGGGCGTGATCCCCGTAGACATGGCAGAATTGAAGGCCGACTTCATGATCGGAGGCTCCTATAAATACACGCGCGGCGGTCCAGGTGCTTGCTGGCTCGCCTACGGCGACACCGATCTGCGGACGCTCGATACCGGATGGTTCGCTAAAGAAAACCCGCTGTCGTTCGAGCCCCACGGTGAGATCAAGTGGGGCGATGCGTGGCTCGAATCCACGCCGGCGATTCTCCCAATCTATCAGGCGCGCGCCGGCCTCGAGATCATCAAGGAACTGGGTGTCGACAACCTTCGCAAATATAGCCTTGAGCAGCAAGAGTTCCTACGCGAAGCATTCCTAGCAGAGGGCGTCGCGTGCGTCATTCCCGACGACCCGAAAACACGTGGCGCATTCTCTCTGCTAAAAGTAGCGAATGCAGGGATATTGGCGACAAGCCTCAAAGCCAATGGCGTCAACGTCGACGCCCGCGGAGAACACGTCCGCTTCTGTCCCGATTTTCTAAACACAGAAGACGAAATAAGAGAGGCCGCGAAAATCGCAGCCTCTCTTATCCAACAACGAGGGGAGACTATCCCTTCTTCTTGAACTCTGCCAATCGGGCTCGAATCTCGGCCTTCATCTCGTCCGGGTATTCGCCCTTGTCGAGAAGTGCAACGGCCTTCGTTTGAAGCTCGATCGCCTTTTTCACGTTGCCCTTCTTGAAGTAGCCAAGCGCAAGCGTGTCCAAAATCGCGGCGTCTTCGCTCTTCGTAAGCTCAACCGCGCGCTCGGCCATCTTGATCGAAAGGCCGTAGTTCGGCTTCGCAAGCTTATTCTCAGCGTTCTCCACAATGGTCCACGCCATCTGGTTCAGCAGCTGAGCGTTGTCCTTGGCGTAGCTGGCAAAAGCCTTCTCGGCGTAGGCGTTAAGCTCTTTCTCTTTCTGGGCGTCGAACAACATCTGAAACTTCAGCGGGCCGACCATGGGCTCCATGTCGGGTCGCTTGGCAATCAGCTTGTCGACTTCCAGAAGAATGATCGCCGGGTCGCCGGTTGCCAGGGCTTCTTCCAGGGGCTTCGTAACTTCGGCCATCGCAGCTTCCTCGGCAGCAGCCTTCTCGGCGGCGGCTCTGGCAGCGGCCATGTCGTACTTGCCGTCCACAACTTTAGCGAGGACCTCGTCGAGGCCAGCCATCGGGTGGCCGATCCAGGCGACTTGGCCTTCCTGGTTCACGATAAAGGCGGCCGGAATGCCGTTCTGCCCGGCGGCAGCCATCCATGTCTTCGCCATCGTGCCTGCTTTGCCGTCCACGGCAACGTTGTAGGCCATCTTATCGCCCCATTCGGTCACGAAAGTCTCCACCTTGGCGATGTACTCTTCCGTGGTGGGGTCCTTCTCTTCCCAAACGCTGATGCCGTTGAAGACCACCTTGCCGGCGTACTTCTCTTGCAGCTTCGTGAGGTGGGGGATGCTAACTTTGCAAGGGCCGCACCATGTGGCCCAAAATTCTACGACGTAGACCTTGCCGGCTTCAAATTCCTTGACTGGCGTGCCTTTCAGCCACTTGGCAACGGCGAGGGGCGGGGCTTTATCTCCGACCTTGAGAGCCTGCTGCTCCTGCTTCTCTGGGTAGGTTGCGGCGACTTCGCTCTGGGCGATCGCCGCGCTGACAAGCGCCGCTACCGCCGTAAGAACCATCACCGGCTTCTTTCCGAGTTTCATGATAGTTTCGATTCCTCCTGACGCACGCGTATCCCGCGCGCGACACAATACGTTTTCTGTACCTTGGTAGACGAACAACCCCGCCTCCATAGTTCCCACCGACGCCGGGTAGCGCATGACGCCTACGTCGGCATCTTCTTACCGCCGCCCCGCCCACAACATCCAACGCCCTCACGTGTAGGCGGCACAACGTGCCGACCGCGGGCTGCGCATACCGTCGACCGTAAGGTGAACGTCGCACCTGAGACCCGGACTCGCGGTTACCATATCCATGGAATGACTCTTGTGTTGTCTCAGGGGGGCACCCAGTGCGGTAATCGCCGCGGCGGCAAAGTACCAAGGATGTACGTTCATTCATTCATCGGTTGCTAAAACATGCTCACTTTCTGCAGTGTTAATGTTATGAGCGTAATGCTTCGTTCAGCCGGAACCGGATCGCGCTTGCCATCGCGGTCTTGCCGTGATTCCAGCCGTTATAGGCGTTGTGGAGGTGGTTGGTCAACCAACGTCGTACGTAAGCGAAATGCGAGGGATAGATTCCGTTGGATACCGCGTGCCTGTGGGTGGAATGTCCAATAGGATTGATAGCTTCGTTCCTGGACATGCTTATGTTCCACAGGTTATGGCGCCCGGGGATGCAAGCGACTCTGCCACTACCGCCGCCCTGCGCCTTCCGGCGGCTTCCACGCCCACGAGGCTTCGCTAAATGCCTGCTTAGGATCGTAGGCGGCGATCAGCTGATGGCTGTCCGACTCTTTTCCGGCTATGCGCAATGCAACCGGCATCTGATCCGAAATCCGAACTGAGCCGCGTAGGCGTCGTACTCCTGTTGCGGAGTTTGGACCGCGGATGCTGTCAAAACTGCGAGTAATGCGGAAACTATCATTTTTCTCCTCCTGTCCCTTGTGACGTTTGACTGGCTGAGCCATGTACAGGTCGCGCTCTCGTCAAGCCCGCGACTAGGGTCGCGTTGTTCGTTGCGCGGGCATCAGCGGCCCTATGTTCATGTCCGTGCAGGAAGCGGGTGTTGCCTCTCAGCAAATTCAATCTCAAAGAACTCCGGGGCGGTTGCACCACCGGCAAGGATGGAGCTGGGCAGAGTCTGCAACGCAATTCGATAATCGCGGACGTTCCCATTGTAAAAGCGGCGCGCCGCAGCGATGCGATCTTCCGTATTTGTCAGTTCACGCTGCAATTCGAGAAAATGGCTGCTCGCCTTGATATCCGGGTACGCCTCGGCGCGGGCAATAACATTGCCGATGAGCCCCGAAAGTTCGGATTCGTCGCGACTGATTCTTCGAACATCCGCATTCCTTAGGTCCGACTCGTTTCGTATTCGCACGATTCGCTCAAGGAGGTCGCGCTCGTAATCAGCGTACTTCTTGACAACGTTAACGAGGTTAGGAATCAGGTCGTGCCTGCGTTTGAGGGCGACATCAACGTTGGACCAAGACTCCCTAACCAGATTTCGGAGTCGCGCGAATCTGTTAAGGGTGACAACCACCCACCCTACGAATAGGGCAAAGCCAAGGGCGAGAGCGGATAGTCTTAGACTCAGAAATCCAGGCTCCCCGTCCATTTCGGCTCAAACCCCCTATCTTGTTTCACATAATCGGGCACCAGGTCTATGAAGTGCTGCATCTCTTGAATCACCCTAAGTATCTCATGTGGACGCAGAGTCCCGGGCTCACAAACAACCACGAACATATTTGCCATTTGCCACTCACGCGGCGGTGTGCGGAGCAGGAAGTCGATCGACTGCGGGTGCAGGATGTCATAGGCCTCCTTCTCATTCTCGGCTATTACGAAATATTTGCGGTTGAATTCTTCTGATTCGAATGATACATCTCTCGCTCCAAAGATGCGCGCAACGCGTTGGGCGAGGTCTTCCGGCGACAGTCGAAGATACGGCCATATTAAACCGTGACGGATTGCTATGATGTTGAAGAAGTGTTTTTGCTGTCGGGTGACGCCTTCGGCATCCCTGTCCTCCGTGAGGCAACAATAATCCATTGCGTAAACGGACCTTTTACCGACGTCCTTAGTGAGCAGATTGTGAACTTGCTTGTGGGCGCCGAAGTTGAAGGGAAAGAACATTTCAAGTTGTTCGACCATCGGATCCTTCGGCCTTTGAATCTCGATATCCCACTGCCAGTTGGTCCGTTCGACTAGCCCGTCGGGGAAGTATTCGAACCCGTCCGTCGCGGCTAACGCCGCTAATTCACCTTGGCGCCTGGAGTTTTGGGACTTGGCGACCCTAGAGAGGACAATTGCCACGATTACGCCAACGCCAAGGACAATGACCACGAAGTACTCACCAAAGTTTGGTCCCATCGCATTAGGAGGACGTGTGTCACGGCGGCTGGGTTGCGCGGTCCCGTAGGTTGATGGGCCGGCACCGAAGCTGGGTGCCAAGACGCGTCTTCTGGCCAGCATCGCTTCGATGCGAGCGTCAACCTGACCGGGAACGGAATGACAACCGAATATAATAGGACCCATGCCGCAAGAGACCAGCCGACGGGCGCCGTACGCAGAGATGGGCCTGACGGAGAATGAGTACCGCGCCATCGTCGACGGCCTCGCACGGGAGCCCACCTACACGGAACTGGGCATGTACGCCGTTCTCTGGAGCGAGCACTGCAGCTACAAATCCAGCCGCAAGGTGCTCAACTACTTCAAGGAGTACAAGGGCGGCGACAGCGAGAACGCCGGCGTGGTGGATATAGGCGACGGCATCGGCATCGTTTTCAAGGTGGAGAGCCACAACCACCCCAGCGCGGTCGAGCCCTACGAGGGCGCCGCTACTGGCGTGGGCGGGATTATCAGGGACATCCTCACGATGGGCGCCCGACCGATAGCGAGCCTCAACTCGCTAAGGTTCGGAGACATCACCAAGAGCGCAGAGGACAGGCGGCTGATGGACGGAGTCGTGCGCGGCATCGGCGGCTACGGCAACTGCATCGGCGTGCCGACCGTCGCAGGCGAAGTGAGCTTTCATCCGCGATATAGCGGCAACCCGCTGGTCAACGCGATGTGCATCGGCCGGGTCGAAATCGGCAAGGTCACGACCGCTGCCGCAGCCGGCCCAGGCAACCCGGTGCTCTATCTCGGCAGCGCCACCGGCCGCGACGGGATTCATGGCGCGACGTTCGCGAGCGAAGTGCTGGATGAAGACGGCGAAGACAGACGGCCGAACGTGCAGATCGGCGACCCGTTCGCAGGGAAGCTGCTCATCGAGGCGACCCTCGAAGCGCTGGAGACCGGCGCAATTGTGGCCATTCAAGATATGGGCGCAGCTGGGCTCACGTGCAGCACATGCGAAATGAGCGGCAAGGGCGGCGTAGGGATGGAAATCGAGTTATCGAAAGTTCCGCTACGGGACGACACGATGTCTGCCTACGAGATCATGCTCAGCGAAAGCCAAGAACGTATGTTGGCCGTCGTCGAGTTCGGGCGGGAGCGCGAAGTGCTTTCGGTTTTCGAGAAATGGGGTTTGCCTGCCACGGTGATCGGCTCAGTCACCGACGACGGCCTTGTGACCATCCGCCACCAAGGCAGAATCGAGGCGCAAGTGCCAGCCGGCCACATCACCGAGGGCTGCCCAATGCTCGATCTGCCACTTGCTCCACGCGTTTCGCAACACTCTTTGGATTTAGCACCGATTCCACAGCCGAAAGACTACGGCGATGCGCTTGCCACGCTCCTCGCGTCGCCGAACATCGCTTCAAAGCGGTGGGTGTTTTCGCAGTACGACAGCACGGTGCAAACGCAAACGGCAGTCGGCCCGGGCTTCAGCGACGCCGCCGTCCTCGCCTTGCGCGGAACGAAAAAAGGCATAGCCACAAAAATCGACTGCAACGCGCGATCGGTGTTCTCGGACCCGTATCAGGGGGGCGTCGCAGCCGTCGCCGAAGCGGCCCGAAATGTGGCATGCACGGGAGCGCGGCCAGTTGGTGCAACCGATTGCCTTAATTTTGGCGACCCGACGAAGCCGGAAGTTTTCTGGCAGTTCGATCGGGCCGTGAAAGGCATCGCCGACGCATGCGAAGCCCTCGGAACGCCGGTCTTAAGCGGAAACGTGAGTTTCTACAATGAAACGGACCTTGGCGAAGTATTGCCGACACCAACAGTCGGCGTGGTGGGAATCTTGGAAGACGCCGGCAAGAGGCTAACCTCATCTCTCCCGCCGTCTCGCGGCTATATCTATTTGATTTACGGTAAGGAAACAACCTCCGAGTCGCAAGGGTTGGGATGCAGCGAGTATTTAGCTGCTGTGCACGAAGTCGATGGTGGGAACTCGGAACATGTCGACTTGGAGATCGAAAAGTCGCTGATCGAAGTGATGGTGCGGCTGGCCAACGAGGGCCTGGTCGCTTGCGCGCACGACATTTCTGAGGGTGGCATTGCCGTTTCTATTGCTGAGATGGCCTTTGAGAATCAGGTCGGCTGCGATGTCCTTGTAGATGCTCAAGAGCATTACCGTAAGCACATCATGGGCCCAGTGTTCGAGAAAATGGATGCCGCGCGCGCAGACGTCGTCGCATCGCTGATAGAATTAGAAAAGCAACACGACCCGTGGACTTTCAGTCGGCGAACAGACGCGCGGCTCTTCGGAGAATTGCCCGGGCGCATTTTAGTCGGTGTTTCGGAAGATAACTACTTAGCTGATGCAACAACTAATATTCAAGCTATTTGCGCGGAGAATGGATTGAACCTACACTGCTTGGGTCTTTTTGACCACTCGCGCAATGATTTGGCCTTTCTGTCACCATCAGGCGTAATACTGTCGCGCAGGATTGCGGACCTGCGCAACATATACGAATCGGCGATCCCGTCGATTATGGGATCGTAAGTGTACGAAGTTAGCGAACACATCGATATCATGGCGGAACCCGAGGATTTGTTTCTCGTCGTGGGCGACTTGATGTCGCGAGGGCATTACTATCCAGATGGCGCCATCGGCATGCGCGAACTGGCACCGCGCCCATTCAGCCCCACTGAAAAGTATCTCTCCGGACAGCGCGTGGCTTTCGTCTTCGACGGCGAATCCCGAGAGCACGAAATCACCGGCGCAGAAGAGTGGGACAAGGCGGAAGCGCGAATCGAGGAAACCCGGCTGCGCTCGCAAAAGAAGGAGCGCTATGTCTGGCGTCTTTCGGAATTAACCATGGGGACTTACCGGGTTACCGTTACATTTTCGGCGGATTACGGGGCGATAGAAAAAATCTCGAAAGGCAAGGCTGCTCGATCGTTCCTAGTCACTATGTTGAGCCGACTGAAAGATTACGTGGAGGACAAGCGCACCTTTGCGGGCCCACGGACGTTCGTTACGAAATCCGTCTCGACTGATCCTCTCGATATGCCTTAGGCTCCGGTCGAGTGCCTAGATAAATCACCAGCGCGACAGCCGTTAGCGCCAATAATATGCGCAGCCACAGCGAATGGGTGAAATACACGGATATCCCGATCGACAGCACAATCGCAATGCAGGCGGTCACTTTCGACTTGCGTGAAATGGCGCGCTGCTCTCGCCAATCGCGCAACGCCGCCCCGAATTTCGGGTGTTCCAGAAGCCTTCTTTCTGCCTCTGGATTGCTCTTCGCAAAACACCCGAGCGCGACGATAAAGAAAACGGTCGACGGCCACACTGGAATAAACAGCCCGGCAGTTCCAAGGCCGATTGCCAAAAATCCGCAAATAGTCAGCAGAGGCTTCACGAATCGGGCCTTCCGCAACGCCCTTTGGCAGGCTCATAAACCATAAAGTCCGTACCCGGAAGAGCTTCGCGCAGACGTAACGACAACGCGACTATGCCGGGCTGTTCCGTGTGGTAGTGCCCTGCTTCGATTAAGGCGAAACCGGTTTCGGATGCCTCGAGTCCTTCATGGTGCTGGCACTCACCGGTAAGCAGCACATCGCATCCGGCGTTCTTTGCCAGCGTCCAGAACCTGCTGCCGGAACCACCGACCACGCCAATTTTTGAGACTTTGCGCTCCAGCTTTCCGAATAGTTCGCAACGACTTCCGAGCGCAACGTCGACGAGGGCGCACATTTCTCCAAACGGCAACGGCTCCGGCAATTGGCCCATTCGTCCGAGTGATGCGGGAGAAGGTGACACTTTCCAAAAGTCGTAGGCAGGCTCTTCGTATGGATGAGCGTTGATGAGTGCGGCTTCTACATCCGCGCGCAAACGAAACGGCACCCGCATTTCAATGCGCACTTCGTCCACGTCTTCGCGCTTGCCCACCTCACCGGTTGCCGGAGACGCGCCGGGCTGGGGTTGGAAAGTTCCTATGCCGCCAGAATAAAATGCGCATCGGCGATACAGCCCCAATCCGCCTGCCCCGGCCGCAGCCATTGCGTCAATTAATGATTGCGCTGATTTCGCCGGTACGAACACTGCCAACTTGAGTGCTTCTGTAGAGATATCGTCTCCAAAGGGCTTCACATTTTCAAGCGACAAGGCGCGCGCAAGAGTGTCGTTTACTCCGCCATCCGCCGCATCCCAGTTGGTATGGGCAACAATGATGGAAATGTCTGCTTTCACGGCAGCTCTCAGGACTTGCACCTGAAAACCGTCTCCGGCCAAATGCCGCGGAGCGTGATATATCGGGGCGTGGTGGGCGACGATAGCGCGCGCACCGTTCGATACTGCATGTTCGATGGTTGCAGGAGATACATCTAACGACACCAACGCCTTGTCAAAAACGTCGGACTTGCGCCCTACTTGCAAACCGATAGGATCGTCGGTATAGGCTAATTCTGGGGGCGCGATCTTGTCGAGAGCACTAAGCAGCTCGCCTACCGTCGGCATCGCCGAGATTCTACCGGGCTGGTATCCTGCCATGCAGGAATGGACAGAAACCTCGCGCTCGAATTCGTCCGCGTCACTGAAGCCGCCGCCCTGGGATGTGGCATGTGGGTTGGCAAGGGCGACCGTAACGGAGCAGATCAGGCGGCATGCGACGCCATGCGCAACACCTTGAACCAGCTTGATATCTCCGGAACGATCGTTATCGGGGAGGGTGAGCGCGACGAGGCGCCTATGTTGTTCATCGGTGAAGAGGTGGGCAAGGGCAACGGCCACACCGTAGAGATTGCGGTCGATCCGTTGGAAGGCACGAACCTCTGTGCAAACGGGCTAGCGGGTGCGATCAGCGTACTTGCAGCCGCCACCGTCGGTGAAGGCAGCCTCATGCACGCACCGGACTGCTACATGGACAAATTAGTCGTTGGCGAAGCGGCCAGGGGCGCAATCGATATCTCGCTGCCACCGACAGCTAACCTGCGCATGATCGCCAAATGTCTAAGCAAAGACGTCGCCGAAATCACTGTGGGCGTCTTGGATCGGCCAAGACACGAAAAACTGATCAGCGAGATAAGGGACGCCGGAGCGCGTATTCGACTGATTACGGACGGCGACATCACGCTCGCGATTGCGGCAATAGATCCGCTCACCGGTATCGACGCGCTGATGGGCACGGGCGGCGCGCCCGAAGGCGTGATTACCGCCGCGGCTGTGCGCTGTGTCGGAGGAGACATGCAGGCTCGACTCGTTTTTCGGAACGACGAAGAGCGCGGACGCGCTGAAAAGATGGTGCCCGGCAATATCGACCGCGTTTTCATGACCGACGACCTAGCCAGCGGAAATGTAATGTTCGCTGCGACCGGCATTACGAGCGGCGACTTGCTGAAGGGAGTGCGCTATGTTGCCGATGGAGCGTATACGGAATCGATCGTAATGCGCAGCCAGTCGGGGACCGTTCGCCAGATCCACACCCGCCACCGATTCGAAGCCGCCCCAGCGTATTAGGTTTCGGAAATTGGTGGAGATGAAGGGATTCGAACCCTCGACCTCTGCAGTGCGATTGCAAACTCGGCAGGCTCGGGGGTCCCTCTCTAAGTTCCAAATGAGGGTCATATTGGGCAGGTGCGGAGCATCTCGTCTAGGAACCATTATAGGAACCATCGGGCGTTGACTCATCTGACCTTCCTGTCAAACTCCCTAATCGTCGTTTCGTATGCCATCATCAAACGGTAAAACCATCGGTCATTCTGAGCGGCCGAGGTTGGATAGTCTTGTAGGAGACGACCAACGCTGACACCTTGGCGAGCCTTTTTCGGCACCATCATCGCTGCCAGAATTGACGAATATTCCTTGCTCGCATTCTGCCCGCCGTGAGCTATGCGATTGCGAATCTTGTGCGCATAACCGAGACGCTGATACGTAGTTGAGCCAATCCAATGCTCTAAGCGGGCAAAGAATCCTACTCGTCCAAACAGGTTTTCCCCTCTCTCGGAAAGCATTTTAGGGCTCGCCCAGCCCATGAAGCCCACAAGACCTCTGTCAGCACTTCCCAATATGTACTTGCCGCGACCCGGCTGCACTGCATACACCTTGCGAACTTCGATCA
>JALYSG010000005.1 GCA_030854945.1 Armatimonadota bacterium
GCTTCAACCCACCCATTTTCCGAACAACTTTCCAATGCTCGGCGCTCACCGGCGTAATGCTCAGCCGATTGCCACGGCGTAACGTCACCATGCCTTCCAGCTCCGGGGTCTCGTGCATCACCTTGAGTGGTACATACTTCGGCAGTTTCTGCACCGGCTTCACGTCGACCATCCACCATTTCGGCTTGTCGGGGTTAGCGGTCGGGTCGTAATACTGAGATTTCGCGTCGAACTGCGTATGGTCGGGATACGGCTCGCTGGCAACCTCGGCAATTCCTGCGACACCCGGCTCGGCACAGCTGCTGTAATAAAAAAGCACGCCGTCGCCGATCGACATTTCCTCTTTCATATAGTTGCGTGCCTGAAAATTTCGCACGCCTTCCCAATGCCCCTGGCCGCGCTTCTCCTTTTCTAAATCCTCATAGGAGTAGCAGTCGGGCTCCGTCTTCATCAGCCAATACTTCTTAGCCATTTCTAGTTTGTACCTCCGATTCTTGCCACTTCGCCGGTGTCTGCGCTTGCAAACGCTGCATCGATCACCTGCATCGCCGATCGCACGTCTTGCGCCGAGACCGCCAACGGACTCTCTTTCGTAAGATGGTCAGCAACGTTTTGGTAAATCGCGTGCCAGTTCGCTGGCTCGACCTCGACTTCGGTCTCACCGTCCGCCGTCTTGAGCGTTGCGGTCTGCCAGTCAGGCATAACGAATGCGCCCTTCTCCCCGCGAATAAGCCATCGCGGCCGCGAAATGTGGCTCATGCAACCCACGTCGATTTCAGCGCTCACGCCGTTATCGAACTTGATCATCGCCGTTGTTTGTGTTTCGATATCTACGCCGTGGGCGCCGGCATGAGAAATCGCATAGACGGAAACGGGAACTGCGGGCCGCATAAGCGTGCATATCTGGTCGCATAAATGTGCGCCCCAATCGTAAAGCATGCCGCCTCCACACTCTCGCACCCCGCGCCAACCGTCGGGAAAGTAGAATCCGTTCACGCAGCTTTCGATCTGGAACACCTTGCCCAATTTCCCGCTCAGAAGCACATTCTGAACGGTTAGGAAATCGCCGTCCCACCGCCTGTTCTGGTAAACGGTGAGCAGTCGTCCTACATCGTCCGCCGCTTTAATCATTTCGTCGGCTTCGGCAACGTTTAGGCACATGACTTTTTCGGTCATCACATGCTTATCGGCCTGGCTCGCCTGCACAGAAAGCGCGCAGTGAGTGTTGTGCGGCGTTACCAGCACAACGAGGTCCACACTCTCGTCGGCCAATAAATCTTCGTTAGTGTCATAGACGGTAACGCCCGGCTGCTCTTCGCGAGCTGCGGCGCGTCGCTCCGAAATTACATCGTAGATGGCGCGCAACTCCATGCCGTCGGTGCCTTGCACTTCGGCGCTATGGTGCTTCCCCATCGAGTACATAGCGCCGTAGCCCACAATGCCGACGCCGATAGAATCCTTCATCGCGTCAAGTTTTCCATAATGAGGTGCATGGAACGCGCGCTCATCGAATTGCTCGGCGAAAGCCGCGTCCTAACAGGCGACGCAGCTGAGCGCGCTTACGATTGCGACGCATACACAGTCCACCGCCAGCATCCCAACCATGTCGCCTTCCCCGAGACAACAGAAGAGGCCGCTGCCATTGTCAGGCTCTGCAATGAGCAAGAAATTCCGTTCACTCCCCGAGGCGCAGGCACCGGCCTGAGCGGCGGCGCGCTCCCGGCGCAGGGTGGCGTGGTCATCGCCACTACGCGCATGCGCAAAATCCTCGAGATCGACGCGGAGAACCGGCTTATGCTCGCCCAGACGGGGTGCCCGAACCTTGCCCTCACCAAAGCGGTGGAGCACCTGGGGCTGCACTTCGCCCCTGATCCCAGCAGCCAAACAGTGTGCACACTCGGCGGCAACATTGCGGAGAATAGCGGCGGCCCGCACACGCTGAAGTACGGGGTCACCGCCGACCACGTTACCGGGCTGACGATGGTGATGCCATCCGGCGTAGTTCGGACCTTGGGCGGCAAGGTTTGGGGCGGGCCGGGGTTGGATTTGGTCGGTTTTATCGTCGGTGGCGAGGGAACACTTGGCATTGTCACGGAGGCCTGGGTGCGTCTGACCCCCGTTCCGACCGTCATTCGCACAGTACTTGCGGCATTCCCGAGCGTTCGCGACGCAACGCAATCCGTAAGCGACATTATCGCAGCAGGCATCGTTCCCGCTGCGTTGGAAATGATGGATCACGTCATCTTAGAGGCGGTGGAAAAGGCGTTCGGCTTGGGGTTACCCACCGACGCGATGGCACTTTTACTGATCGAGTGCGACGGCGATAATGCGCCTGATGAGATAGCGCAATGCGAGGTCATTTTGCGGCGCAACAACGCCGAAGAAATACGAACGGCCGATAATGCCGCCGACCGCGCTAATTTATGGATCGCCCGGAAAAAGGGAATCGGCGCAATTGGCAGATTGTCGCCCAGTATGGTTACGCACGACGGCGTCATTCCGCGTTCGAAGTTGCCGGAGATGTTGGAATTCGTCGCTGGTGTAGCGGATAAAGCAGGGCTGCGTGTTGCGAATATCTTTCACGCCGGAGACGGAAACCTGCACCCGATTTTTCTGTTCGACGACCGCGAGCCTGATCAGGTCGACCGCGTTGTTCGCGCAGGTCACGAAGTGATGATGAAATGCCTATCCCTCGGTGGCAGCGTTACGGGTGAGCACGGCATCGGGGTGGAGAAGATCGATCTGCTGGGCAAGATGTTCAGCGAGGACGACCTGCGTTTGCAAGCGGAGCTTAAGTCGATATTCAACCCCACAGGCAACTGTAATCCGGGGAAAGTGCTGCCCAGCGAGAAGACCTGCGTCGAAGTGCGCGTCCGCCGTAGAGCAGCGCACTAGGTGTCGTAAATACCGCTATCCCAGGGCTCGAAAAAACACATGTAGTTACCGGGCAGCAGCTCAACGGCCCACGCATCTCCATGCTCTTCTGGTGGTCGCGGAATTAGCCCAAACGTTGTCCCGAAGCGCTCTACCGAAAACGGCTTGATCTCTATGCGCGTCTTCGTAACGCCACCGAGGCCGTTAAGTCTGCGAATGTAGCAAGCTTCCATTTCTGTGGCATCAGCCCTGTTCCGCGGCCCGAAATTATCGATGAGCGCTTCCAAAAAATTGCCCTGTAAATCGAACAGGTAAAGAGCGACGAATTCCGACCCAGGATCGCCCGGCATGGCGGGTCTAAAAGGGGTTGTTAGGAAGAACTGCCTCCCGTCGGCAGTATGGCCGACATGCTCGGCATGGTAGTCGTCGGGGTCGAGCGCGATTAGGTCAGGAGCACTGTCTGCCATGGCGACCGTGAATTTACCCGACAGTGTCTGCTGGGTAACCTCTCAAGGTGCTCCTCTCGGTCACAAACGCGGCAAAATCTTACGGCGGCGACCTCGTATTCGAGGGCGTCGGCTTCCGCGTCAACGCCGGCGAGAAGGTTGCTCTGGTCGGCCGAAACGGGGAAGGCAAAACCACCCTACTGAAAGCCCTCACTGGAGAGCTCGAACTCGACACCGGGGCCATAAACCTCGCGCGAGGCGCGGAGATGGACTACCTCAGTCAGGTCGCCCACTTCGAGCAGGGTGCAACCGTACGCCAGGTGGCAGAGGACTCGCGCAAGCACGTGCTCGACCTACGCGACCGCCTTGCCGAACTTGAAAAGCGCTTGGAGAGCAACCCAACTGAAGACGAGCTCGACGAGTTCTCCGTGCTCCACGAACACTTTCTCGACAACCGCGGATACGCCGCTGAAACCGACGTTCGCTTGGTGCTGAACCGAATGGGATTTGCTGAGGACGAGTTTGACAAGCCCGCAGCTAAACTAAGCGGTGGAGAAAAAACGCGACTGACGCTTGCGCGCATCCTTTTAGAAGAGCCGGATATTCTGCTTCTGGACGAGCCGACAAACCACCTCGACCTTGAAGGAGTCGAGTGGCTCGAAGAATGGCTAAGGAGTTACCGCGGCGCTGTAATCACAGTTTCCCACGATAGGCGCTTTCTGGAAAACGTCGCAACCCGCGTCATAGAAATGCGAGACCACGGCATAACTGATTGGTTGCATCCATTCACAAAATACTTGCAGCTGCGCGAGGAGGACGAAATTCGGCGTGCCGATATCGTAAAGAAACAGCAAAAGGAAATCGATGCGCTCGACGAATTCGTTCGCCGCTTCATGAATTCGGAGCGGGTAGCCCAAGCACGCGGCCGCTTGCGACACTTGGAAAGAAAGAAGGCGGAACGGTTAGTGGCGCCGAAGCAGGCCCGCACCATGGCAGCAGGAATAAAGGTCGCCAAACGCAGCGGCGATTTAGTGCTTGAAGCGCGCGGAGTTTCCAAATCCTACGACGGTACGATGCTCTTCAAGGGCGTCGACTGGGCCGTCCGTAGAGGCGACCGGTGGGGGGTGATTGGTGGCAACGGTACGGGTAAGTCGACGCTTGTCAAGTGCATCCTTGGCGTTGTCCGGCCCGACGCCGGCGACGCTCGAATCGGCGCAAACGTCGATATCGGCTATTTCTCACAAGATGCCACCGAGCTCGACCACGAGTCCACACCGCTCGAAATCCTAAATCGCGAGTGCGACATGGAATTTCCGGCTGCGCGCAGCCTTCTCGGACGCTTCCTCCTCTCCGGTGAACAGGTCTTCCAGCCGGTTGGAACGTTGAGCGGCGGAGAGAAAAACAAATTATCACTCGCGAAGATCACGGCAATGAAGCCGAACACGCTGATCCTAGACGAGCCCACCAATCATTTGGATATGGACTCGCGCGAAGCCCTCGCCGACGTAATCCGCGACTTCGAAGGCACGCTGGTTTTGGTTTCACATGATCGGCACCTTCTAGAGCGCGTAACGAACAAGACGCTCGACTTGCGCGATGGCGGCGTTGTTCAGTATCCGGGCTCATACGCGGAATACAAACTCAGACTTAAAAGAGAGGACGCGGCGCTTCTCGATATGGCGGCCGCAAACGCCACCGGAATGTCTCAGCGCGAAGTCAGCAAGGAGATTTCAAGGCTCGAGAAAGAGGTAAGTCAAATCGAATCGGACGTTGCGCGGGCGGAAGCGCTTCTTGCAGACCACGAAAAGCGCTTGGCGTCACTCGGGCCAAATGCCGACTTCCAACAGGAGACAGCACTCCATGCCGAAATGCGGGCGGAACTCTCTGACGTCATTGCAGAGTGGGAGTCGACCGTGCAACAGCTCGAGCAGCTCCGGCGGATGCAGGGCGCATGATTCTCAAACCGCAATCGGCGGCCGATGTGCAGGACATTTTGCACGGCAGCGGCAGCTATTGCATTTGTGGTACCGGTTCGAAATCAATGTTCGGCCCCCCGATAAACGCAGACAATACGATTGATCTTTCGGAGATGTCCGGGATCGTCGATTGGTCTCCGGATGATCTCGTTGTCACCGCGAAGGCAGGCACGACGATTGCGGAAATCGACACCGAGCTTGCTTCAAAGGGTCAAATGATCGGCGTGCCAACCTTCCAGAGTCAGTTGGGCAAGCTAACGGCCGGAATGCCCGCCACATTGGGTGGCCTTATTTCTGCGAATCTGCCGACGCGCTGGGAGTCGATCTGCCGCGGGCCGCGCTATTGGACTCTCGGCCTCACCATGATCCGCGCGAATCGCGACCTTGTAAAATGTGGAAGCAGAGCGGTCAAAAATGTAGCCGGCTACGATGTGCAGAAACTCATCGTCGGAGCATGGGGAACGCTCGGAGTTATCACCGAGGTAACGCTGCGCACTCAACCGCTGAAACAATTCGACGACGAGCCAAAATCCGAGTGGGGCGGAGAGCCGCCATTTTGCATAGCGCGAACACTTCCAACGGGAGTCGACGACTACATCAGTGCAAACCCGATCCACGACCCGATTATCGACCGCGGAACCGGCACCATCTGGGCGCGCGCAATAAAACCTGCGGCGAAACCCAAAAATGGATGGGTCATCAACGCCGGCTTCGGAGAAAACGACAGATCCCAACTCGGCGAGAACGAAGACATCATGCGGGCAATAAAGCAAAAGCTCGACCCGTCAAATCGCTTTAACCCAGGGAGGATGTTTTGAACGAAGCCGATCTTTACGACAAAACCGTAAAATGCATCCGCTGCGGATTCTGCCTGGAAGCCTGCCCAACTTTCAGAATTACCGGTCAAGAAACTGAGTCACCGCGCGGTCGCATCTATTTGTTAAGAAGCGCCATCGAAGGCGAGCTTGCATGGAAAGATACGCTAAAGCACCTCGACCGCTGCCTAGGCTGCCGAGCCTGCGAAACCGCATGTCCCAGCGGAGTGGAATACGGCGACATCCTAGAAATGGCGCGAGAAAAGCTCGAACCGCAACGCCCAATAACGCAGCAAATTGCCCGCAAGGTCATATTGAAAACGATAACATCAAAACTCATTAACCTCACTCCATTCAAAAAACTCCCGACAATTGAAGCTCGAATCCCAAAGAAAGAGGTAGCCTATCATTTCCCTCATCACGAAAACGCCGGAACTAAGGGAGAAGTCAACTTACTGACCGGCTGCGTGATGGATAACATTTATCACACGACAAACCAAGCCGCTCGCTACCTCCTCGAGCGGGAAGGTTACAGGGTTAACGAGCTAAAAGGCATCTGTTGCGGTGCCCTCCATAAGCACTCAGGAATCAAACACAAAGAGCCTGAGTTCCCAAATGATAAACCCATCATCGTTACCAGCGCGGGATGCGGCAGCAGCTTAAAAGACCGCGGATACCCGGCAAAAGACCTCACGGAAATGCTTGCCGATCTCCAACCAACGAATACCGACCCGATACGAATCGTCTACCAAGACGCCTGCCACCTCCTCCACGGCCAAAAAATAGACGACCAACCGCGACAAATCCTCGACAGCCTTCCGGGCGTCACGCGCATAGAAATCGACAACCCCGGCGATTGTTGCGGTAGCGCAGGCATCTACAACATCACCCAGCCCGCGATGGCGAAAATACTGCAACAACAAAAGTGGCAAGCCATCCAAAAAGCCAACCCGCAAGCCGTCGTCACCGCAAACCCCGGCTGCCTTGCTTGGCTAACGCAAGCCGCAGAGGAGCGACACAGCCCCATCCGAGTCGTCCACATCGCGCGCTTCATCGCCGAGAGATGCCATAATAAACAGGCATAAAGACTCAGGAGGTCCACTTGCCCGCCTTTCCGGAACGACTCAGCTTCGACGACGTTCTCTTATTGCCAAAACGCACCGAAGTTATGCCGCACGAGGTCGACACCTCCACGGAACTTCTCCCCGGCATCCGCCTTTCCGTTCCCATCGTGTCAGCCCCGATGGACACCGTCACCGAAGCCAGAATGGCAATCGCTATGGCGCGTGAAGGTGGTGTAGGCGTCATCCATCGCAATCTGCCAATCGATCAGCAGGCCAGCATGGTCGACCGGGTCAAGCGTAGCGAGCACGGAATCATCCACGACCCCGTCAGCCTGACCGCCGACCAAAAAATCCAAAAGGCGCTGGAAATCATGGAGCGCTATCACATTAGCGGCGTTCCAATTACCGACGAGAATAACAAGCTCGTCGGAATATTAACGAACCGGGATATCCGGTTCGAAACAGATTTCGAAAGGCCCATCCACGAGCGCATGACCAGCAAGGGCCTGGTAACCAGCAAGCAGGGCACGAGCCTAGAGGAAGCCCAGGCGATCCTTCAAGAACACCGAATCGAGAAGCTGCCGATCGTGGACGACGAATTCCAGCTGAAGGGCCTCATCACCATCAAGGACATCCTCAAGGTGAAAATGCACCCCAACGCCACCAAAGACGACAAGGGCCGCCTTTGCGTGGGAGCCGCCATCGGAGCGCTTCGCGAGCCGTACGAAAGGTCGAAGGCTTTGCTCGATGCGGGCGTTGATTTCGTCGTCATCGATGCCGCCCACGGCCACAGCAAGGGCGTCATGGATTGCGTGAAGCTTCTCAAAGAAAAGCTGCCCGATCTCAAGGTCATCGCCGGCAACGTGGTGGATCGCCAAGGCGTTTGCGAGCTCGCTTCGCTCGGTGCCGATGCGCTTCGTGTCGGAATCGGCGCTGGGTCGATATGTACAACTCGCGTGGTGGCAGGCATAGGCGTTCCGCAACTTTCTGCAGTTATGGAATGCGCCGATGCGGCAGGAGAAGCCGGTATCGCGACGATCGCTGATGGCGGCATTCGCAGCAGCGGTGACATCGTCAAGTCGCTCGCGGCGGGGGCGAGCACGGTGATGATGGGCAACATGTTCGCCGGCTGCGATGAGTCGCCCGGCGAGATCGAAATGTATAGGAACCGCGCGTACAAGGTGTACAGAGGCATGGGCTCCATTGGCGCGATGCGGCAGGGAAGCAGCGACCGCTACTTTGCGGTGAAGGAGGGCAGCGCCATCACTCCGGAAGGCGTCGAGGGACGAGTGCCTTACAAGGGGCCGCTTTCGGAAACGATGACCCAGATGGTGGGCGGGCTGCGCTCGGGCATGGGCTATTGCGGAGCGGGCACCTTGGCCGAGTTGGCGTCGAAAGCCGAGTTCATCAAGATCACCAACGCCGGCCTTCGCGAATCGCATCCGCATGACGTCTGGATCACGAAAGAGCCGCCGAATTATTCCTCGCCGTCGTACGGTTCGGAAATGGAGTAGGGGGAGATATCTCCCTCACCCCGTCCGCCATCCCAGGGGGAGAGACTGCCGGAGCTCCAATTTCTAGCGCCTGCCAGTTTTTAGTATGAGCTCGATTTGTTTGGGCTTGCCGTCCTTATCGCTAACCCTCACGAACTGTTTGTGACCGTGTACGTCTGCGGCGCCGTAGCTTAGGGTCAGCTTCGTGTCGCCTTGCCATTCCAACTTCAACGGCGTCCGCAAATCCAGGCGGCGTAGCTCGACTGCAGGTTCGCCGTCGGCGTCCGCCCCGGCCCTTATCACGTGCAGTCGATAAATGGGGCCCATGGGAGTTTCCGAGCCAAGGTCGATGCTCTTCAAAACCGCCTCGAACCCGCCTCCCGGCGATCCTACACGGGCGAGGGTCCTCACCGCGGCCTGGGGCTGCGCGTCCGACTCACAACCCGCAATCACCAAAAGCGCCACCACTGCGATGGCCGCTGCCCATGCCTTCTCCACATTTACTACAACCCGATTTGTGAGTGGATTGGCTCCAATGGCCGGGCCTGAGTTCTCCCGTCATCCCGAGCCGAGTCGAGGGATCCATTCCCGGCCGACATGGATTCCTCCGCTTCGCTGCGCTACGGTCGGAATGACGGCGTTCGCTTTCGGGACGGTCCTATCCCAAGGGATAGGGGACTTCTTTCTACTGAGCTGAGCCGGTTAAAGAAGTAAGCCCGGCAGGACATTGATCCCCTGTGGAGGGTCCGCGCCGGGCTATACCAAGAAGGGAAAGGTGGAGACCGTACTAACCACCCTTCCATCTACTTATTGTCGCGAGGGTGGGCGATTGTGACGGGATTGATTCGGTCGTCGCCAGGGGACCGGCAGCGGAAGCTTTCCGCCATGTACATGGACGACGGGCGCAAAGGCCATAGGCTCAAACGTATAGTCAACAAGACTGGAGCGTCTCACTCTTGTGGGTTGGTTCAACACCCGGGTATCAGCATGAGCTGGGGATTCTGAGAAACATCGAGATGAAAACACTTCTAACTCTTATAGTCGGCGCTACGCTGCTAGTAGCAGCCATCGCCCAAGACGTCGTAAAAGAAATACCGAAGGGCGAACTGCCCAAATCTGCGGTCTGCCTCATTTGTAACGAGGGCGAAGAGAAACCTGCGGCAGGTGTCATCTATAAAGGCAAGACCTACTATTTCTGCAACACCACCGAGCTAAACAATTTCAAGAAAGATCCGGAAGCCTTCGTCCCGCCCGTTCTACCAAGACCGGCTCCGACGATCGAACTGACGGATACCAAAGGCAAGCTTTGGAACGCGGAAGCTATGGCAGGCAAGGTCGTCCTCGTGGACTTTTGGGCGTCCTGGTGCAAACCCTGCGTCGAGATGATGAAGGATATCGATAAGGTACACGCACAATTTGCTCCCCGAGGCTTCGAAGTCCTTTCGATCTCCATCGACGAAAAGAAGGCGGATTACGACAAGTTCCTAGCGAAGCACAAGTTCCCGAACCCGGTGATGCTGGATACCACTAAGACCTGGAGCCGCTGGGGAGTATCTGCAATACCGGCAACCTTCCTCGTGAAGGAAGGTCAGATCATCGCCCAATGGCGCGGCCGGCAAACGGCCAAGACGCTTTCCGAAGCAATCGAGAAAGCTCTTCAGAACCACGTAGCAATCCGATAACCCGACTCTTTTCAGCCGAACGTTCCCAGCGGCGCGGATGAGGGAGGGCGTTAGCTCGGGGTGAGGTCGACCAAAAAGCGGTGAGCCGGTTAAGAGGATGCCCGGCAGGAGGGAATGACTTTGGACCAAGTTCCGTGCCGGGCAGATCTAGTTGGTGGAAGGGGAGGAACAAGACGAACCCGCCTTCCACTTCGTTATTGTGGAGCGGGCGGGCGAGTGGGACGAGATTCGGTAGGCGGAAGAGGATCCAAAAAGAGTGTCGAGCCGGTTAAGAGTAAGCCCGGCAGGAGTAATGATGCGCTGGCGGGCGGGAATAAGCGCCTTATGGAGGGAATGGAAGGTGGGCACCTACTACAAATACACGAGCGTTGAAGACGGGCTATTCTATTATTTGTGCAGGCAGGAGGTGTGCTTTACAGCGCTTTGCAATCTTAACGATCCTTTTGAAGCGGGCTTAGATCTCAGTGATATGGTGAAAGAGCAAGAGCAAGACGTTTCGGCGCGATTCAGGGCCACTGTGCTCGAACGCACGGGTATGGAAGCACGCTACGACTATGAGGTTCTGAAATTAATGAAGCAAGACAGCATCTCCGCTGAAACATGGGATGCGATGATGTGTGTCGACGCATGGCGAGTAATGCAACGGACTTGTAGTATTGTTGGCGTACTCAGCTTGTCGACAAAGCCAACAATTAACCTCTTGTGGTCTCATTATGCGCATCTAACCGGATTAGCCCTGGGCTTCTCGAGCCAAAGCAAGGCCCTAACCGATTCGCGACTGGATGAGACGGTGGGAATTCAGGCAGTTAACTACAAGCCTTTGCGAAGGAAGCTAAGGAATGATGGTATCTCCGAGACAATTCGAAGCATGTGTCTGACCAAGAGCTTCGACTGGGAAAACGAAGCGGAGGTCAGATGCTTTCGCGCGGTGCAGGAAGGGTCGCCTCGAACGGTGGTTAAGTTTGATCGAGGCGATCTGACCTCGATAGTTATGGGGTGTCAAATGAGTGTCGAGAACGCTTTGCGTGTACGCGAGATTGCACTTGAGAAGTATCCGTCCGCAAAGCTCAAGATTGCTTATCCGTTGACGGACGTTTTCGAAATGCGGGTTTGCCCTGCGCCCGTCGAACTGGATGACTACCGGATGTTCTTTACCGACAACTCCGCTGAGGCCATGACAGATCAAGCGCGGGAATAGGTAATCACCGCCCTGCTCACGGCCTTTAAAGAAAGCGGTCCCATCAACCGACCGAGAAGGGTGTAATACTGTGATTGTGGTGAAAAAGTAGTGACCAAGAAGCGAGCTGAGGCGAATGTCGTCCGCCGTATGGTGATTCCGATTGGGACACGGAACGTGTGTGTTTTCGACTTTGACTTCGCTCGACAAAGTAGAGAATTCCTGGCGGGCTTGGACCCAGAATACTATGCGTTTGTTGCGAAGCGGATGTTGCCAATTCTCAAGACCGATGACTGCCAGCGGGCAGCAGTGACACTTCGAATGACATATTCTCAGGCGTTGGAGAATTTGTTCGCGTTGATTGCGGCAGCAAATGTGTCATTCGAAACGATTCCACATTGGTTAGCCCTTTATTACATAAAGGATCTACGTGAAATCGTCAACGAGATTC
Organism: Armatimonadota bacterium; assembly: GCA_030854945.1. GTDB lineage: Bacteria > Armatimonadota > Fimbriimonadia > Fimbriimonadales > ATM1 > JACDEQ01. The sequence continues at coordinate 11,979 of JALYSG010000005.1, forward strand.
GGACTCCAACTGTTGACGGTAAACGCAGGTCACCGTCGAAGAATCCGTTTCATAAGATAGCTAGCCAAGTATTGGAGAGTAAGCAGTGGGATGAAGAAACGATAACGGGGTTTGCCGACATGTGGAGGGCATTCAGTAAGGACTTCGTTGATACCGCCCATGACCGCGAGTACAACAGCTTCAAGCACGGATTCCGTGCAAGGTCGGGTGGATACACCTTGTCCATGGGACTCGAAGAAACCCCAGGTGTTCCAGCGAAGCCGGAGGCAATGCGGGTTGTCGGCCATAGCGAATTCGGATCACGTACTTATGACATGGAAGTCTTTCTGGATGAAAAGGGTGAGCCGATAAAGAATAACTTTCGGTTGCACGCGATAGATCGCAACTGGGCCCCCAAGAAGTATGTTGAGGGGCTCCCGCTATTGTCGATGTCTATCAGAAATTTAATCTCATATTTTCAAGAACAGTTGGGAGTGGACCCAAAAATAGTCAGCTACAGCAGGCCAAGAACAAGTCAAGCTTATTTAAAACCGTGGTCTTATGATGTCGGTGTCCAATTAACCGGCTTTCAACGGCACTATCAGCTTAACAAAGATGCTTTCCTAACGAAGGCGCAGATGAGGGCCGCGCTGAAAAAACCCAATGTGTAGATGAGCAAACTAGCTAAGCAGGCACTGACCCTTTTCGTTGGGCTGGTGTTCACCGTAGTCATGGTTTACTTGGTTTATCTCACGTCGGTTGGCGCGATGCTGGGCATAATAGATAGAGATCAGAAAGACCTTGATAAATCGCGCCAAAACGAGCAGTCAAAGTCCCTCAAAGAGCAAGAGAAGAATCGGTCAAGCATCGTCGGTGATGAAAAGCGGAAGCAGTGAATTGCCTTGCGCCCGCTCCCTATGGAACTGGCCGCAAAGCAAAAGTAACGTTTTTTCTCTTCGCTTCGGCGGATGCTTTTACTTGGCAGGCGGGAGATTACCATCGACGAGAACGTTAGTAACTTCCGTACCATCCCCCCGGTAGCCAACCGCAATCAACTTCCCGTCCTCTATCGCCAAAGCAAACCTGGCACCGTAATCCGATAGAGCGATTACTGGGCGGCCCATATTTGAGACCTCCAAGTTGCTCGTGAACGTGCTCATGATTAGCCGGTTCTGAGCCAGGGAGGTTGAAACGTCGATCTCACCGCTTTCAAGCTTCAAGCCCTCTTCTCGCGGCGTCCGAGCATAGGCAAGTACCAATATCACGAAGAGCGGATAAGTAAAGAGGCTAATCCAAGCGCTTCTACGGTTAAGTGTTTTCAACTCGCGAACGTCTTGGCGCAACTTGAGGATTTCGTCCTCATGACGGGTCTGGATGTCCATTCATACATTATAAGCGTTTGACGGACGGGTGGCCAGATGATGGGTGAACCGTCGTAGAACGCGAGCCGGGGTGCCACTGATGAAGGGACCGATTCCTTACCTACAACAGACCCCCACCATTCCCTTGGTCAGTGTTAGGCAGCCACTCGAAGAACCACCACCCTCATCCCGCGCGCTAAACTCCGCACCGAAAGGTGAAGCGCCACAAATGCGGATACACGATAGCCAAAACGACACGGTAACAAACAACCTAATCCTCTTCCTAACCGAGAAAGAGGCGACGCAGTTGATAGGCGCGCTCGAGCAGGTCCTCGACGACGACTCCCCCGGCAACCACTCGCACGTCCACGACAAGGACTACACCCACGAAATCACCGTAACCATCGCCCGCCCCAGCAAGCTCCACCAATACGACAAGCGCTCCCAAGAAATCCTACAAGGCTTCGATTTCGACGAGTCTTGAGGTTGGCGCTGATCCGCCCACAATCCGCCTTGGGGGAGGGTCATAACTCGCAAGCGCGCAACGGATGACCAGAACTGGTTGACCTCCGCCCACGCAACCGCCTATAGGTAGGTATGGATCGCGAGCAGTACATGAGGGAAGAGTTCAGAAGGCGACGCCTGTTTTTCCCGTTCAACGAATTCCCGCACCGCAAGCCCCGCTTCATCGTCGATGGCCTCCTCCCGGCGGGTCGCGTCGCCTTGCTCGCAGGCGACCCCAAGTCCGGCAAAACCGCTCTCGCGACCGCGATCGCCCTTGCCGTCGCCAAAGGTGAGCCTTTTGCCGGAATGAAAACCGAGCAGAGCTCGGTCCTCTGGCTCGCATGTGAGGAATCGTTCTCAGAAAGAAGCGAGCTTCTCGAACCCATATCCGCAGAGTTCGCCGACCGCCCTTTCGAAGAACCGGACAGTTGCCCGGATGGAATCCCCGATTTCCCGGTCTGCGAGCCGCCCCTCTATACGTGCTACGAGCACATGCCGGTCGATGACGAAAACGCCATCGGCGACCTCCAATGCTGGATCAGCGGAGTGGGTGCAAAGCTCCTCATTGTGGATCCGCTCCATGGTGCCCACAGCGGCAGGAGCCTCACCGACGGCTGGGCGGCGCGCAAAACCTTGCGCCGCCTCAAGGCCCTTTGCAACACAACGGGAATCACAGCTCTCGTGCTCCACCACTTAACCAAATCCCGCAAACGCGCCCGCGTCGCCGAATCCGTCCAACTCGCCGCCATCGTCGGCACAGTGATGATCCTATCGTCCCACCCGGTCGCAGCACCGGAAACCCGCATCGTCAAACTCGAATCCACGGGCCGAGGCGCCCACGCTAACCGAACCTATCATTTCGAAAGCTCCGGCCCCCTCGATTACCGCCTAACTGAGCCGACCGCATCGCAAACGATCCCAACCGTGCCGACGATCAAATCCCGAATCCTTGATGCCCTCTCCGGCGCACCCGCTTCCGCCCGGCAAATCGCGAAGTCATTCGAGCTCAATCTCATTTTCCGTACGCAACGCGATGTCGGAACTTGCGCACGAGGGAAGGGTAGCGCGCTGCGCCGAGAAGAAAGGCTCGCTATATGAGATCAAACCTTAAGAGTGTCGAAAAAATGAGCATTATTATTATTATCGCGCCGGACCCTCCGGGAGGTACGCTGACACCGACAAGTGGACCCGTTCCTGCGCTCGGGATGACGGGTGCTTGCGAGTGCAATCCCCGCCTTTGTCCGGTACTACGGTACAGTGGGAACACCATGAAGGGGATGGCGATCTCGCTCTGCTTTTTGTTCGTCGCAGGCTGCACGATGCAGACCGCGCACACCCTTCCGGCGCAGGCGCATCCGAAAGCGCAAGTACCTCTCTACGATGTGGCTCGTTTGCCGGGCACCTACTTCTACGACAACGGCATGGGATCGAGCAACCGCCTCACCTTGCATTTGGGCAACACCTTTGGTTACCGCTGGATCGGGTGCTACGGAGAGATTTTGAGATTCGACGGCATTTGGAGGCTGGAGGGCGACGTGATGATCCTGGAGCCGACTCAAGATGATGACGACACCTATCCTTTCAGCAGGAGGCTTATTCCGGTGCCGTGGGGCGAGCGGATGTACTTGGTCGACGAGAACGCCGTTCCGGCGTTCGCCGCGGACGCGCGCCGCGGCAAGGTCTTAAGTGCCGGTGTTCATGGATACGACTACGTTGAGATGGACCCTGAATCGTATGAGGTTAAGCCGATGGCGGGAGTTCCGGTTTTTCCAGAGCGATACCAAGTGTTTTACGAGAAAGGCGCGGTCGTGATGAAAGTGATCGAGGTGATGCCGGACGGTACGGTGATTTTGGATAAGGGCAGAAAGGACGGCCTTCGTCCGGGCCTGGTGGTTGGGAAAACGGGCGCATTCATGGGTAGCGACGTCGATATTGTCGAGTTGACGCAAACCACGGCGATCGGGCGGCCAATTTATTACTCGAAGAGCGACAAGGAAGTGCTATTGGGCGATGAGTTTACGACCGGTAGCGGCTGGAGCAGGCCCACTGGCACGGGTTGGAAGCGCTTCGGGACACTGCAGTCCTCAGATCTAAAGTAATTTTAGTCGTCTTATTTAATCAAATAGCGATACGCAGGGGAACCGGCTATCCGCGTTGGAATCTTGCGCTAATTCAGCAGCGCACGTAGCTCGGCTGCGAAGCGGTCGATCTCGTCGCGGGAGCGGACTTCAGTGACCGCGACGAGAAGCGAGTTTGCATGCGCGGGGTAGTAGTCGCCCAGCGGTAAGCCTGCCAGGATGTCCTTTTCTAATAGGGCATCGCGCACTTCGGAAGCGCTGCGGCCAACGTCGAGTGCGAACTCGAAGGCGAAGGGCTCTCCTGGGAAAGTGGGCTTCACGCTCGGGATTGCGGTGAGCTTGTCGAATGCGTAATACGCCTTTCGCACGCAGGTTTCCGCCATTTCTTTGAAGCCGCTTTTGCCGACTGCGCTCATCCAGACGGTGGCGCAAAGCGCCATGAGCGCCTGGTTGGTGCAAATGTTGCTGGTCGCTTTCTCGCGGCGAATGTCCTGCTCTCGGGTGCGGAGGGTCATGACGAAGCCTCGGCGGCCGTCTTTGTCGTGCGTGCGGCCGACGATGCGCCCCGGAATGGCTCGGACGAGGCTGCGCTTGACGCAGAAGTAGCCGACCATCGGCCCACCAAAGCCCATCGGGACTCCCATGGGTTGGGCTTCGCCGACGACGACGTCGCACTCCATCGCGCCGGGAGGCTCGATGGCTCCGAGGGCGATTGGCTCGCAGACGGCGATTGCCAGCGCTCCGTGGGCGTGGGCTTCGCGGATCGTGTCTCGCGGGTCGTGGAGTCGGCCGAAGAAATCCGGGTACTGGAACACGACGCATGCGACGTCTTTGTCCCCGCGCTCCTTCAGGAATGACTCCGGCGCTTCCTGAACTTCGCATCCGATGGCTGCGGCGAAGGTGCGCACGCAATCGCGGTAGTGCGGGTGGACGGAATCGGAGATGAGGATGCGGTCGCGGCCGGTGACTCCGACCGCCATGATGCACGCCTCGGCGAGGGAGGTGGCGCCATCGTACATGCTGGCGTTGCAGACCTCCATGCCGGTGATCGCGCAGATCATGGATTGGAACTCGTAGATGGTCTGCAGCGAGCCCTGGCTGACTTCCGGCTGGTAAGGCGTGTAAGCCGAGAGGAACTCTCCTCGTGAGATCAATTCCATCACGATGCTGGGCGAGTAATGCTCGTAAATGCCCGCTCCGAGGAAGCTTGTGAGCTTATCGAGGGAGCGGTTCTTCGCGCCGATTTGCGCGAGTGCTTTGCCGATGGCGTACTCGTCCAGGGCGCAGGGGATGTCCAGTTCGTCATGGAGGCGGAGGCTCTCGGGGATTTCGACGAAGAAGTCTTCGATGGACTCGGCTCCGATGGCTTGGAGCATGGCGCGCGTGTCTTCTTCGGTGTGCGGGATGTAGGGCATGCGGGGCTTCGATTTTAGCAGAAAGAATCTTGTCACAGAGCGGCGAAGTGGCGGCAATAGGAAGTAAGCCGGAGCATTAACTACTCGAAGCTACGGCAAACAACTCTCCTGGAGGGGAATCAAATGAAAAAGCTTCTTTTCTTAAGTTTCAGCATCGCCGCCGCTTCTTCGCAGGCACTCCTAGTCGATCCGACCGGAGGCGCAATCGTCGGAACTGGTGATGACTTCACCTTCGCCCGGCCTCTTAGCACTAGCTTCCAGTTCTACGGCGTTCAATATGTTTCGGCCAATGTGAGCACGAACGGCAACCTACAGTTCGCTACGAACAGCTCTAGCTTTAGCAATGTAGCCTTCCCTGACGCGACCAGAAATATGGTTGCGCCGTTCTGGGACGACTTGGACGTGGTTGCGGGCGGTGCCAACAGCCTGCTGCATAATTCAACTGCCTCGTACGACGCGTTTACGTGGGACACTGTGTACTTTTTTTCATCGGAACGCATCAGGATGCAAGCGGTGCTTGTACACGCCAATATCGTCCTTGGAAACATCGCCATGGGGGCGGGAGACATCGCGTTCAGCTACGACGGGCCATTTACGTCGATCCAGGGAGGCGGTACCGTTGGCCTGAACGAAGGCACGGTGGGTGGCGGTCTGAACCGACATATTTATGCACCTGGCCATACCAACAACCTCAGCACCGAGGGAATGTTGCCCGACATCTTGGCAACGAACCAGTTCTACTTGTTCCGCAAGAACGGTCCGGGCGAGTACAGCGCTGAAATAGCCGTCCCCGAGCCAGCGACATTCCTCGTTTTGGGACTTGGCCTTGCAGGCCTTGCCCTTGCTCGCCGCAGAAAGTAACTGCAAATCGCTGATTAGTCATCGCCCGGAGAGATTTCTCTCGGGGCGATGTTTTTTTGAAGACATATTCTTGTAAAATCCCGTCTTGGTATCGGAGCGGGTTCCCATTCTCCTGCCTGGAACCTTCCGAGAGGTACTTATTAAATGAGAAAAATTTTCGTCGCCATGGCGCTCGCCATGGTTTTGTTTGTTGCTTCCTTTGCCGATGTCGGTCGCCAGATCGGCAGTGGACCGGACGTGTTTGGTGGGTACACCACCGAGCATGTACTCGTAAGGTTCCGATCAGGCAAGACTCCTCGCAGCTTGGCCGGCGCTCTTGGTCTTACCGGTGTAACTTCCCTGGACCGCTTGGGCGTTAGGTGGAGCGTGACGAGCATCGAGCCTGTCTGTCCAGAGGGCTTTGAGAACGTGGCGCTCGCCGAGCAGTTGGGTTTGTCCAGAACCTACAAGTTTATGGTGCCGCAAGGCACGAAGGTGAAGGCGATGATCGCCGATTACAACGCCAATCCGAATATCGAGTTCGCGGAAGTCGACGGTATCGGTGGCGCTGCATTCGCGCCCAACGACCCGTTGATTGCAAATTGTTGGGGATTAAACAACACTGGCCAGAGCGGGGGCGTCGTCAACGCGGACGTCAACGCTTTTGAAGCGTGGGACACATGGACCGGCGGCAACAACATAACGCTTGCCGTGGTTGATTCCGGGGTCTCCCCTCATCCCGAGCTTACGGGCAAGCTGGTTCCGGGATGGAACACAAACAACAACACCAGCAACACTTTGGATGCACTCGGCCACGGCATCCACGTTGCCGGGACGGCGGGCGCACTCGGCAATAACAATATCGGGATTGCCGGTGTTAGCTTCGGCGTGCTGATTATGCCGATGCGCGTATTGAGCAACAGTGGGAACGGTACGGAGGCGCAGTGCGGAGCCGGGATCGTCTGGGCCGCTGATCATGGTGCGGACATCTGCACGATGAGCCTTCAGTTCTACACTGGCTCGCAGACTTTTCGCGACATGGTGGACTATGCCTACGGCCAAGGCTTGTTGCTGATCGCAGCGACCGGCAATAACGTAGGCAACGTTGTCGCGTTTCCGGCGCGATTCGATAACTGCTACGGCGTTGGGGCGACTACGCATACCGACGCGATCGCTGGGTTTTCGAACTACGGGCCCCAGTGCGACATCAGCGCTCCAGGTCAGGACGTTTATTCCATCTACCTGGGCAACGGGTATCAGACGCTTTCCGGGACCTCGATGGCCACTCCGCATGTAAGCGGCCTCGCCTCGCTCTTGTGGTCGTACGATCCGGGGCTTGCAAACGACGAAGTTTTCGATGTGATCACGCTCACCGCGGATGACAAAGGACCTGTCGGCTGGGACCAGCGTTTTGGCTGGGGACGGATCGACGCCGAAAGCGCTATCTTGAAAGTACGAGAGCCGTTGGTGAGGTTCACCAGTTTGACGGTTAATGCGGGGTCTCTCACAAGTGGCACGGTAACTGACCTTTTCGATAGCGACGACGTCAAGGTGCATCTTGCAAACATCGGCGATCGGGCAAACGAAGGGATTGTTATCACGGCGACGGGCACGGCCCCGCTCCTGACCTACAACCGTTTACAAGTGCTCGTCGAGAGTTCTGTAACGAGTGGCACGGTTGCGCAAAAGGTCTATTTGTTCGACTTCGTTGGAAACGCCTGGGTGGAGGTCGATAGTCGATCGATTACGACCACGGACGGCTACACGAGAGTCAACGTGACGAACAATCCCTCAAGGTTTGTCTCGCCTGCCTCAAACGCGGTTTCTGCTCGTATTGCGATGAGCCGAGGAGTAATGTCGACTCGGAACTGGTCCGCGGGTGTGGATCAGTTTAGGGCTGCGTTAAGGACTGACTAACCAGTGATCCCGGGTGGCGCCGTCGGCTCCACCCGGGTTCGGATTTAGCATGCCGATCGCAGTTGCGCCGCGGTCTCTTCGGGGAGCGCATCTACGATGAACACCGAGCAAAACGCTTCGCTGCCCGCGAGGTATTTGAGTTTGTCCGCGGTGCGATGCGGTGGTGTGAATTGCGCGACGAATCGCGTGGCCGGTTCCCGCGCCTGGTAGAAACCCATGATATAGGGAAGGGGGAAGCCGAACAAGCGGTCATAGCCTTGAGTGAGTTTCTCGAGCGCGTTTGCGAGGCCATCGAGGTCCTGTTCCGCGAATTGCGAGAGGTCGTTCAGGTGTTTTTCAGGCACTACATGGACCTCGTAAGGATATCGCGCAAAGAACGGCACGACGGCGATCCATCCGTCGTGCTTAAAGACGATCCTTCTCCCATCTGTGATTTCTGCGAGGAGCCAGTCGGCGGCAAGCGTCGTGCTGGTTCTGGCCAGGTGATCTCGTTCGCTCTGCATTCGACGATTGCAAACTTCAGGAACGAAGGGATATCCGTAAATCTGGCCATGCGGGTGGGTTAGTGTCACTCCGATTTCACGCCCCTTGTTTTCGAAAATAAAAACGTACTCGACATTGTCTCTGCCCATTAATTCAATGTAGCGGTCTTTCCAAACTTCGCACAGGTTTCGGATTCGTGAATATCCGAGGGCTGCGAACGTCGAACTGTGATCCTGCGTGTAACAGACCACTTCGCACACTCCGCGTGCAGGTAATGTTTCAAAAAAATCGGTTGTGGAGATCCCTTCCGGCGGTGGCGTTGAAAAGCTTGGAAATTTATTCTCGAATACCGCGATGTCGTAGGATTCGAATGGAATTTCCGTAGGGGCATCGGCCGATTTTGTTGGGCACAATGGGCAGTAGTCGTCTGGCGGGAAAAACGTTCGGTCTTGCCGATGCGTCGCGGTGACGATCCACTCGCCGAGGAACGGGTGTTTTCGCAGCTCGCTCATGCTTTCGGCGGAACGAACGGGCCGCGGTCGACCTCGTAGTCTGCTATGGCGTCTGCGGAGAGGAGCGTGTTGCCGATAAGGTCGAGGCCCCTCATGACCGCGTCTTTGTTTGCGGGAGCGATTTCGAACGCGTAGCTTTCCCCATCGAGCACGACGGTCTGGTTCGGGAGATCCACTTTGACGGTTGCGCCCGAGCCTGCCGCAGCGAGTTTCGTCCAGTCCTGCTCGGGCAGGGCGATGAGGAGCAAGCCACAATTCGCCGAGTTCTGCCGAAAGATATCGCTAAAGGCGCCATCGGTCGCGGTTTGTTTGGCGATCACTGCCTTGAACCCAGCCTGCTGAATCGCCCAAACCGCGTGCTCGCGGCTGCTGCCGCTGCCGAAGTTCGAGCCGGCAACCAAGATGCTCGCGCCTTGTGCCTCCGGTGCGTCCAGGGGAAACTCGGGACCACGTACGTCCGCAAACAGCAATTCGCCGTAGCCCGATCGGCTTATCCGGCTGAGGAACCGCGCAGGAATGATACGGTCGGTATCGATGTCATCCAGAGGAAGCACCGCAGTCTTTCCGGCATGCGTCGAGAAGGGCTCCATCGTTTCGAGTGTAGCACGGGTCCCGCAGGTACACTTTTGCGTCCATGGCCAAGCGGTTCTATATCACCACGCCAATCTATTACGTCAACAGCGTTCCGCACATCGGTACTGCGCTGACGACCGTGGCTGCGGACGTGACGGCGCGGTACAGAAAAATGCGGGGCGACGATGTGATGCTGCTTACCGGGACCGACGAAAACGCTACGAAAGTTGCCGAGGCAGCAGAGGCAGCGGGAAAGTCACCGCAGGCGTTCGTCGACGACATTTCCGCAGAATTCGAGAAAATTTGGAAGGGCCTCGGAGTTGAGTACGACGACTTTATTCGCACCACGGAAGATCGCCACAAAGTCGCCGTTCAGGAAGTGTTCTCGCGCCTGCTGGATGCCGGCCATATTTACAAGGATAAGTACGAAGGCTGGTACGATGTCGGCTCCGAAACGTTTTTCAAGGAAAGCGACCTGGTCGACGGGAAAAGCCCGGACGGTAACGACGTGCGCTGGGTTTCCGAAGAGAATTATTTCTTCCGTCTGTCGGCTTTTGCCGATCGACTGCTGAAGCATATCGAAGATAATCCGGAGTTCATTCTGCCGGAAACGAGAAAGAACGAGGTTGTTTCGTTCATCAAACAGGGACTGCGCGATTCGGCGATTACGCGCACGAATACGGGCTGGGGAATCCCGGTGCCGGGCGACGACTCTCAAGTGATCTATGTCTGGTTCGACGCACTCATCAACTACATCTCCGCCATCGGTTGGCCCGCAAACGCTCCGGATTGGCCCGCGGATGTGCAGTGGATGGGCAAGGATATTCTCGTGCGATTCCACGCCACGCTCTGGCCCGCGATGCTCATGGGGCTTGGGCTGCCGCTTCCGAAGACGTTGATCGGCCATGGCTGGATCCTGTTTGGCAATGAGAAGATCAGCAAGTCCAAGGGCAACGTGGTCGCGCCGATGGAATTGGCGGACGAGTTGGCGGTTCGCGCAAAGTGTTCTATCGAGTTGGCGGTGGACGCGGTTCGCTATTACATGTGCCGGACCATGCCTTTCGAAAGCGATTACTCGTTTTCGCAAGAGGATTTTGAGCTCAAGTTCAATACCGAGCTCGTAAATGATTTGTCGAACGGCGTTCATCGCGTGATTTCGATGAGCAACAATTTTCTCGGCGGCAAAATCAGCGGCGGGGAAGTTGATGGCGACGCCGTTGCCTTGATGGCCGAGGGCAAAGGTGCATACGAAAGCGCGATGGAACAGTATCGGATCGACGAAGCCGTTACTGCGTTGCGTAAGTGTGTTGCTTTTGTAAACCAATTTATCGATAACAAAAAGCCGTGGGAGCTGAACAAACAGGGAAGCACCGAGGAGCTTGCGGGAGTGATGCGATCACTCTGCTTCTTGCTGCGTTCGTGTTCTGCGATGGTTTCGCCGGTCGCGCCAAACCTGTCTGCAAAGATCGATGGCTTGCTCGGCTTGCCGCGCGCTTTGGCGTGGGATGCGGTCGGCTCGCCGGCTGAATTCGGAGCAGACATGCAACTGCGACAACCCGAACCGATATACACGCGTTTGGAGAAGGAGAAGAAGATGGAAGAAACGCCCGTTGTGCCGGAAGACGAGATTACCCTTGATGATTTTATAAAAGTTAAGCTGCGCGTCGCGCGCGTGTTGGACGCCGCGCCCGTGCCGGACAGCGACAAGTTGATGCGGCTCGACCTTGTCGTCGGTGATGAGAAGCGCCAGGTTCTTGCTGGAATTGCGCAGCAGTATACGGCAGATGATTTAATTGGGCGGCAGGTTGTTGTGGTGGTTAATTTGAAGCCACGCAAAATGCGTGGGCTAGAGAGCCAGGGGATGGTTCTTGCGGCCGACGCCGAAGGCGGTGGGGCGATTTTGCTAATGCCGGATAAAGAAGCGCCAGAAGGCACGAGCGTACACTAGCCGTTCCTGTTGGGTAGCCTCACGACTATGACCTTGCTGTTGGCGCTTGCTGCCCTGTCGATCGCGCAGCAAAGCAATACTCGGCTGATCGTCGATGGCTTGGTCCTGGACGGTTCTGGGAATCCAGGCAAAGTTCAGGACATCCGAATCGAAAAGGACCGTATCGTCGAGATCGGCGATTTGAGGGTGCGGGAGCACGAGACATGGATCGACGCGAAGGGGCTCGTTGTTGCGCCTGGGTTTATCGATGCGCACAGCCATACGGACAATGCGATGGACAAAGAACCGCTGCTGGAGAGCCAAGTTCGGCAGGGAATTACGACTGCAATTGTTGGGCAAGACGGGTCTTCTGCTTTGCCCATCAGCGATTTCTTTGCGAGGGTGCGTGCGGCACGGCCGACGATCAATTTTGCGACCTTTGCGGGACACGGAACGATTCGGCGCCAGGTGATGGGAGAAGCATTCAAACGCAACGCGACCGATTTCGAAGTTGAGAAAATGAAGGGCCTGCTCGACGCGGCGATGAAGCGGGGTGCGCTCGGCCTTTCAACAGGCTTGGAGTACGAGAGTGGGCTGCCGGCGACACCGTTCGAGGTTCTCGAACTTGCGAAGGTCGCTGCAAAATTCGGAGGCATTTATGCAAGCCACACCAGATCGGATGGGGGCGGCTCGAATCTTCAATCGATGGAAGAGTTTCGGTTCATCGCAAAAGAAGCGAAAATGCCCGGTCAATATAGCCACATAAAACTCGCCGTTCCGGATGTTTGGGGACAGGCGGGCAGCGTTAGGAAATGGTTTGCGGACGCGCGGAGTGCCGGAGTCGATATCACCGCGGATGTCTATCCATACACCTATTGGAGTTCAACCATAACGGTGCTGCTTTCTGAACGAAACTGGGAAACCGAAGCGGCTTGGAATGCGACGTTCGACGATCTGGGCGGAGCGGATAAGGTGATCCTGGCTCATTACTCACCAAACCCGGCCTGGGATCGAAAAGACTTTTTGCAGCTCGCCAAGGAGACCGGTCGAACGCCCGGGAATATTGCGGTCGAAGTTGTCAAGAAGACGCATTTCGCCGGCTCCAAGGAAACGGAATCTATTATTTGCAAGGCGATGCAGGAAGCCGACCTTATCGAATTTCTAAAGGATCCGCACACGATGTTCTGCAGCGACGGGTCGCATGGTGGAGCACACCCTCGCGGGGCAGGCGCGTTTCCACGGATTTTCGCGGTTTACGTGCGTGAGTTGAAGGTTTTGCCAATCGAAGAGGCGGTGCGCAAGGCAACTTCGCTGCCGGCGAAGCGCTTCGGGTTTAGAGACCGTGGCGAAATACGAAGAGGCATGATTGCGGACATCGTCGTGTTCGATCCTGCTCGCATGCGCGACCGTTCGACAATCGAAGACTCGAAGGCTTTTGCGGTGGGAGTTGAGCATGTCCTCGTCAATGGCGTGCTGGTTCTGGAGAACGAACGAATGACCGGAGCAAGACCGGGTGTCGCGCTTAGGTCTCGGTAGGATGGGGCATGACAATTCGAGAGCGGCACTCACACGGGCGAAGCCAGCCCGATTGCTCCGACCGGCAAGCGCGTGGAAGCAGAGTACGTTTACATCATGGAATTCGAGGGCGACAAGATTCGGCACATGACGAAGGTCTGGAACGACGGTTTCAGCATGCAGCAGTTAGGCTGGGGTTAGGGGTAACCGAAAAGTAACGCTACCTGGTTTGAATGAGGGTTGTAACAATGCTTCCCGTCATCACGATCCAGCTTGATCAGGTTTGTCTTACCGCGTCGGAGTAGTTGGCGACGGTGAGAAGAAAGTAGTTGGATGGTCGTTTGCGTACCGCGATGAGGAAGTGCAACGGGCAGCATTTGCCTGTGAACTGAACCTAGATCAATTCCTTACTTCTTGCCTCGCTGGTTACAGGGCGCCTGGATGGAGGTCAACGTGGGCCCTCGCCGACGGAAGTCCACAAGACGGCATGCCGGGCGTTCGTCTCCTGAGCAAAGCCGACATGCTGCACCCCAGCGGTTGCCCCACGCCCACCTTCGGCCGAAACCTTGCGGGTGCAGGCTTACTAGGGACGCTGCGGTATTGCGCCACATCACGGCGCGAGCGCCGACGTTGGTGATGAATCCGAACCCAACCTATACATCACCGGCGCCCAGGGCGATCAGCGTCATAGATGGCCGACCAACGTCCACCGTCCCCACAAGAACCATCTTTTGTGGCCGTGAGATTCAAAAAGGGAAGCCGGCGACCTTTCGGTACGCCGGCTTGGAGGTTGGGGTGAGGAGGTGGCGCTAGGGGGTAGCGCCGATCATCTCGAAACAGATCATCATCGCCATCCCTTGCACGCTCGTCACTTGAGCCTCATAAAATCCTAACAATCCCTTAACAGCAAATACCATACCACGGAACCCAAAGCAGCCTGTCGGCATTTTTGTCGCGGATGTTGCATATTTGGCGAAGCCCATACCAGGTTTTTGAAGAACCGGTAAGCAAATGTTTGAAATATAAAGCAGGCAACTGGTTGAGCGTCGCGAATCTAATGTGGTGACCACAATAGCCAAGCCGGCGGCGGCCCTTCTCCTTATCCTCGCCTTTGCTTCTTCGGGTCTCGCACAGAAGAAACCGTTAGATCATAGCGTCTACGACAGTTGGCGCGGCAGCGTTACTAGCGGCTTGAGCCGCGACGGTCGCTACCTGGTTTGGGGCTCGCGCCCCGCCAAGGGAGACCCAGACCTGAATCTCGTCGATCTCGAATCGGATCGTTCGACCCCGTATCCAAAGGGAACGGCGCCGAGATTCACCCACGATGGCAAGTTCCTGCTATTCACAGCAGTCCCCGCGGAAGCCGACGTGGAAAAGGCGAAAAAGGAAAAGAAGAAGCCCGAGGAAATGCCGAAGAATGCACTGGTGATCGTGGATCTGACGGCGGGCAGCACACGTACGATTGAGCGCCTGTCGACGTACTCGCTCGCTGAAGAGGGTTCCGGATGGATAGCATTGCGAACTGAGCCAACTCCAGTCAAGCCGCCCGCGCCGCCAACACCCAATCCCGAAGTCAAACCGGAGCCGACAGTCGAGCAGAAACCGGGGAAGCGCCAAGGGCACGCCGTCGGCAAAGAACTGACTCTGCTAGAACTGACGTCGGGTCGCGAGATCAAGCTATCGGACGTTTCTGATTTCACCTGGCAGAAGGGCGGCGCCGTACTTGTGTATTCGGTTTCGACGAAAGACGGCAAAGGTGACGGGGTTTTTAGATTTGAGCCGGGCACTGGCAAGACGATCGCGATCGCCGAGGGGATGGCGACCTACAAGTCCTTAACCGTGCATGAGGGTGGCAACGTCGTTTACATGAGCGAGTTGAGAACCTACACTGAGAAGGTGCCTTCTTGGGATCTCTACCTATGGCGTCCCGGCGGTCAGGCGAAATCGGTGGTGGCTGCTAACAGCGACGCTTTCCCCGACGGCTGGGAAGTAACCGACGGCAGCGGAGTGCGTTTCTCAGAAAAGGGGAAGCGTCTGCTGTTCTCTACGCGCGAGAAGCCGACTCCCGAGGACGAAACCAAAACGGAAATTCCTGCGGACGAAAAAGTTGCAGTAGACGTTTGGAATTGGAAAGACGTACTGATCCAGCCGATGCAGCTGCGACGTGCCGCGGGCGCGAGAAGTAAATCATTTCAGGCCATGCTCGATATCGGTTCCGGGCGGATTCTACAATTGGAGACGGAGGACATTCCGAGTATCAGCCTTGCTGATCAGGGAGATGGCGATATTGCCATCGGCACAAATAGCGACATTTACGGCCCGATGGTTTCTTACGACGGCACGTATTCCGACTACTATTTAATCGACCTTCGAAACGGCAAACGCACGCTTGTGAAGAAGCAGTCCGGAGACGGCATCCAATTGTCTCCTACCGGAAAGTGGATGGCATGGTTCGACTCTGAAAAGGGTACGTGGAACACGCGCAGATCGACGTCGACTGCGCAGGCAGTTGTTGCATCGGCGGGAGTGCCTCATCCGCTATTCGACGAGTTGCATGACTCACCGGACTTACCCAACTCTTATGGATTGGTAGGTTGGACGCCCGACGAAAGCACGCTGCTTGTCAACGACGGATACGATATTTGGGCATTGTCAGCGGATGGTAGGAAGGCCCCAGTTTCAATCACGAAAGGCTACGGCCGCGAGCGCTCAATCCGCTTGCGGGCTACTCGTACGGACCGAGAAGCGAGGCACTGGCCGCTCAATGAGCCGATACTTTTAGCCGGCACAAACATGAAGACCAAAGCAACCGGTTATTACTACTTGCAACCGGGTGGAGCAATCGAAGAGCTGATCTACGGAGACTACGATTACACTTATTCCACTAAGGCGGACGATGCAGACGTCGTGCTCATGACTCGACAGCGCTTTGACGAATACCCTGACATCTGGACGACAAACCTGAAATTTGAGAATGCAAAAAAGCGGACGGATATCAATCCACAAATGCGGGACTATTCTTGGGGCAGAGCTGAATTAACCGAATGGATGTCCGACGACGGCGCAGTGCTGCAGGGCGTGCTTTACAAACCCGACAATTACGATCCGCGCAAGCGGTATCCGACGATCGTGTATTTCTACGAAAGGCTTTCGCAGCAGCTCCACAGCTTTTTCGGCCCAGGGCCGGGCAGCAGTTCTGTTAGCATTCCGTTTTATGTGAGCCGTGGCTATGTCGTATTTACGCCGGATATTCCCTATGAGGTGGGTTATCCGGGCGAAAGCGCCGAAAGCGCCATTGTGCCGGGAGTGCTTTCGCTAATCGAAAAAGGTATTGCAGACCCAAAAAGAATCGGCATGCAGGGACATAGCTGGGGCGGTTATCAAGTCTGCCACCTTGTTACCCGGACCAACTTGTTTGCATGCGCTGAAGCCGGCGCGCCCGTCGCGAATATGTTCAGCGCCTACGGCGGCATACGGTGGGGAACCGGAATGAGCCGGCAATTTCAATACGAGAAGACTCAGAGCCGAATTGGCGGGACAATCTGGGATAAGCCACTGCAGTTCATCGAGAACTCGCCTGTTTTTTGGGCGGATAGAGTGCGCACACCACTGCTCATTTTGCACAACGATCAGGATGGCGCCGTACCGTGGTACCAGGGAATCGAGATGTACATGGCGCTTCGCCGTCTGAATAAACCGGTTTGGCTCTTCAACTACAACGGTGAAGATCACGGCATCGGCAAGATTCAGAATAAAAAAGATTGGGCCGTTCGCATGCAGCAATTCTTCGACCATTACTTGATGGACGCCCCCGCCCCAGCTTGGCTGAAGGACGGGGTTCCAGCAGTCAAGAAGGGCGAGGAATTGGGATTAGCAACCGGTGGCGGTGGCTAACGCCAATTCGCCAAAGGTGTGACGGAAGCCGGCCTCGGAGAACCGCCGGGTGAAAGCTGGACCACGATCGTCGCGTTTTTTCGGCCGCCGACGTGGACAGCAAGCCGTCGATGTCCGGCGTTCTTGTTCTCGCCCGATTTACCCGGATCCGCGGTGACGATTGTGAATCGCGCATCGTTGGGAGCAAGGATGCGCGCCGTCAGCGTTCTTTCGCCTTGCGTGAGGGTCGCACGGTCACCAGAGGCGCTAATGTTTGCGGCGGTCATCATGATCCAGCGAATTTCGCCTGTTGCCCCGGAAATCTCATCCTGAACGAGCAAGTCCCTGCGGTCGATAAGTCGAAGTCCTCGCTTTACTGAAGACGCCGCACCCTTGTAAGCAGGCGACATATCCACAATCGCAAACGGATCTGCAGTATTAAACGACGTGCGCGTGACTTGATTAAAGCCGCTAATCCGCTGTTGCCGCCGGCCGATCGTCAACGTGTTGTGACTTTCCGCTTCGTTTCGAAAAATCGTCCAGCGCTTGCCTCCTTCTTTGTCATCCCAATAGCCAGGGAGGTTGTAGTCGTCGGACCCTAAGTCGACCGCCCAGCGCGTGCCGAGAGCGTCGAACACGAATGAACCGACATCCTGTTGCGCATGCGATAGTGAATTGTCGCCTCCCTTAGCGCCAACGAAGGACGCTTGCGGATCGGTCCAAGAACCTCGCATCGAGAAAACTTGCGACCTGCCGCCAAACAGCTTATCTAAGCTTCCCTGGCCTTCGGAGCCGCGCTGGTCGTACCATGCGATAAAGAGCGGGAAGAATCGGTACTCGTTATTGAATATGCTAAATCTGGGGCCGAGCAGCGCTTGCAGTTTTGATCGAGTCCACCATGCATAAAACGGCTCATTGAAAGTGCGCGATAACTCGAACATCGCCGGGCTCACATAAAACTCGGGCTTGCCGTCGGCATAGTTGAAGAATTGACCGTTCGTGCCCTGCATGTAAATAGGGAAATTGCCGGTCTTGGCGTAAACCGCATCATCGAAAACAGTGTGTCCGGGCAGCGCCGTTGCAAGCGCGCGGTTAGCAAGCGCGTGGTAAGTAAACCCGTAGTGCCAGTACGCAGGGCCCTCATGGGTGGCGCCGTCTGGGCGATACACCTTGTCCATCTGGCGTATTGCTCGCACGCCGCGGTCGATCACTGTTCTTGCGAGCGCAGGTTCCTCGTCCGCCACCGCGAGCGCGGCCACGATCAGTCCGCCGTTAACTACGGACGTCCAGTTATTGTCTCCGGTCATCCACATTTGCGCCTTTCGGTCTTGATACTGGGTTGCAACCTTGAGACCCTTCTCGACAATGGCGCGGCGCACTATTTGGCGTTCACGCGAATCCATTGCATCGTAAAGCCAGTCGTATCCCAGCCCCAGAGCGGCGAGCATTTCACCGACGTCTAAAAAATGACTCGGATTCCAATCAGAAAAATTCGCGACGGCGATCATTTCCTGAATTCCGCGGTCAGCGTACTTTCGTTGACCGGTTAACCGATAAGCCATTGATTCTTGCAAAATGCGTTCGATAGCCAAACGACTTTGATCAAGCAGTCGCGGCCCGCGCAAAACTCGCTTGGCGGTCGCTTGGCTTATGCCTCGATCTGCAAGCTGATTGTTACGCTCCACGAGCCTGCGGAGCAACGGGTCCGAGCTCATTAAGTTGCGTATTCGCTGCTCATCCTGTTCGGTGAACGCGATGCGCGGGTGCCCTCTCTTCAGCGAAGAAAGCGACACTTGCGCGGTCGCCGTTCCAGCCAGCGCCGCCAATGCTAAACAAATTCCGAGAAGTTTCATCGGTAATGGGTACTACGTTTGGCGTGGACGTGTGTTACGACGCGCGCTTCACGTGTACGAGGCGCACGTGCGTGTAGATCTGTCCGAACATGTCGATTGCGCGCACCTCGACGCGTGTGCGCCCAGAGTCAACTCGCTCGGCGTTAGGGCTTCCCAAAGGTGCGGCGACCCGATTGGAGCGGGTGACCGCCGGTAGGGGGCGGGCAGGCCGGATTCGCGCGTGAATGCCTCTTGATACGCGGGATCGATCTTTCGAACGTGGCGCATGGCGCCCCACTCTCCGTCATCGATGCGCATCTCGACTTTGCTCTTTTGATTTCCCCCGAACACGTTTACTTTGATCAGAGTCGCCTCTCCGAAAACGAAGTCGTCCGGAGCATAAATATTCATCTGATACGTTTCGGGCCGTCCGGCAGCACGAAACTCGATTGCGTACTCATTTCCGTCGAACGAGAAAACAGAGTATCCATTTGGAGCGCCGTCGCGCATCGTCGTGTGAGGGATACCCCGCTCATCCGGCGCACCCTGCCACCAGCTTCCGCAAACCGTCACATTGACGACATGGTGGTGCGGCCGCTGGCCTCTCCATCCTTCTTTTTCCGTATAGAAAAAGTGCTCTTGAAAGTGTGTGTGCGCGGAGACGGAAAGGGCGTAGGGCCGTTTCTCAATAAGTCTAAAAATCTTTTCTTTATCTTCCGTGTCGTGTAGCGGAATGTGCATCAGAATGACGACAAGCTGGTTGTTCGGCACCATTGCAAGGTCTCTTTCGAGCCATCGAAGTTGAGTTTCGCCGAACCCGCCAGTGTATGTCCCACGAGTTTCGCCTACAGCAGGATGCCAGTTAACGTTATCGAGCACGACGAAATGGGTTGGCCCGTATTCAAAGGAATAGAATGGCGGGCCAAAGTAGCGCTCCCAGGTTTCGTCGGAATGTTCGTCGCTGTCTCCATCGTCGTTGATGTCGTGATTACCTAAGACGTTGTACCAAGGAATACCTATAAGGGCAATCGCTTCGTTTAGCCTGTCGAATTGAGAAAGGTCGTCGTAGACTACGTCTCCTAGAGTGACGCCGAACGCAGCATCCGTTTTCCCGGCCATCGGCTCGATGACATCGTGTGTGATGTAATCCACCTCGCGCGCATCGCGTGGTTGTGTGTCGCCAAAGAAAATTGCTTTGAACCTGGCAGGCTCTTTTTGGGGGCGGAGCGCGAAGTCGATGGACTGGGGAAGGGGACCGGTCGGTGCGACGCCCTCGAAGTGCACCTTTGGTGATCCGTTCGGTTTATGGATGTAATAGAACTGTGGCAGGTTGTGATGGTTCAAGGGCGTCATCCAGCCACGCGGCTTGATGACAAAGAAAGCAGTGTCTTCATCGACGGGTAATCGCCACCTGCCCTCGCGATCCGTCTTTACGATAGTGTCTCCGTTCGAAACACGGATTCCACTGATTCCAGATTCGCCTGGGTCACGTTTACCGTCCCCGTCTTTGTCATTGAACACGACACCGGTGGCCTGAACCTGGCCCGCCGGCGTGCTACTGAATAGGGCAGTCGCCGCTATTGCACAGGTAATGGCCAGAGTTGAGACGCCCCACCACTTCATCGCTTGGTTCTACCCGAGAGATGGATTCCACAGTGCGCGACCGGTGGTCGCGTACTGGACGGTACCGGTCTTGAGCGACCCGTAGATGGGCCGCCCGCAACCATTGTATGAGTCTATGTTAAAGGCGGAAAGTCACCGCTCCGTAGAAGGATGTGTTGTCCACGCCTCCAACGCTCGGGCCGAGTTGAAAGCCCGCTTCCAGGCCGAAGTTCTGCTGGAGTTCCCAACCAACAGCAGCGAAGCCTCCCAAACCCCAGTCGTCATCGACGTCGATGTCGGAGTTGTAATAGCCGATCGCGCCCTTGAAATAGAAGTTGCCTGTGCTTCCAGCGTTCGCGGGCATTCCGTAGCGGATGCCGTAATGAACGCCGTAGGTAGTCAGGTTATCACCGCCGTCCTCGGCAAAGTGAATGCGCGCGCCTACGAACTGCATCGTCTGCGAATTGTAGTTCTTGCCCAAGTAGTAGTCAACGCCGGCGAGAAAGCCCAAATCCGCGTTGTCGCGGTCACCTGTGTACCAAACGCCGCCAAGAGTGATCTCAATTGGTTTCTGAACATTCATTTGGGCGATGACCGAACTCATCATGAGTACGCCGACCGCCGCTGTTATTGCCGTTTTCATAGGTTGTCGGAACCTCCTCAATTATCGTCGTTAATCATGAGCCGGCTTCCAAAGTTTCCCGGCTCCACGCTTCCATGCGTGACGGAAAGCATAGGCTTCCATACGACCCAGGGCTAGAAACTATTGCCAACGCGACAAAACGCGCTGCACAACGTCCCAACTATGGGTACTGTTCACACAGGAGGTTTCGATGGACCGGTTTCTTCCATGGGTTGCGATTGGCGCAGGTGTTCTCGCACTGGCGCTCGCAAGGTCAACTTCGCAGGACGGGCGTGGCAAGGCGGGGACCGGCACGTCTACTTTGCTTGCTTGTCTGGTAGGGCTGGTCGTCGTCTACGCGGCCGCATTCGGCTTCCGTTCGCAGCTGATTGGCCTCATTGACGTCGCCCACGGAATCGCGATCGGGGCAGCGGCGGTGCTTGCGGCAACTTGGTTTACGGGTGGTGCCGCTAAGGCGGGCCTTGCCGCCATCGGCATCGCAACCGCCATCGCGGGCGTTATCCTTCTCCTGCCGCCTGAGTTGCGCCAGTCCCTTTGGCTTGGCGCCGCAATGGGAAGCGGATTAGCCGCTGCGTGTACGTGCTTGGCGGACCCGAAAGGGAGCCTGGATCGGCTGGCCGCATTTACGATTGCTGCATTCTCGGGCGCGTCGGCGCTTGGCGGCTTTAGGGACGGGGTCGAGCGGGCCGCGGCCATGCCTGCCGTTATCGGCATTGTAGCCGTGATCGCGTTGTCAGCCATACAATACGGATCGCTTTCAAAATGGCTCAAATGGGCCGCCGTCGCCGTCGTGTTGGTCGGTGGAGCAAAGCTGATCGCGATTCGCTACTTATTCCTCGGAGCTTCCTTCGATGTTGCGCTCGGCTCCATCGCGACGGCGGCCATGGTCGCTTGGATATTGGATACCAACGCGGACGACACGCCCGGGCCGTTCGTTATCTGCACGATTATCTGGCTCGCATGGTCGACGATTGCCTTCGGTCTGTTGCAGGGATTGGGCCTCGCCGTCAGCGCGGTCTTCGCAGCCGCATTCCTTTTGGCAGTGGGATCGTATCGCGGCTTGCTGTCGATGGGGGTGCTCGTTGCGCTCTTGTTCTACAGGATATTCCTTGAGGCATACCCGACAGAGAGCAGGCACATCGACGTCGGGCAGCACTATTCGGTGATGGGGATTATCGCCGGAGCCGCCCTTCCGATTGCGGTCGCCTCCTGGGTTGCGCGCGCAGGTTCGCGTTTCGAGGGCTTCATGCGCCCAGGAATGGCCCTGCTTGCAGGTGCGATATTTGTGGCCGTTCTGATCGCGGCACACTTCATTCTCGGCGCACGCGGCACGATCGGATTGCTTGTGGGCCTCTCAATTGCGCCATTCGTCGCCGGCCTCGCAAAAGGCGGACGCCTTGGAATACTTGCGGCCATCGGAGGAATGGCGGCAGCGATTGTCGTTTCGTTCAAGTTTGCCGCACCTCATTTATTGATGGAGCGCGAGACGAAGATACAGATGCTCGGTTGGAGCATCGCGGTGGCGGTGATATTGACCGCAACTGCGCATTGGCTTACGCGGGATGCCGCAGGAGCTGCCACAAATGAAAACACTACTTAGCATCGTCTTCGGCCTCGTGTTCGCCGGCATTATGGTCGCGTATGGCGTTCGCGACGAAATGCGCCTCGGAGAACTTCGTGGCAGTGTGTATATGACCGAATCCGAAAGGCCGCTGCCCGGCGCAACGGTCATGCTGCGAAGGCGCTCTGAGCCCGGCACATACGTCCAGATGCGCTCCATCGAGACTGACGAGAATGGCAATTTCGACTTCGGCCGACTGCCAACGGGTTCCTACACCATAGAAGCTTACGCCAAGGCGCACAGCGTGGACGAGTCGGTGCTCAGTATTCGCGAGGGCGATGTCACTACAATGTCACTCGACGCCAAGCCGGGCGCCCCCTATTTGAGATTGTTCGCTGCCAAGCACGTCTTTTTGCCAAATGCCCAACCGGAGCTCACAATCGAAGGATTCGGCCAAGATCCACATCTCGACATAACGCTCTTCGAGGTGAATGTCGACAAAGTCATAGCTGGCGGCGGGTTGCAATCGATTCTCTCGACCGCCTGGCGTTGGGACGATGGGATTCGGACCGAAGACCCTGCCGTTTTCTCCGCACTGAAGTCACTGGACAAGCCCATCGAAAGGCGCGATCTGGAAGGTGCATATGTCGAGAGCCTCAAACTCGATGCCCTTCCATCGGGAATGTATTGGGTCTCTGCGAAAGCGGGGAAGTCGCTTAGCTCCGGTACTTACATCCTTGTATCCGATATTGCCCTCGTAACGAAAAAGGCGGGCGGCAAGGTGCACACGTTCGCCTCCCACATGGAGACCGGGAAGGCATTGTCGGGCGTGGATGTATCGATTTACCAAGGAGCGACTCAGCGCTCGAAATCTAAAACTGACGATAACGGTTTCGCGGTGCTTTCTATTCCGAGCGGCACCGGCAATCAGATTACGGTAGTTGCCGCATCGGGTGCCGAGCGCGCGATCGTACCTCTCTACGTTTACCAAAACGACAACACATCTCTGCGGGGCACAATTGTTACGGACCGTCCTATTTATCGACCGGGCCACACGGTCTCCTATAAAGGCATCGTTCGCGCCGTCGAAGGGTCAAAGTATACGATTGCCGCGGGTGGGGTCGTCAAAATAGAAGTCGAGGATGCCGACGCCGTTGTTATAAAGCGTGCAACTGTGCAAACGGACGAATTCGGAGGGTTCTCCGGTTCTTTCGACATCGATCCGGAAGCCGCAACGGGCTCCTTCACCATCGATGCCGAAATACAGGGAATGCACTTTGGTGAATCCGTGGAGGTTGCCGCGTACAGAAAGCCCGACTTCGAAATTACCGTCGTTCCGGATAAACCCCATTTTGTGCGCGGTGAGCGGATTACCGGCCACGTGGCCGTCGATTACTACTTTGGTGGCCCCGTTCCGGAGGCGAAAGTTGAAGGATCGGTTTACCGACGGCCCCACTACGGAGAATACGAAGAGTACTTCTCGGATTACGAGGGTGGCGGCTCGGGCGAATATATCGGTGACTTTAGCGGAGTGACCGATGGCCAGGGCAAGGCGAAGTTTACCTACGACACCTCATCAATTCGTGACCCTGAAAATGACTTCGTTTACACGTTCGAAGTTTCCGTATCCGACGAAACCGGTCGGACATTTGATGGGTCAGGGAGCGTTCGTGTAACTCGTGGCGAGTTTGAAGTTACGGGATTTTCAAGGGACTACGTTGTTGCGCAAGGTGAAGACGCAACAGTTGAAGTACAAACTAGCACAATCGACGGGAAGCCTCTGGACGACATCAACCTGAAGATTATTTACGGGGTCGAAACATGGTCGGAACAAGGCAGTTCGATGCAGGAACTAGGTCGACTGAATGTAACGACGAACAAGGGCGTGGCGACAGTGACGGCAAGGGCCTCTAAGCCTGGGTATATGGTGTTTGAAGTCGAGGCGCGTGATGCCCGCGGCAATGTGATTGTTTCGCGTCCCGGAGTTTTTGTGCCGGGGGAAGGAGACTTTTCGTTCGGGGGCGAATCCGCTTCTTTATCCGTGAAGATGGATAAGAACCAACACAAAATCGGAGACGTGGCGCAGGCCGTGATTATCTCGCCCAATGCTGCGCAGGGATGGGTGACCGTAGAGGGCGGTGATATCTATGTTTCGCGAATGGTCGACTTTGTACAGGGTGGCAATCTGGTCGATTTGAAAATCGACGAGCGAATGCTTCCCAATGCGTACGTCACCGTTCAATTTGTTCACGGTGCGAAGTTCTATGAAGGCACCGCTGAATTATCCGTCGATCTGACAACGCGTGAGATGAACGTGAAGGTTGAGGCCAACAAGCCCGAATACGAACCTGGAGATACGGCGGAATTTCGAATTACAGCGACCGACGCGGCGAACGGGAGGCCCGTGGTCGCAGACCTTGCATTCGGCCTAGTGGACGAGTCGATTTACGCGATTCGGCAAGACAGCGTCAATTTGGTCGACACTTTCTATCCCGTTCGTTACTCGATGGTGGAAACAAGCCACAGCTTCCCTGAAATTTATTTGGGCGACGGTGATAAGGACAGCGCGGAGTTCGATGTCCGTCGCCGATTTTTGGACACCGCGCACTGGAATCCGTCGGTCGTCACCGACGAAAACGGCGAAGCTACCGTCTCCGTCGTTCTGCCAGACAATCTCACAACCTGGCGAGCTACGGCCCGCGGCCTTAGCGTCGGGTCACTTGCAGGACAAGGCATCGCGAAGGTTGTTGCGGCGAAGCCACTCATGGTGCGCCTTGGGCTACCGCGCTTTTTGACCCAAGGCGATGAAGTCGAAATCACAGCGACGGTTAATGCATCGAAGGAGCAAATGGATGTCACCGTCGCTCTCGAGGCGACGGGCGTTGAGCTAATCGATTCGCCAAGAAGAGCTGTTAAGGTCAGCCCCCAATCGCCCCAAACCGTGCGTTGGCGAATCAGATCAGCTGACGCCGGTACTGCCGAATTCAAGGTGACGGCGATTTCCGGTGAGCCGATGGTGAACGACTCCATAGCATCGGCGATCCCGATCTACGGGCTGGGGCGGCTCGTGACGGGATACGCCGTAGGAGAAACAGCCACATCCAAACAATTGCCCGTCACCGCCAACGGTTATGTCGAAGGTTCCGGCTCTCTCGAAGTGCGCGTCTCATCGTCGCTCGCCGGAACGATCGGCGGCTCGATCGACTACCTGGTCGGCTACCCGTATGGATGTGTCGAGCAAACCCTGAGTCGATTCATTCCCACATTGATCGTCTCCAAATCGCCGTTAGCCAAAGCGCTTTCCCCTGAAATTCGGGCCCAGTTGCCCGATATGGTCACCCAGGGCTATACCCGCCTGCGCAGCATGCAGCACTCCGACGGTAGTTGGGGATGGTGGGAAACAGACGAAGGCGATCCGTACATGACCGGCCTTGCGCTTGAAGGATACGCAATGGTGGCGGAGGCGGGCCGCCCACCTGAACCTGACTCGCTATCGCGCGCAATGGAGTGGGCACGATCTTGGCTCAAGGAAGCCGAAAAGCAGCGGCCCGAATCCTATGCCGACAGGCTGCGCTTGATCCGAGGAGTGGCGGCGAACGGCGATAAAGCGACGGCGACTGCTGCGCTCAAAGTGGTGCCCCCGGGCCAAATCGACTCTGCTGAAGACTGGGCTTCGGTGGCGCTCATTGCGCACTACATCGGTGACAAGCCGTTGCAACAACAGGCGATTGCAAAATTGCGGTCGATGGCGCAAGTAGGAACTGCTCACGCCAGTTGGTCCTCGAAGTGGTACGGCGCGTCGGGTTCCGCGCAAGCAACGCTTGCTATCGCAACGATTGCGCCAAACGATCCGCTCGCTGCCAAGGGGATTCGGTACCTTCTCGACAGCCGGAGGGGCGAGTATTGGTTCAGCACGGCAGATACCGCAGCCGCAGTGCTGGCGATCACCAAGGTGATGCAAACCAAGCCGGATGCAGGCGGCACGCGCATCGTTCGAGTCACTGCAGGCGGGCGAGACCTCGATTCGGCGCCAATTGGAAAGGCTGGCTCGGTTACGCTCAGGGTACCGATGGATGAACTCAAGGGCGCGGCACCTTCCCTACAGTCCGAGGGAGGGATCGTTTATTACACAGCAAGCTGGCGATTCAAGGCCAATGACGCGAGCTTCTCGACCGGTTCTTCAGCGGCGGGCTTATCCGTATCTCGTCAGTACTTTCGGCTACGGCCCCGTCGACTGGAAACGGGTGAGTTGCGCCTCCTCCCCTCCGGAAACCCGGTAAGCGGAGTGGATGCGGGCGAAACCGTCCGGGCTGTGGTCAAAATAGAGTCGGATCGTAACCGCGAGTTTATGATGCTCGAGGACCCGCTGCCTTCAGGCTTTGAAGTTCTTGAGCGCTCCTCGGACGGCGTCGAACAATGGGAGTGGTTCTACTGGTATTCGGGTCTGGACATTCGCGATGACCGCATCGTATTTTTCATGAATCGACTTAAGAAAGGCGAGAGCGTAATCGAATACACGCTCCGCGCCGAGACGCCGGGGAAGGTCAGTTCGCTTCCCGCCGTTCTTTCAAACATGTACGACCCGGACGATGCAGCATCGACAGCGGCAACTAAGCTCGAGGTGCGGAAGTGAAGCCTGTTGTCACAGCGCTCGCCATTGCGTGTCTCGGCGGAGTATTCGTCGCCGGATTGGTTTCAATGCCGCCTGAAAACGTTACGATGGCTGCTTATGCGTCGCCGCTGGAGGGACGCATGACGACGCAACGGCTGAACGCAGAACTGGCTCTGGACAAGCTCGACGGAACCGTAATCGCACCCGGGCAAACGTTTTCGTTCAACGAGACTGTCGGAACCTGGTCGCGAAACGACGGCTACCGCAAGGCGCCCGTTAGTTTCAATGGCCAACTGATCTGGACGTGGGGTGGGGGAGTTTGTCAAACGTCGTCGACCCTATACAACGCCCTTCTCCTTTCGGGCCTTGAGCTGGTTGAGCGCAATCGGCACCGATTCGCCCCTGGCTACGTCCCGGCCGGGAGGGACGCCGCCGTTGCCTATTCGAACATCGACCTCAGGTTTCGCAACCCGTACCCGTGGCCGGTTACCATACGTGCGGAAGTCCGCAATGCCAAGCTACTGTGCTCGGTCGTTGGTAAGTCGAAGCCGACCGCCGACATATCGATCGTTCAGGAGCTTGTCGAAGTTCGCCGTCCGGAGAGGATGGTCGATAACCGAGGCGGCAAAGGAGGGAAGATCCTTAACCCGGGGAAGACCGGCTTCAGCGTTGTGACCCATCGAGTTTGGAGAACCCCCGCCGGTGAGCGCCGCGAGCTCCTATCCAAGGACACCTACCCCGCGATGAATCGTATCATCCGCAGAACTTACTGACGGGCCGGGACTTCGGTCACATTTGCATGCAGGAATCGACCAAACAGTGTCGAAAATGCAATATGCTTTGTAGTAGCGCCGCCAGCGAGGGTGGCTCAGGATAAAACAACATAGGGAGGAAGACTCAATGTCTCCAAAAACTTTAGCAATCTTTTCGGGCGGCGTGGTCGCCGCCACGGTTGGCGCCGTCGCATTCTCGATGAGCCCGATCGAAGCAAGGGCCCAGCAGGACTACAGGCCCCTTAGATGCGGCACAATCGAGCCTTCAGCGCTCGAAATGCAGCGGATCGAAGAGTTCGTCAAGCGCAGCGGCACCGTGGGCCTAGATGGGCAGATCACCATCCCGGTCGCGGTTCACGTCATCAACCGGGGCATGGGCATTGCCAATGGCGACATTCCCCAGTCGATGATCGACGACCAGATCAACGTTCTCAATGATGCGTTTTCGGGAGCTACCGGCGGTGTGAATACGCAGTTCCGCTTCACTCTGGATTCGGTCGACCGCACGACCAACACGTCGTGGTACACCGCGGGTCCCGGCACCAGCGCCGAAACCCAGATGAAGAACGAGTTGCACCTTGGGGACGCCGGCACGCTCAATATGTACACCAGCAATCCCGGTGGCGGGCTTCTCGGGTGGGCAACTTTCCCGTCCAGCTACAACTCCGCGCCATTGAAGGACGGCGTAGTTCTGCTCTACTCCTCACTTCCCGGCGGAACGGCGTCGCCCTACAACCTTGGCGACACAGGAACGCACGAAGTGGGCCACTGGTTAGGTCTGTATCACACCTTCCAGGGTGGATGCAACGGCAACGGCGACTACGTAAGCGACACTGCAAAGGAAAGGAGCCCTGCCTACGGTTGCCCCAACGGGCGCGACTCGTGCCGGGGCGGGAACGCTCCAGGTGTCGATCCCATCACGAACTTTATGGACTACACGGACGACTCGTGCATGTTCAAGTTCTCCTCCGGTCAAAGCGCCCGCATGGACGCCCAATGGGCGCAATACCGAAACTAGCCAGCACTATGCTAGACAGAATTGGCGGAGTTTTTACTCCGCCAATTTCTTGTCCAATGCCTCGTATTCGTCGTACCGAATTAACTCGTACAATTCCCTTCGCGTGCGCATTTTGTCGATCAACTGGGCCTGGGTTCCTTCGGCAAGTAGCGTGGCGTACGTTTCGCCAACGGCCTTCATCATCACCCTGAATGCGGTCATGGGGAAGATCACGATCTCGTAGCCCATCCTGCCGAACTCGGCCGCTGTAATGAGCGGTGTTCTTCCAAACTCGGTCATGTTCGCAAGCAAGGGGCCGGAGACACGTTCGCGGAACATCGCAAATTCTTCCGAGGATTCCAGCCCCTCGGGGAATATGCAGTCAGCACCGTTTTCAACATAGAGGGTTGCCCGCTCAATGGCTGCATCGAGTCCTTCTACCCCACGAGCATCGGTCCGGGCTATTAGAAAGAATCTCGGATCGATCCGCGCTCTAACGGCCGCACGAATTTTCGAAGCCATTTCGCCCGGAGAAACAAGGGACTTGCCATCTAGATGTCCGCAGCGCTTCGGTGACTCTTGGTCTTCGAGGTGCAGACCGGCAAGGCCGGCGCGTTCGAACTCGCGAACCGTGCGGATAACGTTCCAAGCCTCGCCGTAGCCCGTGTCCGCGTCCGCAATGACCGGCACTCGCACGGCGGCCGTGACGTACGCTGCCTGTCTCGCCATCTCGTCCATCGTAATCAGGGCCATGTCCGGCATGGCGGTCATGCTATTCGTGGCCCCCGCCCCACTTAGATAAAGCGCCTTCGCCCCGGATGCCTCCGCGATACGTGCCGTGATCGCGTCATAGACCCCGGGAGCGATCAGCGGACAACGATCAAGCAGTGCGTGCAGCGCGGCGCCGGGCGAAGCAAGTCGTGGTTCCAACACGTCCGCGAGGTTACCCGCGGGTATTCTGCCGCCGTATGCGTGTGGTTGTTACTGGCGGGGCGGGATACATTGGCAGCGTCGTTACCGAGTTGCTGTTGAAGGAAGGGTACGAAGTGCTGGTGGTCGACGATTTGCGCACCGGACACCGAGGCGCCGTCGCCGAGGGCGCGGAATTCGAAAAGGTCTCCTTGCTCGATATGGATGCCTTAGAAGCAGTGCTTAGAGCGAGCAAGGCGGATGCTGTCGTCCACATGGCGGGGGAGACGCTTGTCTCAGAATCCATGACCGATCCCGACAAGCACTACCGCGTTAATTTGGTGGGCGGCCTGAATTTACTCGACGCAATGCGCGGCGCAGGAATCTACAAAATCGTCTTCTCGTCTACAGCGGCTGTATATGGCCAGCCTGAAGAAACACCGATTCTAGAGGACGCTCCGAAAAGGCCAGTTAATACGTACGGCGAATCGAAACTAGCATTAGAGCATGCAATGTCATGGTACGAGCGCGCCTACGGACTGCAACACGTGAGTCTGCGATACTTCAATGCGTGCGGCGCAACCGAAGAGCACGGGGAGTTCCGCGCAAAGGAGACGCATATCATTCCAATTCTTTTAGAGAATGCCTTGGGTTTGCGCAGCGGGTTCAAGCTCTTCGGAAGTGATTACCCGACCCCGGACGGCACATGCGTACGTGACTACATCCACGTTAAAGACATCGCGGGCGCGCACTTATTGGCTCTCGAAAGAATCGAAGCGCTTCCGCGACGAGCCTTTAATTTGGGTAACGGTGAGGGCTACTCGAATCTGCAAGTTGTAGAGGCAGCGCGCCGTATTACCGGTGCAGGGATTCCTGCAGATTTCGCTCCGCGCAGGGAAGGCGACCCCGCAGTTCTCGTCGCGTCCTCAACCCGCGCACGGGAAGTTCTCGACTGGACCCCCCGTTACCCCGACCTCGATGGTATGGTCGCGGACGCCTGGAACTGGCGTCGCGCGCACCCGAACGGTTACGCGTAACGTGCCAGAATTCTACAATGCCTGATCGAAGTCGCATCGTCGTAACCGGGGGTCATGGATACCTGGGGGCGGCAGTTATGGAGCGGTTGAGCCGCGATGGCGAGGCAATAACGGTGGACGAAAAAGAGGTCGATCTTGCCGACTTCGCGGCAACCAAGGCGTGGGCAGAAAGTGTAGGCAAGCCGGTGCATGGCTTGGTCGCGTTGGCCGGCGGCTTCAGAATGAAACAACTGGGCGACTTAGGTGAGAAACACTACGTGGAGACGTTGGGAATCAACTCCCGAACGGCCTTTTCGACGTTAGACGCTTTTGCCCACGAACTGGCGGACGGTTCGAGTGTAGTTCTCGTCGGGAGTCAGGCATACTCCGGCGCCAAAGACATGAGTGTTTACGCCGCCTCTAAGGCAGCCGTTGTGAGCCTTGCAAGAAGCGCTTCTTTGGAATGGAAGCAGCGTGGAATACGCGTCAATGCAATTCTGCCGGATACGATCGACACGCCCGCAAACCGAAAGTCGATGCCCAACGCGAATTTCGACGCTTGGCAAAAGCCTGCGGAAATTGCCGAAGTTATTGCGTTTCTCCTGTCCGAGTCTGCATCCATCATCTCGGGAAACGCAATTGCTTTGGGACGACAATAGCCAAGTTAAATCACCATGTTCTCAACGACCCAGTCGCCCTCCGCGAAGCGGGACGGTCGAAGCGTAGAGATGTCCAAGTCGCTCGCGCCGGTCATCATCAGCTGCGCAATCGCTCGCCCGGCCGCCGGCGAATGCATAATGCCATGGCCGCCGAAACCGGTGGCTAAAAACACTCCGCCGACCTTACCAATGATCGCGTGTCTGTCCGGCGTTTCGGCGTAATAGCCAGCCCAACTGCGCTTGGTATCAAAGCCAACCTTATTCAGCATCGGGAGCCTGTGCATTCCGTGCTGGGCGATAGCCTGAAGAAATCCGAAATCGAACAGCGCCGGCTCGTTGGGGTCGGGCGGCGTGGGGCAGTCCCAGTTGCAGCCGACCAGAAGTCCCTCACCTTCGGGGCGAAAATGAAAGCTCGTTTCTAGGTCCACGACCATGGGCAGGTTCGAAAGCAATCCAGGTACGGGGCCGGTCAGCGTTAGCATGTGCCGAGTATGCTGGACCGGGATTTCGATGCCGAAGCCGTCACCGACGCCCGCAGACCAGTGGCCTGGACAAAGCAAAACCGCCCCGCATTCGAGCGGTCCGTGCTCAGTTCGTACGGTGGCGAGA
Source organism: Armatimonadota bacterium (assembly GCA_030854945.1). Lineage (GTDB taxonomy): Bacteria > Armatimonadota > Fimbriimonadia > Fimbriimonadales > ATM1 > JACDEQ01. The sequence continues at coordinate 44,169 of JALYSG010000005.1, forward strand.
TCGCCTCCCAGAACGCGCGTGTTGTAGATGGCGGTCGCCCCGGCCTTGCGGGCAGCGCCTTCGAACCCTCGACAAACGGCGTACGGGTCTAGGTAGCCGTCTTTGGGAGCGAAGGACGCTGCAAGCAAGTCGCTGGTCTGGAGGATGCCGATCGTGAGGACAGGATTCACGGTGTCGACTTCCACACCGAGCGACAATTGCAAAGCTACGCACGAAGCAAGGTACGCCGCACCTCGCTTGGTCGAGGCGACAAAAAGGTAGCCGTGCTGACGGAACGACGGATCTTCGCCAGTTTCCTCCTCGAATCGCTCGAAGAATTCGATCGATTCCTTCGACAGCAGGATGTTCACGGGCGTCGAGAACTGTGCCCGCACGCCACCTGCCGCCAGCGATGTCGATCCCATTCCGCCTCGCGAATACTTATCGATCACCACGACCGAAAGACTCGGGACGAGGCGCATTAAGTGAAATGCTGCGCTCCACCCAATGACGCCTCCTCCTACGATTGCAACATCCGGCCGCATACCCGCCGATTATTCCCGGTATTCTGCCGACGTGAGGGTCGCCATCGTCGGAACCGGGCTCGCGGGCTTGAGGTCCGCAATGATTTTGGAGGCCGCGGGCCACGAGGTAGAGCTTTTTGAAGCGCGCGACCGCGCTGGTGGAAGGATCCACACCGCGCGTTTCGGCTTCGAGACGGGCGCAGAATGGGTCGATGAAGATCATGAAAGGATGCGGAGCCTCATGCGCGAACTCGGCGTCGCCGAGGTGCCCGCGCCGACCGGTGATTACATGCTTACCTTCCATGGCGCGAGGTGTATGCAAAGCGGCGCCTGGCCGGACGCCGCCCAAGATGTCCTGCGTTTTGAAGCGATGGCTGCGACCGCAACGAGCGAGGATGGCGATACGGTCGCCAACTTGGTAAACGCGGCGTGCTTATCACCCGAGGGCCGCTGGTTGGCTACTGCGAATGTGCGGACGGACGAAGGCGATGAGCCGAAAAACCTCGGCTTAGCCCAGTGGCTCGAGTTTCGAAAGAAGTACGAGGGGCGCGAAGGACTCGAGGCAAGCGCTTATCGGATCGCGGGCGGAGGCGGCGCTTTCGTAAAAAGCATCCTTTCAACTGTGCGGTCAGCGCCACACTTTGGCAGCGTGCTGCTGAGTGTGAGGGAAGGAAGCGACGTCGAACTGACGTTCGATGGCTTTGCTACCAGTGCCGACGCCGTTATCCTTGCGCTGCCGCTTCCATGCCTCAAAATGATCGATATTGACCCACCGCTGGCTGTCTGGTCCGATTTATGTAAGCTGGGTACCGCCCCGGCTCTCAAGGCGAGATTGACCTACGCTAGTCCGTTCTGGGAAGGTGAGGGCTGGCATGGATATCTAAAAGCAGACCACCTGATCCAACAGACTTGGCCCGACTCTCAAGATGGTAACGCCCTGGTTGCGTACATCTGCGGCGACGCAGCAAGGATCCTTCATCAGTCGGACGATCCGCAACTGCTACTTTCCGCAGAGCTCCGCAGGATTTCGTTTACGGCACGTCCCGTCAAGATTGAATTCGAGAACTGGGTTGCCGACCCTTACGCACGGGGAGCATTTAGTACGGCGGCTCCGGGGTCCAATCCTGAGGCCGTCAGACAGCGGGTAGACCGCAAGGTTCAACTCGCGGGCGAATTCTGCGCCTCTTGGATGGGCTTCATGGAAGGCGCGCTCGAAAGCGCCGAAGACGCAGCACGAGTGATATTGAGTTAAGAAGCCGGATCGGCGCACCCAATCCGGCTTCTACGTCTCGTTACTTGCCTGGCGCCTTGTATCCGCCCTTTCCGATAATGTACTTATCTTCGAGTGGCGGAAGGATCACGTCCGTTGTTGGCTTCGGCACCTCGCCGATGCCGTCATCTGTGGACGCTCGGCCCGTGAACCGAGTGTAGGCGAAAATTGCTCCGAGGAGCAGAAGCGCCGCGATCCCATACTTGACGATCGGTGATCCGTTAGCTTTCATTTATTCGAGGTCCCATTGATACTTGTCGAGGTCCCAGGCCGGGCCCTGGAAGTTAGTTCGAACATCGCAGCCGTCGGTAATCGCGCCGAGCTTGAGGCCCTTCGTATGCCCGTCGGCAAATGTGATGTTTATTGCCATCTTGTGGAACGGATACAGGCCCCCCCATTCCAACCAAGAGCCGCCTTGGCCCACTGCCCAACCTACGCCGTAGTTCTGCCACAGGCCGAGGCCCTGCTGGCTGTTCAACTCGGACATGGGTGAGAGTAGTTGATTCGCTGAGTTCTTGACGCAAGGCGCCTCGATGACCCAGTTGCCGCCGCCTACGGGCTGGCCGGTTGGGCGACGATCCCACATACTCTCGCCGAACATGATCGTTCGGCCGGGGCTGGCGACGCGGCCGGCCTTTTGCGGAAGCGAGCCCACGTACGTGCCACCCGGCACCGTTCGCGTAATCCACGGGCTAAGGAAGTCATAGTTCAAACCCACGTTTGCCCTGGACATCCAGTAGTAGTAGAAGCTCGGGTCGGTTCGCAGTGCTGGCTGGCCGTAGGGCGTCAGGGAAAGGCCTTCGTCCGTAGCGTTGGAGTCGCTCGGGCAGCGGAAGACATTCCAGTCGGCGGTATAGGGCTTGATCGTTTCGCCCCATACGTAATCCGGTCGTCCAAAGCCCCAACCGGGGCCGTTGACGCTGCCGGTGTTCGAATGCGGGAAGCCGTCATCCGAATCACCCTGGTACATCATGACCGCTCGGGCCATTTGGTAGGTGTTCGCCAAGCATTGAGTCCGCATTGCGGCCATCTTGGCTTGAGCAAAAACAGGGAAAAGAATTGCCGCGAGGATCGCAATAATGGCGATCACCACGAGAAGCTCGATGAGCGTGAAGCCCAAACGTTTGCGCATTTATTAGTGCCTCCTGAGGATGCATCTAAGCACCACTCGTATTGCAGTACGGCACAGTGTACACAATGTCCTCTTTTTTCTTCAACTTTCTTTCCTCAATCGGTCCGTCGAAGTCGCTCTCGGGCGACGTCAAGGAACCGGCGCGGCTGAAAGACAGAACGAGCCTCGCACAGCGTGCGAGGCTCGTTCACTCTGTGTACCTGGTTAGCTGCGCTTGCGTCGAAGGAGCAGCAAGCCGAGGCCCGCGCCGATCGCCAGGAAGGTTCCCGGCTCTGGGATGATCGAAATGACCGTGCCGTTCGAAACGGAGCCAGCCGTGTTGAAGCTCCACTGCATGTTATTGCCAGTGTTCGCCCCGGAAGGGCCATCCATGTAGCCGATCGTGGCGCTTGTCCCGCCTTGCCAGCCTGTGCCCTGAATGTCATCGTAGATGAACTGGGCGAATGCGGGGCCGGTGCTGAAGACCTTCACTTGGAAGCGTCCTGGGGTCTGTGCTCCAAAGCGAACACCGTCTTCCCAAGAAATGATCAGTGTGCCGCCGATTTCCTGCCAGTAAACGTTTCCTGGGGGGGTGAACAGGTCGTCCCAATAAGGGAGCAGTACCTGTGGGTTGGCCGGTACGGAATCTGCAAAGACACCCGCAACACCGCCGGAGCCCGGAAGCGCAACGTTCGTGAATCCGAGATTGCCATTGGTGGCGCCGAAAGCGATACCGCCGTTGTTGCCTCGCGAACGTCGCCCGCAGCCAACAGGGCGTTGCCGACGGTAGATGTGAAGTTGGCCTCGTCGTCATCGGCCAAGTTGAGCGCTGTGCCTGTTGCGGATATGTCCGTGAACGTGCCCACGATGCTGTTGTCGAACGACAACTGCGCCAGGGCCGCGCCTGTAGTAAGCGTTGCGCCGACTACGAAAAGTAATTTCTTCATATTCTCCTTGTCTCCTCTCGCGCCCTCCATAGTCGGACGCTCGTTTGTGATTATGCTCGATTAAGTGCTGTTTTTGACAACATTTGCGCCGAGTCTACTCGCCACTACGCTGTCGATACTTCTTAGCCCGGTCGGGATCCACCTTGCGAAGACGCTTCAAGAGCTCGTCGTTGCCGCCCGGCTTCTTCACATCCCGCTTGCTTGGCCCCTCATCATCACCCGGCTTCCGCAAGGGCTGAGGCAGGTCTCGCTCGCGTCGATCGAATCGGACTTCCATACACAGTAAGAGGTTCGACCCCGATCAAGGAGTTCCTTCAATTTCAAATTCGATCACTTTGCCCGCGACTACTGCCCGCCGCCACCCGATCGCCTCGACCCGATCCGCGTGCTCGGCAACTACCTTCGAGCGATGGGCCGCACGCGTAGTGGGTGCGCAGGTCATCGAGTCTTCGATGCGCACTTCCGGCACCAGCCGTAGCATGCTTCCCATGCCAAGCAGAAGGTCGAAGAGGCTGGTTTCTGGATCAATGTCGTGGTACTCCATCTCGACTGAGCGCAGCGCGTCGATCTCCCACTTTCCGACGTCGTTTGCGTAGGCTCGAAGCAAATTAAGCTTCGCCACCCAGTCCACCCGATCCGCGAGTGCCAAAGGGTCTGTGCGAATGTCAGTGAGCCCTGTGTTCCACTCAGCCAATATCCAGTCGGTTTCTGCGTCAATCCCTGCAAGGTGTATTGCTGCCGCGGCTAGGTAGGTTTCCAGCACGTCCGGAGCAGTCGTCCAAGAACCGTGGTCGAGATCGATCTTCCAGACGCGCGCTGCGTCTTTCGAAATATCGGAGAACGCTCTCACCGGATCGGCCAGCCGCCAGGTCGGAGCTTCGCCCAGGGCAATCAATTCCAGGGCGATCCGCACCATTCCGACCTTCATTGCTGTCGCCCACTCGCTCCGGTTCGCGTCCCCGCAGATGACGTGGAATCTCGTCCACTGGGCAGCGTCGGCATGGGGTTCATCGCGCGTATTGAAAATCGGACGGCGGTAGAGGGTGTCCACGCTCGCCACTTCGTTCAGGAAATCCGCGCGCTGTGAAAGCTGAAAGTCCACGTCACGCCCGGCTTCGCTTCCAACTTTTCCCGCCCCGGTAAAGATCTGCCGGCAAACCAGAAGCGGCAGCAGGCCGGACGCGAGCGCATCGAATCCGATCTGCCTCGGCACGAGATAGTTTTCGTGCGTGCCGTATGAGGCGCCCGAATAGTCGCTGTTGTTTTTGTAGAGCGTTGCGCCGACCTTCTTTGCGGCAGCGAACGCGATGCGCTCACCCGCCCGGTCATGGGCGACCAAATCAAGCAGTCGCGAGCATTCGGGTGTCGCGTATTCCGGATGTCCGTGGTCGTTATAAAAGCGCGCCCCATTAATGAGGATCCGGTCCGACCGCTCATCTTCAATCGGAGCGGCCGACCTGCCCTGATCGAACACAGCATCCACTGGATCATGCTGCAACGATGCGGCCCTGAAGCCGCGCAAATCGTTGCGGGGGCTTTCGAAAGAGTAGTCCCAGCCGACCGCGTGTGGTTCGTCACAACCGGCTACGAGTCGGCGCGAATCCTCGACTTGGCTGCGAGGCGTGCCACCCGGCTGCAACAAGCCGTATTCCGTTTCGATGCCGAAGAGTCGCGTCACCTCTTAATCGTAGCCGCTGAGCGCGCTTGTGACCCGGCTAATTCACAACACGGCGAGCGTTCATGACGCTGCGCGGAACTCCCGAGGTCGGGTCTTCCTCAGACTCGTACTCAATATTCACCCAGCCGTCGAAGCCGATCTCACGCAATGCGTCGATGCAGGCAGCAAGGTCGACACCGCCTTCGCCGATAGCCGAGCCAATGAACCGAGTCCCATCGAGTGCCGTATAGGCGTGCCCGGTCCAGTTCGGGGGAGCTAGCTCAAAGTCCTTGAAGTGGCACATGTGTGCATATTTCGCCACACCGCGAACTGCATCCGTCGAATCCTCGTTCACCAAGAGGAAATTGCCGGTATCCGGATTTGCGCCCAAGACGCTATTGCCCGTCGCGATGCGAACTTTGTGCACGAGGTCGTTGATTTGGTCGCTGCGCCCTGCAATGAGGCCGTGATTTTCGAGCGCAAGTTTTACACCCTTGTCGTTTGCATAATAGGAGGCTTCGCAAAGCCCCTCCAAAAACCAGTCGAACACGGTTTCATTAGGAGTACCGGGCAGATCTCCTCCGGCGAAGACCCGTACAACGCCTGCGCCGAAAACGTTGGCTTGGTCGACGCCCCGCTTAATAACGTCCACCTGAGAAGCGCGCGCGCTTGGGTCGGCTTGCGCAAAGTCGTTCCCGACTGAAAAGACGCCCACGGGTAGGCCCGTCTCGTCCAGTGCGGCTCTAATCTGGTCGGTCTCGGTCGACCAATCCTGTTTATCTCGATAAAAGAAATCCAACAGTTCGACGCCGTCGACACCGAGTTGCGCCGCCGTCCGAATAAAGTCCGGCGCCTCAATCTCGCCGCGCTTCCACGGCGCGACATAACTCCACATGCTTAGTCCAAGTTTCAAGGTTTAGCTCCATACAAGGCGTTGGTCTGCTCCGTAGGCGGCGCAAGTCCCATCCACTCTGTGACTGGACCAAGCGCAATGCCCAGCCCAATAACGAGCAAGGCACAGAGGCCAGTCACCGTAATCAATCCGGAACTTGCCCGCGCGAAAGTTGCGGGGCGTAAATCCGGCTCATTAACCACAATTGCCAGGACGATTTTCACATAATAAAAAGCGCTCAGCACCGAATTAATAGCGAGGATTAATGCAATCGAAAGCATTCCGGCGTCGACGAGATCCGTGAAGATCATGTACTTGCCGAAGAAGCCCGCCATCGGCGGCAGCCCGGCGAGGCTCCACATGAACACGATCATCGTGCCCGCCACAAAGGGCGCGCTTTTCCACAAGCCATGAAAATCTTCCAGCCGCGTGCCCTCGTTGCCGTTTCTCGCGGCGAGCGACAGCACGGCAAAGGCGCCTACGGTCATGACGCTGTAAGCGATTAGGTAATACATGATCGTCTGTTCGCCGATAGGTGCCCCCGTTGCCCGTAACGAGCCGAGCGCGGCAATCGCAACAAGCAAATAACCCGCGTGTGCGATGCTGGAATAGCCCAGTATGCGCTTCACGTCGGTTTGCACGAGCGCGATTAGGTTGCCGACGGTCATCGTCAAAACGCCGAGCATCATCAACAGGGGAATCCAGATCGCAGCCATCCCGATCGAATATTCTAAGAACCTGAAAAGTGCGGCTATTGCAGCAACTTTCGAGCCGGCCGCCATGAAACCGGTGACAGTGGTAGGAGCGCCCTGGTAAACGTCCGGCGTCCACATATGAAATGGCACGATGGCCGCTTTGAAACCAAACCCGACGAGCAGCAATCCAAGCCCGGCATAAAGCATTCGGATGTTATTTACATCCACGCCTGACCGCATCTGCAGCAGTTGCGATACGGCCGATGCGTTGGTCGACCCTGTCGCGCCATAGACCAGCGAGATGCCGTAGAGTAGAAACCCTGATGCAAAGGCCCCAAGCAAAAAGTATTTGAGGGCAGATTCTTGCGAGCGTTTCTCTTTAGAACTCAATCCCGCCAGCACGTAAAGCGCAATGGAAAGCACTTCCAGCCCGAGGAACATGATCAGCAAGTCATGCGTCGTCGCCATGATCATGCCACCGACCGTGGACCAAAGCACTAGCGAATAATATTCTCCAAACGCGACACGCTTTTCGCGCAAGTACCCCTCGCTGTAAAGGCATGTTAACAGCGCGATTACGATGAGCAGCAGCTGCGTAACTTGGCCGAACCGGTCATTTGTAAACAATCCGCCGAGCGTGGTTCCGGAAAAATCCCAATTAAGCGTGACCGTGTAGGCCGCCGCCACCAACCCCACGATTGTAGTGCCAACGATGAGATAATTCGATCTCCTCGGCCAGAGCATTTCGATGATCATTGCCGCGACACCCGTGCCGAAGACAAAAAGGATTGGCAGCAGGGGCAGCCAATCGATCGGTGCGGGCAGTAATTTGTCGTTCATCTAACGGCCCCAGCCAAACTTTGCGAAGCAGATACAACGTTCGTGCCATCGAACGCGGCAAGGTCCTCCACGTATCCACTCAGTATCAACCCCGAGTGTCCGATCGACCTAAACAGCTTTTGCGGGTCCTCTGCATCCAATCCGCAGGCGAGCGCCCCTTTTCGCATTTCCCTTACATCGACAGCGGGAATCAACGATCGGGCTTCATTCCAGCCGAAAGCGTGAGCCTGTAGGTCCGAGACGACGTCGAGATAAAGTCCCTCTCCGCCCTCCACATATAAGACGTTGAAGCGCGCATCCGCCATCGACCCCAACAACTCACGCTCGCGCTCGAGATAAAAGCCGCCGAACTGCATAGGCGTGCTCAGCATCGGATCGGCACCGAAGAGTCTGTACAAAACTCCGTCTGCACCGCTTTCCATAGCAGCTGTCAGTGCCGATTCTGTCCGCAGAAAAAAATCATCGAATGCTGCGCTGCCCAAAGCCGGGCCTTTTTCAAACTCCTCGTTGAGGTCCACACCTTCTTGAAGCGCAACTCCAAACGGGTTGCCTACTTCCACAAGCACGGCAACTTCGGGATGCGCTCCCACTAACGTCGCTAAATCGCTCGGTGCCCCAACTACCACCGCGTCGGGATGCCACTGCGCAATGAAATCGATCGCCGGTTGGGCTTCGGTGTCCCCGCTCCAGACAAACCACGGAATACGATCCGTTTCGCCTCCCCGCGATGCGGCCGCCAGCCGCTCCCTGCTATCCAAATGTTGGCCCCGTTTGCCGCATATCCTTGCGTCTGAAACTATACCTCTCGCCCACCTCGAGAGCTGACAAAAAGAAGGCGTCCCGCAGATTTGCAGGGCGCCCGTCAGGCGGGGAGTTAGTTGGAAACCACAAAGCGCACCTGGTCGATGCGCGTTTGCCAAGGATAAGAGAAGAGCGGGCCATTCGCGCGGTATGTAACGCGAACCAAAACCTCACCGCCGGACGAATACTCGCCCAAATCGCCAACCGGCTGGCCGCTATGGAACGAATCGATAGTTCCAGGATTCTTTGTCCCCAAGGGCTCGAAGACGCAGGTTTGATAGTTGAAGATCTCCATCGTCTGGGACAGCGCAGGAGAACTTGTGCTGCTTTCGATGAAAATTTCCAGCTCAGATATCTGCGAAGTGCCGATCGAGCCAATGAAATACACCTCGATCGGAGGCTGCTGCGCCGAGAAAGTGATGCCCGGGCCGAGCAGCAGTCGATCGTCATCGCTTGCCTGAAGGCTCGCTAAGTTGCCGCCAATCAACCGTCCACGCACAAGTTGGAATTGGCTCGCTCCGCTTGAGGACGCTGCAAGGTCTGTCACGAAGACATCCGCGTTGTGGTTCGTATCAAGCGGGACGAGGTTGGACCCACCGGACTCGTAAGCAACGAAGCGGCCATTTCCGCTTATCGACGGCTCCCGGCTAATGAAATTACTGGCGAGTCCGGGAGTGGACTTCGAGGCCAGGGAAGTGCTGAACGTCCACGTGTCCCGAAGGACAACGTTCTCGTTGAACGGTAGGTTATCCGGAACGAGGTTTGTTGCGAAGGTGAAAAAGGCAACGAACCGGCCGTCACCGCAGATCGTCGCGTCGGTGGAAAAACCGTCACCTTGGACGCCAGAAGACGAGACCGATGCCAAAGATGTCGTGAAGCAGAGTTGGTCTCTCACAAAGACATCGACCAGACCATTGGCGTCGTCGTTGACCAGATTCGTAGCTGCGGACTCGAAGCCTACGAATCGTCCGTCATCGCTGATCGACGGGTCTTCGCTGCTTCCGTTCGAAGGGCCGAAGGCGTTCGACATCGAAATGAGGTTAACCTGCCCGCCGATACGACTCACGGCGAATACGTCCGGCTGCATGTTCGTATCGTTGGGAACAAGGTTCGTTGCCCAAGAACGGAACGCGATCCATTCACCATTGCCGCTGATTGCCGCCTCCTGAGACATGCTGTTGGCTTGAACACCGCCGGGAGCGACCGAAACACGATTTGTTTCGCCCGCGATCAAATCGCGGACAAAAATATCAGGCAGCTGGTTCGTATCCCCCGCTACGAAGTTGGCGGAAGCGCTTTGGAACGCAACATAACGACCATCGTTGCTGATCGAGGGCAGGCGACTCTCATGAGTCCCGAGGACGCCGCCTGTCGATTTCGAGACGACCTGAGTTGTGCCGAGAACGCGGTCGTGAATAAATACGTCACCCTGATTGTTCGTGTCGGACGCCACGAGGTTCGAAGCAAACGACGAGAACGTCACGAAGCGGCCATTACCGTCGACCGCAGGGGAGCCCGAGCGATTATTGCCCTGCACACCCGAAGTGTTAATCGAAATGCGTGTCGTCTGGCCAAAGAGCCGATCGTGAACGAAGACGTCCTCCACGCCGTTCGTGTCTCCGACAACGAGGTTCGAAGCGCTCGAAACGAACGCGACGAATCTGCCATCGTCGCTAACCGAAGAGGAGTGACTGCGTGCCGAGACCTGAACCCCTCCGCTCGCGACCGAAGCTCTCGACGTGAGGACTTGTGAAAGTGCGCCCGCGGCGACTACCGAAAGGCTCAGAAGCATCATTGTTCGAAACATGTGGCCACCTCCAACTGCAACCTGTGCCACACCTACGAGTTGGGGAATGGGTCGGTTCCACTTTGTTCGGACGACCACATGTTGCAGGCTAATCGAAAACTTATTCGGGTGCCCCGGAGACCGGACCCGATGCTTTCGATCCGCAGCACTTCCACGGCCGTCTCATGGGCCAATGTCCGGGGGTGCAGGGCCAACGGGTGCCGAGGACTGTGAAGTCAATTAGTTATCGGAATGAGGCCGACCTACGGAACCCACCGAACCGCCCACGTGTCGTCGTAGAACTCCACATCGATCCCTCCGTACACAACGGCTAACCCACCGAATATGACGGAGCGAGCCAGAACTGAATCGTATGCCGCGCCCGCACCCGCCCGGGGGCCAGGGGGCTGGTGGCCAAGTTCGTGCCACATCGACCCATTCCAAAACAGTGCGTCAGACAGCGTGCTGGACTCATCCGCTCCACCGTAGTAGAACGCCTTGTTAGCCGATTCGTCGAAGGTAAATGAGCCCGCACCTCTGTCACGACCCGTATCGCTATATGCGAACTTCCAACTTGATCCATTCCAGAGCCAAGTTTCATTGTCTCCCCAGAACCGCGCTATCGCTTGTTTGCTAATCGGATCATAAACCAGCTCGGGCTGGTTCGTCGATGCATACGGCGGTTGTATGGTCGTTTCTGTCCATGACCGTCCGTCCCACAGCCAGACGACTTGAATGCTCTGACTACCGCTCTTAAAAGAGAGGAGCACCGTTTTTTGAAGCCGTGTGTCGTAGAACATCGGGCCGCTGCTGTGCGGCCGTGGGCCGTCGGGGTTCACCTCTCGCCAATCAGAGCCGTTCCATATCCACATATCTCGTAGAGATGTCAAATAGTTGTATCCGCCCCTGCCAACCACATACCCACCGAACATCAGTACCTCGCCTCGCCCCTCGTCGTAAACCATCGCGGCGTGCGTTCTCGGCCGCGGATTCGTGGCCGGCTTCGCTTTTCTCCAGCCCGATTCGGCTTCCAATATCCAGGTCTCAGCTTGTAAGTCGCTGATGGAGTCCGTAAGGCCCGTGACACCGCCGCCGAACTGAACGAAGTTTCCCCGCCGCCGATCGTAGACCATTGTCGGTCGACTGAAGGCGGGTGGTGCCGGGTCGTCGTTCACCCACGATTTGCCGTTGAACAGCCAAAGGTCGGAATATCGTCGAGGGTAATTCCGCCCGCCAAACACCGCCACCTTTCCCATGCCCTCGTGATACGCGGTGGCGTGAGTCTGGCGCGCGTAGATCTCCTGCGGTGCGACCGACTTCCTCCACGTAGAGCCGTCGTATTCCCACGTGTCGTTCACGGTATACAAGGTGTACGGCCCTCCGCCGCCTACGAGTACGGTTAGCCTTCTCCGCGAGTCGTAGGTTAAAGTGTGGAATGACCTCTTTGGTCCTGGGAATACAGGCTCGATTCGATTCCAAACGACCCCGTTCCACTCCCAGGTGTCCGAGAGGAGCGGCGATCCGATCCAGCCACTGCTCCCTCCGTGCAAAACCGTTTTCCCACGAGCCTGGTCGTAAACCATCGGCGCGAAATAACGAAGCGACGGACCTGCGCTCGCCACTTGACGCCATGAAGTTCCGTCGAATTCCCACGTGTCGGTTGCGCCGCCACCGAAGAGGACGATAACGCCCCTGCGCGAATCGTAAGCCATCGCTGTCATTGACAAGTTTGCAGGCAACGTAGATTCCGAAGCCTGTAGTCACGTTTCACCGTCCCACTCCCAAACGTAAGGGTGGTGATGGTTACCGTACGTTTCGCTATACCACCGAGCACCTCCGTAAACCACCAACCGATCCCGGCCCGAGTCGTAAACCATCGAATGCTCGTACATGGAGGGCGGTGACGGCCTGTCGAGCCGCTCCCAAACCCATTCGGCCGCAACAGGAAGGGCGGCGAACATTGCAGCCGCAAAGGGAAGGAACCGTAACAGAGAAATTCTCACGTTGGTCTCCGGTAGTCAGTATACGGCACAGAAGGTACAATTGCCCTATCACACAAGGCGCGGCCACACTTGGGTGCCCCGAAAGGGAATTACACTCGGCCCGCCTGAGGCATAACCCAAGGAGAATAAATGACCCCAATGACCATGCGCGACCTGCTCGAGTCAGGCGTGCACTTCGGCCATGCGACGCGTCGCTGGCACCCCAAAATGAAGCGCTACATTTACGGCGCTCGCAACGGCATTTACATCATCGACCTGCACCAGACCCTCAAGTTGTTCGAAGAGGCGCTGGAGGCGGTGCGTGACAACATCGAAAAGGGCGGAAGCGTAATGTTCGTCGGCACAAAGAAGCAGGCATCCGGCGTGATCAAAGAATTAGCGACCAAATGCCGCATGCCCTACGTTTCCGAGCGATGGATGGGCGGATTGCTCACCAACTGGAAAACGATGTCGCAGCGTGTCGGACGGATGAAGGAGCTCGACCGCATGAAGGACGAAGGCTACTTCGAGAGGCTTCCCAAAATCGAGAAGCTCGAGCGCGAGCGCGAGAGCGAGCGGCTGCACAGATTTTTCGACGGCGTGAAAGACCTCACCGTGATGCCCACCATGATGTTCGTGGTCGACGTGAAGAACGAAGAAATCGCCATCGCCGAGGCGAAGACTCTCGGCATCCCGGTCGTCGCCATCGTCGACACGAATTGCGATCCCGACGCTGCCGATTACATCATCCCCGGTAACGACGACGCGATTCGCTCGGTGCGCTTAATCACCGGCAAAATCGCCGACCTGATCACCGAAATGCGCCCGATCGACGATATCGCCGGCGAAGGCGAAGCCGAGCCTGTCGAAGCCGTCGAGGGCGAAGAGGCGACGGAAGAAGAGAGCGTGCCGTTGGGCGAAGTCGAGCTCGAAATGCTTCGCGCTTATTCGCTCGAGGACGATGACGAACTGGAGCCGGGCGGCGGCCGCCGCAAACGGCCTGCCCGCGCCGCAGCGGTCGTGACCGAGGACGAATAAACAATATGGAAATCTCAGCACAATTAGTGAAGAAACTCCGCGAGGAGACCGATGCCCCCATGATGGAGGGCAAAAAGGCACTCGTACAGGCCGCGGAAGAGCAGGCTGGCGATGCAAATGAAGATTCGGTTTTCGCGCGCGCCAAAGAAATCCTCAAGGAAGGCGGCAAGCTTCAAGCCGGCAAGCGAGTAGATCGCACCGTTAGCCAGGGAACAGTGGCGGTTTCGCGCCAGGGCGATGCGGTTGCTGCCGTTGCGCTTCTTTGCGAAACGGACTTCGTCGCCCGCAACGAGGACTTCCAAGCGCTCGCACAGAAGCTCGCCGATGCATTCGCCGCGAACGACCCCGGCGATGCGCCGTTGACATCCAACGTCGGTGGCAAGACGGTCCAGGAACTGATCGAAGAAGCGGTCGCCAAAATTCGTGAAAACATTCAGCTCGGAGGCGTTGTGCGTGTTGAAGGCGAATCCGTCGGCTCGTACCTGCACCACGACAAGATGAAGGCAGCCCTCGTATCTGTGTCGGGTGGCAACGGAACCACGGTAGATATGGCCAATAAAATCGGTACGCAAATCGTTGCCCTGTCACCGGAATTTATTTCTAAAGACCAGATCGACCAGGGCCGCCTGGCGAGCGAACTCGAGCGCGAAAAGCAAAAAGCCATCGAAGATGGCAAGCCTCCCGAAATCGCCGAGAAAATCGCACAGGGCCGCGTTGCCAAGGAGCTGCTTTCAGAAATCGTTCTGTTGGAGCAGCAATGGTATGCGGACCTCTCCAGGAAAGTCGGCGATGTTGTCGGCGGGCTGCAGGTGAAGCGTTTCGTGCGCATCGAGGCCGGCAAGCCGCTGGTGGACTCGAAGCTTGACTAGAAAACCGCTCGCAAGGCTGCTGCTGAAACTCAGCGGCGAAGCTTTGGCGGGCGAGGGACGGTTCGGTCTCGACGCTACGACTGTGAACTTCATTGCCGGCGAGGTGGCGAAGCTTCAGGAAGCGGGCGTCGAGACCGCCATTGTCGTTGGCGGCGGCAATTTTATTCGCGGCGAGTCGTTCAGCCGTGAAGGCGGAATTCAACAGTCAGTCGCCGACCAAATGGGAATGCTGGGCACGATCATGAACGCACTTGCCCTGCAAGAAGCGATCGAAAAAATCGGTCCGCCTACGCGCGTAATGAGCGCGGTTACCATTCAAGCCGTCTGCGAGCCATTTATTCGCCGGCGCGCTATTCGGCATTTAGAGAAGAAGAGAATTGTCGTCTTGGCAGCGGGCACCGGCAACCCATTTTTTACCACGGACACCGCATCGGTTTTGCGCGCACTCGAATTGCAGTGCGACGCAATTGTAAAGGCAACGAAGGTAGATGGCGTCTATACGGCAGACCCGCATAAGTCACCAGACGCGACTAAGTACGAGACCCTGACCTTCGACGAAGCGATTTCGAAGAAGTTGGGCGTGATGGACCAGACGGCGTTCACGATGTGCCGAGAGCATGACCTCCCGGTGATTGTTCTTAGCATCCACGAACCCGGGATGATCGCCGCCGCCGCCCGCGGTGAGGCCGTCGGCACCTTAGTCTGCAGCTAACGTCGTCAGTTTCCTTTCGTAAATCGTAAATCGACAATCGCGCATCGGTCGGTGGTGGGCCCGGCAGGATTTGAACCTGCGACCAAGCGGTTATGAGCCGCCTGCTCTGACCACTGAGCTACAGGCCCGTGAAACGCTAAAGCATACCGCCGGAGTACAATAGGAGAGCGAAAGCCGAACCCATAGGGGAGCCTACCAAGGCTGAGAGTTCCGAAAGGAAGACCCTGGAACCTGATCCGGATAATGCCGGCGTAGGGAATGCGGAAACGAGTCGTTCCGAAGACCGTTTCGCGTTTCAAAACGCGGGGCGGTCTCTCGCTTTTTGGAACGAAAATGAAGCGAGCTTTTACACTCATCGAACTCCTCGTCGTCATCGCGATCATCGCGATCCTTGCCGCTATCTTGTTCCCGATCTTCGGCCAAGCGAAAGAGGCCGCCAAGCGCACCGCGTGCGTGAGCAACGCTCGCCAAGTCGGGTATGCGCTGGAGATGTACCTCGGAGACCAAGACGGCACGATGCCGATCTTCTATGCCTACAACTCGCAGCCTCCTGCCGGTCAGCCCGGGCACAAAGGGGTGGAGGTGCAGATCCTTGCATATAGCGCAAGTAAAGACGTCTTCAAATGCCCGCTGGATATGGGCGGCCCATACACATCAATAGAAGTACCCGGCGCCACAAGCTACTGGGACGCCTACGGCAGCAGCTACCGGTTCACAAAATGCATGTTCAGCGTGATCGAAGGCGAGAGCACGGGCAACAACCAGCCCTACAACTACACGCAAGTCGTCAACCAGTCTCAAATCGTAGAGCCAAGCCGAACGCGCATCATGCGCGATGAGATGTTCCCGATCTTCGACGCCGACATCACGCCCGACGCCTGCAACCGCTACGGCTACGACTGCCCCCCGCCATGGAACTACTACACGAAATGGCACACCACGGGCGGAACTATGATCTTCGCAGACCTACACGCAAAGCACATCAGCGGCACGGGAGGCTTCGACGCCGTAGCGGTCGACCCCGAAGGTCACCCTGCGGGCGAGGCACATCCCACCGCCGGCAGCTGGTACTGGGCGTGCGACTAAATTGCAGGACAGTTACATCTGTAGCCGCTTGCTCGAGTTTTGTATTCAGACATCGACTTTCGAATTTCGACGCCCCACGAGTTAGACTAGAAGGCGCCAATATCGCGGCGATAGTGCCACGGCCCGTTGTCGAACCGCATTGCAAAAGCGTAAGCCTTCTCACGTGCCTCGGCAACGGACGTCCCCAGTGCCGTAACCGTAAGTACCCTGCCCCCGCTGGAAACGAGAGAGCCATTCAAATCCGAAACGCCTGCGTGAAAAACGAGCACGTCGTCGCTATGCAAGTCGGGCAGGGGAGCCAGCTTCTCGAAGTTGCCGGGATAACCCTTCGAGGTCATCACAACGGAAACGGAGCACTCGACCGAGACGATTGGCTTGGGTAGATCCTCGCCACGTGCGGCTTTCAAAAGCACCTGTGCAAAGTCGCCGCCTACGCGGGGCAGAACGCATTGCGCCTCAGGATCGCCGAAGCGGCAGTTGTACTCCAAGCACTTTGGCCCACTGTCCGTGAGCATCAGACCCGGATACAAGGCGCCGACGTACGGCGTGCCATCGCGCAGGAAACGGTCGAGCACCGGACGAACGAACATTTCGCCGAGTTCATCCAGATTGGGCACATCGATCGGGCTCACCGCGCCCATACCACCGGTATTTCGACCGGTGTCGCCGTCACCCACTTTCTTGTGGTCGCGTGCAGGAGGCAGGAGCCGAAAGTCACGGCCGTTGCAGACCGCCATCAGGCTCAGTTCGCGGCCGGTGAGCCGCTCTTCGACTACGATTGTCCGACCCGCCTCGCCGAGTTCGTTTCGCACGAGCATGCCGTCCGCGGCATTTGTGGCCTCTTCAACCGTTTCTGGAAGCACCGCGCCCTTGCCGAGCGCTTCGCCACTGGCTTTCACCACCACCTGGCGACCCTCGCTCCACTCTTTGTGGATGTAGGCACGCGCTTCTGGGGCACTCGAAAATGCGGAGTGACGCGCCGTCGGAATGCCTGCATCGACCATAAGCTGCTTGGCAAAAGCCTTGCTACCTTCGATTTGCGCGCAAGTTTCGGAAGGGCCAAAAACCGGAATCCCTGTCTGACCCATAAAATCGGCGATACCTGCGCAAAGCGGCTTTTCGGGGCCAATGACGACCAGGTCGATCCGACGTTCCATAGCGGCATCGTTCAAGGCAAAGAAGTCGTAAACATCAACCGGTAACACCTCGGCTAGCTGCTCGATGCCAGGGTTTCCCGGTACGGAAAAAACCTCATCCACTGTTGCAGAATTTGCCAATTTCCAGACAAGCGCGTGTTCCCGCGCTCCTGAACCAACCACCAAAACTCTCATTCGTCGTCGTCGTCTCCTTTCCGATACTTCCTTTTCGGTTTTGAGAACCGCTGCCCTCTTCCTGCCTTCAAGTCGTCTGCGGCGTTGCTGAAAAGCGTAAACGTGGGCTCGAATGCCAATGTCTCCACTCCGACCGGGCCGTTTCGATTCTTACGTATAAATACGTCGATCGGGACCACCGGCAAATTCTCTTGCTCACCCGGGTCGTCGGGCTGGTATCGGTATAGCATGAGCACGACGTCGGCATCGGCCTCGATCGATCCCGATTCGCGCAAGTCCGATAGCTGCGGAATCGGCGGCTCTCGCTGCTCGATGTTGCGCGAAAGCTGGGAAAGCGCCACCACCGGCACGTCGAGTTCCTTCGCGATCATTTTGAGGCCACGCGCGATTTCCGAGATCTGCTGAGTACGTCCTTCGTTTTGTTTGGTAGCGCGCATTAGTTGCAGGTAGTCGACAACAACCATGGCAAGATCGCCCTGCTCCGCTTTCAGGCGCCGACACTTTCCGAGAACTTCGAAAGTGCTCACATCCGCCGAATCGTCGATGTAAATCTTTAGCGGATAGATTTTTTCGCAGCCTTCCACAATTCCTTGATAGTCTTCATCGCTGAGATTGCTGCGCTTTAGCGCGTTGCTATCCACTTTGCCCAGCATCGTAACGAAGCGACGAATCACTTCCACGTCGGACATTTCCAAGCTGAAAATCGCAACCGGTTTGCCCGTCACGACAGCGGCGTTGTAGGCGAACCAATGGGCAAGGGAAGACTTTCCAACTGCCGGTCGAGCAGCCACAATAATCAAATTGCTGTCGTACAGCCCGGTCAATCGTTGATCTAAGTCGGTCAATCCGGTGGGAAGTCCCTGTAGCGGCTGGCCGCTTTCGAGCAGCTCGTCGACCTCCTTAAAGAACTGGCCCGCAACGTCCGAGGCAAGCTTAAAGTCACGGCCCGTTCGTCGCTTCGACACGTCGAACACTAAGCGCTCGGCGCCTTGGATTTTTTCGAGGACCGTCTGTTCAGGGTCGTGAACTTCCTTCTTGATCCTGTCGCCTGCTCGTTCGAGGTCGCGCAGCATTGCCCTGTCAAGCACGATCGAAGCGTAGTGATCCGCGTTCTCCGCCGAAGGCACAGCTTCCGCGATCTGCATTAGGTAATCGAGGCCGCCAATGCGGTCTAGCATGTTTCGCGAAACAAGCTCGTCTCGAAGCGTTACAAAATCCACCGGCCTGTACATGGCCGCGATGCTGCGCATCGCAAGGAAAATTTCGCGATGCACGGGGCTGTAAAAATCGTTTTCGTCGAGGGTGTGCAGGAGCTTATCAGCCGCAACTCGACTGAGAAGCATGGCGCCAAGGGCAGCCATTTCGGCTTCGGTGTTGTGGGGTGGGACGGGCAGTTGTTGCGCGTGCATCGGGGTTCGTAACTCTACCGGAAGAGGATGTGGATAACGATGGAACGGAGGGAGGTATAACTACGATTCTGCTCTGCCCCCTAGTTTAATGGCAGAACGCCTGGTTCTGGCCCAGGTAGTTGGGGTTCGAATCCCTGGGGGGCAGCCAAATTGCAAGCACCTCACAAGCTATAATTGGGGTCTCCAATGGTCCATTTCCCACTTATTTTCGAGCGCTCGAAGCCGGGGCGCTTCGGATGCAATCCGCCCCGATGCGACGTGCCGGAAACCGATATTGGTCAGTTGCTCGGCAAGCATGTGCGCCGCCAGCCTGCGGAACTGCCTGAAGTCGGCGAGCTCGAAGTGGTTCGGCACTTTACAAATCTAAGTCACCGAAACTACGGCATCGACACGGGCTTCTATCCGCTTGGCTCGTGCACGATGAAATACAACCCTCGGATCAACGAAGCCGTGGCGGCTAACCCCGGTTTCGCACTAACGCACCCTCTTCAGCCAGTGGCGACCGCGCAGGGTTGCCTCGAAGTGATCTACGACCTGCAGACATGGATGACCGAGACTACGGGGTTCGACACCGCCACCATGCAGCCGCCCGCCGGGGCGAGCGGCGAACTGCTGTGCCTGCTTCTGATCAGGGCGTATCACGACAGCAAAGGGCAGGGACACCGAAACATCGTTCTGGTGCCCGACAGCGCCCACGGGACCAACCCCGCCAGTGCCGCCCGTGCGGGTTACACCGTGCGGCCCGTGAAAACCGACGCGCGCGGTGGCACCGACCTGGAAGACCTGAAAGCGCACTTGAACGACAACGTCGCAGCGACGATGCTGACGAACCCTTCGACTCTCGGACTGTTCGAAGACAAGATTATCGAAATCTGCGATCTCATCCATGGCGCCGGAGCGCAGGTTTTTTGCGACGGCGCGAACATGAACGCCATCGTGGGGATGACCCGCCCGGGAGATGCCGGCTTCGACTGCATGCACCTAAACTTGCACAAGACCTTCAGCACGCCGCACGGCGGTGGCGGGCCGGGTTGCGGTTGTATTGGGGTTAAGTCGCACATGGAGCCGTTCTTGCCGGTGCCGATCGTGGCGAAAGAAGGCGACGCGTATGTCCTGAATTACGACAGGCCGCATTCGGTGGGAAGGGTGCATACGTGGTATGGAAACTTCCTGATGAACGTGCGCGCGTGGGCTTACGTTCGCGCCTACGGAAGGGAAGGGCTGCCGAACATCGCTAAATACGCGGTGCTTAATGCGAATTATTTGCGGAAGCGAATTTCTCACGAATTTCCGATGCCGCATCCGGACCGGATATGCATGCACGAAGCGGTGCTGACCGGCGCTCCGTTGAAAAAAGAGACGGGCATCAGAGCGCTGGATATCAGTAAGAGGTTAATCGACTACGGATTTCATCCGCCGACGAATTATTTTCCGCTGATCGTGCCGGAGTGCTTGATGATCGAGCCGACGGAAACAGAAACGAAGGAAACCATTGACGCTTTTTGTGATGCAATGCTCGCAATCGCTGAAGAAGCACGCACGAACCCGCAGCTTCTGAAAGATGCGCCGACGACCCAGCCGGTTGGCAGGCTCGATGAAGCCTACGCCGCGAAAACTTTGGACGTTTGTTGGAATCCGCCGCGCGTGGCGGAACCTGTGGCATGACATTTAATGCCCTGCTGGAAAACGTGGCTGCGCGGGCTGAAGAGCATGAGCGAAGAGCGCTGGCCGCGGTTGAGGGCCTCAGCAGCGAACAGTTCAACCGTCCCGCAGGAATGGAGTGGAGCGTGGCTCGGGTATTCAAACACCTTTGTTTGGCGGACGAGCCGTATCTGAACGCGATTGAACCGGCAATCGCAGCCGCAGCACCCGGAGACGGCGAGGTGAAGCATACGCTGTTCGGCAAACTGCTCATGAAGGTGAGCGGGCCGGGCGGAAACGCGCCGGCGCCGGGTTTCCTTATCCCGCCTGATTTGCCGCTTTCCCTCGAAGTCGTCGAAGAATGGCGGGGACATCAACAGCGTTTGGTTCGACTTGCGGAGGTGGCGAAAGGGAAGAACCTTTCGTACCGCGTGCGAAATCCGTTTATTAAGTTTCTGCGAATGAGCATCGCCGACATCTTCGGCGTTGTGCATGTGCACAACGAGCGGCATGTTCAACAAATCGAGGAGCGGTGCAGGAGTGCAAAAAGTGTCTCCTAAACGCGCTGAGATCACAGCTGCTATTTGGCGTGTTATTCACGATCCACCGGCGGATGGTAAAACGAATATGCAGGTCGATATTGAATTGTTCGAAGCTGCGGGGCGGGGCGAAAAATCGCTGCGGTTTTATTCGTGGGACGGGCCATGGGTGACGCTGGGCAGGTTTCAAGATGCCTCCAAAGATTTATTGGATCCTTCTTTCGTACCCTGGGTGATTCGGCCAACCGGTGGGAAGGCGGTGCTACATGGGCATGATTTAACCGTTACCCTCGCAACTCCGCACGACGGGCTCGGCGTTCGCGACGTGTACCGAATGCTGATACGGCCGCTGGTGGACGGGCTGCGGCGAGCGGGGCAGGCGGCGGCCCTCGGAGAGGAGACGCGGTTCGTGGGAACCGGGTCCGCGGCGGATTGCTTTCGACACGTTTCGGCGAACGACGTCGTCGATCCCGCCACCGGGCACAAGCTGGTGGGCTGCGCTCTGAAGGTGACGCGGACGGCGGCGCTCGCGCAATGCAGCATTCCACTCACGATGCCGCTGGTCGACCCGGCACGGGTGTATCGCCAGCCGCATGTGGCGATGCCGCTTGCTGTGTCGCGTCAAGATTTAGTGTCCGCGATAGCGGAGTCCCTGTAGGCTCGCGTCGAACTTCTTTTTTTAATTTCATTGGGTTTTGCAGTTCGGGAAGCATTCACAGAACCATTCACAATCTGGGATTGTGAATGGTTTGGAGGTGGATTACGCTGCAAACCACGTATCGCTACGCGAGTCGCTTTCTCGGCTGATTTCGCGTTGCAACGCGTGGCCGCAGCGCTGCCTACCTGTTATGACCTGTGAGAAGGCAGTTGTCAACCTTACGCAGCATATCGAGCCGACGCCACCGTGTGAGGGTGCGTTCCGCAAGGGAATATCCGGCGGCACCCTGCCGGATTCAGCCCCCTCCTAACCTCCCCCAGCGATGGGATTCTGCTGATTGCCTTTGCGCGAGCGCTGGTGGAGGGATGGGAGATCGTCTCCCTCACCTCCGTCCACGTACGCTTCGCTCCGGGACGGGTCCTCTGCCAAAGGGAGAGGAGACCTTTAGTCGTGGACGAAGCTCCAGCCGCCAAATTACCGCCCGTGCGCGGAAGAGCAAACGGAGTGCCTTCGGCACAGGGACATGCTAACGCAGGCCTCGCGAACATCGTGGAACGTGATGACGCATGTCCCGGCCACCCGCCGTCCACAGAACCCATCCACAATGTGGGATTGTGGATGGTTCGGGGCTGTATGCCGTTCCAAAGCGCGTATAACTACCTGAGTCGCTCTTTGCCTGATTTTCTTTGTTTCAATCGCGAGAGCGATGCCCCAGCTATAGGGCCGGTTGGTGCGTATTTGTCAACCTTTCTGAAAAGTCCCCACCCTCTGTTCGGCCACCCTTGTGCGGTCGTCGGAAAAAGCACATTACGGATCCGCCACCTCAAGAGGTGGCGCGATAAGAAGCGCCTAATCGCTTCAGCGCTTTAGCCGCCACGCTCTTTTAGGGCCTTCTCGTAGGCTTCCTTAAAATCCTTCGGTGCGGTCGACAATTCGTAAACCTTTGAACTTCTGTCGATGTCGTATTCATAAAGGAAGCCCTGCAGCCGGAGATTCCCCCGAACGGGGACTTCGAATACGATTCGGTTCATCGTGCCAATTCTAAAAGTTGGATGTACGGGGCGGATTCCATTGAGAAACACTTTTGGATCCACAGTTGCGTTGTAGGCGAGAACCGAAACGGGAAACGGATGAGGACTCAAATCGTTTGTGGTCTTCGGCGTTGGTAGAAGGGCGAACGATGTTCGCATCGTGAATTGCACCACGAGGTCGGGCGAGAGCCCACGAGGCAGAAGGTCAGTCGGTTCGTTGCTCGGCCCGGTTTCCAACTCCGAGTTGGAAACGAGGCCGGATACGTCGCTGATTCGAGGCACGTCCACGTGAAATGCGAGCGTCGCAAGAATTTCACGCGCGGGAGGTGCGAGATCGCCTATTCGAACCGTGCCTCCCGCCCTGGCGATAAGTTTCTGCTGTTTGGTAAGAGCGTTAAAAAATCGATAGCAGAGCCACTCCTGTTCGCCTCCACCAAAATTGCTTGAAAATGCTTTCATGTATGGAAGCATGAGCGGCACGGTGAACGACGCGGGTGTCTCGGCGGCCAGCTTACCCCAGGCGTCAAGCGTGGGTAATCGTTTCTCGCAATGCTTGATAAATGTTTCCAAGGCTGGCCGGTTCATCTGCATCACGTTGCCAATTCCTGTGGGCGCCAAGGTTAACCAGCCTCGGTCTAGGAGCTCCAAACATAAACGGACTGAATTACGGCATCCAATGCTGCTCGAAGCGTAGGCTTGTCGTTAGGAAGCATCGGCACCATCTCGTCACGAACAGATGCCACGATCTGCCAACTCGCGAGGTTGCCGATCTGCAGCAACATTTCTGAGTAGTGCAGCGACAGCGGATCGATTTCCGCCGGCTTTTTCAGCGTTTCGATAACGTCGGGTTCGATCTCAACCTTGTCCGTGCTTCCATCCCACAGGTTGATGGACATTAGTCGCGCCATTCCCGCGGCGTTCCTTGAGAACTCGATGGGCGAATCTGGTTTCGCGCCTTCCGGCAGCGGCAGCGGATCTATTGTCGGCCAATTGAAGGATAAGGGAGCCACATCCAAAACGTCTCCGCCAGAAATAAATCGAGCCACCCCGGTCATGCCGAATTCGTGGGGCCGACATGAGATTTGGAATAGAACGGGACCCTCCCACTTCCTTATGAGCGCTTGCCTCCCTCTGTACTGGGGCGTGCCCACCGCGGGTTCGTCCACGTCGAGGTTCAATGCAATGTCCGCGATACGGTTGTGTTCCGAGACGGCAGCCTTTAAAGTTTCATTTGCACCGGTTATTCGAGTCTGCGCCGCAGTTGGGTTTGTCGAATAAACTTTTCGATAGCCGAGCGGCAAAGCCGCCATCGCAGACAAGTCCATTTGCTTGACAATGTCAAATGCCGCCCGGTAGCTATGGCCGGATGTGTGGTACTTCGCCATGGTCTCGACCGAGTTGCCTATCCGCGGAAATCGATCGATCGATTTATGTATCTCTTCCGCTCGTACTTCGAGTGCGCTTGTTAGCCGTTTCTCCTGCGCGGCCTCATTGCGCTGCAGCGTGTAGACGCCGTCCTTCTCCGACCATTTGCCGGCGACGGCTTCGGCGATTTTTTCGCGGAGTTTGAGGACCTCTGCGTCGCGGACCCGAATGACTAGCCTGTCGCCCTCGAACCCCTTCGACGCGCGCATTTCGACACCGGTTTTTTTCGACAATTCTTCGAGAACCGCAGGCAGAGGCTTGGCGACGGTTTCGTACTCAATCGTAGCCGTCGGTAAAACGAGTGCAGCAGCAATGAGCGAAATCAATTTACTGTCCTCCTCCGCGCCGCTTGTTTCTGTCCGTAATCGCCTGATCGTAAGCGTCTTTAAATGCCTTCGTAGCGGTCTGAATATCGAAAAGTTCGCCCGTCATGTCGATTTTGTTTTCGTAAAGAGTGAACATCGCTTTGACTTCGGGCCGGAACGAAATCTCCAATAAGTAGCCGATTTGCTCGCCGATCCAAAAGCGCGATATTTGCGGCATTGCATCCGTGCTAGTCGTTGTCGCATACATCGCAATGAGACGCGGAGAAAATGCCATACCCGACAGATGTCGCTCACTCTTGGCTGCCGCGACACCGTACGGAGTCGTCGATGATCGGATACTGATCGTCGCGGTACTGGGTATTCCAGTCGGGATTATTTCACTCGCCGGGAATGCCGTGCTGGCCGAGAGCCTGCCTCTCATCGAATCTGGAACAGTGTACGATGCCGGACCACCCCTATAAATCGCTTGTGTGATCGCGTTTCTCGCTGAAGGAAGTAGCGATCCGAACGAAATCGACTCGCCTGCCCTGAGCTTCAATCGCTCACTCGTGGACAGAGAACGATAAACCTCAAGCGCGGTCCAAAGGCCGGGATTGACCATCGAGTCTTTGAAAAACACCCAGGCATACAACTTAGAAAGGCCCTCGTAAGTTCTCGGCGCATTCGCTGCAAACTCGGCCATTTCATCGAGCGCTAGCGTTCTCTTTTGCGACTTCGCGATTAATCGCTCGACAACTTGCCTATCCATGTCTACGTGCGGGCCGGATGCGCGGCCGATGGTGATCCACCCTCCATCGAGTGCGTTCCACATCCTTTCGGAATAAAAGACGTACGTTGCGACGGAGCCAAGGGTGATGTTTTCGGACTGCAGATGGCCGACCATGCGGTCATCAACCGCCGCGACGATCTGCATTTCGAGACCGGCGCCTAGCCCGATAATCATTTCCGATAGGTGGAAGGTCAATGGATCGAATTGAGTTGGCCGGGCCAATCTCGCAAATGTATCGGCGGTCATTTCGAAAGAGCCATCGATCATTTTCTGGACGCCACCATTTGTGAAGACCCTGGCGACTTCGCGCGACGTTGGAGTTATTGGCACGACGTCCGAGGGATTAAAGTCGGGAAGACCCTCGGGCATTCGAAAGAGGCGACGACCGGATAAGACCGTGGCAAGATGGTCAACCCTCACACCGTCCGCATCGAATACCGAACAGTCTATGGTTACAAAGTCTGTGCCCCGCATCGCGTCGACTACGACGCGCAATGGACCGGACCACTCGTGTGTCGCGATTGCGAGCATTCGATCTAGTTGCGAACCCACGGGAACTTCGGGGGCGTCGATCGCGAATTCTTTTGCCCGAGCGTTGTGATTGGCTAAGTGATCATCCAGCACTCGTCGTAGATTTGGGACAGGCTCCTGCATGGACGTCGGCGTGTCTGAGTAGGTGATTCTTTCCCAAAACTGTAATTGGGCGAGCCTCTCCATGTCCACTCGGCTGAGAACTTCGCCGAGAAAATTGTCGTTGGCACTAGCGATCTTTGCGACGACCGCCCATTCGCCTTCAGAAGCGGGATCTGGCTTCGCGGCGAGCAATTCTTCGACGCGTTCAGTGAAGTAACCGATGCGCGTGTTCAGCTGCTTCCTCTCCCGGTCGCGGACCTCTGAGTCGTCTCGCTGCAGGATAAACACTCCGTCCTTCTCTGACCACTTGCCGGCAACGGCCTCGGCCATCTTTTCGCGCAGTTTAGGGAGTTCGGCGTCATCCACGCGGATGACGAGCTTGTCGCCCTCGAGCCCCTTCGACGCGCGCATTTCGACGCCGGTTTGTTTCGAAAGGTCTTCGAGGACGGCGGAAAGTGGCTTGGCTACGGTCTCGTAATCGACCGTCGCAGTAGTGGCGAAGACAAGCGCTGCCACGAGCATGCCCCTTATTGTACGCGTTTCGCGGGCAGCACCGTCTTTCCGACCGGCGCACTACGCCAACTTCGACCTCTTGGGGCCTCGCGCGGTCAGTCGAGTGCTAGTGCCCCATGCTATCCACCGTCGTCGCGAAGCTTCTTGAAGTGGCGCTTTGCAGCCTCGTCGAAGCGCTTCAGCACGTCCTCGGGTAAGTCCGGCCCGCTGTACTCCTTAGATCGACGGCTAAGATCGACGTCGGTAAGTGTGTCCTCGTATTCAAGTTCGCCGATTCGAAACCCAAGTGTTAATTCTCTGGACTTTCCGAATAGATAGGGACCTGACTGCCATGGGAATGTAGCAGTCGCCGCACCTTCCGCAACTTGCCTGCTTGCAGCCCTTTCAGCGATACGGTCGAGGGGCTGCACGTAGGATATCAGAGCTCTCGATCTCGGCTTTGTCGACAATGCGCAGAAATCGCTAACTGCGGTCGGTTGTAAAAACATGCCACGCGGAAAGCCGTTATGAAGCAATTCAGTGATAGGCGCCGCCTCATAAGTCCAGTCGGTCTCGTCTACCTCGAGAGGAGAGAAACCATCCGTGTTGAAGGCGATCCACTCGATGTAACTTCGCGCATCCGACGGTAGGCTCTGGATCGGCACAGGAACTCCCTTCCACAGCAATAATCGGATGTCTTCCGGCAGTTTTGCGTAAAGCTTTAACCACGTCCAATCCGGAGTGAATTGGGCAAACGGCGTGATGTACAACAACTCCAAGAGGTTATCTGTGCTTACCAAAGAATAGGCGGACATCTCTGCCAGCGTTTGTACGCGGTCTCGTCCCTGTTGGATTAAGGTCTCCAGGGCTGTGCGGTCAATTTGCGGCCTTGACCGATATCCGGCAGGGCCGATTGTAAGCCAACCATCTTGGTGCGACACATCAAGGGCGGCCATTCTGTCGACATCCGTCAGCCAATTTCCAAGGATCCACCCGTTTTTGAGAACATCGCCGTGGTACATGTCGTCGACCGGGCGTGCAACAACGTCCCAATCGCACAGCCTGCCAATCTCTAATAGTGATTCGCTAACCGTAAAACTGAGAGGATCGTTCACCGTTGGTTTCTTGAGCCGGGCCAAGAATTTCTGATCGAAATTCTCTGGCGCAGACCTGGTTGGCTCGTCAAAAAAGGTCTCAAACGAAACTGTGTCAGGCGAAAACCTATGATCCGGTTTAGCCAAGACGTCGGGAATCTGAATCGGATCTTCTGGTTCGTATAGAAAGTCAAACCCCGCTGTATCGACGACCCTTCCCGAAGCATCGATTAAGCAGCAGCTTGCAAACAGGCTGCCGTATTCCCACGTCAATGACATGACGGCGCGGATCGGGCCGGGCCACTTGCGCAAGGATGTCTGCCGAACTGAGTACAAATACGTTCCGACCTCGGGCTCCTCGACGTCGGCGTGCATAGCCGCATCAGCGTATTTATGTTGAAGCGCAAGCGACTCCCGAAGTAGTGCTGACAAACCACGTAGCGGGCGTTGGTAGCGGTTGTTGGCGGTGGAATAATCGGCTCGTTCGCCATCCTGCCAACCAGCCACCTCATAATAATTGAGTTGCCGCAGAGCATGAGCAAGCACCCTGCCTGCGACGTTTGGGCGGCCATCTCCGGAAACACTTTCGTTCAAGATGTCCTCGTCGGTCGGTGGGCGAGACTCGGCTTCGTACCCGTCGTAAAACTCCTTCGTGGCCTCGCCAAGCTGCTTCGCATATTCCTTGCGTAACAAATCCGAACGCCGGCGCAGCAGGGCTTGATCGGGTTTTAGGATCCAAGCTTTGTCCTCTTGTGACCACTTGCCTGCCACCGCCTCCCCAATGTGTTTTCGAAGCTCATCCGGTGCAACGCCACGCACGCGAATCACGAGGAGTTCGTTATCGAGCGACTTAGTCGCGCGCCAATCTTCGCCTACGACGTCGCTCAGCTCGCGCAGCACAGACGACATGGGTTTCGCCACTGTCGTAAAGTCGACCAAGGTGGTTGGGGCAAGAATCAGAGCTGTCAGCAGCATCAGTCGATATTGTATCTGGCGTGTGCCGATACGGGTCGCATTGCTGAATTACGCCGTGGTCTGCAGCGTGACGCCCAGAGCCGAGAGCTCTTGGCCGATGTGGCGGAGCTTCTTCATGGCGCGCAGCTCGATCTGCCGAACGCGCTCGCGGGTGACGTTGAGCGCCGTGCCGACCTCTTCGAGGGTGCGGGGAAGGCCGTCGTCCAAGCCGAAGCGCAGGCGAACGACTTCGCGCTCTCGCAGCGTGAGCTTGCCGAGAATCGCGTCGATCTCCTCGTTCTTGATCATCTCTTTGGTGACCTCGGTAGGAGTCGGCATATTGGTGTTCGGCACGAAGTCGCCGAGGGAGCTGTTGTCCTTTTCGCCGACGGGCTGCTCGAGAGAGAGCGGCTCGTTGGAGACTCGCAGCATCTCGCGCACGCGATCGACCGTGAGGCCGACTTCTGCTGCGATTTCCTCTTCGGTGGCTTCACGCTGGAATTCCTGCTGGAGCCGGTTGGAGGTCTTCATCACCTTGTTGATCAGCTCGGCGACATAGACCGGGATGCGGATCGTGCGGCCCTGGTTGATGATGGCGCGCGCGATCGCTCGGCGAATCCACCAGGTGGCGTACGTGGAAAAGCGGAAGCCCTTGCGCCAATCGAACTTTTCGACGGCGCGGATGAGGCCCAGGTTGCCCTCTTGAATGAGGTCGGCGAGCGGGATGCCTCGAGCGTTGTACTTCTTTGCGATGCTGACCACGAGTCGAAGGTTAGACTCGATGAGGATGCGCTTGGCATGGGGGTCGCCGTTCTGGACCCTGCGCGCGAGCGACACCTCTTGCTCGGGGGTAAGAAGCTGGGCGCGCCGGGTTTGGCGCATCCACATTTCCAGTTCTTCGGAATCGTCGTGCTGCGGAGGCGCTTGCTGCTCTTCCTCCTCCTCTTCGGCTTCTTCTTCTGCGGCTTCTTCAGCCTCTAGAAGCTCCTCGTCGAGGGGTTCTTCCGCCACAACGGGCAGCACTGTATTCGTTGTCATTCGTTTATCCAAAAATCGTATTTCGCCGGGTTTAGCGTTTCACACTATGGAAAACGCCTTCCAGGCAACCCAACGTTCCCGTTGTGGGGCGGTTAGGTTAGTTCGGTGCTATTGCGAAGTCACCTGCTAAAAAGTAACAAAACTGGCAATTCTTGTCAACAACAATGTGGTCGATACTTTGTGAATTATATCACAAAGTACTGTGCTTAAGGGACTGTCGTTGCGAGACTCACCTTGTTACGGACGAACGATAGGGGCTAAACGTTCGCGTATCCGGCAAGAGAACGGACGTCTTCTACCGCTGCGATGAGGGATTCCACGACGTAATCGACTTCGTCTTCAGTGGTGAATCGGGACAAGCTCAGTCGAACAGTGCCGCGGAGCCAGTCCTGCTCGAGTCCGATCGCGTTCAAGATCGGGCTGCCGAGGCCGCGTCCCGATGAACAAGCCGAGCCGGCTGTGCAGCAGACACCTCGGGCGTCTAGGTTGATCAAGATCGCCTCGCCCTCGGTGCGGTAGAAACTGAAACTTGCGATGTGAGGCGCGCCATTCGGCTGGCCGTTCACTTTGACGTCTTTCACTTTCGACGTGATGCCGTGAACGAGCTTCGCGCGCAGCTTGCGCATTCGCTCCGACTCTCCGACGCCTTCGTTGCTGATGATCTCGGCGGCCGCGCCCAAGCCGACGATGAGCGGGACGTTATGCGTGCCTGCGCGGCGGAGCGACTCGTGCGTTCCTCCGCACATGAACGGCTTCAGGGGAACGCCGCCTCGCGACCAAAGCACGCCGATTCCTTTCGGGGAGTGAAATTTGTGGCCGGAGAGCGTAGCGTAGTCGATCGGTCTCGCGGCGAGGTTGAGCTCGGTTTTGCCGACTCCCTGGGTGATATCGCTATGGAACAGCGCGCCCGCGTCGTGAGCCATTTGGCCGAGCCTGTCGATATCTTGGATCGAGCCGATCTCGTTATTGACGCTCATGATGCTGACCAGACCTGGCTTGGTTCTCGCGAGGGCTTCGGCATAGGCGTCCTCTCGGATCGTGCCTTCTTGGTCCACAGGAATCGCTTCGCTGCGGTCCGTCGCCTCAGCGACGCTGCGAACGGAGGGGTGCTCGATGGCCGAGTGGAGCAGCCTCCCGCAAAACGACCCAAGGACGGTGTTGTTCGCCTCGGTTGCGCAGGATGTGAAAACCACTTCAGAGGGATCGTCGGCCCCAAGGAGCGTCGCCACCTGCTCGCGGGCCATTTCGACCGCGTACTTTGCTTCCTGGGCAAGGCCATGCGGCGCGCTGGGATTGGAGTAATTCTCGCAGAAGAAGGGAAGCATCGCGTCCAAGACGCGCGGGTCTACTTTTGTGGAAGCGGCGTTGTCGAAATAAACTACCGGCACTGGTAGTCGCCTCCAACATGATGCAGCGAGCAGTCGGTTAGGCCGCCAGGGCCGCAGCTTAGGCACAGGTCTTTGGGGTCGGCGAGGCCGCATCTGCCTGCGGCTGTAATAAAATTATCGAGGGCTTCCAAAAAGTGAATCCGCTCGTCATCGGTCATGGCGCCCATGATTTCGCCGATGCGCTTGCCGCGCTCGTCCCGCACTTGCTCGACAAGCTGCTCTCCTGCAGGCGTTAGGATCAGGCGCACGATTCGCTTGTCGGATTGCATGCCCTTCTTCTTCACCATTGCCTTGCGCGCAAGGCGAGAGATCATGTTTGTGGTGCTGGGGTAACTGATGCGAAGGCCGTGCGCCAACTCGCCGACCGATGCGTACGGGTGGCTCTGCACGTAGCGAAGCGCCTCGTATTGCGCATAGGTGATTTGTGCCGAGGTAAGGGCCTCCACGATTCTCTCGCTAAGGGAAAACCGTATGAGTTGAGCGAAGACGTCGCTGAGAACGCTCGCTTTTGAAGGGCTCTCAAGCACCATAGGGTTAGTTTATCATAGTTACACGCGTGCCAGAATCTGCACTCGCCTTCAATGACTACGCGTGCCGAAGCCCGGATTCCATGCCCAAATTGCGGGGAGTCGCTGGCCATTCGATACGGCTACTGCCCGAAATGTGGCCAAATCATGCGTCCGCCGGCGCCGAAGAACTACTTGATCGAGTGCATATTGGCGACGCTCTTTTGCTGCTTTCCTCTGTCGATTGTTGGGCTGTTCTACTCTCTTGCCATTGACCAGCATCATCAGCGGGGAGACCACGATCGGGCAGCGAAGGCGTCGAACCTTGCTCGTAAATGGCTGGTCGGCAGCGTCGTGCTTGGATTGGCGGTGTATCTTGGTGTCGTTATTTGGGGACTCATTTGGCTCATGGAGTACGAGGAGCCGATTTCGGATGACGTGTACCTGACATCCGCGGATGCGAGCGCGCAGTGGAGTCCGTCTAATAATTGCAGGGAAGAATGGGAATGGGGAGTACTTGCCCGCGTTGCGGGCTATCGAATTTCGAGACGGCGCGGTTCTGCCAGGGATGCGGCGCCGACCTTAGTGGGTTCGCGCCGCCTCCACCGCCACAGAGTGGATTCGGCTACCGGCCACAAAGTTTTGCACCGCCAAAGAACTATCTGATCGAATCCATTCTGGTCACGCTGTTCTGCTGCATGCCTCTTGGGATCGCGGGCATTATCAATGCCGTCAAGGTGGAAAACCAAGCGGCGATGGGCGATTTTGCGGGCGCCCACGCTTCGGCGTCAAGGGCTAAGCAGTTTGCTGTCTGGGGTGCCGTGGGAATGGCGGTGGTTTATGCGTTGATTTTTGGCTTTGCAATTTTCATGGCTATCTTCTCAAGTTCGAAAACGATGCAGTACGAGCCAACACCGCCAGAGCCCTATCTTGAAACTCGCAGCATTTTGCAGGAACAAATCATAGGAGGAGGAACAGATATCTAATGGCTCAACAAAGACAGTGTCCGAGATGCGGGGAACTTTTGGCATCCGAGACTCGCTTTTGTACGCGTTGCGGTGTGGATCTGTATGCGGCGGACGCCGGTGCTCCCGGCACAGGGAGCCCGTATGAGACACCCTCGAACACGCAGTTCTCACGGCCGGCTTCCATGCCTCCGCCTAAGAATTACTTGATCGAGTCTATCCTGGCAACGGTGTTGTGCTGTCTGCCGTTCGGGATCGCTGCGATTGTTAATGCGTCGAAGGTAGATCGATTGGCGTACCAAGGCGACTACAGCGGCGCAACCGAAGCGGCGAACAAGGCAAAAACGTTTTCGATTGTCGCGGTCATCGTTGGCCTCGTCGTAAACATAGCTTATCTTGCGTTTATGCTTCCCGGAATGATCGACGAGGTGAAGAAAGAAATGCAAGAGAACAAGCCGCAACCGACAATGCCCGAACTTACGGTGCCGGAAATGTATATCGTTCCAAAATAGCTTTGGACTGCGCGACGCATGGTCGCGCCCTCCAAGAAGGACTTTTTGGGTCTTGGCAGGAAGTAGAGCCCAATGCGAGAATATCTATCAAGTGGCACAACAAAAGCAATGTCCGAGTTGCGGAGAACTATTTGCATCCGAAACCCCATTCTGCACCCGCTGCGGTGCTGACCAGGGCCCTTCGGGTCCTCGTAGTCACAACGAGACGCCTGCGAACAGCAGGTTCTCACAATCGGACCTTGTGGCCCCGCCGAAAAACTGGCTGGTCGAATCGATCCTCTCGACTATCTGTTGCTGCCTTCCCATGGGCATCGTTGCGATCGTGTTCGCCTCCCGGGTGGACAAGCTCGCGTACCAGGGCAACCTCGCGGGCGCGCACGAGGCGGCCGGGAAGGCCAAAATGTTCACGATCATCGCTGCTGTTCTGGGCATCGCTTCAAATATCGTTCTCTCCGCGGTACTCCTGCCGGTTTTCGAAAAAGCGAAGGAAAAAGCGGAGGAAACAGCGAGGGAAGAGGCGTTACGCAAACAACCGACAATGCCCGAACTTACGGTGCCAGAAATGTATATCATTCCTAGAAATAGAATCGGTGGCTAATATCGCGAGAAATCGCATAGTCGCTGCCGTTGCGTTGGTGGCAGCGGTCGTGCTTGGATGGGTTCTGGCGAGAAGCGTGCCGACAGCCGGTGGGCCGTTTCCGCCGTGCATATTTAATTTAGCGACGGGCCTGTACTGTCCCGGTTGTGGAGGAACGCGGGCGGCGCACCTTATGCTCAATGGCGATTTGGTGGGTGGCCTGCGGCAGAATGCACTGGTCATTGTGGTTATGCCGATCGCGGCGGTTTACCTTTTGGCTTTAGGGAGTTTTGCCTTGTCGGGTAAATGGTGGGCTCCGAGGCTAATTGGGCGTACGATTTCTTGGGTCGTTGCGGCGGTGGTCATCACGTTCGGCGTCGCGCGAAACATTCCGGGGCTCGAGGCTATCGCCCCAACGCCGCTACCTACGCAGCAGCCAGAGCAGCCTTGACAAGGCCGGGAATCTCGGTTGTCATGTCGGCCACTGCTGCACCCGCGCCGGTCAAAGCTGCGACCTTGCTGTCGGGGCCGCCGATACCGCCGCTAATGATGGCTCCCGCGTGACCCATGCGTTTGCCGGGCGGAGCGGTCCTGCCGCTGATGAATGCGACGACCGGCTTCTTCATTGTCTTGATGACTTCGGCTCCCTTCTCTTCATCGCTTCCGCCGATCTCACCGATCATCACGATCGCGTCGGTCTCCGGATCGTTCTCGAACATGGGAAGTACGTCGGCAAAGGTCGTTCCGAGCAGGGGATCGCCTCCTATGCCGACGCAGGTGCTTTGGCCGAGGCCGGCATTGGTCAATTCGTTCACTATCTCATAGGTCAGCGTGCCGCTGCGTGAAACGAGGCCTACGCGGCCCTGCTTGAAAATGTCGCCTGGCATGATGCCGATCTTGCATTGGCCCGGCGTCATGATCCCCGGGCAATTAGGACCGAGGAGGCGGCAGTTCGGATTTTCCTTCAGCTTGTTAATCACGCGGAGCATATCGTGTTGGGGCACACCTTCGGTGATTGCGCAGACGAAAGGCAGGCCCGCTGCTTCTGCTTCCAAAATGGCGTCACCTGCAAACGGGCCCGGCACGAAAATCACGGAAGCGTTCGCTCCAGTTTCGGCAACGGCCTGTGCTACAGAATCGAAAACAGGCACCCCTTCGAACGTGGTGCCGCCCTTGCCCGGGGTCACTCCCGCAACCACAGCGGTGCCGTAGGCGATCATCTGGGTTGTGTGGAATCCGCCCTCACGCCCCGTGATGCCCTGCACGAGCAGCCTCGTATTGCGGTCGACAAGAATTGACATTTGAAAATGCGAACCCCTCCTTGCCTGGTTAGGCAAAGAGGGGCGGGACGCAGACTAGCCCTCGCCGACCGTTTTGGCGAGTTCGGCTCCCATCGAACCGCGCTTCGACCAGAACACGGCGATAGCGAGTGCGAGCACGGATACGCCGACAATGACGAACCTGACCCATTCCGCCATGGGCGCGATAACGAGGCCCGCAACCAGCAGCGCCACGAGGTTCATAACCTTGATGAGTGGATTCAGCGCGGGACCCGCAGTATCCTTGAAAGGATCGCCGACGGTATCGACTACGATGCCTGCCTTGTGCGCTTCACTGCCCTTGCCTCCGTACATCCCGTCTTCGATCAGCTTCTTGGAGTTGTCCCATGCGCCTCCGGAGTTGGCGAGCGTCACGGCGAGCAATTGTCCGCTGAGGATTGCGCCCGCAAGGAAACCACCGAGGGCTTGAGCGCCGACGAGGTTGTATTCGACGCCGCCGATCATGGTGGTCTCACCGCCGATGGCCAGGCCAAAACCGACCAGAACCGGGAAGGCGATTGCCAAGATTCCCGGACCGAGCAGCTCTTTCTGGGCGGCCGAAGTGACGATGGCCACGCAGCGGCCGTAGTCCGGCTTAGTCGTTCCCGCCATGATGCCCGGATCCGCGGCAAACTGCCGTCGAACTTCTCCGATCAACAGGAAAGCCGCGCGGCCCACTGCGTTGATCGAGAAGGCGCTGAACAGGAACGGCACTGCGCCGCCGATCAGCAGGCCGATGAATATCTGAGGTACCTGAAGGGGCAATCCAGCTTCAGTGAGCCTCGCGTCCTCGATAAACGAGTGGAACAGCGCCACGGCAGCAACTACGGCAGTGGCAATCGCAAAGCCCTTCGTGAGTGCCTTGGTCGTGTTACCCGCAGCATCGAGTCGCTGAACGGCTCGGCTTCCGGGCATGCTGCCCTCCATCGTCGTCTCCGTTTCCTTGGCCCCAGACATTTCGTAGACGCCCTGGGCGTTGTCGCTGATCGGGCCGAAGGTGTCCATCGCAAGGATGTAGCCCGTAGTCGTCAGCAATCCGAGCCCCACAAGTGCAATGCCGTAGAAGCTTAGGATGTATCCGCCAAAATCAGCCGGCGGGAAAATAAAGAGCGGGCCGAGAAGCGCAAGCACAATCGTGAGCACCGACCAAACGGCGCTCTCCATGGCGTAAGCGAATCCCTGGATGATCATCGGTGCAGGGCCAGCCGTGGATGCCATCGCGATTTCGCGAACCGGCTTCTTCTCGAAGCTCACGAAGTAGTCGGTTAGTCGCTCGATCACCCATGCCATGACGATTCCAAAAAGGATCGCAACCGCAAACCGCCACCACTCCACCTGCTTGGTCTGCTTCATGGCGCCGGCAATCGTTCCATCTTCTTTGGCCATTGCCGGTTCCATCGGGTTAGTTGGCGCCGCTATTTCAGTTTTGGAATAGCCGACTGGAACAAGAGCCTCGAAGGCTGCCTTGTCCTCGACCTTCTCCGAAACGGCCCAGTACAGGTCACCGTCTCGTGAGATGCCGAACGGTACCTCCATTTTCTTCAGAATCTTCAGCTCCTTCGGAGGCTCGTTGACGATCGATTCAGGAACGATTTGCCAACGTTTCATCGGCTCGCCCTGAGGCTTGCCGTCGGGACCGGTAAAGGTCTGCTCAACGTGTGCTAGGTAAAGCGAGTTGTCGAGGCTCTGAGCTGAAATTCCGACAAACGATCCCCCGGACTGGCCGTTCTGGACGATCGTGTAGTCGCCTAACGGATTATCGCGATAGGCGATTGCCTGCGCCTCGGTGATGGGCTTAGGAGCCACCTGCTTCGGCGACTCCGGCGGCAGATTTCGATTTATTTGCGCGACGATGTTCTGCATGAACGCGTTCGCCTTTGTCGTCAGTTCAGCCGTCGAAATGGATGCCGGCTTGGTAGCGGGAGGCGGCCCTCCCGGCGTTTCAATCCCATCTTCCACCTGATTGATCGCGTGCATCCAGCGCATATCACCCATCGTGATCGGGGTGATGCCCGCGACCTTAGTGCCGTCCTGCTGGGACCAGGTGATGGCGTTGATGTTGCCCATCATGTACCACGCTAAGCCGAAAGTCGCCAAGGCCGCTACACCGGCCGAGATCCAGAATCCCTTCGTAATGGGCTTGAGCGGATCCATCTTTTCGTCGTTCCTGCCTTTCACAAGGAAGATGCCGAGGATGGAGGCGATGATGCCGACGCCTCGAGCCATGAGGGCGAAGAGGATCAGCCGCATCCACGTGGGCTGGTCGAAAATCGAGGCCGTTGCCGCGCCTAGAATGATCGCGGCGACCAACGTCACTTCGTATGACTCGAAAATGTCAGCTGCCATTCCGGCGCAGTCGCCCACGTTGTCGCCGACGTTGTCGGCGATGGTTGCGGGATTGCGCGCGTCGTCTTCGGGGATGCCGGCTTCTACCTTTCCGACAAGGTCCGCTCCCACATCGGCGGCTTTCGTAAAGATGCCGCCGCCAACGCGCATGAAGAGCGCCGCAAGAGAACCGCCGAAGCCGAAGCCGATTAGCAGCTTCATCGAGTGCTCGCCGGCTAGAAGGAAAATACCGGTCGCGCCAAGGAGGCCCATGCCAACGGTGACCAGGCCGGCTACCGCGCCTGCTCTGAAGGCGACTTCGAGCGCATTCTTGTAACTGGTCTGTGCGGCCGAGGCGACTCGCATGTTTGCGGCGACCGCCATGACCATTCCGACATATCCTGCGATATACGACGCGAGGACACCGAGGATGAACGTAACGCCGATCCACAGCGCCAGCGGTAGGCCGAAGACAGATAAGCCGCTATAAGGAGTCTTGTAAAGGAAGAACAGGCCTATTGCGATCGCGACGACGAAGAAGGACATTGTCGTGACTTGTTGGCGCAAGTACGCCAGCGCGCCGGCTCTAATGGCAGCGCCCACCTCCTGCATCTTCTCATTGCCGGGGGACTGTTTTAGAACCCAGGACCGAATGAGAAAGCCGACTACGATCGAGATGATCGCGAGCGCCAGCGAAATGTATAGGTAGTTCTTGTCCTCGGCAGTGAAGACGAGCTTAACGTTGGCTTCTGATCCCGACGCGAAGGCGGGAACACTGGCAAGCGCTAAGAAAAGTGGCGCGAATCGGCGTGCGATAGCGCTAGAAATTCTATGAATAACTGAATTCATCCTTGAGCAAAGCCCCCTGACAGACTTGTGTTTACTGCGGATCGAAGGCCGTCGATTCGGCCTCAGAACCGCGCCATTCTACCCAAGGGGCGGCCGCCGGTGCCAAATCAGGCGCAGCGCGGGAGCTTGATTCGACAATCCCCGTAGGGTTAAGCCCCTATTTCCGACGATTTCCCGCAAAACCGGTAGTACAGCCAGGGACAATCGTCCCTATTTTTGACAATTACCTATGTCGGGGAATAGGCGTACCGTATGCTGCCCTCGACAGAAAACCGCAGTAGCGTGTTTCGAACCCTCCGCAGGGGCGAGACCCGTGACAATTAACGCAGACAATCCTAAGGGGGTTTCTAAAGTGAATAAAGTCATATTGGCTTCAGGCTTAGCCGCAATGGCGGCCGGTGCACAAGCGATGCTCATCATCGACCCGACCCCGGGCAACTTACCCGGAACAGAAAACGTGCTCTTCAACGAGGGCGGACTCATCGCCACCGGACCGCTCGTGCAGGGCGTCATCAGTAACTCAGACACGACCGTAGACTTCTTCGGCGCCGGTGAAGACCTTGAAACGCCACCCGGCGGGCAAGCCCGCGTCACCGCTCTCGATGGAGCACTGATGGCGTTGACCACGAAGATGACCGATCCCACACTTGGGATCGCCGCCTACCAGCTAAACATCAACGCGAAAGTCAATTGCGACGTGACGATCGACCTTTACGAACTGGGAGTGATCACGCACACGGAGACGTTCACAGTTGATTCGGGCGGTTCAAATTGGTTCAAGATTTACGGCGATGCCGGGGAAGTGATGAGCCAAGTTTCGTTCACCGCAACAGGCGAAGTGCTCGACTTCCGACAAAATCGCATTGGCGCGGCACCTGCGCCCGTACCCGAACCGTCCGCTCTCTTAGGTTTGGGAGTTGGACTCGCGATGCTGTTGCGACGCCGCGTGAAGAAGTAATTCGGTAACGCTCGACGCTCAGTTAGGGGGGCTGTGACTTGCAATCTGCAAGGAGCGGCCTTTCTTATTTAAACAGGCTTCTTGTCGGAAATGCGCAACTCGGTTACGCCTTCGTTGGCTTCAATCTGCGAGCGCAGCATCTCTGCCTTGCGTCGGTTGATTCCCGTGATCAACGTAGTCGGCAAGTTGTCGAGCATGTCCTTCACTTGATTGCGCGTCATCGCAAGAATATGTTGCAAGGAATTAATAAGCGGCTCCTTGTCCCTTCCAACCTTTACAAGCACAAGATCGTAGGCCGTGCTGTCGTCGATGCGCGCAAAACCTTTGGCCACGTGCCGCATCTCGCCCGTGTTCGGATCGAGCAGGGGAATCTCACGGTCGCATTCTTCGCAGATGAGAACCTTTGTTTTCTCGCTCATGAAGTTTAGGGATCCGCAGAAACCGCATCGAACCCCCGTTACATCGAGAACCTTGCCATTGTCGACCGGAACGCGCCGGGCGCATTCTTCGCAGATAAA
The DNA here is from genome assembly GCA_030854945.1 of Armatimonadota bacterium. Classification (GTDB taxonomy): domain Bacteria; phylum Armatimonadota; class Fimbriimonadia; order Fimbriimonadales; family ATM1; genus JACDEQ01. The sequence continues at coordinate 83,615 of JALYSG010000005.1, forward strand.
ATCCGACAGCGGCTCTTCTGCAAACTCGGCATCGTAACCGCAATAGGGGCAACTCGCAATAAACGTCTTTACCCTTTTCCCGCCCGCAACACGGGACGCCGAATAAAGCATAAGCAGCGCCCCAATCACGAGGAAGGGATACGAAGCCACGCGGATATCGATCCCTTTGAACTTCCCGAACTCGAACCAATTGTCGTTGTAGAAGTAGAGAAGGAGGCCGATGATGAGCGCGAGTACGCCAAATACAGCCCACGTAATCGCCTTTTCCCATTGCCCTTCGATGACATCCGAGCGACGCAATGGCGGGGGGCGTTTCGGGTCGGGCGCCTGGTCGCTGGGTTCGCTCATATGTTCGCGTTACTCGAAAGGTTTGTCGATGGGTGGCGTGGGTCGGACGGGTCGGATCGCTTGACCGCCCTTGCCGGCTTTTACCGCCGCATCGAGTATGGCCACAACATACACCAAGCCAAGTCCGGTCAGTGAGGGCCAAAACCACTCGGTAACGGTCTTTTGCCCCACTCCAAACTTCAGCAGACCTGTCCAAAAAAAGACGGCTGCGACCATGAATATGATGCCTTTGACCACTTGCGCGTTGTAGATCTGGCCAAACCCAGGCAAGAGCATGCTAAAGAAGGCAGCAGTGCCGGGGTTTCGTTTCACCCCGTCCGGGCTCATTAAGGATGCGAAGTCGTCGTTCATAAGCGCCGACACGGCGTAGTCTCGGCCGGCGACCTTGAGTACTAGTTCAGCGTGCTTGCGCTCGGCTGCCAAGCTCTTGGTTTCACCGGCAATGACCCCCGCCAACAGGTCTCTTGCTTCCTTCAGTTTGCCTTCTCGTTCGAGGGCCTCTGCGCGAAGCAGCGTCGTTTCCGGGTGATCTGGATAAGCCTCACTCAATTCCCTGAGGGCATTGTCGGCGCCGAGGGCGTCTCCGCGCTGCCGCAATACGTGCGCCTTGCGCAAACGGCTCTGGATATCCTCAGCGACGAGGTCGAGAGGCTCCAACGGCTACGCCTCCACGCTTTCGCTTTTGGGCATCATCTTCCAGAGAGTCTCAAGATCGTAGAACTGCCGCTGCTCCTCACGCATTACGTGGCATACCACATCGCCGAAATCGAGCAGCACCCAGCCGCTGTCCCGGCCCTCGATCGCTCGCGCACGCATTTTTAGTTTGCGCATTTCCTCATCGATGCGATCGGCGATGCTTCTAACGTGGACGTCGGACGTTCCGCTGCATACCACCATGAAATCCATCATGGCGGTCTTGGCGCTTACTTCGATAATTTCAGTGGACTCGGCCTTGATCGATTCGGCCAGTTCCTGAATGTGTTCTGCTTTCTGTTTCGAATCCAAACTAAACATATAGACGACGTTCCTCGATGATTTGCACAACCGGATCGGGGGTTAGGAACCTGATTGACTTCCCGCCCCGCACTTTCTGGCGTATTTCCGTGGCGCTGAGGTCGATCGGCCGTGCATCGAAAACTTCGATCCTGCTCATCCATTCTGCCGGAAGGTGTCGCATCGCCTCTGAAACGCCAAACCCGGGCCGGCCCGCCACTGCGATCCTGGCCTTCGCCAGGATCCCTTCCGGATCTCTCCAACGATCGAAAGCTGCTAACGCATCGCTGCCCAACACCAGAGTCACGTCCGCAGCCGCGCTCGCGTACTTGTCGAGCGTATCGACGGTGTAGCTGGTCCCACCGCGAGAAAGTTCTTGCATGCCGACCTCGGCAAGGTCGATCCCGGAGATTGCAGCGCGCACCATTTCGGCTCGAATTTCGCCTTCGGTCATCTGCCGCGGTTCCTTGAAAGGCGAAACGGCCGCCACTTCGAACACGAGGCGATCCAGAGCCAACCGGTCAATGGCTTCGATTCCAAGCCGAAGGTGGCCGATGTGGATTGGGTCGAACGTGCCTCCTAGGATGCCCAGCCTCATTCTTCATCCATGAACACGAAGGCAAATTCGCCGATTCGCACGGTGTCCCCTTCCTGCGCTCCGGCGTCCCGCAAAGCCGTGATCACGCCGATGCCGAGCAGCTTGCGGTGCATCATTCGCAGGGCCTCGTCGTTGCGGAGGTCGGTCATGGCGATCAGGCGCTCGATGCGCCTCCCCTCGATCACGTACATCTCCTCCTCTTTCTTGACCTCCCAGGCGTCGCGCCCAGCGTCCACGGGCGTGGGTTCTAGGATTTCGACCTCGGGCTCGTCGGGCACTGACGACACCGCTTCGGCAAGCCGGTACATGAGCGGATCGAGCCCCACTTGGGTGGCTGCGCTGATAGCGAACACCGAGAGCCCCGAGGCTTCTTCGAGTTTCGACTTCATTTCGTCCCGGGCGTCGGCTGTTACAAGGTCGATCTTGCTCATCGCGATCACCGTGGGCTTGTCCGCCAGGTGTTTCGAAAAGCTCTTCACTTCGTGGTCGACGAGGCGAAAGTTTTCTACCGGGTCGCTTTCGTCTATCGGGGCGCACTCAACCACATGGCAAACGATCCGCGTTCGCTCGGCGTGCTTCAGAAACCGGTGGCCCAGGCCCTTGCCCTCGGCTGCGCCTTCGATCAATCCGGGAAGGTCGGCGATTGTAAAACTGACGTCTCCGACGGCTGCGATGCCGAGGTTCGGCTCCAACGTTGTAAACGGGTACGACGCGACCTTTGGCCGGGCTGCGCTCACCGCAGAAATCAGCGTGGACTTACCGGCGTTCGGCAACCCCACCAAGCCGATGTCAGCCATCAGCTTGAGC
>JALYSG010000006.1:0-53339 GCA_030854945.1 Armatimonadota bacterium
CCCGTGGACTTGTCAAAAAATATCGCAAACCTGGTTCCGCGTATCGTAATCAAGGAGTCGGTGTCCTCTACAGCAAGGGTTCCTGCGATCGGTGCGCTTATGGCGTCCACACGGCCGGGTATCAGCATTTGCTCGGCAGCGACTTCGTGCCCCACCGCTGCCCAGGAAGTTTCCACTTTCAGTTTGATCGAGACCCGCAAGAATCGCTCTGCTCCGGGGGCAGGAAGCGAATCGGGCAAGTTTAGGCGTACAACTCGTTCTTCACCCGGGCCGAGGTCAAGGTCATCGATACGGCCACTCGCGATTTCCTTGCCGTCTTCGGCCACAAAATAACTCGCGTCGAATTTGTTTAAGTTGCTGTAGAAGTGTTTGTTGCGTACTCGGATTTCGCCGTTTTCTAAGTTTTCTGCGCTGATAGCAACGGGCTGGTAAGCCTTCTTGACTTCCCACAATTTCGGAGTGATCTGCCTATCCGGCAGCAGAATCCCGTCTGCGCAGAAAGGGCCGTCGTTCGGGTGGTCGTCGAAGTCGCCGCCATAGGCATAAAACCACTTTCGGTCTCCATCGGGCCCAAGCGGCTCAGTGGTGGGCTTGCGCAACGCGTGGTCTACAAACTCCCAAATGCAGCCGCCCATATTTCGGTCCGAGCTTTCGAAGGCGTCGACGTACTCCTTCAAATTGCCGATGGCGTTGCCCATTGCGTGGCCGTACTCGCAGACGAAGAAAGGTTTTTTCTCATCACGCCGCCCCTGCGCCAAGACATACTCGACCGTGGGATACATCGTGCTTTCCACGTCTGCGACTTCGTTGTACCGTTCGTAATGCGCCGGCCGCGACGGATCCAGCTCTCGCACCAACTTCGAGGTTGCAGTGAAATTTGAGCCCGGACCGGCTTCATTTCCGAGCGACCACATAATAATGCTTGGGTAATTCTTGTGAATCTCCACCATGCGGCGCGTGCGATCCATATGCTGAAGCAGCCATTCGGGCTTGTTGCCAAGCGTTTTATCCCAATCGTAACCCATTCCGTGGCTTTCGATATTCGCCTCATCAATCACGAAAATTCCGTACTTATCGCAGAGCTCGTACCAATACTCGTCGTTGGTGTAATGGCTGCATCTGACGGTGTTGATGTTGTAGCGCTTCATGATAAGCGCGTCCTTTTCCATCACCTCTCGCGAAATCGCACGGCCCATATCCGGATGCGTTTCATGTCGGTTAACGCCTTTGATCTTCATTTTCGCGCCATTCACCAAGAACACGCCGCTCTCTATCTTTACGTCTCTTAGTCCAACTCCGCAAGTGCGGATATCGGCAACTTTTCCCGTCTTGTCCTTTAGCGTCAACACCAGGCGATAAAGGTACGGATCCTCATTGCTCCACAGGTGCGGATTGCGGACCGATCCTAAAACCGTAGGTGTGGATTCCTGCGCCGGCCGCAACCCGGATTGCGCGATCGTCGCGATGCTTTGCTTCTGGCCGGCCGCATCGTAAAGATCGACCGTCAGGTCGAAACCGGCATCTGCTCTGGTGGCGTTTTCGACTTTCGTCCGAACGCGAATTGCTGCGACACTGTAATCGTCGCTAAACTCAGGCGTATAAGAAAAGTCTCGAATCTGCAATTTCGGCATCGAGAGCAGAGACACGTCGCGGAAAATGCCGCCGAAACGGAACATGTCCTGGTCCTCTAAGTAGCTTCCGTCGCACCACCGGTAGACCTCCACTGCAAGCAAGTTGTCACCTGAGGTCACGAATTCCGTCAGGTCGAATTCAGCCGGTCCCTTGCTGTCTTCACTATAGCCGACCTTCTTGCCGTTAACCCACAAGTAGAAGGCAGAATAAACACCAGCAAACCGAATAACCGTCCGCCTGCCATCCCACGCCTTTGGCACTTGAATAACGGTGCGATACGAGCCGACCGGGTTGTATTCGTGCGGAATGAAAGGAGGGTTCGCGCCGTGCGGATAGCGGATATTTGTGTAAATCGGAATTCCGTATCCCTTCATCTCCCAGCAAGCCGGCACGGCGATCGATTTCCACTTTGAGTCATCGAAATCAGTTCGGTAGAAATCTTCCGGTCTGTCGGCCGGTTTGCCCACCCAATTGAACTTCCAATCGCCGTTCAACGACTTCCAATAAGGACTCGACTCTCGATTGCCACGAAGCGCCGTTTCCAGGCTTGGAAAGGGCACAGAGTCCGCGCGCGGCGCCACCTTGTTGATGCCTATGACTTGGGGATTCTCCCAATCTGGCAGTGGCTGTTGAGGAATCGACATAAGGACAAAGAGGGAAATGAGAAACATTGATTAGCAGTTTTCCTTTACTTGTCGAATTTCATCCAGCGTCACCGCTAGTGATGTCCTTGAGCTCTGCGGTGTCGTGATTTCAAATGGCTTATCGTTCTCGACGCAGTCCACGAAGTAAGCCAACTCATGATAGTAGCCGCCCAAATCCGAAATATTCCCACCGCCTGTCGCCTGCATTTTGGAGAACTCTGGAGTTAACGGCTCCGCGTTTGTAAATATCGTCATCGGTCCGCCATCCATAATGGCTGCGCCGTCTTCGAATATCGCCCTAAATGCCATTTTGAACGGAGTTTTGTGCGGAAGGTTCCACCCACCTTCAAGGTGGGCTACAGTGTCGCCGAACGTCATTGTCGTGAAAATCTGGCTCACGCCCCGCGCGTCCACCGTGCCGCGTGCATAGACTTCGTCAGGCTCGCCGAGAAGATATAGCACGTAATCAGTGTCGTGAATATGCATATCCAGGGCGCCGCCGCCGGACTTCGCCTCGTTGCCGAGCCAATCGTCGCTCGACCAACTGGGGTACTCGCCGAACCGCGTTAGATTAATCGACCTTAGCTTGCCCAGTCTCCCGTCGTCGTTGATTTTTTTGAGCAAATCGTATTCCGGCCAAAACCTTATGCAGTGCCCTATCATCAATCGCACGCCGACATTATCACAGCCTTCGATCATTGCGTCCGCATCCTGCAAATTAAGCGCCATGGGCTTCTCGCAAAAGACATGCTTCCCGGCCGCCGCAGCCTTCAGAGTCGCATCCCTATGTAAATGCGTCGGAAGACACACGTCGACGGCGTCGACTTCATTGGCGGCAAACAAGTTGTCCAGCGTTGCGAAAGCCTCGACGCCGAATTCGCCCGAAAATGTAGCGAGTTTGTCGGGTCGATGATCCACAACCGCCACCAGATCGGCTCCATCGAGTACGCCGTAAACATTTGCGTGCATTCGACCCATGAACCCACCGCCGACAATCGCAACTTTCATCCCTTTTAGTACTTCTTAAGGGGAGGTAATCCGATCTTGAAGGACTTGATTTCCCACGCCCGTAGCGGGAAACTGAGTCCTGCAGCGGCCAACGTCGCGCCAGCGACGCGATCTTCGATAAAGTTAACCTCTTCGGCATTGCGTGGCGCGAAACCGAATTTCATAGTGCCCTGGAACGGCAGCCCGCTGGATTCGAACATGCGCACGATGAATGCGGCGCCGTCCTCGGCCATTTTCAGCGCAGTAGGAAGAACGCGTCCGCCAGGTCCGATCTGATCGAAGTCGACTGCCGAAAATCGCAACGGAGAATCGCCATGGGCATCGAACGGAACTGTCGCGGCGACGAGCGGTTGGTTGAACTCCGCTGCCCGCCTCGGGACGAGGAAGTCTCTCCAATCGGACCCGGTTGCCGCAATTTGATACTTCCAAACATGATGTCCGACGTCGGGCACCGGGTCGGGATCGTAGCTCGAGCGGATTAGGCTCATTCGCACGGTGGAACCGTCGTTGGAAAAGCCGTGCTTCGCATCGTTGAAAATAGCGAGGCCCGCGTCGCCCTCGGCAATATGGGCCCACTGCAACCCCGGCATTTCGCGATTATCGTTAGCCCGGACCAAAGCGCCGAAAGGCACGGAATATGTGGATATTGCACTCTTGAAGGGTGTCTCGAAGGCAACTCGCAGGAGGGCGTTTGCCTGCTGGGAAGTACCCACTCCGTTCCAGTCGCAAGTCACTTCGATTTCGATATCTCGATAATCACGCACCCTGAAGCGCTGCGAAATGATTGAATCCCTGCTCACCGAATTCCACGCAGGCACGCGGTATCTGAATGTAACGTCCACGAACCCGGGGCCACGCTCCGAAGTCGACTCGAAGGGGTCGATAGTTTCCGATCGATCGATCCGGCCGAGGACCCAAGCGCTCATGCCTGCGGGCCTTTCCCAATGGACTTCCAGGCGGCCCAGTGCCTTCCCGGATTGAAGGTTGCCCATATCCTTTGAAAGGAGCGAAGAAATAAATCCGCCTTTGCGATCGAACTTGACCGTTTGAAATTGCGTGTCGATAGTGTAGCCATCGTCGCTTACTTGCAATTGCGCCGGACGGATTTCAGTTTCCGTGGCCGCACGCAAGTGGTACACCTCGTAGCCGAACGCCGGCGCGTTTGCATAAAACCGAATTCTGCGGCTGTGCCGGTCGATAACTTCGACAGGATAAGTGGTGCCGCCGGTGCTTTGCGCAACAACACGATCCAAATTCAAGGACTGCCCGCCATCCCAGCCGCTCTTTACCAAATAGGTCTCCACCCAGCCGCCGCGAGTCCAGCCCAGCGGGTTAAAAACCATAATGCTCACGCCTCCTGCTTTCGGCGTCACCCGCAGCGAGAGCGTCTCCAATGCCCGCGTTACAATGTCCTTGTTCTGCGCTATCACTTTCTCCAGCGTCGTGTATGTCTTCAGGTATGGGGCATGAATTCCTGAACCTGGAAGCGTGTCGTGGTGGTGGTTAAAAGTGATTTCCTCCCACGACTTTCTAAACACATCACTCGGATAGGTAAATCCGAACAAGTGCGCAACCGCTGCGACAGATTCTGCGGACGTCGTCGTTGCCTCTGCATCGCGGTTCAGTTCTTTCACGCGCGAATGAGTGGTGTAACAGCCGTCGAAAATCGGGTTAAGCTCGTCCTTTATGACAGGGATATTTTTCAGGTCGTAGGTCTCAAGTTTCTTAAAGAACTGCGTGGCAGTCGAAAACTTGATCGTGGGTTTCGACGGATCCTTCATCTGGGCGAGTGCCCACTCAATATGCTCGCGTGTCGGTCCGCCACCGTGGTTGCCAACGCCGTAAACCCATATTGAATCTTTACTGTTGCCAGTCACCTGAAAATCGAGCATTTCCTGAAACTGCTTATAGCTAATATCGCTGTTGTACCATGAGCCCGTCGCCGGCTCGTCGAAGGCGAGAACCTTGGTTCCATCCAATCCTTGCCACCAGAAAAGCGGCTTACCTTTCCCCGCTCGGCAGAAGTAGTAGTAATCGCAGCCGCCCTGCTTGAGGATCTGCGGCAACTGAATATTGTGTCCAAACGTATCAGGCTCCCAACCTACTGTGGCGGTCTTTCCAAACTTCTCCCTAAAATACCTTTGACCATACAGGAAGTGCCTCGCTTGCGACTCGTGTGAAATCAGGTTAAGGTCGCCTTCGCAAACCCTTCCGCCTACCAACTCCCACTGGCCAGTGGCGACCTTCTCTTTGATCTTCTCAAACAATTCGGGATGATTCTCTTCGATAGTCTGGTAGAGGCATGAACTGCTTTGACTAAATGTAAACCCCGGGAATTCGTCCATAAATTTGACCGCTTGAGCAAAGGTACGCTCGGTTGCGACAATTCCCTCTTGCCACTCCCAAAGCCACTGCAAATCGATGTGCGCGTGTCCCACCAAATGCCCTGTGAATTGCTCCATCACCGGGTGCGTGTGTTCCAGAACATTCCGCACCTTATGCAGAGCCGCCTCAATCTCTTCCGCGGTCGGGTTTCCAAGTTCCACGTTCTTGAGGATTTGCTCGGCCTCTGCGGCATGCACGGACATGCTTGGGTCACTACTCGTTGCTGCGAACTTCTTCGCGAGGTCGATCGACCTGCGCGCATCGTCTAACTTGCGCATCCGCACGCCGACAGCCTGAACATTAGCAACAAGCGCGGTCATTTGCGATGCGGTCACTTTCGATGTTTCTACCGCAACAAGCGAAGGCTCGTTCGTGTAGCCGCTGGCGCTATCAAGTTCGCGAGCGGTTGCCTGGCCGCTGCGGTAAACCGAGACCACGGTCCCGTCTTTACGGCGAACCAAGACGTCATCTACGAACTGCGCGTACTGCCCGTCCGGGTCGCCTTCGAAAACCAGGTTCCACGCCGCGGTCGTCCTGCCGGCAAGCTTATCGAGCGCAATTATTCGAGTCAGCCACTTCCCTTTCGCATCCGTTAACAGCCCATCTCCGTGGGCACGAATGCCCTTGTCATCGAGCAGGCCGCTATCGCGGAGGGGTGTGCCGTTGTCGGTGAAATCGATGTCGATTCCGCCCTTGGCGATGGGGTTCGAAGGCGCAAGGAAAATGCGGTACTCCAAAACGTCCCCGGCTTGTAGCGCCACCTGATTTGAGGCGAACTTGTAGTAAGTAAACCAATTGCCGTTGCCTTTCGCGAGGTTTTGCGAAACGAAGGCGAGGCATTGGTCGGCTTGGATCGGAGCCGAAAGGGCGACAAAAGCAACCAGCGAAAGCATGTCGCCAATAGTATGCCTCAGCGAGCGAATCGTGGAACCCGGTCGGCAGCCGGAGGTAGCGCCGGGAACGCCGCGTGCGGCTCGGTCTGGTACCAGTACGCAACCGACGAATAGTCATTCTCCTGCAGGTTGGCGTGGCCGTGCTCGATGCTGAAATGCAGCCTCTTGCGGAAGATCACCGGGTCGTGGATGTGCAGGCGGTAGCTGGTGACGGCCTTGCGGTTTGGGCGCTTCGGGTCGTGTTCGTGGATCGTCGTGCCGCCGTAGAGGCAAGCCTGGTCGTGCATTCCCCATGCCTGGGTGAGGTAGTCCTCGCTGCCGGTGCCGTGCAGCGACGGCGGCCAAGTGTCGTCGTCGATGAAAAACATGTCATCCCCTTCGCCCCACCAGGTTAATTCCGGTACGCGCATTTTGTTGGGACCAAACGCTCTTTCCGGATACATCGGATCGATGTTTTCGACGCTGAGCGTTACTCCGACAAAGTGTCCCTCGCCTTCGGCTTCCAGGATCACATGATTCCCGGAGGCGCTTAGGTTGGCGTCCGCCATGTGATCCCAAAAATTTTCGCCTCGCGAGATTAGTGTGCCACCTTCGACCGTTGTCGGGTATTCCTGGCGATATTGGGCGTGGAACCGCAGCGGTTCCGACCATTCGTCATGTTCGTCGTAATCGACGTAATAATAAAAACTGTCGCAAGGCTCGTCGCTTTGGCTTTCCATTTCGATGCGAAAGCCGCTGGAGTACGGCATCGGAAAATAGCAGTTGAGCGCCGTTCCGCCGCCGACATTGCCTTCGATATCCGGATGGCATACCGAATTGAACACCGCGTTTTCGAACGATTTAACGATGCCGTGGCCGAGGCAGAAAAAATCGCCCACCGGGCATTCCACGCTCGGTGCTTTTTCGCCGTCCCACCAGATCCGCAGCACCATTTTTCGCATATAAAGCGCGTCACGGTGATTGATCGTGAACCACAAGTGGCGAATTACGCCGGCGCCCTCGGCCTCCGCCAAAACCTTGTTTTCGCCGGGCGCAAACGGAACCCAGTCGTGGTTTCCGCCGGTTTTATCCCAGCTCGAAATCCGTTTCGTGCGACCTTGGCGGCGATGCATCAAAAAATCCATCGCCGATTAGATTCGCCGGGTGATTCGAAATTCCTAGCGGCGACGGCGATGAATCACAGCGAGCAGGCCGATGCCGAGGACCACGAAGGTGGCGGGCTCGGGAACCGGCGCAAAAACGATTTCGGTGACGTGGCCAAACCCGCCGAGAAAGTCCTGCGGGTTCGACCCGTTAAGGCCCGCCGACATGATCTTACCGGTGTGTCCTTCGATCTCCAGATCCTGGCCCCAATAGACACGGCCCGCATCCAGATCGAGTGCGATGCCCTGCGGATTGCGGTTGAAGGGAGGAACAAAGAGCGTCTGAATGCCCGTGCCACTCAAGGTCGACCGCCGGACGATATCCACGACGTAGTCAGTCCAGTAGATCATCCCGCCGGCGATGTCGAGGGCGATCTTGTTCGGCTTGAACTCCGAATCCAAGCTCGTGACGACCGCTTCCTGATCCGTTCCGTCCAGATTCGCGCGCCAGATTTCCCCTTTCCACTGGCTGATCGAGGTGCTCCAATACATCTTGCCGTTCACCTCGTCGATAGCGAGCCCCCGATGAAAGGCTGTGTTGAAGAGGACCTCCGGGTCGCTGCCGTCGAGGTTTGCCCGGTTCATGGTGCCCAGGGTCTGATCACCCCAATACAGCTTGCCTCCGGAGCCGTCCACTGCAACGGCCGACGGGAATGCCGGCTCCTTGCCGCCTGGCAGATTGATGAGATCCTCCTGACCGGAGCCGTCGAGGTTCGACCGGCGAATGACCAAATTGTTCACATCGGCCCAGTACATCTTTTTGGCAGGCAGGTCCAGAGCTAGACCGCGCAGGCCGCCTCCGGTATCCACGAGCTGGGTGAGGCCGGCGCCGGTGGTATTCACGCGGCGAATGTTGCCGGTCTCGAAGGTCGGGAGGAAAACGTCGTTGAAGTAAAGCTGCTGGGATGCGGCCGGCAAGGCTGCCGCGCCGCAAATCATCGAGAGTGCGGTTCGCACCACCCGCGCGTTCAGGCAAGATTTGGTCATTCTCTTTCTCCTTCTTAGAAACTGATACGTTACCAATGGCTACGTACGATGGAGGGTTGTTAGTCGCTCCATCGGTTTCATATTCTAATGACTGCCTAGCGTGCGCCTTCGGCTTCGCAATTCACGGAGGCGAGGGGGCGGATTCCAACCGTTCACAGAAACCATTCACAATCTGGGATTGTGAATGGTTTGAGGGCGAATGCCGTTCATTTACAAGTATTCCTATCAGTATCGCTTGGTTCGTCTGAGTCGGGCAGAGGGAGGTTGTAGTAGGTCGTGTTCGATTTTCTGTAAACCTCTCGAACTGAGCCTAACGACCGCAGGCGCAGCAGAGCGTTACGAACGCTCTGCGGATTATGTTGAAGGTCGGCGGCGATTTGGGAGGCTGTGCAGTTGACACCTCGTTTCACGTATTTGAGCACTTCGGCATCGAGGGGGAAGTGACGGTGGGTGACCGTGTTCGAGAGGTACTCGAATTCTTTGGGCGGGGCGCACTGTTCGTAGTGCAGAGGCGATTTGCTAAGGAAGTGCCACTCGCGGTTTGCGAATGCGCCTCTGCCCCTCGATGAAACGGTGACGATTCGTGCCTGAGATTCGAGATCGTCCGGGTCTGCGGGTGTCGGCGTGGACGACAGCAGCATGATCGTGCTTGCGATTGCGGATAGCTGCGCGCTTTCGGCTGCTTTGCGGGGGCCGCGCGTGGACATGTGGTGGAGGACCAGCGCGCTAACCTCGCTTACGGCGCACAAGCGCTTGAGCCCGCGCATCGCGCGCCTTGCCGACCAGCCGCTTTTCAGGTCGCCACTTGCGTGGGCGGCATAGAGCGGGTCTACGACGATTAATTTCGCGCGTGTGGAAGTTAGCCAATAGGAGAGCTTGGCCATGTCGGCTTCGTCGTCGATTCGGAAGGGTTCGTAGTTTGTATAGATTTCGGGCGTGTCTGCGTTTACGAGGCGCTCCTGCATGACAGCTCCGCGCTCGCCCGGGTCTTCTTCGAGGCTAAACCATAGGACCGGTGACTGCCGGGTTTCGAGGCCGGCAAAAGGGATGCCGTCGGCGATCGCCGTTGCGAGCGCGCTGGCGAACGCTGTTTTGCCCGCTTTCGGGTGGCCGGCGAGGAGCGCCACGTAGCCGTACGGGAGGAGGTCTTGCACAAGGAAATCGCGCGGACGCGCGGGGACCTCGTCGAACAGGTGGAACATGTTGCGGGTTCGCTCGTGTTCCTCGAGGAGTTGGCGGCGTTTGTCGTCGGCTCCGTTGATTTGGTTGTAAACCCTTTGGAGTGTGGGTCATTGCAGAAATCGGGCATCAATGCTTAAGGCGGGTTGTTGCTAAGTTGTCAACCGATTTCGGATCAGCCTGCTCGAGAAGGAAATTCAACCCCCTCCTCAAAGGTTCCCCCTGCGCGGCGGCGAGTTGGGGCGGTCGAAAGGCCGGGCGCGCAAGGGGAACCGATGGACGAGAGGGGTCGCGGGGCGGGGACCTCGTCGAACAGGTGAAACATGTTGCGGGTTCGCTCGTGTTCCTCGAGGAGTTGGCGGCGTTTGTCGTCGGCTCCGTTGATTTGGTTGTAAACCCTTTGGAGTGTGGGATCATTGCAGAAATCGGGCATCAATGCTTAAGGCGGGTTGTTGCTAAGTTGTCAACCGATTTCGGATCAGCCTGCTCGATCTAACGCAGCGTCGCGCCGTTGCACCGCATCCAGTCTGCAAGTCTACGCGAAGACGCCGTCGGCAGGGTTCAGGAAGTAGGTGGCCATGGGCTAAGGTAGTGTGAAACCATGAGCAACGAGCGAAAGCGTTTCGGCACGATTGAGCGAGAAACCATGCCCGGGTATACCGGCGGGCCGATTCCGGCCATCGAAGTGATGACTGATCGGTTTGTCAGTATTACGGCCCCGCAAGGCACTGAAGCCTACAGGATAAAACGATTTGGAAGCTTTGTTGACGATGCGCTCGGAAGCCGGTTTGTTCCAAATGGCGATGTCGAAGTTTTTTTCTATGGTCACTTTGACGATGGTGTTGGGGCGCGAGCGATTCCCGAATGGGGGCTGCCGACATATGTCGCATGGGGCAATAGCGGACCAAGCCAGACACTTCTATATAAAGCAACTTTCGAGTCCGGGTAGTGCGTCATATTGAAAGGGGCAGCCCGAGAGCCGCCCCAATTGTGGCTAACTGATGTTAGCCGTCAGGCTCGTCTCTGTCGTGCTTGCGCTCAATAGAAACGAGGATACGGAAGCACCGGAGACCGTGATCGGAAGCCCTGATCAGCTTCCCGGTCTTGTAGTGACGAATCGTGGATGGATAGATCCACTGCTTTCCCGGAGGCGCCGGGTCGTGTTTTGAGGCCATTAAGTTGGCCAGCCTTTTCGAGGCTAACGAGGTACAATCTTCCTGTGGACCAAGAGGGTTGCCCCGTTGCAGCTCGAATCGTGTGGCAGGTGACTGAAGCCTGCCAATTCGTTTTAATGAGCAAAGTGCCCGCGACACTTTGCGTGATTGACCCGTCTATAAGCACGTAGGACGGAAGACCAGCGGGTCGAAAACACGACCGCCCTGCGGTGGATACAGAACAATAAGTTGTAGACAGACTCATTCTGTCGAACCATTGGAGGGCCCAGCTGGCGCTGGGCTTCTCTCATTTAATGGACGAACTAGCAGCCAAGCACGTCGCGAGATTAAAAAACTTCGATCTTGGCAAGGGGAAGCGCACTATTCAATCCTCGTCTACCTCGCCATGAAACCCGAGGGCGCCTTGCGGAGGGATGAAAGGCTATTTGCCGCTCTTGGTTCGGTTGTCCAGCATGCACAGCATCTGACAATTCTCCTGCGTGGTCTTGCCGCCATCGTGCCAAGCAATGATGTGGTCGGCTTCCATCTGGCCAAACTCGAACTTCTTCTTACAAGCCGGGCAAATACCCTTCTGCTTCTCAAAGGCCGTCACCTTTATCTTGTCGCTAAAACCACGCAAGCTCAACGTCTTCTCGTTGCCGGTCAATAGGTATTCGTAGATGCCTTTCTTGTTGCCTACTTCTTCGTCCTCGATTAGCTCCACGATTCGCTTCTCCAAATCCGCAGCGTTCAACTTATCGTCCTTGTGTGCGCGATAGAACCGTCCCCAATCAAGCCCTTTCATGATCTTTCGATAGTTGGGGAAAACCCGTTCTACCCAGGCGATTACCTCTTGATAGTATTGCCAAAGCTCCTGAGCGTCCGCGTCGTGCTGATGCACGCTCATGTACTCTTCAACCTCGTCGTTGGATATCCACTCCAGCGCCGTCTCCAAAAACTCCTGCCGAATCGGAGAGCCGTTCAAATACTTTTCGCCGATCGCATAAGCAGGGCAACCGGTTTTGCTGAACCAGCGCTTGGCGTCGGCTAGCCACGGGCCGGTGTAGATCGCGTTGCGCAATTCTTGGTCGGTCAGCTTTTCGCCTGCGATATTGATGATTTTGAACCAATCCAGCTTTTCCTGGTCGGTGCCTTCGCAAACGTAAATCTGCAATTCGTAGTCCAAAATGTGTTGCTTCCTCTCCACGGTCAGGTTATGGAAGAAATGTGGGCTGCCGTCTATCTCAATCGCAAAGTCCTTTGCTGCAACGTATTGGCAAATGCTGATCGTTCGCTGCTGCCCGTCCATCAATTCGAACCCGTCCGGCGAGACAGCCCAATACATGGTGTTGAGCGGGAAGTGTTTTCGCACCGTGTCTATAACGGCGTTGCGCTGCTTGTCCTTATAAATAAACTCACGCTGATAAGGCGGCCGGATATTCAGTTTGCCGCCATACGCGAACGCCTTCTTCTTGGTTGTCCTCGTAGCCCTCCACGAGTTCGGAGACTTTGATATTCTTAAGTTCTATTTTCATTTTCGCCTATGCTTGATTAGGATCCTTAGATAGGGCACGCATACCTTTGTCCCGATGTGATAGACCAGATTGATCCATTTAGCGGTTATCTGCCCTTTGTTACCCTGCGCATAATAATCGGCGACAAATTTTTGGCCAACCGGCTCTATTCCTAACTCATTCGCCATGCTTTGCCCATTGCCGATGATTTCGAATTGTTCCGGGTTGTGCTTGCCAAGAAAGGTAATCGGTACGCCCATGGCACCTTCGTAATCCTCTGGGATGTCCGCTACCTTGTTCACGTTGATCGCGTCATAGTTGTCGTACTTCGGATACTCCCCAGGTGTGTACTTCTTGAAGAGCTTGATCTCCTCGTGCCGCTTTTTATGATCCATGTTCGTGAACCATGTTGACGTTGAACGACCCAACACCTTGCCCTTGACAATCTTGTAGTTGCTACCCTCTTTACCAGACTTTATCATCTCTTCGGCAACGCACACGGGAACGTCGAAGAGCATATCGGTCCCCATAGGTGTCGTGCCAAGCCACGCGCGATTGTCTTGGATTAGCATAAAGAACTCTTTGTAAGTGATTGCGTTCTTGTTTCCGATAATCAAAAACTTCTTATCGTGCTCAACGAGTTGCGCAACATACTCTCTAAAGAGAGAGAAGGGCGGATTCGTGACTACGACGTGGGCCCGCTTCAAAACCTCGATACACTCCGGGCTACGAAAGTCGCCTGCGCCGTACGTGTCATTTCCCTTCAATGGCCGAGAGGCGTTGGCGTCGTGACGAAGCAAATGGTCGATATCGGCCATTCCGATCGCCCCGTCATTTGTGAGGTCGCCCACTTCGTTGATCTCCACCAAATACGGTTCCTTCTTGTCGGGCTTCATGCCTGCCATCTCTTCCGGTGGAAACAGTTCGCCCACAATCGGCGAGCCGGCGTAGCTCGTGCAGATCAGCTTCTTCAGCCCAAGCTCGTTGAAGTTGAGAGCGAAGTACTGGAAGAAATGGCTCTCATAGGGATCGTCGCAGTTGCAGAGAACGACTTTGCCGCGCAACTGATCCTTGTAGTGCTTTAGCTCATTGGCGATATCCGGCAGCTGAGTGTAGAACTCGTCCTGCTTGGCCGTCCTCGCGCTGGAGAGTGTCCGTTTCCCCGCCCTGCTCAATCTCTCCCTCCCGTCGTGTCAGTTTGCTCCACGGTAAACGTAGACATCAGTGGCATAGTATAGCAAGGGTGGATATCCCACCGCCGATTTGCTGTCCGTCCCGCCAAACCCCTAGGGAATGACGGGACAGCAGAGGGGTGATCGTGTTTGCCTTGGTGCATCCCTAGGGAAGTGGACGCAAAGCATAAACGCAAGTTTGCAAAATTGCTTTTACTTCCTTTCCTTAGGAAGTAGAAAGCGCAACTTCGGGACCAATGTCGGCCAGAGCGTACTGCTTGCGGTTACCGACCTTTCCAGTCATCACGACAGCACCCTTCGGTATCAACTCACCAAGCACGCGGCTTATCCGGGAATAGCTGACACCGGCATGAGCGGCAAGGGTCTCGGCACCACATGGTCCATCGACCAGCCTTCGCAATACAAGCTGACTTGTGGTGGGCACCTTGTGCGCTTCCTCTGTCACCTCGCCCTGAGCCACCAGCTCGTACTCCGTCACCGACGTCGACCTAACAACCCAGGTCTGGTTGGCGAACGAACCACGCCCTCGGCACACTCTCAGGGCTTGGGAGGGGAATCACGGCAGGATGCCCGCGCGACCTTTAGCGGGATTGGGTTTCGAAGGTGGCGCGGAGCTCTTTGGTGGAGCGGGGTTGAACGGTGACTCGCCAGACGAGGCGCTGCTTGAAATACGGTGGGCGGTTGAAGTACCTATCGACCGCAGTGACTTTTGCGTCGCCTGCATCGACAATCTTGCCGTCGATTTCGGTTGTCACTTCGAAAATCGCTTCTTCTTCGCGAGGGTTTTCCAGAATGATGGTTTTGCGATTTGTATATATAAACATGGGTGGGATACGCGGGTCGACGCCTTCGACGCGCTTAGAATTCACAACCACCGTTTCTTTTGCCACTTTGAGATCCATAACCATGCCGAGATGGATCGCGGCCGTTTGAGTGGGAGCTGCGAACGGCATGGTGGTCATCGCAAGAAATTCTCCGTTTTTTAGAACCATGCAGGAGCCTGGTGTGAAGGGCAGGTTTGTGTCGTTCTTGAGTCGCAATTCCTTTCGCACAGTTTCGTCCGTTCCCTCAGTCCATTTATTGATTAGTTCGTATGCTGAGGTGACGTGGAAGAGCGGACGAGTGAGGCGCCCCCCGGGGGCGAGCGTCACCTTGCCCATGTCGTAGAGAAACACATCTTCGTTCGCCGCGGCAGACGTGGTGCTCCCTCCCTGCGCTTTGAACGCGTCGCTGCCACGAACAATGATCGAGTTGTCGGATGGGTCGTACTCGATTTGGCCGCCGTTGCCCCCAAAGCCGCCCATGCCTCCGCCCTGCCAGCCGACGGACGCGGTGTTCAACGCTGTCGCGGCGATTCGGATTACCGCCCCGAGGCGCTCATACGGATCGAGCGGATTGCGGTTCATCTCGGCATAAAGCTGCTGCCGGTTATTCAGAAAGTCCGCAGCCGAGCCGATGCCTGTCATTAAATCGAAGCGGCCCGAGAGCGCCAATTGAGGTTCGCCAGCGAGCAGTTTTACGTCTACATTATCGAACTGCATTTTGCCGAGTGCGAGTTGTGCTTTACCATCTACTTCGGCGCGGTCTTTTCCTATATCAATTAAATAGCTTCCGGCCCACAGTGCGCCGGCTTCCAGAGTAAGTATTCGAAATTTATCCCTTGCAGGAGAATCCGCTCTGAAAGAAATCGCCAGCTCCGGCCAATCGACTTCGGCGGATACGTCTTTATTGGTAAGAGTGGATGTATTTAGCTCGGCGATGGCACCGGTGGCGATCATTCGCAAACTGTCTCCGTTGCGAAGCATTAGAACTCCGTTTTCCACGCTTTCGATCATTCCGGAGAGTGACTCTTCGGTGGTTCCGCGACTTACTTTTAGCTGAACTGGCTTGCCTATATTCGCCTTAAGGAGGTCGGTAAACCCACTCGCTTTTCGGCTAATCGTTTTCTTCGTGTAATTCAGCGACGTCGTCAGGTCGCTCAGTTTCGACACGTTCGTGCCGTACCAAAACGTGCCGTCGTACGCGGTTGGGATTTTCTCGATGCGGTAGTCGCCTTTGCCTGCGGGCAAGTCCACCTCGCGCACCAGAAGCGTGATCCCGTTTTTCAAAACAATCGCCGAAACGACTTTCGGCTCCAGCACCACGGGCGTCTGACCGATTGCCACGGCCGCCAAGATTTGAACCAACATCTATATCTCCTCCTGCCCGTTTGGACGCACGGTTCCAGGCGGAGTTTCGGGGTCGAAAGCGCGACCATGGGTCGCGCACTCCAGAGGCGATGGGCACCAGCCATAATGGAGCGCAGCAATGGATTTTTACGACGCTTGGAACGCCTCCCTCGAAGATATCAAGAAGCAAGTGACGGGAGTGGGCGTTTGGTCTGCCCTGAACATCGGCATCCCAGTCGCCTTTGAAGAAGACGGCACTTTTGTGCTCGGCGTTGCCGAGAAAGAATCTGAATCTCGCGGGCACTTGAGCCTTGCCAACGTTCGGCGCGTGATGGAGCAGGAACTCGAGAAGCGCCTGGGCAAGAAGGTGGAAGTGGTGGTGATCGACGGAATCACCATCAACCACTGGGAGAGCCTCAAGCGGCGGCGGCAGGAATTCAAGCGCATGGAGACCGAGGCCGCTGTGAAGGCCAAGGAGCGGGCCGGCAAGACCAGCGCGTGGGACACGATTTACGAGCAGATGGCGCGGGAGTTCGGTGAGCTCCAGAACAAGGCGATGCCGCAGGTTCGGGCGAAGTACATGCTTTGGTGCGTGGACCTGGTTGCCGCTCATCTGCACGACAGCCAGCACAACGAGGACGACGAGCGGAACTTCAGCCGGTGCGTGGACCGGATCGCGGCGTATGCCGACGCGAACCAAACGTATATCGCGGCGATGATTTTAGAAAGGGAGTTGTAGGGTAGCTATCTCCGTCACCCGTCCTCCATCGCTTCGCTCCGGGGACGGACCTCTCCCAGGGGGAGAGGAGAGAGATGGTTGAAGCCGTTGTTATAGGCTGCGGGACGAGCCACGGCGTGCCGATGATCGGGTGCGGGTGTTCGGTTTGCACGAGCGACGACCCGAAGAACAAGCGGACGCGATCCGCTGTTTTCCTGAGCGGCGAGGGCTACAACGTTTTGATCGACGCGCCTCCGGAGCTAAGGCTGCAGCTATGCCGCGAAGGGATATCGGAGATCGAGCGCGTGCTGATCACGCACTCGCACGCCGACCATGTGATGGGGATGGACGACTTACGGCGGCTGACGGAGATCACGGGGGAGCCTGTCCGCGTTTTCGCACAGCCGGCTGTGCTGGACGACTTGCGGCGGATTTATCGTTATGCGTTCGACCGGCCGGCGCAGGTGGGCGGTGGGCTTCCGACTTTCGAATTGTTTTCGGTGTGGGATGGCCAACCCTCCCCTAACCCCTCCCAGGCTTGGGAGGGGGATTGTGAGGTTGCGGCGGGAGACATAGATCCCTCGACTACGCTCGGGATGACGGGCGGTTCGCTCGGGGTGACAGGAGGTTCGCTCGGGATGGCGGGCTGGCTGGAGCCGGACATCGAGGTTTTCGAAGTGATGCATGGGAGCCTGGCGGTGCTGGGGGTGAAGGTGCGGGGGTTTGCGTACCTGACCGACGTGAGTGAGATACCGGCCTACGCCGAGCACCGATTGCGGGGATTGGAGACTCTGGTGATCGATGCGACGCGGATCAAGCCTCACGCGACGCATCTGAACCTGGAGGGTGCGCTGGCGGTGATCGACCGGTTGAAGCCTGCGAAGGCGTATCTGACGCACCTCGGACACGACTACGACTACGCGACGTGGAATGAAAAACTCCCTCGCGGTGTTGAACTTTCATACGACGGGCTGCGTATATGGATACCGTAGTCCGGAGAGTACGAAAGATGAAATTTCAAAGATTTGCGACGTTGGTTGTGGCCTCGATGATGGTGGCGAGCGCTTTGGCTCAAGGTGCCGCAGCGCCTCCGCGGGGCGGCGGCCAGGCTCCGCAAGGCGGACGCAGGGGCGGCATGGGTATGGCGATGGGCGGCGGCATGCTGATGATGCCGGAGCTTCAGAAAGAATTGAAGGTCACTGCGGCCCAGAAGGCTTCGATCGAGAAAATACTAAAGGAGATGCGGGCCCAGCCTCGCAACGGCAACAACCGGGACGCTTTCCAAAAATATCAGACTCGATTGATGGGCGTGCTGACTGCCACGCAGAAGGCTCGGCTTAACCAGATCCAACTGCAGTCGCGGGGCGGGTCGGCGCTGATGGATCCAACTGTTCAGAAGCAGCTTGGCGTTACGGCGGCTCAGAAGGCGACGCTGACGACGTTGAGCACCAAGTTCCAGAAGGACAACCGGGCGAAGTTCGAGGCTGCGCGCAAGGCGGACAAGCCGATGGATGTGACGGCGATGCAGAACCTGCGCAAGGCACAGGATGCCAAGTATTTGGCAGTGCTTTCGGAAGCTCAGAAAACGAAGTGGAAGGCGATGATCGGGAAACCGTTCGCCATGCCGCAAATGCGCGCTCGCCGCGCGGGTTAGGTTTTGATTTGGGGCCGCTCCCGGTTGGGGAGCGGCCTTTTCTTGTCTGCGCCATACTCTGGTCGCATGATTCGGCGGCTTTTGATCGCGTTGGCTTTGGGGCTCGTCGCCCTGCTACCGACGTGGCAGTTCGTGTTTGGGGGGAAGGTGGCCGCGCCCGTCGATTGGGCGCACGCGTCCGCTCCGTGGAACGGGGTCGAGCCTGCTTCGGCTTACGATATCTTGGCGATGGACGGTGCATTGCAGTTTTTGCCGTGGCGGCACTATATGCTGGAATCGTTCCGCTCAGGGCACGTGCCCCTGTGGAACCCGAACACTTTGGGCGGCGCGCCGTTTTTGGCGAATTCGCAAAGCGCGCCGCTGTACCCACTGCATTGGTTGTGGCCGTTCGATGCGGAGTCGCTACTCGGTTTTTCGGCGTGGCTACATTTGTTTATTGCCGGGCTCGGCGTTTTTGCCTTGTGTCGGCGGTTGGGGGCTACATCTTGGGGTGGTCTGGTCGCGGCGATTTCGGTGCAGTTGAGCGCGTTTTTTATCGCCTGGATCGCGCTGCCCAGCGTGGTGATGACTGCCGCCTGGATCCCGTGGTGTTTGTGGGGTGTGCTCTGGGTGGCTCAGGCTCAACCCCCTCCTAACCTCCCCCAAGCTTTGGGGAGGGATTTGGGAAGACCGGTGGCGGCGGTCGGCGTCTGCGTTGGGATGATGCTGTTGGCGGGGCATTTGCAGATTGCGGCGTATGGGCTACTGGCAATTGTTGCGTTCGTTTTTTGGTTGGTGGCTTTTCCTTGCTCCAGGTCGGACGGGTCCGACGAGTCCGACGCGTCTGACAAGGTCGGTAAAGGCAGCAGGCTTCGCGCCCTGTGGGCAATCGTTGGGCTGGCTTTGGGAGCGGCCATTGCAGCGCCGCAACTGCTTCCGGCGATTGAGAATGGGCGGCAAGGGCATCGGGCTGGGGTGGCAACCTCCGAAGGGTGGGAGGCTTACAAGGGTTCGGCGGCTACACCCATGGAATTGGTGACGTTGGTGTCGCCGGATTTCTATGGGACGCCACAACCCAAAAACGAGCGGACCGGAGCGACGTCGTATTGGCTCGCATACGAGGAGCCCGGGCGGCACTTCGCGGAGATCGCGTTTTATGTGGGGCCGGTCGTGCTGCCGCTTGCGGCTCTTGCGTTGGTGGGGATTCGCAGGCGGCCGCAGGTTGGTTTTTTTGCCGTTCTGGTTTTGTTGGGGCTTGCGATCGCGTTGGGGACGCCGATTGCGCAAGCGTTATATTTTGGTGTTCCGGGCTGGTCGGCGACAGGGTCGCCGGCGCGGGCGGCAGTGCTGATGACATTGGGTTTGTGCGTGTTGGCGGGGATGGGGTTGCGCAAGGATTTTGGCGAGTACTCGATCCACGAGCGCTGCGCCACGACCGTCGCTGCACTATTCATTAGTTTGATACTCATGAAATGTGCGGATCGTCCGCCGGGGGTAACTGAAGTCTTCGTAAACACTGGCGGAGCCTCCATGTATCTCCTAGGCAGTATTGTTTTAGCACTGGTTTTTCTTCCCAAATTTTGTCGAATTCCCGGGTGGGTCATGGCCTTAGCTGCACTAGTTCACTTCGGGCTCTACGGTGAGCAGACCGGTTCCAACCGTGGAGAATACGCAAAGGACTTTTCAGGCGTCCAAGAACTCCATGGAGCCGGGAGAATTGCGGTTATCGGCGACGATTGGCCGTTCTTGATGGCTCCGACAAAAACAATTGCGCCCCCCAGCACCCTGCTGCCTTACGGAATCAAGACAGTTGGAGGGTACGACTCGATTGTTTCCGCTAAGTACAAGGCGAAGCTCGACGACGCGAACGGCCGGGACAGCGCTCCACCGGCGAACGGCAACATGATGCTGGTTCACCCTGGAGTAGACCTTGTGAAGTTGAAGGCACTTGGTGCGGATGCGGTGATGGCATCCACCCAGTTCACCTACGACCTGCCGATACTCTTCGAGGGCGAAGGATGGCGGCTATACGATCTACCGGGCGACGACCCGCATAGCTTTATCCTGACCGAAAGTCACAACGAGAGGAAGCTGGCATGGGAGGGCGAGAGCCGCGAGAAGTCGCGCGCCTGGCTCGAGTCACCCGAGGCGGACGGTTGGGAAGTGAACCTTACGACCTACGATTTTAGGGACAAAACGGTGAAGGCGGTGTACCGTCCCCATAGCTACCGGCTCGGGTTTCTGCTCGGCATGTTTGGCGGGGCGTGCGCAATTGCGTTATTCTTATGGGGAGGAGCGGCGCGGCGGAATGAGCAAAACATAGTTCCCTCGACTTCGCTCGGGATGACCGAGGGCTAGCAGCGCTCGGAATTGACCGAGGGCCAGCAGTGCAGCTCGGGATGACGACAGAAAGGAACAGTGCCGGTGATCAAGACACAGCCGAGAGAGGGCATTCAGGATAGCGGTTACGCCGGGCGATACGCCGCGATTATCTTCAACAACGATGGGAACTCCTTCGACGAAGTGATCGACATCATCATGATCGCCACGAGCTGCAACCTCGACGAAGCTCGCATAGAAACCTGGGAGGCACACACGTATGGCGAAGCCGCTGTGCACTTCGCATCCGAGGTGGAGTGCTTACGCGTGGCGTCGACGATTTCCTCGATCGGCGTTCGGACCGAAGTTCGGCAGGAATGGGAGGGCTGATTTCCCCACGGCCCAGCACCCTCCTCATCACGAACGAGCGAGGCGCGTGGCAGTCGAAGGTTGATTGGCGTCCGGGACGAGGAGGGGGAGTATTGACCTTGCCAACGGTCGAACCTGAGATCGAGGACGTCACCGGCTCTGCGGGTGCCGGTGGCTGGGTGGTGACCGTGTTCAACAACGAATACAACACGTGGGATGAGGTTGTGGCCATCCTTATTCGCGCCACCGGATGCAGCGCGGACGAGGCTCACATGGAGACTTGGGAGATCGACAACTTGGGCAAGAGCGTCGTGCATCACGGCGGGCGAGATGAGTGCGACCGCGCAGCCCAAGTGATTTCGACCATTGGCATTCGCGTGACCGTGACTAAGGAGTGATCTTCGGTACAATTCTGGCAATCCTATGCCTCCCAACACGGTTAAACGCGGCCATCGAGCAGCCGCAAAAGTTAGAAGCTTCTCTCAGAACGGCAAGCCGCCGTCCGGCGTCGACTTAGGTGCAGCGACGCTCTGTGATTTCAGGTCGGATTTCGCGGCGGAAGACGCCAACACAGCATCTCTGAACGCCGTTACGAAAACCAGCGTGCATGCCGTGGCGCAACGCCGCGCGTCGGTGCTGGCGGCTCGTCAAGTTTTTTCGCACAACGTGGATGCTGCGAAAATCACGAGTCAGAAATCCAGCGGACGGTGCTGGCTATTCGCCGGGCTCAATACGATGCGCATGGCGGCGATCCAGCGGCTGGATGTAGAAAAGGAGTTCGAGTTTTCGCAAACCTATTTAATGTTTTGGGACAAACTCGAGAAAGCGAACTATTTCTATGAAAGCATTCTGGGATCGGTTGGCGAACCAATCGGCAGCCGCCTGCTCGATTTCCTACTCGACAGCCCCATTCAAGATGGCGGGCAGTGGGACATGTTCGTAAACCTCGTGAATAAGTACGGCGTCGTTCCCAAAGAAGTCATGCCGGAATCGCAGAGCAGTTCCAGCACCGGATTAATGAACGGACTCGTCACGCGAAAATTACGCGCCGATGCACAGAAGCTGCGTGAAATGGCATCGAAGAAAGCGACGCAGCAGGCCCTGCGCCGCAAGAAGAAGGCGATGCTCAGCGAAGTTTATCGCATGTTGTCGATTCATCTTGGCGAGCCGCCCGCAGAATTCGAGTGGCAGTGGCGCAACAAGGCAGGGGATTTTCATCGCGAAGGCATCATGACGCCGCACACTTTTATGGAGAAATTTGTCGGGAGTATGGTGGCAGACCATATCTGCCTTATCCATTGCCCTCAGAAAAGCAAGAAACTCAACACGCTTTACACGGTGGAGTATCTCGGCAATGTTATTGAGGGTGACATCGTGAAGTACCTGACTGTTCAGATGAGCGACCTCAAGAAAGCGGCGATCGACATGATCAAGGACGGAAAACCGGTTTGGTTCGGCTGCGACGTTGGGAAAATGCTGGACGGAGACGTGGGTGCACTCGATGCGCAGTTATATGATTACGAAAGCATTTACGGACTGGCGATTGGCCTGGACAAGCCCTCGCGGCTCGACTACGGTGACAGCCGAATGACGCATGCCATGGTGCTTTGTGGAGTCGACCTCGATAACCGAGGCAAGCCGAGGAAATGGCGCGTGGAGAATAGCTGGGGCGAGAATGGCGAAGGCAAGGGATTCTTGACGATGACGGACGACTGGTTCGACGAGTTTGTCTATGAAGTTGCCGTCGAGATTTCGTATTTGAGCGAAACACATCGTGAAGCTTTAATGGGCAAGCCGATACCGTTACCTCCGTGGGACCCGATGGGAGCGTTGGCTTAATGGTCGAAACGCTACAAGTGCTTCTTGGCCAAGTCATCGACTATGCCGGGATGTACCCTCCTGCGAAGCTGCCGTTGAGCGATGCGCTCAGAAACTATATCAAGTATAAATCCGGCAGAGAAGCGTGGATCACAAGTCGCTTCATCTGTCCGGTTACCAAGATTTCTGAGTTGGAGGCCGGATTAAAGTGGCATTCGTTCAGTGACCGCTTCGGAGTGTGCGTTACGAGCCGTGGAGGAGATACCGTTGCTGAGTTCCTGGCGTCAACACTGGCCGACACGAAATCGGCTCGTAAAATGGACCGTATCTTTTTTGACGCCTTCGAGACTCGTCTGCCTGCAGACACGTTGGGGTCCGCAGAGTTGGGCCACGTCATTTTGCGAATTACGAGATCGTTGGAGGATGAAACGGACCTGTTTCTGGAGGTGCCGTTCGCTGACAATTGGCAGGTTAATGTGCCAAGAGCTATCGAGACTCTTTCGAAGAACCCGCGCTGCAAGGCGAAGATACGCACAGGTGGGACCGAGCCTGCCCACTTTCCCAGCGTCGAGCAGGTGGCGCTGTTCATCTCTGAATGTGCGCAACACAAAATCCCGTTCAAGGCTACCGCCGGGCTCCACCACCCTATCAGAAAGCTCGACGACGAAGTCGGCGTGCATATGCACGGATTCCTCAACGTCTTTGTTGCTGCGGCCATTGCGCACAATTTTGGTGCGAGCCCTTCAGAATTAGTGCATGTTTTGAGCATCGATGATCCGTCCGGGTTTCGATGCCTCGGAACCCGGATTTCCGTAGGCAATTGGCATTTGTCAATAAAGCAGCTGCGCGCGGCTCGAAATTTTGCGCTAAGTTATGGGTCGTGTTCAGTGACCGAGCCGCTTACAGATTTGGCACATCTCGGGCACTCGATGAGGGCGTTCGTCTAAGTGCAGTCTTGGATCGAAGTTGCCGAGCACTCGGACTTTCCGATACAGAATTTGCCATATGGGGCTTTTTCAACGCGAGGTGAAGGGCCGAGAGTTGGCGTGCGCATCGGAGAATTTGTATTAGACCTCGCTGAAATTCATAGCGCGGGTTTACTGCCAGGTGGCGCAGTCTACGGGGTGCCGTTTATCAATGACCTGATGGCGCTCGGCCCTGCAGCGTGGCACGAGATTCGCTCTGCATTGACCGACCTCTTGCGAGAAGGCGAATCTACTTTGCGTGACGATGTGGACTTGCGGCAAGCTGCCCTCATTCCGATGGCCGACGTAACCATGCATCTGCCGGTGAAGATCGGCGCCTTCGTCGATTTTTATTCAAGCGAGCAACATGCCACAAACGTGGGCAGTATGTTTCGGCCCGACGCACCACTCATGCCCAATTGGAAGCATCTACCGGTGGGCTACAACGGGCGGGCCTCAAGCGTCGTGGTTTCGGGCACTCCCATTAAAAGGCCGATGGGACAGACTGCCCCCGGCGATTCGACGGAGCCGATCTTGGGCCCGTCCCGCAACTTGGACTTTGAACTTGAGGTTGGCTTCTTTACGGGAAGCGAGAATCCGCTTGGAAGCCAAGTGCCCACGGGTAAGGCCGGGGACTTTATTTTTGGCCTCGTGCTAGTGAACGACTGGTCGGCGCGCGATATTCAGCGCTGGGAATACCAGCCGCTTGGGCCGTTCCTGTCGAAGTCTTTCGGAACAACGATTTCGCCGTGGGTTGTGCCGATGGCGGCACTCGACGCGTTTAGGATTTCCGGGCCCGATCAGAACCCTCCCGTTCTGGATTATCTAAAGTACGAGAGGCCGTGGCGGTTGGACATGAATCTTGCTGTTCACTTGCGCACTGAGAAGATGACAGAGAGTCAGGTGATTTGCCGAACGAACTTTAGGAACATGTACTGGAACATGGCGCAACAGCTTGCACACCAGACAGTGAACGGCACGAACGTGCAGATCGGTGATCTCTATGCCTCGGGCACGGTTTCGGGTGATGAGCCGGATTCGTTCGGATCGATGCTCGAGCTTGCCTGGAGGGGCGAAAGGCCGATTACCATGGAAGAGACCGGCGAGGAGCGCAAGTTCTTGCAAGACGGGGATACCGTTATTCTTACTGGGTCCTGTCAGGGTGAAGGCTACCGTGTTGGGTTCGGCGAAGCCGCCGGCAAGATTCTTCCCTCCTAACGGTACGTGGCAAATCGGCGTACTAAAGTTCATGAGAATTAGGCAGGCAGTGTCTCTACTTATGGCATTCGCGGCTACCTCCGCGATCGCGCAAGGTATCGGCGTTACCGTCGATGGGCGCCAAGTTATGTTTCAGGGGCAGGGCCCTGCGATGGTTTCGGGCCGAGTGCTCGTTCCCCTTCGCGGAGTTCTCGAAGCTATGGGCGCCTACGTGGAGTATCGCTCGTCGACGCGCTCAGTATTCGCGCGGCGGGGAGCCACGGAGCTCGAACTTAGGCTTGGCCAGCGCGAAGCGACCGTCGACGGCAGGCAGGTGATGCTGGACGTTCCGGCGATGAGCATGGGCGGCAGCACCATGGTGCCTCTGCGCTTCATGGGCGAGTCCCTCGGTGCGGACGTTCGGTGGATTGACGCCTCGCGAACCGTCGTCATCTCGACCTCTGGCACGGGTGGCGGAAACACCGGTGGCAACACGGGTGGAAACACTGGTGGGAACACGGGCGGTGGGGCGGTCTCGATCCAGTCTTTCACTCACAACTCCGGCGATTGGATACGCCCTGGCGAAACAATCGACGTTACTCTCGTCGGGACACCAGAGATGGAAGCGAGCTTCGCCATCAGCGGAGTTGTCGACCGAGTCGAGATGCGCGAAGTCTCTTCGGGGCGCTACCAAGGTTCGTGGACCGCACCGGGCAATCGAGCGTTGGCGATTTCAGGCGCTTCCGTGATTGGCACACTGCGCAGTTCAAGCGAGTCGCGTTCGATTCAAGCCTCTAATAATGTTTCCGTGGACACGCTCGCCCCGCGTATTACGCAGATTACGCCGGAGGCAAATGCCCGGGTAGTTGCCGGGTCAGTCAGCGTTTCTGCGGTTTTTGACGACGCCGGCGGCAGCGGTGTCGATCCCAATTCGGTGCGCGTGCTCGTCAACGGTGTCGATGTGACGCGCGACGCGACGGTGACGTCCGTGTTTGCAAATCTTCGGACTGACCGGGTTGTTGTCGGACGCAACGTGGCCGTGGTGTCCGCGCGTGACGTGGCTGGAAATACGGTTACCAAGACTTGGGAATTTGTAGTAGCTGAGCCGTCGACCGTCGTCAAGAGCTTGACACACGATGCAACGGGGGCCGTAGAGCCTGGTCAGGTGATTACGGTTCGACTCGAGGCCGCCGCCAACGGTAATGCGACATTTACCGTGGGACAGAACACGAACTTGCCGATGGTGGAGAACCCTGACGGTGTCTACACCGGCCGGTACACGGTGCGCCGCGGAGAGAACTTGGCTAACACGCCTGTGACGGCGAAACTCGTCGTAGGCGGCCAGACGTTTACCGTCGAGGCGAAGAATCGGGTCAGTGTCTCTTCTTCAGGCGGGACCCCTGCAACCCCAACGATCACTTCTCCGGCGGGATCCAACGTCGTGTCACCGATCAGGGTGGCCGGAAGGACCGGTGCGAACGGCAGGGTGAAGGTCAAGGTCGAATATGAGACAACGGTACTGGGAGCCTTGCGCATGAACGGCACGATTTTCGAAGACGTGATTCGCGCTGCAGGCGATGGCGACTACGAAACAGAGGACATCGAATTGACCAACCCCGTGGGTGGCAGCGACACGGTCTACAAAATTACGGTGATCGCGGTCGGCGATTCCGGAAAGGAATCGAGCCCGAAAGTCCTTACCATTCGTCGTAGATGATGGAATGATCATCGGTGACGCGGTTGCAAGCTTCGTTGAAACGCTAAAAGCTGGAAGCTCGCCGCACACCGTGAGATCGTACGGCAGCGATCTGCGACAGTTGGTCGCGATGGCACCCGAATCGACGGCAGGTGGTTTGAACGAGTCGTCGATTCGGTCCTATTTGCGAAAGCATGGCTCGACCCCGCGAACGCGGGCGCGCAAATTGTGCGCGGTTCGCGCATTTACAGATTTCTTGGTCGAAACCGGGATTCTAGGTTCTGACCCCGCGATTGGCATCGAGGCGCCGATCACCCGTTCGCGCCTTCCTAAGGATCTTTCGCCTGAGCAGACCGAATTGTTAGTCGAGTGCGCTCTTGGAAAAACACCGCTGCGAGATCGGGCCGTGCTCGAGCTTCTGTATGGAGCTGGATTGCGGGCGGCTGAAGTTGTGGCAATTGATCTTCGGGATTTCGACTTTGGCGCACGCACGTTGATGGTTCGGGGAAAAGGCCGCAAGGAACGGGTTGTAGTTTTTGGCGAGCCGGCTGCAGAAGCTATCGACCACTATATGCGCTCCGAGCGGCCGGGTGACGGTGAAGCCCTTTTTGTCGGCGAATCCGGAGGACGCCTCTCTACGCGCACGATCCAGCGGATAGTCGAGCGGCGACGGGCACTCGCCGGATTACCGGTGGATGCCACGCCGCATTCGTTGCGGCACAGCTTCGCGACGCATCTGTTGAATGGCGGCGCGGACTTGAAGACAGTGCAGCAATTGCTGGGCCACGAGTCACTGGGAACGACCGAGGTTTACACGAGCATTTCAATCGAGCGACTTCGCGAGGTTGTGGCGAAGAAGCACCCGCGTGGGCGCTGACGCGCTAAAATGTGAACTGCGTGCCCGGGTGGTGGAACGGCAGACACAGGGGACTTAAAATCCCCCGGGGCAACCCATGCGGGTTCGAATCCCGCCCTGGGCACCATTTATTCTTGATCGAACAGGGCAGCTTGCGCGGGCTCGGTTCCTATCCCAAGCATCTGCCCCAATTGCCGCGCATTTGTTACGGCTTGGGCGGCGTAGTGGTTGTTGAAGAAAACGAAGGACTCCTCTGCGCGTTCGCTCATCTCGCTGATATCCTCTGCGATTTTTGTGAGTTCTTTATCTGAGTAAAGGTAGTCGTAGCGCTCGAATGCGTGGTCGTGGTCGTACCACTTCGCGGCATTTCTGCCATGCAGGCGAATGTAGGCGATGTCTCCTGTGATTTCTTTTGAGAATTTCGGAAGGCCCTGGACGGCCGGGACGTCCACTGCGCACAACGAAATTCCTAACTTGCGCAATCGCGTAAGGGTCTCGTCGGTTTGCCACTCTTTATTGCGGAATTCCACGACGACATTCTCCAGGTCGGCGACGCCCTCTATTTTTTCCCAGGCTTCGTCGCTCGGCTTGAACCCGTTGGGAAATTGGGCAAGGTGGACGGGGTCTTCGAGCGGGAGGTTCTGTTCGATTGTTGCTTCGATCGCTTTCTGGAGGTCCTCTTTGCCGTGAGTTATCGAACGGTGCAGCTTTACGGCAAATCGAAAATCAACCGGCGCGCGCGACGATAAAGACTCCATTGCTTTCGTCGACATCCATGAATAGTAGGATGCGTTGATTTCGATGCAGGAGAATTCTTCCGCGTAGAAGTCGAACCAACGCGCCTTCGGAATATTTTTAGGATAATACGGGCCAACCCAATCGTCGTAGGAAAACCCGGATGTTCCGACAAACAGCGAACTGTTTCTACTTGCTGATGGTTCGCTGTTCAATGCGCTTTTCGAAATTACCTTGCACTACCATGTTTACGTAAATGCCAGGGACGTGGACACACTCCGCATCGAGGCCGCCAACTTCGACGATTTCTTCCACTTCAGCGATCGTGACTTCTCCGGCAGTGGCCATCATGGGGTTGAAGTTGCGCGCAGTCATGCGAAAAATAAGGTTGCCGGATCGGTCTGCTTTATATCCTTTTACCAACGCGATATCGGCGGTAAGGGATTCTTCCAGAACGTAGTTGCGGCCGTTATATTCACGGGTCTCTTTTCCCTCGGCAACGAGCGTGCCGTAGCCGGTGGGTGTGTAGAACGCCGGGATGCCCGCTCCGCCGGCACGGATTTTTTCAGCGAGAGTCCCTTGCGGCGTGAGCTCTACTTCTAATTCACCCTGGAGGAATTGCGATTCAAAAATCGCATTTTCACCCACGTAGCTGGAAATCATTTTCTTGATCTGACGTGTTTCCAACAGGACACCGAGGCCGAAGTCATCGACGCCGGCGTTGTTGCTGATCACGGTCAGGTCTTTCGCGCCGTGCTCTCGAACTGCCGCGATCAGGTTTTCGGGGATTCCGCAAAGCCCGAATCCACCGCACATCAGCGTCATCCCGTCGCGCAAGCCTGCCTTCTGCAGCGCTTCCGCCGCGCTCGCTACCGTTTTGTCCACGAGAAAAGAATACCTACCGCCACACTCTGAACATCACGGCGCCGTGGCCGGGAATGGTGCGTGATAGCCCGTTGCCGGGGCTTGCGATGTCCTTGCCGATCCACAGCTCTCGTATCTCGGTGGGGGTTTCTGTGCCGATCTCGCGCCACGACGCGCGAACTTCGGCTTCCTCGAATCCTCTGTTGAAGAGAGCGACGGCAATGGAGCCGTCGAACAAGTGGCGAATCCAGACCTCGGTGTCGCCCTGCTTTGCGACGCGTCTTGCTGGGTTTGCGATCGGGTCTTGGTTGACCTCGAGCACGTCATGGTTCATCAAGAGGTCTTTCGTGAAGTCGTCCATGCGCGTAAGGTCGTTGCCGAGCAGAATCGGCGTGCCGAGCATGGCCCACAGGGTCATGTGCGTAATTTGTTCGTTGCGACTGAGGCGGCTCGGGCGGATATCCGGTCCCCAGCCGACGTGGCCGATGACCATCATGTCGGGGTCGTTCCAGCCACCCGGTCCGCTTTTCGCAACTCGGTCGATTTCACCAAAACCGAGGGTGCTCATGCTGCTCCAGGTGTCGGTAATGTCGCCGGTGGTGCGCCACATATCTCCGCCGACTTCGGCGCCCCAGTTCCAGACTTCGCCCATCCCATATTGGCAAAGACTGTAAACAATGTCGCGGTCCACGCGGTCGAGCATTTCGCGCATTAATCGGTAAGGCTTCTGATATTCTTCGAGGCTCTTATCTTTTGCGATTTGGCCGTAGGAGCACCAATCGTATTTCAAGAAATCGAACCCCCAGCGGGCGTATGACCTCGCGTCCTGCAATTCATGTTGGTAGCTGCCTTCGTATCCGGCGCAGGTTTTCGGGCCGGGTGAGGAATATATGCCGATTTTCAGCCCCAGATCGTGAACATGGGTTGTAAGGGCCTTCATATCCGGGAATTTTTCGTTGGCTTCGATTTCGCCGGCGGCATTTCTGCCGGCCTCCCAGCCGTCGTCGATGTTTATGTAGGCGTACCCATAATCGGCTAATCCGGTATCGATGAAAGCCTTTGCGGCGGCGCGCACTTTGTCCGCATCGACCGACGTTCCCCACACGTTCCAGCTATTCCAGCCCATCGGCGGCGTGAGCGCAAGCAAATGGCTGCCGCTGACGATTCGGAAACCGCGCTCGTCTTTTCCGTGCGCGTTAGTTACAACGATTTTCAGGGCGAGTGAGCCTTCGGGCGGGGTCTTGCCAGAAAGTATTCCTCTTGTCTCGTCTAATTTCAGTTCGCCTTCCAGTCCGATGGCTTCGAATTTCATTGGCCGTTCACCGGTCGCCGGAATCTTGAAAAGAAATTCTCTACCAGGCGTGCCGCCAATGACGCGAGGGCCGTGGATTTTCGGCTCCGGTCCCGTGTGGCGTTTTGCAATTGGTAAATCCGCACCCATTGCGAGTGGGCCGGTCTTGATCGCGTTTGCATTTTCGCCGGGCAACAATTCTATGGCCGCCTCTGCCCAATCCGCGTGATCGTGGTCGATGCCGTCTCCGCCATCGGTGACGATCAGCATGAGGCGCGAAATGCCCGCGATGCTCACATCGACGCGCTTGGCTTGGTCTCCACGGCGAATCACACCTGATTGCCAGAGCGCCTTGCCGTCGCCGACTAGCTTGAACTCAACCGAGCCTTTGCCTTCGAGTGCCTCGTCGTCGACGCCGACGTTCGCCGTGAAGCGGAGGGCTTTCTTGCCGAGGTCTATGGCGAGCATGCTCTCCGCGTGGGTGCCGAGGCCGTTTTCGAACGTTCGCCCACCGATGGTGATGGGGTTGCCGTCCACGCTCAGGTTGGCTTTGGGCGAGCCCCAGCCCTGCTGGACGTGCGAGAGGTCGAGGGACGAGACGGGCACAGAGCTTTGCATCATGGCGATCGCAGCCGTAATCAGCAGCATGCCCTTGATTCTATCGCTTGTGAGCCGTTCGCCGCAGGCGATGTGCAGCTAGAAGCAGAAGGCCCGCTGTAAGCGCGATGGCTGACGATGGCTCAGGCACAGGCGTCCACAGGACGGCCTTCTGCCGCCCCCCATCTTTCAAATCCGCCGCCCAGCCGACGATGTTGCCGAACTCGTCGATGCCCTGCGCCCAGGACTCGGCTCCCTCTCCGTGATGCTGGGAGGGTAGGAAGTCGTGCAAATCCATGTAAGACTCGGGCGTGCCATTCCATGCCGTTGCATGGATCTGTGCGAACTCTTTTACGGGGAATCCTGCGATACCGACCTGCTGGAATCCGTTCGTGTCGAAGGCTTGCGAACCCAAGTTGGGAGCTAGGTTTGGGTTGAGGTTTATGAACGTTTCGCTTGAGTCCTGCCATAATGCAGCGACAACGGGAGTGTTAGGAAACAATGCCGAACCCACTTGTTGCCCCTTTGCAACACCCTCGGCCCAGCTCTCGCCGATTCCAACAGGATCCAAATTAACAAATGACTGCCCTGTTCCAGACCATAGGGCGGCATTCCGCTCCGTCGATGGATGAGAAACAACTCCGACCTGCTGCTTGCCGTCGGTTGCCGACGCACTGCTCCGGTCGAACTCTGGCCCCGGATGCAGGTTGACCTGGCTCTCGGCGGTGCCGTGCCAAAGAAGGGCTTCGTAGAGGTCGGGGTGCTGGCCGAGCGGCACGCCTTCGCCGACCTGCTGCCCACCGCCGATGCCTCGTGCGATGCTGCCCAGGTACTTCGGGTGGTTGAGATTCACCCAGCTTTCCGCAGTGCCCGACCACATGGTCGCGAACGCGCCAAAACCTGCGACGACTCGCCAGCCGATCTGGTTCGTGCCGTCCGTATCCATCGCATACGAAGCCGCAAACCCCGCGGGATGCAGGTTTACGAGGCTGCCCGCGGTGCCGCTCCACAGCAAGGCATTGCTCGGCCCGTTCAGGATGATATTCGTGTGCCCCACTTGCTGGCCGCCGCCTGCACCGGCGCCGAAAGAGAATGGCGATGGCACCGCGGGCGAGTGCAGCACGTGCGCGTTGTACTGCGCCTGGCAAGCCGCAACCGCCAAAAACACGAGAACGACCGCCCTTCCTTTCATTTTCAATCTACTATACGGCAAGACATGGCGAGCCGGTCCGCTCGAATCGCCGAACCGAAGGTATAATGGCTACAGTTCGGGCGACGCCGAGTTGCCCGGGCTTTTTTTATGTCTGAAACTTTAACCAAAAATAGAGCCGGATTTGCCGGCCTGGGATTGTCACCGCGTCAACTCGACGTCGTGCGCAATCTCGGGTTTACCACGCCCACACCGATTCAAAAGCAGGCTGTGCCTGTTGCCATGAAAGGCAATGACGTGATGGGAATCGCCCAAACGGGAACCGGGAAAACACTCGCGTTCGGCTTGCCGATCGTGGAGCGCATTTCCGATACAAGAAAATCGGCGCTGATTTTAGTGCCGACGCGCGAGCTTGCCTTGCAAGTTGAAGCCACCCTGCGAAAAATCGCAACAGGCACTCAACTGCGAACGGTTGTGCTTATCGGCGGAATGCCGATGGAAAAGCAATCGAGGAATCTGCGCGCCAACCCACAAATTATTATTGCCACCCCCGGCAGGCTGATGGACCACATGCAGCGCCGCTCGGTGCGAATGGATTCAATTAATGTAGTTGTGCTGGATGAAGCAGACCGTATGCTCGACATGGGCTTCCTGCCGAATATCAAAACAATTATGCTGCAGGTTCCGGAGAAGCGACAAATGATGCTTTTCTCTGCGACCATGCCAAAAGAAATCGCTGAGATTTCCAAACGCTGGATGCGCGACCCGGTTCGGATCGACATCGACCATGCCGGCTCGACTCCGCGATTAATTTCTCAGGAGTTGGTCGTTGTTGAAAAGGATCAAAAGGGCGGAATTCTTGCGAGACTTCTGCAAGACCACGACGGTCCCATTCTCGTGTTTTCTCGCACGCGACATGGCGCGCGAAAAGTCGCAAAGATATTGCGCAACCAGGGCCACGCAGCCGCCGAAATTCATTCCGACCGCACGATGAGCCAACGGCGCACTGCGCTGGAAGGATTCAAGAGCGGGACGTTTCGTGTGTTGGTTGCCACGGATATTGCGGCGCGCGGAATCGACGTCAAGCAAATTTCGCTGGTCATTAATTACGACTTGCCGGCGACTCCCGACGATTATTTCCACCGCATCGGCCGCACCGGTCGCGCCGGGCAAACCGGCAAGGCGGTTACGCTTGCTACGCCCGACCAGAGCGCCGACGTCCGCGCCATCCAAAAGGCCATGAAAGAGCCATTGGTTCGATCTCACCGGTACGCATAGCGGATGTGCCACCATCGAAACATGAACATCGAAATCGTATTCTGCATGGAGTGAAACTACTTCCCCTATGCCGCCCGTGTGGCGGAGGAGCTTATTAACGGATTGCAGCAGCCTGTCGGCACTGCCCATCCGATTGCGAAGGTCGTGCTCGTTCCTGGCAGCCGGGGCATCTTTGAGGTACGAAAGGACGGCAAGTTGATCTTCTCGAAGCAGGAAGCCGGGCGGAAGCCCGAGGCCGGTGAGATCACACGGCTTGTTTTAGCCTGATTCTGTAGAATGTAGCGGGGTTCAGCATGCCGCAGCGCGTCGTCACACTGCTATTCACCGATATCGAGGGGTCCACTAAACTTTGGGAGGCTTTCGGCGAGGGCATGCGCCGCGCTCTCTCCAAGCATGACGCAATCATCAAACGAGCTGTCGAAGGTCATGGCGGCTCGGTGTTCAAGGCGGTAGGCGACGGCTTCTTCTGCGCATTCGCTGCGCCGGACGCAGCGGTGGCCGCTGCCATCGAACTGCAGAAATCGATCCATAAAGCTACGTGGCAGGTCCCGAACCTGCGTGTGCGGTGCGCAATCCACACCGGAACGGTCGACTCGCGAGGTGGAGACTTTTTCGGCATCGCGCTGAGCCGAACCGCTCGGATGTTGGCCGCCTCCTACGGTGGCCAAACGCTTCTGTCCGAGTCTTCCAAAGCGCTCATCGAGCGATCATTGCCTGATGGGGCGTGGTTATACGATCACGGCCCACAGAAGCTGAAGGACCTCGAAACCGCGGAACATCTCTACGAGATGCGACACCGCGATATCCCTGCAGAAGTGATGGGGTTGCGGAGCCTCAACGAGTTGCCTAACAACCTGCCGGAACAAGTGACCAGCTTCGTGGGGAGAGGTGACCTGATAGACCAGATCAAGGGGTCGCTTGGCCGCTCGCGCCTTGTCACGTTGAGCGGGTCCGGTGGCTCGGGAAAAACCCGACTGTCCCTGCGAGTTGCCACGGAAGTTCTATCCGACTACACCGGGGGCGTTTGGCTTGTGGAGCTTGGCCCGGTGACTGACGCTTCCCTAGTGGTGAAGGCAGTGGCAAGCGTTTTGAACGTTCGCGAGCAAGCCGGCAGCTCGTTGCAGGACGCCCTTCTTGAATTTGCAGAACAGCGGACCATGCTGATTATCCTCGACAACTGCGAACACCTCATAGATGAGTGCATCCGGCTTGTCGATGTGCTGCTGAAGGAGTGCCCGAACCTAACCCTTATGGTCACCAGCCGCGAAAGCCTGGGCATTTTCGGCGAGTTGAACTTTAGGGTGCCTTCGTTAGTCGTTCCTCCGGCTGATGGCGCCCCGGAAGAGATATTCGCAGCAGAATCGACGCGCCTCTTTGTAGAACGGGCTCAGCTCGCCGACCCCTCGTTTGTGCCAACTCCTGCTTCGGCGCGGTCGATAGCCCGGATCGTCGCTAGGCTCGATGGAATTCCGTTAGCTATCGAGCTTGCCGCCGCTCGAGTTTCAACGATGCCGACCGACGCGTTGAGCGCGCGGCTCGACGAAAGCTTTCGGATCTTGACGGGGGGCAACAAGGCAGCTCTTCCGCGTCAGCAGACACTGCACGCGATGATCGACTGGAGCTTCAACCTGCTGAGCCCGCCGGAGCAGGCGATGGTTCGTAGACTCAGCGTGTTCTCCGGCGGCTGGACCCTTGAAACCGCCGAGAGCGTATGCGCCGACGGCGAGGTTATCGAGCGCGATGACATATTGCACCTGCTGGTTCAGCTCGTCGGCAAGTCGTTGGTACTGTACGACGAGATGTCGGCGCGCTACAGGCTGCTCGAGACCGTGCGCTGGTACTCACGGCAAAAGCTTGCCGAGACTTCGGACGCTGCGGCGACTCGTGACCGGCACCTCCGCGCCTTTTTGACCGTTGCCGAGAACGCCAAGCTGACGGGAGCGAACCAGGTGGAGGCCCTAGAGCGGCTTGAAATCGAGCACGAGAACTTGCTTTCGGCGCTCGACTGGTGCGATGTGTCTCCCTCGGGCGCAGAGCTTGCCCTCCGCATGGTCGGCGCCCTCGGACGGTTTTGGTACATGCACGGACACTTCTCGAGCGGGCGAAGGGCACTTTCGCTTGCACTCGCCCGCGTCGATGCCCAAGCTCGAACTCCTCGCCGAGCTGAAGCGCTCGTTGCGGCGGCATTGCTCGCCCGAGTCCAGGGCGACTTGGGGGCTGCGGAAGGCTTTTTGATGGAAGCGCAGGTGGTCTATCGTGGCTTGGATGACAAGCGTGGCCTTTCTACAGCGTTGAACGCGCTTGGCAATGTGATGCGCGAAGGGGGTCGTCACGAGGACGCGCAACGCATATGGGAGGAGGCATTGCTGCTGAGGGTGGAGATGGGAGACAGGGCGGGCATCTCCGTTGTGAAAGGCAATCTCGGGATTATTGCAATGCTGAAGGGCGACTACGTGGAAGCCGAGTCGCAGATTCAAGCATCCCTCGGCGAGGAGAGGGCCCTGCAGAGAAGGTCGCATGAGGGGATCGCACTGTCGAACTTAGGGCTGCTCAAGCTTTGGCAGGGCGAACTCGAGGTCGCCCGCGAGTATTGTCTCCTGGCATTAGCGGTCAACCGCGAAGTAGGCACGAAGCTTGTGGAGTCGCGAGACCTGCACCACTTGGGACAAATCGAGGTTGGAATCGGAACCCTGGAGCAGGCAAAAAACTACCTGGTGGCGAGCCTCCGCATCAGCAAGAGCCTCGCGGCAAAGGAGCTGATGGCGGACGCGATCGAGACGACGGCTGCGGTGATGAACCGCGAGCGCAGGTTCGAGATTGCCTCCACGCTGATCGGCGCCGCCGAGAGGATCCGGCACGAATCGGGCTGCGCGATGCCACCTAACGAGGTGGAACGCTACGAGTCGGAGGTGTCTGCGGTTAAGGCGGCCTTGGGTGCGCGGGAGTCTGAACTGCACATCGAGAAGGGTCGCTCGATGCGAAGCGCCGAAGCCGTCGAACTCACCCTTCGCTCGCTGGCCGCGCACTTCGACCTACAACCGGCGAATTAACCCTTTTGGGCGACGGTTTCCAGGGTGCAAGATTTGTATCTTATTGTTGTACATGACGTCGAGACGCGGACATAGCCACCTAAAGTCAACCGACCCATCCACCGGCCAAGTACTCGCGGAATATCCATTGTTGGAGCCACAGGAAGTATTTCTGCGATTAAGGGCGGCTTCGGAAGCCTATACGGATTGGTCATCGCGGGACTTCGCGACGCGCGCAAAAAAGATGAAGCGCGTGGCGCAACTGCTCGGCACTAAACAAGAGGAGTTGGCATCTCTCATTTCACGCGAAATGGGTAAGCCGATTAAACAGTCGCGGGCGGAAATCGAAAAGTGCGCATGGGTATGCAATTTTTATGCGGAACATGCGGCTGACTTTCTGGCTGAGGAAGTCGTTGAATCCGATGCGACGAAAAGCTCGATCACCTATGAGCCGTTAGGCGCTGTTCTCGCCGTTATGCCGTGGAACTTCCCGTTTTGGCAAGTATTCAGGTTTGCGGCGCCGACTCTGATGGCAGGCAACGTCGCGCTGTTAAAGCACGCCAGCGACGTTCCTGGGTGCTCGCTGGCGATTCAGGACTTGTTCTCAGAAGCAGGCTTTCCGGCAGGGGTGTTTCAGTCGCTGCACATTCGCAATTCTGTGGTCAAGGATATTATTAAGCATCCCGTCGTAAAGGCCGTTTCGCTAACGGGAAGTGAGCGCGCAGGAAGGGTTGTGGCCACGGAGGCCGGCTCGTCGCTAAAAAAATGTGTCCTCGAACTTGGAGGAAGCGACCCCTTTATCGTGCTGGATGATGCTGATCTTGAAAAGACGCTCGCGGGAGCCGTTCAAGGAAGAATGCAGAACGCAGGACAAAGCTGCATAGCCGCCAAGCGCTTTATTGTTACGAAAAAGATTTCGAAGGCATTTATCGAGGGGTTTGTGGATCGTGTTAAGCAGCTCACCGTCGGCGCCCCACTTAATGAATCAACAGACGTAGGACCGCTTGCTCGAGAAAACCTTCGAGATGACTTGCACGCGATGGTCACAGCGAGTGTCGAGCGCGGTGCAGAAATCCTCTGTGGTGGAGAACCGATCGAACGCCCCGGCTTCTTTTACGAACCGACCGTGATCGCCAAGACAAAGCCAGGGATGGAGGTCTTCGATGAGGAGACGTTTGGACCGGTCGCGGCGGTGATGGCTGTAAAGGATGCCGATGAGGCCGTGGAAATCGCCAACAAGTCACGATTCGGCCTCGGTTCGAGCATTTGGACCGAGGACTCTCAACTCGCCTCCGATTTAATTCCAAAGATCGAAGCAGGCTCGGTGTTTGTGAACGGAATTGTAAAGTCAGATCCGAGGCTTCCTTTTGGAGGGATAAAGTCGTCGGGATACGGCCGCGAATTATCCGTCGTTGGTATTCGCGAGTTCGTCAACGTAAAGACCGTCTGGCTCCGCTGACGAACTAGCGACACCTCGGAACCGGCAGTGAGTAGAATGAACGGTTCCCAATGTCATCGGACTCGTCTGACCCCGAAGCGCTAACGCGCGAATCCAGGCTGCGCATAGAATCTGATCTCCGCAGCGATGGCACGTTCGGAACAAGCGCGTTGGTCGTAAACGAGGGCGGCCTCTATCGAGAAGTCGATGGAAGGAGCGAAGCCGACTGGCCCTTGGCGAGCCTTACGAACATCGAGTTCGAGGAGCTCGTCGATGCGGGCCGAATCATTGCGCGGTTCGACAACCTCACAATCGAGCTGATTCGTGGCAGCGCCGCCGTGGCTTCGACGCTCTCTGCGGGCGCTAAAGACCTCGACCTGATATCGAAGGGGCTGCCGCCGCAACTCCTTGGAGACGTGCGACGTCGCTGCCCGAAGTGCCATCGCCCCTTGCCGACCGATTCGGATATCTGCGAGTACTGCATTAACCGGGGGCAAACGCTTATTCGCCTTTTCCGGTTTGTGAAGCCGTATCGCTGGCACGTTGCGATAAGCACGTTGCTGCTACTTGCAGGCACCGCAATGACGCTGCTTCCCGGGCTGTTAATCAAAACACTCGTAGACGATGTCTTCGGCAAGGGGCAGCACCAGAAATTCGTGCCCGTCATAGCAATGATGATCGGGGCCGCACTCGCGCTCATGGCGCTGACGATGCTTCGCGGATGGATCAACGCGTGGATCGGCAATAAAGTCACGGTCGATATTCGAAGCAAATTGTTTGAGCATTTTCAAGCGCTTTCACTTTCGTTCTTCGAAAAGAGAACTGTTGGCAGCGTGATGTCGCGCATGACGAACGACACCGGGTCACTTTATGAAGTCCTCGTCGACGGAATTCCGTTTTTACTGCGCGACGGACTTATTCTCATCAGCATTCCTATCGTGTTATTTTCGACGAATTGGCAAGTTGCCTCTTGGGTGCTTCTGCCGATTCCGTTCATTCTCTACTTGGTGCGTGTATTTCGCCGCAGGATTATGCGCGTATGGCGCAGGTTTTGGCACGCGTGGTCTCGCGTGAGCGGTGCCCTAAATGGGGTTCTTTCGGGAGTAAGGGTTGTTAAAGCGTTCCACGGCGAGGACCGTGAGGTTGGCCGTTTCTCGCGGCGCATTCAAACTTTGGCAGACCTCGGTTACCAAGCGGAAACTGCCTGGTCCGTTTTCTTTCCGATGATTCTGTTCATGGCGTCCGTCGGAACGGTTCTTACGTATTACGTTGCCGGCCAACGAGTTATCGGCGGGTCGATGTCGACGGGCGAATTTTTCCTGTTCGTCACTTATTTGACACAGATGCAGACGCCCATGCAGCAGCTGAGCCGCCTGATCGATTGGGTGAGTCGAGCGCTAACTGCCGGCGAGCGAGTGTTCGAGGTGATGGATACGATTCCCGATATTCAACAGCCAAAGGATCCGGTCGTATTGCAGCAATACGAGGGCCGCATTGTTTTCGACAATGTCCGTTTCGGTTACGAGAAGGCCTCGGAGGTGCTGCACGGCATTAATCTGGAGGTCGCGCCGGGTGAAATGATCGGCATAGTTGGTCACAGCGGCAGCGGAAAGTCGACGCTTATGAACTTGCTGTTGCGGTTTTACGACCCGACGGAAGGCAGTGTGACCATCGACGGCATCGATACCAAGCGGCTGGATCTCGATGAATTTCGACGCAACGTGGGCGTTGTTCCGCAGGAATCGTTTTTATTCCCTGGGAGCATCCGATCGAACATCGCTTACGGCAGGCCGAATGCCTCTCCGGAGGACGTCATTGCCGCGGCCAAGGCCGCGAACGCGCACGACTTTATTGTCAAGTTTCCGGATGGGTACGACTCCTACGTAGGCGAGCGCGGACAGCGGCTATCTGGCGGCGAGCGTCAGAGAATTTCAATCGCGCGAGCGATCTTGCACAACCCGAAGATTCTGGTTCTCGATGAAGCGACGTCAAGCGTAGATACGGAAACCGAGAGAATGATACAAGATGCGCTT
Organism: Armatimonadota bacterium; assembly: GCA_030854945.1. Taxonomy (GTDB): domain Bacteria; phylum Armatimonadota; class Fimbriimonadia; order Fimbriimonadales; family ATM1; genus JACDEQ01. The sequence continues at coordinate 39,886 of JALYSG010000006.1, forward strand.
AATAATCTCGTCGAAGGCAGGACCGCTTTCGCGATTGCGCATCGCCTCAGCACGCTCAAGCACGCCGATAGAATCATCGTGCTGGACGATGGACGAATTACAGAAATCGGAACACACGACGAGCTTATGGCGAATGAGGGCACTTATCACAAGCTCGTAACGATGCAGTCAGAAATGGCGAAAGTCAGGGCTACTTATTTGGACGTTGTCGAAGAGTTGGAGGAAGAAACCTCAGCTTAAAATTGGCGGCTTTTGAGCAATTGGCGCGCCTCCGGCTCGTGGCTGAGCAGCCGTTCGAATAATGTCAGCTGCACCATTGCGCGGCGCTTATTCAGGTCGTGCGGGTCGTTCGGCCCGAGCGAAAAATATGTGTCCCCACGCAGGTAATCCGCTAAGAATCGAACTCCCAATTCGAGAGCGATCGCTTGCACTGCTCTCGGCATTAGCTCAACTTCGAAAGGCGTTGGTGACGACGCTGTGCTCAGGAACCCGTCGAGCACCGCAGCGTAGGCCTCGCTGCTTACGACCACCTTAGACAAGTCCTCCTCCTTTTCGCCAGCAGGATTACAGAGTGATCGAACCATGTCACCCCAATCAGCAAGCCAAGTGAGTGGCATGATCGTATCCAGATCCACAAGCGAAACAACATTTCCGGTGGCTTGATCGAAGAGAAAGTTCTCGATTTTCGTATCACCGTGAATAACCGTAGTGCGAATCTCACCTGCGGCGCGCGCTTTCTGAAGGGACATTGCAAGCGGTTCGCAATCGAGCGCCAATTCGATAAACCGCTTAATCTCGGAATCCGATCTTCTACCATGGGATGCATTCTCATCGAGGGCGCACAAAAAGTGGCGTTCGCTGGCGGCGCGTGCTTCAGGACAATTTGGCAACAGATCCGAAACCTCACCCAAGCTTCGATGTCCGGCAAGGGCAGCATGAAATTGCCGATAATACAATCCCGTGTCGCGGTACCCAGGCAGTGAAATCGGCACTGTCGCCGGATCGATCGTCGATGTGAGGTCAGAGTAAACGGCCAGTCCCTTCCCGACTTCCCGCGCGACGAACAATCTCCGGTCTTCGGGCACGTCGTTTAGGCTCTTGTAAGAGACGGTGTCCTCGATGAATGAAATCAGCCGCCAAGTCGCATCGGTTTCGCCGTCATGGTACAAGCGCCCGTCCAAAGTCGGGACGAGCTCCATTGCTTGCCAGCCTGCGCCGGCGTGAGTGTGTCCGCTCGACAGCGACTGCCTTTGTGCGTCCAGCGAAACGACCATGCCAGCCATAACGCGGTCCGGTAGTGGGAAAACATCTGAGTTGACGCGTTGCAGTAGGTAGTTGCGGCGGTTGGGGCCGGCCGCAACCAGAAAAGTATCGAGGTTTATATTTCCTTTACCCAGAAAGTCGCTAACTTCGATCGGCTCCTCGATTGAGAAGCGGGATGCGATTCTACTGGCCTCGACGACAGCGATCATTTTGTTGTTGGAAAGCGCATGCGGTCGTGCACTCACCGGAAAATAGGACGAACGACACAACTACTTCGATGATTTCAGGTTCTCCGAAGAGCGCTCCCCTGCCCAAGCCATACCGTGAATCTTGACACAAAGAGATCTGGGACGCCGTTACTTTTCTGCGGGGATGAAGTAGAGGTCGCCCAATGATATCGCGTCCGGAACAACCGTTCTTGAGAGGCCGTCGTCCACGTTCATCATTCCGATCACGAGAGGATACTTGCCGTTTGGGGCGTGTGCCGTAAATTTCGAGTCACCCCACGCGGTTGCGTCGGCGATCGCTCGAAACCACGTGAGAGTCCGCTTGCTGGGATCTGTCTCGATTTCCCCGGTGATCTCACCTTCTAGGCCCCGTTTGCCATCCGCGGTTGCGAGGGCAAATGCGCCGGTGAACTTGTATACCATCGAGTCACCGCTGCGACCGACAGGGGTCACGGTGATGTCTGATTTCTTTACCTGACTTGCTTCCCATAGGTCCGGCTGGCCGCGGACATTGTCGATAAGGTTGTATCTAACAAGCCGCATTCTCATATCCCGAGGCATTTGGAATGGATTGCCGGACGCTCCGGCCGTCGCGAGTGCATCGATATCCTTGCCGACGATCCAGAGATGGTCGCGGCCGAGACTTTTGTTTAGCGAATTAGCGCTTATCGGAACGGGCCTCACGCGTGTAAAAACACGCACCACGGAGGTGTTCTTGGGTTCCGTAGACTTCGAGAAGATGGAAACGAACGAGGACTCCGGGATGTCGGCTTTCGGCGGCTTATGTGCCTGGAAAGCCGTCTCGGCCTCCTTCAGCATCGTCAGCACAACTTTTGCCGAGCGGACGTTTTCGAACTCGTATGCCGTTCCATCGGCAGCCAAAATGTAAAATCCCTGAACCGATTGGCCGGAACGGACGCGATAGTTGATTTTGCCGGCGGCATCCATAAACCAACGACTGCCTTCGGTTCGCCGCCAGGCGAACTCGGCGACATCACCTGCGAACGGGATGAAATCATCTTGTAGCCGCTTGATAACGGTGGGATCGCTGAAAGTGGACGCACGGTCCAACTGGCCGTTGTTTCACGTGCTGCCGAGCGGGTGCCCGTTCATCATCCACATAAAAATGGGCTTGTCGGACTCCTGGGCCTCGAATCGCGCTTGCTGAACATCCGTTCTCCAGGGAATCTGTAGCCAAGTCTCCTCTTTGGATGTCGGCATTATAGATTTGACCCGCGCCTCTAAAGCGGGGTCTCGGGCGCCGGCACTAACGAGGACGGCCGTTGCGGCGAGCAGGCAGGCTGTCACCCCGCCATTTTGACACGACTCGCAGCCGGTATTCTGCATTTGAATGGACGAGGTGATTTTGGACGGTGGCCCGCTCGCGATCGAAGAGGTGGTCGCCGCGGCAAATGGGGCGCTAGTTTCGATCGGCAACGCGGGTCGCGGCGCCGCCCTCAAGAGTCGTGATACCCTAGAGCGTCTGGAGCGCGGGGATGAGACGATATACGGAGTCAACACGGGGTTCGGGGCTCTGAAATCGGTTCGCGTTGCGCCGGAGGATGCCGTCAAGCTTCAGCGCAACCTCATCAGAAGTCATGCTGCCGGCGTCGGCGCGCCCCTCGGAAGGCGAGAGACACGGGCAGCGATGACCCTGTTAGCTGCTTCGCATCTGCGGGGGGCGAGCGGCATCGGGCCCGAGGCGGCTGAGCTTTGCGCGGACCTGCTGAACCGTGGCCTCCTGCCAAGCATTCCCTCGCGGGGAAGCCTCGGTGCAAGCGGAGACCTTGCACCACTCGCCCACCTCGCAATGGCCCTGATCGGTGAGCTGGTGGTATTCGATGACGAGGGCAAAGGCGCACTCTTAGGTGACATCGGCATACAGCCGCTGCACCTAGTGAGCAAGGCGGGGCTGTCGCTCATTAACGGGACCCACGTCCACACCGGCTTGGCTGCTTTGCTTGTCCATCGAGCCGGGACGCTTGCGAAGGTTGCAGACATCGCTTGTGCCATGGCTGTCGAAGCGATGCTTTGCTCGAATCAGCCTTTTCGGGCAGACGTCCACAGCTTGCGGCCCCACGCAGGGCAGGCGTTATCGGCCGCCAATGTCATGAGGCTGACTGAAGGGAGCGCCCTAATCCTAAGCCACGCGAACTGCGGCGAAGTGCAGGACGCGTATTCGATCCGATGCGCTCCACAAGTACATGGGGCTGCTCGCCAGACGATTCGCCACACACGCGAAACAGTTGAGACGGAAATGGCATCGGTCACCGACAACCCTCTGGTTGTAGGCGATCAGGTCATCTCGGCCGGGCATTTTCACGGTGAGCCGGTTGGCCTTGCTATGGATTATCTAAAAATCGGGGTTTCGGAGTTTGCCGCGATTTCCGAGAGACGATCGGAGCGCGCCCTGAATAGCGCGAGCAACAGCGGCTTACCTGCATTTCTCGCCGGTGATCCTGGCCTCGAAAGCGGGCTGATGATTTGCCAGTACACGGCAGCAGCGCTTGTGAGCGAGAACAAGGTGCTGTCGCATCCGTCCTGCGTCGATTCGATCACGACCGGGGCTAACCAAGAAGACCACGTTTCGATGGCGATGAACGCCGCGCTGCACGCTCGAACGGTTTCCGAAAACGTCCGCCGCGTGCTGGCAATCGAAATGCTGGTGATGGCCCAAGCTCTAGATTGCCGCAGGCGATTGCAGCCTGATGTGCCAGGTGCCGGTGTTCGGACTGCCCACGCAGCAATTCGCGAGCAGTCGTCAGAGGTCACCGCCGACCGGTCTCTATCAGAGGACGTCGAAGGATTCGACCTAGAACGCGTCGTCTCCGCAGTGGAAGCGGAAGTCGGAGAATTGGCATGAAGTTTACGCACGACCGTTCCCTGCTCTATTCTCGTGGCGACCGCGACGATCCTCGCTTAGGAGACATCGCACAGATGGTTTCGCTCCAAGATTTCGAGAAGCGATTTTGGGATTGGGCGATCATTGGCTTTCCTGATGACCGCGGCGTGACCCTCAACGGAGGAAGGCCCGGAGCAGCAGAAGGGCCGGCTGCCATTCGCAAGTGGCTTTACCGGCTCGTCGCGCCGAAACCCATTGGGATTGCCGACCTAGGCGACCTCACCATGTCGGACGACTTGCACGCCGATCACGAACGTGCAGCGCAAGCCATCGCGATTGCCCTCGGGCATGCCTCGCGAGTGGCGGTCTTGGGGGGCGGGCATGATTGGGGCTTCAGTCCGATCTCAGCCCTGATGCAAGGCGGTTCGGCTGGGTTTATCAATTTCGACGCGCACCTCGACGTGCGTCCGAGCAAAGTGCACCACTCGGGGACGTCCTATTGGCGAGCCTTGGAAGCTGGCGTCAATGGCGAGTTTGCAAAGTGGATTGGGGTTCAACGGTCGGCGACTTCTGCAGTACATGCTGCTTATGTAGCAGCAAAAAAAGGAACGATCTGTTGGGCTCGAGAATCCACTGGAGGTCCGGTCGCTTTGTCAGGTGAGAAGGATGGAGCCGACTACTACGACATCAGTTTGGACATGGATGTGTTTCCGATTGCCGAAGCCCCCGGCGTCAGCGCTCCGCAACCATTGGGCTGGGAGGCCCAGACCCTGCTCCCTGTGATCAAGAACGTGCTATCGATTTCCAAAGTTCGCACCTTCGGAATCTACGAGGCCGCGCCGCTTCTCGATAGCAACGGCGATCCGACAACGAGGCTGGCCGCACGGTGCCTGTGGGAAGCCCTCTCCCTACCGTGAGAAGTAGTCGCTGAGGCTGATCGAAAATAGGGTCAGCAAGAAGATGAGACCGCCATACGCCCAAACTTGAGTGAGTTTCGTCGTTTTGCGTATCCCCATGAAATAGATAATTACGAGCACTCCCTTGAGGCAAGCAATAAACATGGCGACAATAATATTTAGAGATTTCAGCGGAAGATCGATGTACGCGACGCCAACCGTCACAAACAGCAACACCACAAGAACAATGAAGTTTTTGACGTAAAGGCTAACCGGATCGATGTGATCGTGTGACATTTCTATCCCCTCCCCATCAGGTACAGCAGCGGGTACAAGAAAATCCAAACAAGGTCGACGAAGTGCCAATAGAGGCCGGTCATTTCGATGGGCATGTAGTCCATGTCTTTGTGTCGATTGATCCACGTGCGGACAATGAGGATTCCAATAACGATCATGCCGATCAGCACGTGGAAACCGTGCAGGCCGGTCATTGCAAAGTACAGGCTGTAGAACAATTGCGCGCCGGGAAGCGGGTTGCCGACGGTATCGAAGTTCACGCCAGGGATTAGGTTGTGATCGTATTTGCTCGTGTATTCGATCGCCTTGATGACCATGAACCCGGCCGCACACAGCCAAGTCGCGGTCAAGAAGCCAATTTGCGCCATGTAGCGCCGGAGCATTGCAGCACGCACGGCAAGCGCCATGGTTAGCGAACTCGTCAGCAGCACCAGCGTGTTTAGGCCACCAAGGATTACGTCGAGGTGTTCATGGGCCGCGAAGAAACCATCGTAGTATTTGCTTCGATAAATGATGTACGCGGCAAACAGCCCGCCGAAGAACATCAGTTCAGTAATGAGGAAAACCCACATCCCGACGGTGTAGGCCTCGTTCTGCTGGTTCATGTCCTCAAACTGATGTGAGAGGAGCGGATCGTGGTGGCCGTGGCCGTGGGTGTCGATGGCTTCGTTAGACGGTTTCATGGACGTCCTCCTCGGCATCGATGTTGTAAGCGTAGGCTTCTTCGCGCACGACGGGCATCACATGGAAGTTCTCGGTCGGCGGCGGAGAGGGTGTGGTCCATTCAAGGCCTTTTGCTCCCCAAGGATTTGCCGGCGCCTTTTGGCCATATTTCAGCGACCAAAGCAGATATGCGATGGTCATGATGTAACCGCCAATGAGGATCGATGCACCGCAAGAAGAGAGCACGTGCCAAACCTGATACTCATCCGGGTAGGAATGGTAACGACGCGGCATGCCAATATAGCCAACCACGAACTGCGGGAAAAACGTGAGGTTGAACCCGATAAAGATGGTGAGCGCCGACAGCTTTCCGAAGGTTTCCGGATACATGCGTCCCGTCATCTTCGGCCACCAAAAATGTATGCCTCCCATGAATCCCATGATCGCGCCACCGACCATGATGTAATGGAAATGCGCGACCACGAAGTATGTGTCGTGCATGTGGATATCCACGCCGAGGGTCGCCAGCACTAGGCCCGTTAATCCGCCGATCGTGAAGAGCCCCATAAAGCCAAGGGCGAACAGCATGGGTGAATCGAGGATGACCCTACCCTTGTACATGGTCGCAGTCCAGTTAAACACTTTGACGGCGGACGGAATCGCCACCACGAAGCTGAGGATCGAGAAGACGATGGACACGTAAATCGACTGCCCGCTCGTGAACATATGGTGCCCCCACACCACGAAGCTGAGCGCCGCGATGGCGAGGCTTGAGTAGGCGATGAAATCGTAGCCAAATATCCGGTTGCGGCTGAAGCACGCCATGAGCTCGCTCATCACGCCCATGGAAGGCACGATCATGATGTAGACGGCGGGGTGGGAGTAGAACCAAAAAAGGTGCTGGAATAGAACCGGGTCGCCGCCGAGGGCAGGGTCAAAAATGCCGATGCGGGCTATGCGTTCGACACCAAGCAGGAAAAGCGTGATCGCAAGAACCGGCGTTCCGAGGACCATGATGACGCTGGTCGCGTACTGAGCCCAAACAAACAGCGGCAGCCGGTGCCACGTCAACCCAGGCGCCCGCATTTTGTGGATCGTGACGATGAAATTCAGCCCTGTGAAAATCGACGAGAACCCCGCCATAAACACGCCGGAAACCGCGAGCGTGACGGCCGTGTTGGAGAAGCTCGAACTGTAGGGTGTGTAAAAAGTCCAGCCCGTATCGACGCCGCCCAAGATAAGCGACGAAAGAGTGAAGATTGCGCCGCCCATGAATATGTACCACGATGCCAAATTAAGCCGTGGAAATGCGACGTCTTTCGCGCCGATCATGATCGGGATCAGGAAATTCCCGAGGACGGCAGGAATCGAAGGAACGAGGAAGAAAAAGATCAGGGTGACGCCGTGGATCGTAAACGCCTTGTTGTAGGCGTCGCTCGACATCAAGTCCCCTGCGGGAGTGAGCAGTTCTGCACGAATGAGCCCCGCCATCACCCCGCCGATCGCAAAAAACATAGCGATCGAAATCAGGTACATGATGCCGATCCTCTTGTGGTCGACCGTGAGAAGCCAGGAGCTTATCGAGCTTTCTGCGTTCAGATAGTTCTTGGACTCTTGTGGCTCGATACCTTTGTAATCGATTACCTGGCTCATTGATTTCCTTCCGTGGGTAACGTCGCGGCTACCGGCGTTTCGCTCTTTAGGGACTTGATATAGGCGATCAATTGCATGACCTGCTGCTCATCCAATATGCCCTTGAAGGGGGGCATGACCGCGTCGTAGCCTGCAACTTTCATTGCGTCCGGGCGATATATCGACGTTCGGATGTAGTCATCATCCGCAGTAACAGTTCGGCCATCGCTAAGTCGGCGCTCCGTTCCGTAAATCTCGGCAAGCGGCACATAGGGCCCGTCCTTTTTGCCGTGGCAGGTTACGCAGCCCATCTCCATAAACAGGCGTCCTCCGGCCTCAACGGTCGTCTCAGGCTTTTGGGCCGTGGCCATGAGATTGTTCGTTCCCCACTTGTTTGCATCCAGCCATTTTTCGTATTCGTCGGCCTCCAATACGGTGACGTAGCCAATCATTTCGGAGTGTTTGGTACCGCAAAATTCGGCACAGAAAAGATGATAGCGTCCTGGCTTTGTCGCCACAAACCACTGCTCGTGGTAGTAGCCAGGAATCACGTCTTTCTTAATCCTGAACGCGGGAACGAAGAAAGCGTGTAGCACATCCTGAGAAATCATTCTCAGTTGAATCGGCCGCCCGAGCGGAATGTGCAGTTCGTTGTTTTCTCGCTGCCCGGTGGGATGCTGCAAATGCCACATCCACTGCTTGCCCACGACGTCGATGTTCAGGACATTGCCACCTTTGATCGGTTTGTACATGTCCACAAAAAGGTCTGCGCCGTACCAAAACACCGGCAGCCCCATCACGAACGGGATAGCCGTCCATGCAAGTTCGAGCTTGAGGTTGTGATGGTGGACGTTGGTTCTGTCGGCCTTTGTGCCCTGTTTGTACTTCATGACCATCACAAGGATGGGAACGAATACAATGAGAGAAAAAAGCACTGTCAACCCAATGAGAATTAGGTAGAGATAGTCAACTTCCGTTGCGAAGTTCGAAGCCTGCTCTGGCCAAAACGATTTCATTTCGGTTCACCTTCCGGCTCGATCGTCGGGTTGTGTTTCACCAAGTAGGCGACGAGGCTAACGATACATAGCACGGTTAGCAACCCGCCGACTTGAAGAATTCTCATGACCGCGAGGCTGTACTTTCCTGAGTGAGGATCCCATTGGAAGCAATACGCAACGGCCTGCTCCACCACCGAGCCAATCTTCTCTTCGCTGGCGTCCATGACCGCAAACTTGAGGTCTCTTGCTGCGTATTCGATGCCGAGAAAATACTTCGATACTCGGCCTTCAGGTGTGATGACGACGATCCCTGCAGGGTGGGCGTACTGGTCACGGCGGATATCGAACTTGTACGAGTAGCCGACGGCTTTCGCTACACGCTTTATCTCCGGCTGCTCGCCCGTCAGGAAGTGCCAGCCTTTTTCTGCACCTTCTCGATCGTACTGATTCAGATAGGAGACCAACTTGGCATTCGCGGTGATCGGTTTTTCTCGTTCGTCGATACCGACCATCACAACGTCGAACTCATTTCCTGCTGAGAAGTTTATGATCTTCAGCGACGCCAGCAAGCCGTTCAAAACCAGGTTGCACAGACTTGGGCACTTATAGTAAACGAGCCCGAGAATCACTGGGCGGCCGCGAAAAGTCTCGCCGAGGGTGACCGTATTCCCCGCCTGATCGACAAACTTGGCGTCCATGGGCAGTTGCGAGTCCAGCCTTTGCTCAAAAAGCAAATCTCGCGACGGCACGATTTCTGGATCGACTGCCTGCGAGGCAATTTTTTGTGCCAATACAGTTCCCGCCGCAAGCGCGAGCAAAGCGGTGGTGGTCAGGAGCCTCATTTCGGCGCCTCCGGGCGATGCGGCAGATTCGAGTCGGCCGTGACTTCAATGGCTTTCTCAATCGGAATATGGACGATGCCCTTCGATTCATCCACCCAGCCGTACTTGTGCAGTTTTTCTTCGTTCTTGCCGACGAATTCCTTCATATCGGTTCCAGGGTGGGCCTGCAATTTCGCGGCGGCGCTTTCAACGGGCTTCCCTTGGGTAGTAGGGGCATCGAACGTAGGAGAGCGGTCTGAAATCCACCAATAAATGCCGACCACGAGGATGCCTGTCGCTACCAGACCACCGAGGTGAATCGCCGCGTAATAGAAAATCGAGCGCCGGCGGCCAAGAATATCGCGAGCTTCATAGCCGAGGCTTTCCACAACGTGTTGGTCATGCGGAGTATCCGAGCCGCCCTGATGGTTGTGTTGATCAGGCATGTTCAATGGCCTCCTTCGGCAATAAGCTGTAGCGAGGAGTCGGCTCGGCCTTTGCCAGAAGCTGTGCAAAAATAATGAACCAAAGGCCGCCGATCCCCAAGAAAGCTCCAAGGTCGGTTAGCTGCAGCTCGCGCCCCATCGATGGGATCATGTTGAACATGAGGTCGACCACCCGCATAGCCAAGATGAAAACGACGGTGGTGCCGAGCATCCAGGGTGTTCTTTTTAGGCGGCTGCTAAGCAGGAGGAAAAACGGCAACAGGAAGTGCGCGAATACAAGCGCCGTTCCCACGAACATCCACATGCCCTCGCGTCGCTTCACGAAGTAAACGATTTCTTCCGGCAAGTTGCCGGACCAGATAATGAGGTACTGCGAAAACGACATGTATCCCCAAAGAATCACCATCGTAAGGAGCAGGTTGCCCATGTCTCGCCACTGCCTAACAGTTAGCAGGTGAGCGTACGCCTCGCGTTTCCACATCGAAACAAGATAGAGCGTGCCGGCAGCCATCGCGCTAAGTGCGCAGCCCACGGTTACGAGCAAGCCGTAGATTGTGGAATACCAGAACTCTTCAAGCGACATGATCCAATCGGTCGCTGCGCCCGTCAGTGTTATCACGAAGAAGATCGCCATGGGCGCGGCCAGAACAGTGCGCTTGTTGAAGAACTTTTCTTCGCCCGTCTGGTCTTCTTTTTTATAGAGGCCAATCAGTACAAAAGCGCAGATAGACCAAAACGCAAAATAGATAACCGTTCGGGCCGAAAACCAAAACTCGGATAAATATCCCGCCGTCTTGTGTTGGTAGTTAAGGCTGTGCGAAACAATTTCTGGATTCGCCCATTCGTAGATTTGCGATTTCATCGCGAGCATTACGAGGGCGAGCAAAAACATAAAGGGCAGCAATTTGGCGCCGGCTTCGAAAAAGCGAATAAGAGGATAGCCCCACGTGCCGCGGGTCACGTTGATGAGGATCACCATGGCAAGACACCCGCATGTAAAGAATGACCAGGCGACAAAACCGAAATGGAACGATTTCCACGCATGAGGCTCGTTCATGCCCAGCACGAACAACGCGATGCCCGCGATCGCAGCGACCATCGCCACAACCGACAGCTTTCCCAAACCTCCGATCGGCCTAATGTCCGCCACCGGCAGCCTCCTTCTTGGGGTTTGTTACTTCTTCCATCTGTTCCGGAGTGAGCGAGCTTGCGGGTGCGCTCTGACTCGCTTGCAAAGCCCGGATGTAGGCAATGGTCGCCCACACGTCTTCCGCGCCCATTTTCTTGAGCAGCGGCGGGTGCACGAAGTCTTCCTTTCCTTCGCTAGTATTGATTCCCGAAAGCTTCGTTCCGCCGTTTGCTTCTGAATAGCCGACCTTTAGGACCAGGAAGAGATATCCGGGTGTTGCCGACATGAGGTGGGGGGCGGTAAATGCCGACGGCTGTTTGAATCCCCTCTGGACAACCATGCCCAAGCCATCGCCCGTAGCGCCGTGGCAGGGTAGGCAAAAATGCCCGTAGCGATCTTGCCCGCGCTCCAGCTTTTCTTTTGTGACCGGGAACGGGAACCGTGCGGCAGGGGCGCCGTTTTCCGTGCCGTCATACAAAAGCGAGTCATCTCTGAGCGAACCCTGAATGACTGTGCCTTCCACAGGTAATCGCGTTGCGATCCCGTCTTCGAAGAAATCGCTCTTTTCGTAGGTTTCCACTTTTTTCTGGTACCACATATCGTCGCGAGCACAGCCCACCAGAATGAAGCCCACCAAGAATGCAATTGAAACTACAAATGGTCGCTTCATTCCGATATCACCTCGTCCACGGACTCCGGCGCCGTTTCCTGGAGGGCGGATTTGGCCGCCTCAACAGAAAACTGTGGATCGTCGGCCTCGATGCAAAGGAAAAACTTATCACGCCCAACCGCTTCGAACATGGGTGCCTCGAAAATTGGATGATGCGGCCTCGGCAGACCGTTGAGCATCAGCATCCCAACAAGGCCGCTTAAGGCGGCGCAAAGAATGCCGCACTCGAACGTCACCGGAATGAACGACGGCCAACTGAGGTCGGGCCTGCCACCGACGTTCATCGGAAAATCGATTACGGAAACATAGTATTGCAACAGGAAGCCGAGCGAGGCACCGATGACCCCTCCAAAGAACACGATCCAAGTAACGCGGTCGTCGCGGTTCTTCAGTTCGTCGACCAGGCCCTCCACCATGTAAGGAGTGTATGCCTCAACTTGCGTGAAGCCTCTTGCCCGAATGGACTTGGCGGCAGCTAGGCACGCCTCGCCGCTGCTGTAGCGGGCGATCACACCGTGAAGGGTGCGTGGACCCGGCATTAGACTCTCCCTCCAACCGGTTCAGGCTCGGGATCGGGATCGTGCTCGCCCCTTTCGTGCTTCTCTTGGTGGAGCTGATGCCGCAACTCAGCCATCGGAAGCATCGGAACGAACCTCATGAACAGGGCCATGCCGAACAGGAACAATCCAAACGTTCCGGCATAAACCGTCCAGTCCCAAAGTGTCGGCCGGAAGTTGCCCCATGACGAAGGCATAAAGTCGTGGTGAAGGCTCGTGATAACGATGATAAATCTCTCGAGCCACATGCCGACGTTCACGATAATCGTGATTACCCATAGGATTGCGAGGTTGTTTCGAATCTTCGACGACCACAAGAAGAACGGCGTAATGATGTTACAGAAAATGAGCGACCAATAGAAGTAGTTGTAGTAGCCGAGCATGCGATTTTTCATCATCGCCCACTCGTAAAATGAACCGCTATACCAAGCGTAAAACGCCTCCATGATGTAGCCGTAGCCCACGATCAGACCGGTGGTGAGCATGATTTTCGCCATCCAGTCGATGTGCTTCATCGTCACCATATCCTTCAGTCCATACCAAGCCCGCATGGGAATCATGAGCGACAGGACCATCGCAAAGCCGGAATAAACCGCGCCTGCGACGAAGTAAGGCGGGAAAATTGTCGTGTGCCAACCCGGAAGCAGCGAAACCGCAAAGTCGAAGCTAACGATCGAGTGCACGGAAACGACCAGCGGCGTCGACAAGCCGGCAAGAAGCAAATAGAGCGTCTCGTACCGGTGCCAATGCGCGGCGTTGCCGCGCCATCCCAGAGCGAAAATTCCGCTGACGACCCTCCCCAACTGCGACTTCGCCCGATCGCGAATCACCGCGAGGTCTGGAATCAAGCCGACGTACCAGAAAACCAGTGAAACCGTGAAATATGTGGAGACCGCGAACACGTCCCAAACGAGTGGGCTCCGGAATTGTGGCCACATCGCCAGCCCGTTTGGGTACGGGAAAAGGTAGTAAGCAAGCCACGGTCGGCCGAGGTGCAGGACGGGAAACAGTCC
>JALYSG010000006.1:53349-84057 GCA_030854945.1 Armatimonadota bacterium
CACATAACCGCAAACAGCGTCATCGTCTCGGAAACGCGGTTGATCGACGTTCGCCAGCGCTGACGCATCAGTAGCAGGATTGCGGAGATCAGCGTACCGGCGTGGCCGATGCCAATCCACCAAACGAAGTTGACGATTGCAAAGCCCCAGCCGGTGGGAACGTTGACTCCCCAGATACCGACACCGACGAACAGCAGCAAGCAGACCGCTGTGGTCAACGCGCCGAGCAGCAGTAAGGCGGCACCCGTCAGCAAGAACCACGGCCGCGGCTGGTGCTGCGAAAGCGGAATGGCGGCGATTTTGTCAGTTACCGTGGCGTAGGTGTGGTCGCCCTCGATGAACTGCTCTTCTACCGCAATGGACTTCTTCGGATCGACCATTAGTGCCCTTCTCCACCTTCGGAGGATCCCGCCAAACTTGGAGATGGATTCGTTATCTTGACCAAGTAGGTTGTGCGTGGCCGCGTATTGAGTTCCGCAAGAAGCGTGTAATCGTGTGGCTCGGCTTTTAGCTTCGCTACCTTAGATTCTGGGTCGTTGATATTCCCGAAGACGATTGCCTGAGTTGGGCATGCAGCCTGGCAAGCCGTGACGATCTCGCCGTCCTTCACGGCACGGTCCTCTTTCTTTGCATGCTTGCGCGCGTCGTTGATGCGCTGCACGCAGTAAGTGCATTTCTCCATCACACCACGGCCGCGCACGGTGACATCGGGGTTCGAGAGCAACTTCAGCACGGGCGAATCCTCCGGCGAAGGAAGTGGGCTTGTGTAGTTGTCCGCGAAGTGATAGAAGTTGAACCGCCTCACTTTGTAAGGGCAGTTGTTTGAGCAGTACCGCGTACCGACGCAGCGGTTATAAACCATCTCGTTCAAGCCCTCGACGCCATGCACTGTCGCGGCAACTGGGCAAACAACTTCGCAGGGAGCCTGTTCACAGTGCATGCAAGGAACGGGCATCTGCAACGTCTCGGGATCATCTAGCGAGGGACCGTGAAAATAGCGGTCGATCCGAATCCAGTGCATTTCGCGACCCCTGGAGACCTCGAGCTTCCCAACCGTCGGGATGTTGTTTTCTGCCTGACAAGCTACCACGCAAGCGTTGCAGCCGATGCAAACCGTATTGTCGATCGACATGCCCCAGGCATTCCCGTTCCACTTGCGGTCGGGATACATGGACATCTCTTCTTGCGGCCCGTGAACGTGCGCGGTGAGATGGCTCGGATCGTGCTCGAACTCAGCACGGGTCGCGGTCTGGACAATGTCACGATCGTCCATGCTGTGGTGCAGCTGTGTGCTGGCGATCTCGTAACGCTTGCCGGTGTTCGTCAGCGTCGCGCCCGACGCGAGCCACTGGCCGTTCAGCGTTCGCAGCGCACTTGGGTCGAACCCTGCACCCTCTTGCACTACGCCTCCCTTGCGCCTGCCTCCGCCGAGGGTAACGGTGACGCAGTCCTCGGCGTGTCCTGGTGTCATCCAGATTGGGGCCTCGACCGTTTCGCCGTTGACTGTGAGGGCGAAAACCGGCACGGAGAGGTCGCCGCCACGGAACCCTTCAACCGGATTCCACCCAACTTTCGCGGCCATCGCCGGGCTCACCTGAATCACCGTGTCCCAAGTGATCTTATGGATCGGCTTTGGAAGCTCTTGGAGCCAGGCGTTGTTAGAAAACCTGCCGTCGTAAATCGTAGGGTCGGGCCTGAAGTTCACCTCAATACCGGTGCCTGCTTGCGCAGTGATTCCCAAGACCGCACCCATCGAGGCTGCCGCATTTCTGGGTGTACCGGCAGTTCCTGGAATCGATCCCTCGTTCAGGGCTTTCTTCCAGCCGTTCTCGAAACTTGCGCCCATGCCGCTTCGCTGCCAGTAAGCACGGACGATGTCGTAGCCGTTCCGCTTTCTGCCCAAGAGCCCGTCCAACAACTCGATGGCGCTGAGGCCGTTGTAAAGCGGCTCGATAAGCGGCTGGATGATCGATGCCGTTCCGTCGAACGCCTTCGCATCTCCCCACGCTTCGAGGTCGTGGGCCATGGGTACATGCCACGTGCAAACGTCCGATGTCTCGTCTACATACATCCCAAGATGCGCAGAGAAGCCCGCTTTCTTCAGAAGGTCGATGAATCGAGCGGAAGCCGGGGCGGTGTATCCAGGGTTGCCGCCAAGGATGAAGACCGATGTCGCCGCCCCACTTTCGAGGTCAGCACAAAGGTCGGCGAGGGACTCGGAACTGCTGATCGGATTGGACTCAATCGCGTCGACGTAGTTCACGGTAGTGCCCAGGTTGCCCAGCGCCTGGTTCATTGCGAAGGCGGCACCGTGTACGGCTGGTGACGCCTGATCGCCCGCGATGACGATACAGCGACCACGATGCGCGTTTAAGTCATCAGTCACCGCCTGAAGAAACGCCGTGGCAACTGGAGACAGATTTGCGCCCGCCCCGCCGGCACCCACGCCGGCAGCAAGCGAAAGTGCTGCTGCTTCAAGATCGCTGCTCTTGAGCCGAAGACGGTGATCTGCTGACGCCGAGGTACTGGACGGCGACGTGACGATCGCGTACATTCGGCTCATATCCGCCCGTCCTTCGCGAACGCGGCGCCGGTCCGCGTAGTCGCGCGCGTACCGGATTGCGCCCGGGCCGAAGGTCAAGAAGTCGCTGTCGAGTGACACAACAATATCTGCATTCGCGAAATTGTAAACCGGCTGAACGGGCGCGCCGAAAACCGCTTGAGCTGCCCTAATCTGGTTGTCTCGATTGACCGGCTCGTAGGTGTGCCACTTCGATCCTGGGAACTTCGCAAGAAACTCGTTTACTAGCGCCGCAAGCGTCGGCGACGTAACGGTCTCCGTGAGAACCCGCACCCCTCCAGGAGAAGCCAGCGCCTTGCGTGCCTGCGAGTAAAAAGTGTCGAGCCCGCTCGCCTGGCCGACGTTTAGCACAGCCTTCGAACGATCCGGATCGTAGAGATCCAAGATCATCGCTTGCATCATCGCGCTGCTAGAACCCAGTGTAGACGGATGCTTCTCGTTGCCTTCTATCTTCGTCGGGCGGCCATCGTGCGCCTCGACTACAGCGCCCAATGCGAATCCGCCAAGTGTGAGCGCGGTTGCGTAATAGACCGGTACGCCAGGGATGATGTTCTCAGGAACCTTGACATAGGGAACGATCTTGTCGATCCGTTGCGGGCGGCACGCCGACAGGCCAGCGAGTGCAAGGGTCGCACCCATAAATTTCAGGAACGATCGTCGGTCGACAGCAGTGGACCATGGCGCAGCCTGCCTGGGAAACTCGCGGTGAAGCAGTTCTTTGAAACCTTCCGTCTCGGCGAGCTCTTCGATGCCTCGCCAGCCAGCTTTGCCGCCGTTTGCCCTAAGCCGGTCGCGCACATCGTCGAGGCTGACGCACTTTCCGGATTCGTTCAGGTTTTCGGACACGTCCAAATCCTTCATCTGTGACACACCGAGCAATTGTCGAGCTGCTCTTTTCGAATGCCACGCTTCTTCACGAGTTCCCGGCCGAGCTCCGCGTGGTCTTTCGCGCCGTCTACGTACTCCGTGTCTAAGATCTTGCCTTCTGGGCGAACCCAATCCTCCGGATTGCGGTGACAATCCAAACACCACCGCATTTCAAATGCTTCCTCTTTGAAGGTCAGGTTTTGGTCGTCGATGCTTCCATGACATGAATAGCAAGAGACACCCTTGTCGATATGCACGCTGTGGTCGAAGTACACAAAGTCCGGCACGTCATTGACGCGGCTCCATTCCACGGGAACATTCTTCTCGTAGCTATCTCGAACGACCTGAAGCAGGGGGCTGTTGGTCCAAATCTGGCTGTGGCACGTGTAGCAGGTCTCGGTAGAAGGCACTCCGGCAACGGGGCCTTTTTCCGCGCCGTCGTGACAGTAGAAACAAGAAATGCCAAGTTCTGCAACGTGGTGCTTGTGGCTAAACGGGGCAGGCTGATCGAGGGCGACGCCAAGCCGGTGTGTGTAAGGCGTAACGTTGGCTCCAACCAACAGGATCGAGGTTAGGGACAATCCGGCTAGCAGGAAGGTGACCTTCACCATGTTGTTGGCGCTCTTCGGGAATAGTTGCGGCATTAGGGGCACTGCCTCCCATTTTTGGAAAAGCTGCCGCTCAGGCTGCCCTCCGTGAGCTCCCGATTCATCCGTTTAGATGCGTATCGTGCCATCGGTGTACCGTTCCGCCGGATCCACTACGAGGGAGGTTGCGCATGTCCCACCGAAGCGATTCCAATCAACTGCCGGACCTTGGCTCATGTTAGCCCGATTCCTTTCTGTCAAGTCAAGGGCGATTGGCGTTCCTGACGGATATTGTGCATTTTTTCACAAAGTCCGCCCAAAACGCTATAGCCGGTACAGCATTATGTAAACGACGACGCCGGTTACCGAAACGTACAACCAAATCGGAAGGGTCCACCGCGCGATTGCTTTGTGCTTGTCGAATCTTTCGCGAAGCGCGCGAACCAAAGTAATCAAGACCATTGGAACAATCACGATGGCCAAGATCGTGTGAGACACGAGAATTGTGAAATAAATCGGCCGTAGAATGCCTTCGCCGCGGTACGTCGTCGTGCCCACCGAATAGTGGTAAGTAAGGTAGCCCACAAGAAAGAGAACCGAGCAAGCGAGGGCGCCGAGCATACAAGCGCGGTGCGCCGAGATCCGCTTTTGTCGAATCATCGCATACCCGGTGACAAGAAGAACCGTGCACAAAGTGTTAAAGCAGGCGTTGATCGTGGGAAGAGACTCTAAAGGAATCATTCGCCAAGAAGCCGCCGGATGTCTTGCTGAATCGCCTCGACGTCCTCGTGTTCCGTTCCCGTGTAGTAGCCACGAATTTTGCCGTATCCATCTACGAGCACGAAGCGATTGCTGTGCAGAATCTCACCTGGGACCTCAGTGCCGACCAATTTGTAGCCTTTCGCAATTCGCCCGGTTTCTTTTGTCGGCCCAACTGTCCATGTCCAAACCGAGGACTTCGCGCCTAGCTTCTTGGCTTCGGATGCGAGGCGCTCGACTGTGTCGGCCTTCGGATCTACACTAATTGAGAGAAGGCGAACGTTTGCATTGTCGGCAAACACCTCTTGGAGTTTCTTCATGTTCGCCTGGAGGATGGGGCAAATGCCCTTGCACTTCGTGAAGAAGAAGTCGACTACGTAGACCCTCCCCTTGAGGGACTTCGAGTCGAAGAGCTTGCCGTCGTGGCCCGCCAGGGTGAACTGAGGCGCCTGGCCCATCGGCGTAAGCGGCCGTACCTCGTCGTTCACAAGGGCGGGAGGCTTGCTTGCGTTAGCGAGCATGCTCACGCGTAGCAGGTACATCGTTCCGACCGTTAACAAAGCGACCGCGAGGATGCCCCATAGGAAGAGGCGGACGATGCGAAGACTCTGAACACTCATATCACAATCAAGACAAAGAAGACGAGCCACACAATCGTCATGAAGTGCCAGTAGAGCGACCCCAAGTCAAGACACAGATGCTTCTTGGGCGTCATGATTCCCAATTTCGCGAGATAGTACAGGTAGATCAGCCAACCGATTCCGCCGAGTAAGTGAACTCCGTGGACTGAAGTTAGGATGAACAGCAGCCCGGCAAACGGGTTGGACTGCGCATAGATACCAGCCTGAGTCAAAAGCAGCCATCCGACCAGCTGGGAAACAACAAACACCCAACCCAGAGCAAGAGTCGCGCCCAGAAATCCTAGCCCTTTGCGCATATTGCCCTTGCTGACCGAGACTTGGGCGACATACAAGGTAATGCTGCTGAGGATGATCGAACATGTGTTGATCCAGAGGCTCGATGGCCAAGCGAACTTATAGTCGGGCTTCTCTCCGATGCGGTAAAGGTAGGCGGAAACCAGAGCGGCAAAGATCATTGCAAGGGACCCGATAAATAGCCACACTCCAAGTTTCGCAACTGGGATATCCCGCTTGGGGCCGTGACCGTTGCTTCCGCCGTAATCATCTCCGTTGGCGCCGTCGCCGCCGACACCCGATGCAGTCACTTTCGTCGTTGGCATTTGAATCGATCAGCTCGCAGCGATCGCCGCGAGCAATAGCAGCGGCAAGTACAGGATCGTCGCTTTCAGCAACTTACGCGCCCTCGCTTCATCGGGAGCATTCCTGAAGCGATTGGCGCACACGACGAACCAGACCGAGAGCGCTACGGCGGGCAGCGCGTAGATCCACGGGCGGGCCAAGCCGAGCGCAAGAGCCATGGCGAACGGCGAGGTGGCCGCCGCGTACTGGAGGCACGCCATTGCGGTGGCCCTGCCGTCTGCCTCGGGGAACGGAAGCATCTTGAATCCAGCCGCGGCATAGTCTTCGCGTACTAGCCACGCTATCGCCCAAAAGTGCGGAAACTGCCACAAGAACTGGATTGCAAATAAGATCACTCCGGTGACTTCGATCGAGCCGGTCACAGCCGTCCAGCCTGCCAGCGGTGGAATCGCCCCGGGAATGGCGCCGATCGCGGTGGCGAAATGAGTGCGAGGCTTCAGCGGCGTGTAGGCAAAAACGTAGAGCGCAATCGACAGCGCGCCAAGCGCCGCGGTCAGTAGATTAACGAACAGGGCTAACTGTGCAAGGCCAAGGACACCCCAGACCACGCCCAGGGCCAGGCCCTCGGTTTGGCCCACCCTGCCTGCGGGAATCGGCCGGTTCCGCGTGCGATTCATGCGTGAATCGGGAGCTACTTCCAGAACCTGGTTTAGGACATTCGCCGACGCGATCACCAGCCAAGAACCGATGAGTGCGTTGAATAGCAGGGGAATCGAAACTGAAATCGAAGCGATGTTCGCAGCGAGCACAACTCCTGCCAGCGTCGTCGCCCAAACCAGAAGCGTGACTCGCGGCTTGCTCAGCGCCCAGTAATCTCGAAGCCGGGCGGCCGCGAGGGGAAATTCCGGTAACGAAACTGAAGGGTTTTTCATTTACCTTTTGCAGTGGCCCTCAGCGATTACAGATTTCACGTTCCGATATTGCGCCCTCTACATTTCACCCCTTCGCGCTCTCAGGAATCAAGTGGCGGGTAGATTCATCGGCAATGGGTAGGGGCCTGCGAGCTTTTGCGGCACTGTGCGTTTTAGCCGTTCTCGCCGCCATCGCCATCCAGCGTTTCCTTGCCCGCGATGCCGGGGAGACCGCTCCGCCAGCAACGGGAACTTTTCGAATCGCAACTTGGAACCTAGGCTGGCTTTTGGAAGCCACGAAACCCGATCGCTTGAAGAATATGCGCAGGGTGGTCGAATCGCTCGGGCCGCATATTTTGGCAGCGCAGGAAGTAGAGAGCAAAGTTGCTCTTACTGGGATATTGCCGCCCGGCTACACGATTGCGATGGCCGACGATCCGGAGGAAGACCAAGAACTCGCCGTCGCCTTCAAAGCGCCGTTTAAGCTTGCAGGCAAACCCAGGATTCTGTTCACAAAACCCAGCCAAGACTCCGCGTTCCCCGGCAGGCGAAACGTTTTGGAAGTCGGCCTTCGCTCGCCAAGCGGCGAGGTCGTTCAGGTCATCGTCGTTCACTACAAAAGCCGGGGAGGCGGCAGAACCGAGAGCGATCCCAGTCGCATAGAGGCGAGCCGCCTGCTGCTCGATTATCTACAGGGCCGCCGCTATAAAAGTGCGATCTTGCTGGGCGATTTTAATGACACACCGGATGACGCAAGCATAAACATCCTGGAGTCCGGAAATCATCTCGGCGGTGAGATCAACGACGACCCCGGGAAATACTTCGTCAACCTCATGCAGTCCTTTTATGACGACGATTACGTAACGCAGGGCTTCTTTCGCCGCTTTCGAGGAATGGCAATAGAGCCGGTAGTGCGAGGCGCAAGCAAGGACAACAATAGGCTACGGGGCCAATACTATCAATTTCCGAGAGACGTGAAAGTGACGCAGGCGCTCTTCGATCAGATTCTCGTATCACCCCCGCTCTATCGGCAATTTCATAATGCCGCCATTTACTGTCACGATAACGCGCTCGCCGGAAGGGAGAGCCAGGTGACGCGAAACAAACAAGGCTTGGCAATTATTAAATTGCATGGAACGCTGCCGAGCGACCACCTGCCTGTCTACGCTGATTTCAGGTATGGCTCGATCGAACCCACCGACGTTCCCAAAGATAATTAAGAATGTGAGCGGCCACGATCAAGCACCCGCCAATCGCCACAAAAGCGATCGATCCCGCAGTCTGTCGATGCTCACCGGGAGAGTGCGAGGCCAGCGGGATTCCTCGAGTTAGCACCCAGTTTCCAAAAATGATCGAAGCCATCCCGCTGCCAAAAAGCCAAGAGGGCAGGCGAAACCCATGCCGCACGAATCCGTGCCGCAACGCATATCCGCCCACCAGGATGGCGGATAACATCAGAAGGATCTCTAACCAGACCGAGTGCGCAAACGCTGCCGCGAACGGCAGCAGAACCGGCAGGGCCAAGCAGTGAACTGCACAGAGCAGCGAGAGGCCGCCGCCTAAAGCGTCCCACCTTCCGCCGTGATGCTTTCCTTCAGGGCAGCCTCGTTGCACCCTTGCAGTTTATCAACAATGTTGCACAAACTGCAACGTTTAGAGCAACTTTGCTGCAGCTTCCAGGATTGCCCGGGCGAAGTTGAACTTCGAATCCAGAGCAAGATCCAGCCGCTTTCCACCTGGAAACAGCATGGCCCCGGCGTTCGTTTCCACATCGAAGCCCGCGTCCGGGCGCGACACGTCGTTCAGCACCATCGCCTGAAGCCCCTTAGCCTCCAGCTTGCGGACGGCGTTGTCCTCGTGGTCGTTTGTCTCCGCTGCAAAGCCGACCATCACTAAGGTCGGGAAGTGCGCCCGCAAAGCCATGATGATATCGGGGGTGGGCACCAATTGCAGCGAGAACGGCTCCTTTCGCTTCAATTTTTGCCCTGCTGCCTCAGCCGGCTTGAAGTCGGCCACTGCCGCCGCGCCGATAAACAGGTCTGCGCCTTCGCACGCCCCTTTAGCAGCCTCGAGCATCTGTTCGGCAGTTTCTACCTGCACCACGGTCGCTTTAGGTGGTGGAGTTTCGGCCGTTGGCCCGGAAACGACCGTCACAGAGGCTCCCATCTGGAGGGCGGCCCGCGCGAGCGCAATCCCCATTTTGCCGCTTGACCGATTGCTCAAGAACCGAACAGGGTCGATGGGCTCCCGAGTTGGGCCGGACGTGATTACCAAACGCATGCCGGCAAGCGCATGCGATCGGAACGCCGCAGCCTCTACCATCTCCACAATGCGCTCGAAACTCGCGAGTTTGCCTTGGCCGTTTTCGCCGCACGCTACATCTCCTTCTGCCGGTTCGACGATGATTGCGCCGAGCCGAGCCAGGCGCGCCAGATTCTCTTGATTCGCCACTGAGGCGTACATTTCAGGATTCATTGCAGGAGCAACAACAAGGGGCGCGGAAGATGCCGAAACGATTGTCGAAAGCATATCATCCGCCTTCCCTTCAGCAAGAATTGCAATCGCGTTCGCCGTTGCCGGGCAAAGCAAAATGCAAGAAGCTTCTCGCGCCCAGTCGATATGCGCCATGGACCCGCGCACCGGCTCATCAAAAACTTCCGTGAGAACCGGACCTCCGGTCAGCGCCTCGAACAGCGCGCGCGTTACGAATTCTGCGGCCGATCGTGAAAGGCAGACGCGGACGCTAAATCCCCGTCTCATTAACTCACGGCAGATATCTGCGGCACGATATGCCGCGACACTTCCGGTCACACCCACGACAACCGTTCGGCTCATCCTTCATGCTCCGCAACGATCCTCTCGATTTCTGCAACTGCACGGTCGATGTCATCATTCACGACTACTGCGGAATAATGGACGGCGGCAGCCATTTCACGTTTCGCATTACGAATGCGCGTGCGAATTTGCGTGTCGCTCTCCGTTTTTCGCTCGCGCAATCGCCTTGTTAATTCTTCGATGCTTGGCGGCATCAAGAAAATGCTCACCTCTCCTTGTAGCTTCGGCATGGCCGCCAGGGCGCCCTGCACGTCGACCTTCAGCACAGCGATATTGTTTTTTGAAAGTATCGCGGCCAATCCCTCCATTGGGGTGCCATATCGGTTGCCATGCACCATTTTATGTTCCAAGAATGCACCCGCTTTCGCAAGGTCAACGAAGGCCCGCTCGTCGACAAAGTGATAATCGACCCCGTTTTTCTCCCCTTGTCTGGCTGCACGGGTCGTGTATGTAACCACGCGCTCGACGCGCGCGTTGGATTTTTTCCATGCATTTATGATCGTGTCTTTGCCAACGCCGCTTGGCCCCGAGATAATAACGATAACTCCGGGACTCATTCAAACAGCCTCATAATGCTTTCCGCGACTCGGTTGGGATCGTGCCTCACAACGTCGCTTTCCGAAATCAAATTCGCCGCGACGGGCTTGTATCCCATCGCCCTGATCCTTTCGGTATCCGCAATTACAACGGTCTGCCCTACTCCTTCGTATCGCTCTAAAGACTTATCGCTCGGCTGTGCCTTATTGAGCAAGACGTAGTCAAAAATCCGCCTGCCAACATTCTGCTCGATTGCCTTTACGTGGTCGGACGCCGTGAAATCATCGCTCTCCCCTGGCTGGGTCATTACATTGCAGATATAAACCTTTATTGCAGGTGACTCTGCAATTGCGTCCGCGAACCCTGGAACAAGCAGCGGGGGAATGACACTCGTGTAGATCGAGCCTGGCCCAATGGCGATAACGTCAGCTTCGCGTAACGCCAGAAGGGCGTCGGTCACCGGCTTGCAGTCAGCGGGATCAAGGCTAATTCGCTTAATTCCAAGCCTGGAATTAACAATTCGAGATTCTCCAATAATTGTGCTGCCGTCGTCCATTTCACCGCGTAGCCGCACGGTGTCGAGGGTTGCCGGAATGACGCGACCCTGAATCGCCAAGACTCGGCTGACCTCGCGTATCGCTTTATCGAAGTCGCCCGCGATATCAACCATCGCGGCGATGAGCAAATTGCCGGTGCTGTGACCGCTGAGAGACCCGGACGCACCTTCGAATCGATGCTGGAACAAGTCGGTCATCGATTTTTCTGCGTCCGCTAGGGCAACCAGGCAGTTGCGAAGGTCGCCAGGTGGCAGTATTTTTTTATCATTAACGAGCCTGCCGCTAGAACCGCCATCGTCGGTAACGGTAACGACTGCCGTCAGCCGATTTGTCTGCAGCTTCAGTCCGCGCAACAAGGTCGATAGCCCCGTGCCGCCCCCGATAGCAACGACATCAGGCCCTGCAGCGAGAGCCTGATGCCGCAGCACCTGCCCGACGATTCTGCCCTCGTGGCCGGGGTTAAGAATTCGCGTGATTTCTCGTAGTACGTTGCGAAAAGCTGAATATGCAAAATACGCACCGGACACTAAAAATAAACCGGAAACAGTATGCCGAGCCATCGGCAAAGCGTCTTCACCCACGAATTGCGACAAGACCCCGCTGATTCCATCTTCGACGACTGAAACGAAAGGCATCAGCAATAAGCGAAAGCTAAGTGACACCCCGACGAGGAGCAGCAAGCTGCCCAAGATAGCGGTGAGCAGCGCGCGCCTTAAGGGCGCAGACGTTCTGATGACTCGCTGCAGCCTACGTGGGTCGATCATTTTTGTCGTCGGTGAGCTGACGCAGCAATCCGAGAGCGAAACCCATCATTACGCTTCCGGCAAGGGCAGCCCAAAAATCACCGATGTAAAAACCCATGGGCGAACTGGCGCGAGTGCCAATCTGGCCGACCATGTAGAAAAGCGCAGCATTAACTATCAGCCAGGCAAACCCGAACGTAAGACAGTTCAAGGGCGTTGTGATGAACTTGAGGAACAGCCCGATCGTTGCATTTACAAGTCCCAGGACAAGGGTTCCGACCATGATCTTCCACGGAGGGTCGAAGTCCAAAGAGATATCGAACCCGATTGCCTGAGCGACGAACGCCGACAAAATAAGGGCGATGGCGCTGATGACCCAGTAGATAAGCAACCGCATGGAGAACTCCTGGTCGTGATTGTAACCCGCCGCTGGGGTATGAATGCGAAACCGTGTCCGCCCACACGCCGATGCTTCGGCAATACTTTGCAACCAAGGACCGTTATCCAGGCACCCTGCTTGCGATGCGGGTGGGCGACTTTTACGAGTTTTACGGCGAAGACGCCGAGGTTGCCGCGCGAGACCTGCAGATCACCTTGACGGGTCGGGAGGACGGCCCAAACGGCCGCGTCGCAATGGCGGGAGTGCCCTTCCACTCGGTCGAAAAGTATCTCGCCAAGCTAGTCTCTATGGGACACAAGGTCGCCCTTTGCGACCAGGTCGAAGACCCAAAGACCGCAAAGGGGCTCGTCAGGCGAGAGGTAACGCGGGTACTCACACCAGGCACGCTCCTCGAAGACGGCATGTTAGAGGCAGAAACTAACAACTTTCTCGCTTCGGCATCGGTTACCGAAGACGCAGCAGGCATCTCGTTTCTCGATCTCTCCACCGGCGAGTTTCTCGTTACCGAGGTTGCTGGCGAAGATGTGCGGGAGCGCACGCTACAAGAAATCGCGAGGTTCGACCCGGCGGAGTGCCTCCTGCCCGACGAGGCAGATGAGCTATATCAGCTGTTAAGCAAACTCACACGCACCATGGTTACGAAGGTCAAGTTCCTTAAGCCAGGCGATGCGCGAAGCCGCCTGCTCAAACAGTTCGGAACGTCATCTCTATCGTCCTTCGGAATCGAAGAAATGGCTGAAGGTTCGGCGGCGGCTGGGACGATTCTCTCGTACCTGGACGCGAATGAAATCGAGTCGCCACACGTCGACAGAATCGTCAGCTATTCGCTCGACGGAGCCATGCGGCTCGATACGCCGACTATGCGCGCGCTCGAGCTCACGCAAAACATGGTGGACGGGAAGAAGGCCATGAGCCTGTTAGACGCACTCGACTTCACGCGAACATCGATGGGCGCGCGCCGGCTCCGCAGGTGGTTGGAGGCCCCACTCAAAGACCGCAAGGAGATCGAATCGCGACATGACGCCGTCGAGGGATTCAAGTCGAGCCTGCTTGGGCGGGAGGAAGTTAGGGGAATTCTAGCCAAACTTGCTGATATCGAGCGCATTGCCAGCCGCTGCGCTTCGGGGTATGCAAACGCTCGCGATCTAGTGGGCCTGAGAGAGTCACTCTCCAAAATGCCAGGGCTTGCCGAGGCTGTCAGCCGCTGCGAGAAGGGCCTCGCGGTGGAGGTTCGCAAGCAGATCGACCCTTGCGAAGACCTTGCCTCCGAACTCCGTCTTGGCCTAAACGACGACCAGCCGGGCACGGTTCGCGAAGGCGGAATGATCCGCAAGGGCTACGACCCGGAGCTCGACGAATTGCGAAAGCTATCCTCCGAGGCCAAGACTTTCATCGCAGGTATCGAGCAGCAAGCGCGTAAAGAAAGCGGCATTGACAAGCTCAAGGTCGGCTACAACTCGGTTTTCGGCTACTACCTTGAAGTGCCAAAGTCGCAGACGTCGCAAGTACCAGAAACCTACATCCGCAAGCAAACTACCGCAAACTCGGAGCGCTACATCACAGCGGAGCTGAAGGACTACGAGTCGAAAGTTCTCGGATCGGACGAAAAGGCAG
This sequence comes from Armatimonadota bacterium, assembly GCA_030854945.1. Lineage (GTDB taxonomy): Bacteria > Armatimonadota > Fimbriimonadia > Fimbriimonadales > ATM1 > JACDEQ01. The sequence continues at coordinate 66,961 of JALYSG010000006.1, forward strand.
CTGATCTCGAGTACAAGATTTTCACACGGTTGCGTCAAATGGTAACCGCGAACGCATCGCGAATCATGGCGACGGGTCAAGCGGTGGCGATTCTCGACGTGCTGCAGTCGCTCGGAGAAGCGGCGAGCACGCGCCACTTTGTGCGACCCGAATTGTCTGATGCAGCCGGGTGCGTGAGGATTCTATCGGGTCGACACCCGGTAGTGGAAATGCACGCGGGATTTTCTTCGTTCACACCAAATGATTTATCGCTCGCTCCCGGAGCGACGTCGACTATTATATTAACCGGCCCGAACATGAGCGGGAAATCCACCTATTTGCGGCAAACGGCACTAATTGTTTTAATGGCTCAGATGGGTAGCTTTGTGCCTGCCGCATCAGCCGAGTTACCGATTGTCGACCGAGTATTTGCGCGCATCGGCGCGCGCGACGAGTTGGCTTCCGGCCAAAGCACGTTTATGGTGGAGATGACCGAGGCCGCGCATATCTTACATCACGCGACTGATAAGAGCCTGGTTATCCTCGACGAAATAGGGCGTGGCACCAGCACTTTCGACGGCCTTGCCATCGCGTGGGCGATAGCCGAATATCTTGCGCAAATCGGTGCGATGACTTTGTTCGCAACGCATTATCATCAATTAAATGCGCTCGCGGATTCCATGCCGAATGTCGCAAACTTCCGAGTTGCGGTGCGCGAAGAAAACGACCGAGTTGTTTGGCTGCACAAAGTTTTGGAGGGAGGGACCGACCGCAGTTACGGCATCCAGGTCGCGCAAATGGCGGGCGTGCCGCGCCCGGTTCTCGACCGCGCCGCAGAAGTCCTAGCTGATCTCGAAGGTAAAGATGCGCCGATTGGACGTATCAAGGCAGCTGCCCTGCAAATGACGCTTTTCGAGGCAGCCGCAGACCCCGTTCGCAAAATCCTGGAAGACCTCGACACCTCTACCCTAACGCCTGTCGAAGCCCTGGTGCTTCTCGATAATCTGCGCCAGAAAGCATCCAAGAAAAGCTGACCCCTTGGGAATGCGAACCACGCGCGCGAGCGGCCCGGTTAAAGAAAAAAAGCGCGACCATGGGTCGCGCACTCCAAACCCGCTAACCTGCCGTTTCGATCAACTGTCGCAAATCGTCCGAAGTGACTTCGCTCTTCTGGTCCGCCATAACAAGAAACTCCTCATAAATTCGCTCGAAGCGCTCTTCAGGAAATGAAAAGCCGAGTTCGGCGAGGCGATGCTTTATTCCATGCCTGCCGCTGCGCGCCGTGAGAATAATCTCGCTGCGCTCTGCTCCGACCATTTTCGGGTCGATGATTTCGTATGTGGAGCGCTCCTTCAGGACGCCGTCCTGATGGATGCCACTGCTGTGAGCGTAAGCGTTCGCGCCGACAACCGCCTTATTGCGCTGCACCATCATGCCGGATAGCCTCGAAACAAGGCGGCTGATGGAGAGCAATTTGGTAGTGTCGATACCGCAATCGACCTTAAAGTAATCGTGTCGGATCGAAAGCGCCATCACGACTTCTTCCAGCGACGTATTCCCTGCGCGCTCACCGATGCCATTGACTGTGACCTCGACCTGTCGCGCCCCTCCCAAGACTCCGGCAAGCGTGTTGGCGGTTGCCATTCCAAGATCGTTGTGGCAATGACACGAGAAGGTCGCCTTGTCGCTGTTCGGAACATTCGAAATGATGCCGGCGATCAGCACGTGGTATTCCTCGGGGTATGTATAGCCGGTAGTGTCGGGCACGTTGACCGTCGTCGCGCCCGCGTCGATCACGGCTTCGACGACTTGGTAAACGTAGTCGCGGTCCGCGCGGCCCGAGTCCTCCATGAAGTACTCGATGTCGTCGGTATATTGACGCGCGAGCTTGACGGCGGCGACGCCTGCCTGAAGCGCTTGCTCGCGGGTCATGCGAAGCTTGTGCTGCAGATGGTTCTCGCTGACGCCGAGGCCCGTGTGGATGCGTGGCCGTTCGGCGGGCTTGAGAGCCTCCGCAGCGCACTCGATATCCTTCGGAATGGCACGCGTCAAGCCGCAAATTGTTACACCCTTGAGTTCTTTGGCCAGGGTTTGGACGCTTTCGAAATCACCGGGTGAACTGATCGGAAAGCCTGCTTCAATGATGTCGACGCCCAAATCGACCAGGGCATGGCCGATCTCGAGCTTCTGCCCCATATCAAGGCGCACGCCGGGGCTCTGCTCGCCATCGCGGAGGGTGGTGTCGAAGACTTTAACGCGGCTATCCATGGTTGTGACCCTCGCTCATTATGGCGGCAACTGCATTTCTCAGAGAAATTCTACTCCGCCTTGCCGAGCGCTCCGAAAAGGTCACAGAGCAGCACCGCCTGGCCGCCGTGGTAAGAGTCATGCGCGATCACGTGTGCGAGGATCCAGCGGTGGTTGAGTTCGGCTTTCCAGCTTTTTCTGATGATGAGCGTCTCGGGGTGGAAGGTTTTGGCGGTCGCAAGTGTGATTCCGCGGACTTGATCCAGGAGGACGAGATAGTCGGCGAGAGGCATCGCCGGCGGCGTTGGCCAGTTCGCCGCATATTGGTCGCACGCGTACTTCGGAAGTAGGTTCTTCGGAATGCGCTTGCCCGCGCCAATCTGAAGGACCCAATAGAGCTCGACGTCCGCCATGTGCAGCAGAAGGCCACCGATGCTGTGACCGCCTGGACGTGACTGATAAGTAATCGCTTGTTCGGAAACGCCTTCGAGGTACCGGCGGTACTCACGCGTGCTCTCCAGCAAGGCCGCAAGGAGGATGCCGATTTCGGGGTGGTAGCCATCGAGGGGCGCAACGCCAAAGCGCTTCATCAACGCACTCTACCGTCAAGATTCGAGGACCCGATCTATTAGGCGGAGCGTCTCGCCGTAGCCCTCGACCGAGTGTCGCCACCATTGGCGTTTGAAGCGCGCGGGGTCAAGTTCGCGAACCTCCCAGAGCGAAAGAGCGAGTCCGAGACTGAGCGACCGCGCTTTCATGCCATCGTCGATAAAGCCCCCGGCTTCTTCGTAGCCCGCCAACATCTCCGGAAATGCCGTTAGTGGCATGGATGAGAATTCACCAGCGGGGTCGCCCCAGGCAGCGTCGCCCCAATCGATGATTGCCGTTAGTTCGCGCGATGTTCGGTCAACGAACATGTTCCATGGGTGAATGTCCTGGTGCAAGAACGCGCGCCGAGACCCTTCGCCCATCCTACCGGCGAGCTTTTCGATCGCTTTTTCGACATGATCTATATCCGCACTCAAAAGTTTCCCGGCGTCCGCGGTCTTCTCGAGCTGCACGGCCGCATCGAAACTCGATGATTTTCGAAGGAAATGCACCTGGTCTTCTGGAATTTGAATTGAGTGCAAGAGCGCTAACTCTCGGCCCAGTTCTCGATAAGTCGCATTGAAAAGTTCCGGGCTTTCCTCAAGGTGACCGAGGAGCTCGCCGTCCGCTTTCGCATAAATCGTGTACAAGCAGCCGGCCGCTTCTTTGTTTGTGTTGACTGCGATCAGTTCGGGTGACCGAACGCCCGCGGCGCGAACGATCGGGACAACGAACGCCTCCCGTGCCGGCTCGTCATCCGCGTCGTCGACGATATTGATTCGCAACACGAATCGATCATCGAGCAGCCACGCCTCATTGACCATTCCGCTGGCGGGCATTAACGTCGGCTCACCTTGGATGCCATGCTTCCCCGCGATCTCGCGGATGAATTCGACGGAGTAAGGCATGGCGCCGAGAGTGTACTTCGGCGGTTGTCAGTTACACTATTCGCATGCTCCATCTGATGGCCTTGGCGACGCTGAGCGCAGCGACGACCGCTATTGTCGACGTGTCGGTTATCCATCCGGGATCTACGCACATTGCGCAGCACCAGAATGTGGTTGTTCAAGGCGATCGGATTGTGTCTGTGGACCATAGCCCTCCACCAAGAAACGCAAGGGTCGTAAACGCCAAAGGGAAGTACTTGATCCCTGGGCTATGGGACATGCACGTGCATTGGTACGAACGCGAACTATTCGGCCTCTTTACGGCCAATGGCGTCACGGGCATTCGCCAGATGTTCGGTGCGCCTGAATTGCTTAAGTTCAGGAAAGAGGTCGAGGCCGGGAAACTGTTGGGGCCGCGCATGGTTGTCGGCAGCGCGATTGTGGATGGCCCGCAAGCATTTTGGGAAGGTTCGATATCGGCTGGATCAGCGGAGAAAGGAAGGGCGGTCGTTCGCATTATCAAAGCGAAAGGCTACGACTTCGTAAAAAGTCTATTCGTTCCTGCCACCCGACGCTTACTTCGCAATTCTTGATGAAGCGAAGAAGGTGGGATTGCCCGTCGACGGCCACGTTCCACATCGCGTGTCAGCGACCGATGCGGCCCGCGCGGGACAGCGTTGCGCCGAGCACTTGTACGGTTTTGAAATAGATTCGGCCCGTCGGGAAGACCAGTTTCGCGGCGTGATCGAGAAGGCCTCGGCAAGGGGCAACAATGCAGTGATGAATTCAATTTGGGACATGGACGCAGCGATCCAATCGTCGCATGACCTCGGAAAAGAGGCGGGCGTTTTTGCCGAACTGAAGAGCGCCGAGATGTGGCAGTGCCCGACTCTGGCCGTCCATCGAGCGTCAGCAAACTGGGGCGATCCGAAATTCCGAGCCGACCCTCGGGTGAAGTACATCCCTCGTCGACTTCTCGCCGGACTCTGGAAAATGGAAAATTGGTCAAAGGAAGACCTAGCTTGGGAGAGGCGACGGTTTTCAAAGCTGCTGTCGTTGGCTGGGAGGATGCACGCTGCGGGAGTGCATATTGTCGCCGGTACAGACGTTTACAATCCCTATACTTTTCCGGGATTTTCTTTGCACGATGAGTTGGAACTATTCGTGCAAGCCGGCATGACCGCAACCGATGCGCTTGCAACGGCGACCATTAACCCCGCGCGATTTCTCGGTGAGGAAAAAGCGCGTGGCGCCATTAAGCCCGGCATGGTCGCCGACCTAGTGCTGTTAGACGCAAACCCCTTGCAGAATATTGGAAATACGAAGCGAATCAACTGCGTTATACAACGAGGGAAGTTGTACAATCGGCCCGACCTCGACCTAATTCTGAAGGCTTGCGAAAGACTTGCCGCAAAGAGAGTCGGCAAGCCGAAAGCAAAGGAATAACCTAGCGACAAATGCAAGTTTTCTATTGGGTTCACCACCCCGAGGCGAGAACTTTGGTCGAGAAACTAGGCTTGCAGGGACACAGCAAGCAGGAAGCCGTCCTGCGTCGGCGCGAGTGCCAAGCCATCTAAGCGGCTGTCGCCCTCGGCTAACAGGGCCATCGCTGCGTTCGGGTTTTCTGCATGGAAGCTGGTGAGTGCGCGCTTCCGCCGATTGTGGCCGCCTGCCCACTCGAGCAAGGCGCGGTCCCTTGTGACGGCATCGGCGACCATCAGCTTATAAAGCCGCTCCTCGCAACCGTATAGCCTTGCGACGGCAAGGAGACAGCGCCGGCGCGTTACCTCGACAGTGACTGGAGCCACCGCGACGAGAATGAGATTCGCGTCGGAAACGTCACCGACCGTCGCCAGGGCATAAGCCACTTCACCGAGGGCCTCGTCTGCGGGGCTGAGGAGCATGCGGAGCGTAGGCGCAACATTTGCCAAGCCGAGATCGGCGGCTGCTTCGGCCGCTGCCACGCGTACGGAACGGTAAGGGTCTATGAGAGCGTGCTCAACAATGGCCCCGCAGCGTGGGTCGCCAATCAGACGAAGTGCTTGGATCGCTGCGCGTCTCAGCTCGGGGTCTTTGGCCCGCGCGGCCTCCATGAGTGCGTCCAACGCCTCTGCGGACCGCAGCCTGCCCAGCGCCCTCGCGCTCGCCCTCCTGAGACTGGACGAGGGGTTTTCAAGCAGGGTCACCAGTGATGGGACCGCGTCTCGGTCCCCTATGGACGCGAGGGCTTCCACCATTTCATCCTCCACCAGAAGCGGGTGCTCTGCGATTAAGCTGGTTAGCGCGAAGGTGGCGTCCGGCCCGCCGATTCGGCCCAAAGCTTCTGCCGCCTCGCGGCGAAGACGGGGGGAGGGGTCGACAAGGAGTGCCGAAAGTTCTGTTTCTGCCATGGTCATTCCGGCGACACCCAATTCTCGAATGGCCCTCTCCTTCTTTCCAATGTCGGTTGCCGAACCGAGCCTGCGCATAGCAATCATTCCACGAGGCCGCACGTTGGCTACTTGCTTCAAGAAGCCCCGCACACTCGACGAAGCCGGATCTCGCACCATTGCGAGGAAGCCGACTGCAAACACGCGCATTCCGCTGTTTAATAAAAAGAGCATTTGAAAGCGCGCTTCGCTCGTCATGACGCCGATGGTTCGCTGCATTAACTCGCCACCCGCCATTTGGCCCGCAAAGCCAACGATTGCGATCACCGCTTGCGATAATGCGATTCGAAGCAGATCGCAATTCTGGTGACGAATTCGCCAGAATAATATTTCCTTGGCCGACCGCTACTCCGGTCCAGGAAAAGCCAGTAATCGTGTGGCCGATAATGAGGATAAGAATGTTCCAATTTCCAAGTGATGCGTTGCAGAAAACCCACGAAAGTGGGCCGAGGGAGATTAACAGCCCGGACGCAAAAAGTACAGGCTTATTCCCATATTTGTCGCTGAAATAGCCCCACATTGGCGCGCTCAGCAAGCTTGCGGCTGCATGAAAGGCGCCAAATATTTGAAATTGCGTAAACTCCAATTTCAAAACTTCGCGGCCGTACGGAAAAAAGAACGGCGCCGCCAGCGTTTGGCCAACTACAAACACAACCAGAAAAATAAGAAGCCGCACAAAATTGCGATCTTTTAGTGGGGCGGAAATGCCACGAAAATCTGATTTAAGCGAGCGGCCCTCAACCACCGGGTGCTTTGTATCCGGCATGCGCAAGTAAAAGAAATAGCTGATAAGGCCGCAGACCACGCCAATTCCGAACAGGATCGAAAGCCCGAGCGAAAACTCTCCGCTGCGGTCCATCCAGTCCAAGAACATACTGGCAGGAAAACCAATTGCCGCCGAGACAACTGTTGCAAGGGCAATGCGGCGACTGAAGTAATAGCCCCGGTGCGAATCCGGCACCAAAAAACTAAGCCAAGCGTTGTAGGTTGCTTGCACTAGGAAAATCGAAATTCCGGAAATGACTATCGCCGCAATGAGCAGTGACAGGCGAGGATAAAAAACGGGCGCAAGCGGCAATGCCACGATCGGCACCCACGCAAGCCTCCAAAATAGGCCGCCCACCGCGGCAAACTTCTTGTAGCTTGCGAAACGCTCGCCCAACATGCTCCCTGGCACTTGCAGCATCCCGATCACCGCAGGAAGCGCAGCGAGGAGAGCGAGCATTCGGGGGGTTGCGCCCAGGTCTAGGGCGAACGCCTGTTGAAAGTTGCCGCCGACGAGAGTCGCAAAAGCAGTGGCGAACGCCATGTCGACGTTCGCCGTCTTGAGCGCGCGCAAATCAGCTAATCGATCGTGTTCCGGCAACGGAGAAGTTTAGACCGTACGGGGCGGGCAGATTTCGGCTAGGCAACTGGCGGCTTGCTTGGCTTCTTCCACAGTCGTCTGACGGCCAAACGTAAATCTCAATCCTTCCGCTGCTTGAGTTTCGTTAAGGCCCATTGCAAGGAGTACGTGCGACGGCTCGACGCTGCCACTGCTGCACGCCGCCCCGCTCGAGGCGGCGACGCCTAGGCGGTCCAGATTGATGAGCGCGACTTCCGCCGAAACGCCGGGGATTCGTAGGTGCGCATGGGTCGGGAGGCATGGTGCGTCCAGCGCAATGAAGACGGCGTGCGGAACCAAGCGCCGCACTTCGGAGACGAACGCATCCGTCGGACCCGTCGGACACGTCTGACCCGCCCGACAAACTTCACCGAAGCCAACGATCGCCGCGACGTTTTCCGTGCCACCGCGCATTTCGCGCTCTTGGCCACCGCCGGCCATCACCGGCTCGATCTTGACTCCGGCTCGAACTCGTAGCGCCCCAACTCCTTTCGGTCCGTAGACCTTATGCGCGGAAGCGGCGATCAGGTCCGCATCGGGGAGCGGAACTTTTCCGAAGGTCTGCACAGCATCGCAAAAGAAAAGCGCGCCCCGATCACGGCACAGGGACGCCACTGTTGAGACATCCGTGATTGCCCCCGTCTCGTTGTTTGCATGCATGGCGGCGACGAGCAAAACGTCGTCCGCGACTACTAAACGAGACACATCGAAAGCGCCTGCGCTGGTCGGCGGTATGAACTCGACCTTGTACCCCAACTCCCGCAGCTGCTTTTCACAATGCAGCACGGCGTGGTGCTCAGCGGCACCCATCAAAATGCGCTTTCGCGACCCGCTTAAACCCGCGCGCGCTGCACCCAAAAGCGCCGTGACGACGGCCTCGGTACCTGACGACGTGAAGATGACCTCGCCTGGGATGCACTCCATCGCGTCCGCGACCAGTTCGCGGGCGACATCGATGGCCATCCTCGCCTCGCGCCCGCGATGATGCAGGCTGCTCGGGTTTGCGCAATCGAGCCAAGGAAGCATCGCCTCCCTGGCTCGCGGATCGAGCGGCGTGGTGGCCGCGTTGTCGAGATAGATCATGGAACCGATGCACGATTGACGATTTACGAACCTCACTCGCAAATCGCGAATCGTAAAGCGCTCTTACGCTCCGCCGGTTTTTGCGGCGACCACTGGATCGATCCGGAAACCTGGGCCCATCGAACTGCTTACAGTCACCCCGAGGATGTACCGGCCTTTCGAGCCCGAAGGTTTCGCCTTGACGAGGGCGTTCAGAGCCGCCGTAAGGTTCTCGATCAATTGGTCGTCGCTAAAGGTCACTTTGCCGATCGCGACGTGAACTATGCCGGCCTTGTCGTTGCGGTATTCGACGCGAGAAGCCTGCTTGATTTCGGCAACGGCCGTGGCGACGTCGTCGGTAAGTGTGCCGCTCTTCTTGTTCGGCGTCTTTGGTCCAAGCACGCGGCCGATCTTTGCCAGCGTAGGCGCCATTTCGGATGTTGCGATCAACACGTCGAAGCCCTTGTAACCGCCTGCAATCTTCGCAACAAGCTCGTCGCTTCCGACTTCATCCGCGCCTGCGGCTTCGGCGGCTTTCAGGGCGTCGCCCTTTGCAAGCACCGCAACCTTGCGGCTCTTGCCGGTACCGTGCGGAAGGGTAGTGATGCCGCGGACATTTTGGTCGCTCTGCCGCGCATCAATGCCGAGGCGTACGGCCAGGTCGACGGTTTCCGGAAATTTCGCGGTAGCCGACTTCTTGACCAGGGCCAGGGCCTCAGCGGGATCGTGTGTGGTGAGGCGGTCGCCGAGCGAGCGGGCTGCTTCGTACCGCTTGCCGTGCGGCACTTTCTTAAGTGTTTTTCTCATGGTTCTCCTTGGTGGTCCGTGTGGGCTAAGCCCTCCCACGGGAGTTGTGAACCTCGATTTTACCCTCGTGTCGCGCTGACAATTACGTAAGCAGTCTCCAACTGCCGACCTGGAGGTCGGCGCTACGCTTTGTGTCGGATCGAGAACCTGAGCGCTTACGTCTACGTCGGCTCGACGAGCGTTACTGGATGCCGGCGCTACAATTGCCGCTTTTCGGCGTATCATCGTTTACAATGGGTACGGAGGTGCCACTAATTTGGAAAGACACGTAGTAAGTTCGAGCGCAGCGCCCGCGGCCATCGGCCCATATAGCCAAGCGATATTTGCACAGGGGAAGTTCTTCTTCATCAGCGGCCAGATCGGGATGAAACCCGACGGCACAATGGCCGGTGACACGGTCGAGGAGCAGACGCGACAGGTGATCACGAACCTGCGAGCGATTCTGTTCGCAGGGGGTCTCGATCCGGGTGACCTGGTGAAAACCACGATTTATCTTACGGACATGGCTCACTTCGGTACCGTCAACGACATCTACGCCGAGATGGTCGGCGGCGAACCGCCTGCGCGTGCGACGGTGCAAGTATCGGGATTGCCAAAGGGCGCGCTTGTCGAGATTGAAGCGATTGCGATAGCTCGGGTCTAAGTAACCGACGAGGCGGATTGCCACTACAAGGGCGACGCGGGCTTGGAAATTGCGGTTTCTACCTCCTAAGGAAGGGAGGTAAAAGCAATTCTGCAAATTCTCCTTTTTGCTTTGCGTCCGATACCTTAGGGATTTGGCGCAAAGCAATCGTCTGTCAACCTCGGATGCGCCTTCGGAACGGTTCCACTTCCGCCAACTTGTGTTCAGTTCCAACCCACTTCCTGGCGGTGGGGAAATCGACGCGACTGGGACGTTGGGCAGAGAGTGCCATCTCTCGTCCTATCGGTTTTCCTGCAAGGCAGAACGGAATCGCCGGGACGCGAAAGTACCGTTATGTAAACTACGGCCACAGCTCCATCGGTGGTCGGGCGATCACAACTCAGAATCGGGCCGTAATGATTCGTTAACCCATCCGGGTGATTTCGGTCAGACTCACCCTTTTAGGCGTCGCGTTTCACCCGTGCCATTGCCTATAACTTCTCCAAGCGCCAGGACGCGCGGCCCACGACTCGGCCCTACTTGAATAGGAACCGAAGGACCCGCGATTCTCGGCAACAAAAAACAGGAGAAACCATGAAGAGAATCAAAGACGGATGGGTACTTGTCAGTCAGCGCGGCGATGTGGCCCGCCAACCTTTTTCAGCGCAACCGAAGGTCTATTACGACGACGGAACCTCGCAGCTGCTCCACATTTACTTTGGAGAGAGTAGGCAAGAGGCCGAAGCCAAGGCCAACGAGGAACTCGAGAAGTTCTTGAGCCAACGCGGCTAAATCGAACCTAGGCCCGAACGCCGAAAAGGCGGGTGGGGGTTGACAAATGGCCTCCCGCTGGCCCTAAGGGTAGGCACTGCATTGAGCGGAACCTGCTCCCTGGTTTTCTCTTGAGAGATGAGGTGTCGAGGTGGATTGGCCGAATCGGGGCCAAGCCGATATTCATAACAATTGCCGTGCAAAAAATGGGCATGTTTTGACAACCGATGAATGAGTGAACTTAGCTTGCCGCCCTAACGTGGGTGAACCTTTGCGCCAGAATCCATTCGCATGAACGGGTTTATTGGAATGGGCGTGATGGGTTCGAGGATGGCGAGGCACCTTGCGAAGTCGAGTGAGGTGATGGTTTGGAACCGCACTGCCCTGAAGGCGGGGCCGTTGCGCGATGTTGCCACGGTAGCCGAGTCGCTAAGAGATATTGCCGATGCTTGCGACGAGATTTTCATCTGCGTCTCGCGAACTGAGGACGTGCGCGAAGTTCTCTCGACGCTTAAGCCTGGATTGCGGGAGAACGCGCTGATCGTGGACCATTCGACGATCGAGCCCAAGGCGGCAAGGGAAATGGCGAAGGAGTTTGCGCATTTCGTCGACGCCCCCGTAACCGGCGGCGAGAAGGGAGCGATCGACGCCACGTTGACGATTTTTTGCGGAGGCGAGGGGGCAGATTTCGAAAGGGCGAAGCCGATGATGGAAGCCTATGGCAAGAAGGTGCGCCATGTCGGGCCCTCGGGTTCGGGCCAGATGATGAAGATGGCGAACCAGATCAGTGTCGTCGGCTGCGTGCTGGCAATGGCAGAGTGCTTGGCGTTCGCGGACCGAGCAGGCTTGGATTTGCAGGAGACTATCGAACTGATCGGCTCGGGCGCCGGCGGCAGCTGGTCGCTGGCCAACTACGGCCCAAAGGTCTTGGCGCGCGACTGGTCACCCGGTTTTTCGATCGACTTGCAGCAGAAAGACATCGGCTACGCGCTCGACGCCGCACGGGAAATGGGCTTGGCGCTGCCCGGCACCGAGTTGGTGCAAAAGCTATTTGCCAGATTGCAAGCGGACGGCAGAGGAGGGCAGGCGACGCCGGCGCTCTTCGAGGTGATAGAAAACTAACGGTTAGCCGTCATCCAGGCGAGGGCGATGTCGTCCACCAAGAGGCTGAAGCCGCCGTCTGACGCTTGGCTCTGCTGGCGCAATATGTATGCCGGGTGGAGCGTGGCGACCGTGAACTCCGCGTAATCTGATGGGAAGAGCTTGCCGCGCTCTTTGGTGATCAGAAAGTTCTTGCGAATGATATTTTTCGCACTCGGGGCGCCGATGCAGAGGATGACCCGGGGAGCGATGATGCCAAGTTGCTGCTCCAGCCAGGGCCGACACGTAGCAACTTCAGCCTCGGTTGGGGGCCGGTTGAATGGCTTGCCCTCGAGCCAGTCGCATGCGCGGCACTTCACCGTGTTGCAGATGTACACGTCGGAGCGGTCGAGGCCATTATCGAGCAGAGCTTGGTCGAGCAGCTTGCCGGAACGGCCCACGAACGGACGCCCTGTGGCGTCTTCCTGGTCACCAGGGCCCTCGCCGATCAGGACGAGTGGGCTATTGGGATTACCTTCTCCGAAAACGACGTTTCGACGTTTATCGGATAAGCCGCAAGCGACGCACTGCCGGGCGCGGGCAGCGAGCTCATCGAGGGCGGAGAGTTGCGGCATTTCTTCACTATTCTGTCCTGTTGGCGGCGCCAGGTCATAATATCGGATGCTTGTCGATGCCCATTAGCACCCGCCACTTAACCGTTACCGCTGCTCTGCTGTTGTCGATTTCGGCTGTCGCCCAGCAGCCGCCCGGCGCGGTGCCGACGTGAACCGGCTGACCCGGTGAAGGGCAGCTCCTCGGTGCGGGGAGCCTCAGCAAGAAATGGGTGATCGCGTATCGATTCGCGGACACTCCGCAGGATCGGCCGCGTCATCGCATGACCCTAGATTACAACGCTACTCCTACAATCCAAGTCGGAGCCGAGTACAACTTCGCCGTCGAAGAATTGGGCTTTCGCGCTACTTGGATTGTGCTGCAGGGCAACGAAAAGCGGCCGACGATTTTCTTCAACACATCAAGCGACCGGATCGGCACGCCGGAGGGGTATCAATTGGTGAGCGCGAATTTCGGCTACACGATCCCCGGCACGAAGTTCTCGCCGTATTTTTCGATCACGTATTCGGGGTTCGAGCACGGCTTCGTGTTCCCGTTCGGGGCGAGCTACTCGTTCTCGCCCCAGTGGACGCTGGTGGGCATGAACGACGGCCGCCGGAGCCACGCGCTGCTGACGTATTCGCAGGCGAGCTACTTCATCCAGGCGGGCTGGATCTGGTTCAAACACCCTGCCGTGACGGTGGGCTGGGGTTTCTGACGTTCGCTTCGAGTTTGCGTACGGTTCATAGACTCATTCACTATTCGTTATTATTAGTCTCATTTTTTTCTGGATTCACTTGGCTCACTTTTTCAAGGGAAATTGCGCCCCTCACTCCGTCCGCGACTTCCTTGGGGCGGTCCTCTGCCAGAGGGGATTTTGGGCGCCCTGTATATACGGCGTTTGAGGGGGTGAAAGTCAAACACTCGTTTTACTGGTTGTGGGAAATCGACCGATGCCGCCCGTCAGGGCGGCGCTTCGGGGGAGGGGATAATTGGGCTGTGAGGCGTATGCAGGACGAGTCTGGGGCGGCCTGGGAGCGGCATGAATGGGAGCAAGCGGAGGCGATTCTCACTGGGAAAGTCGTGGCTCAAAAGGACTGGCTGCGCAAACCAAAGGAAGAGGTTGCGGACTGTAAGGAGTGCGGAAAGGCCATGCAGTGGATTCAATGGGCTGAGATGGGGCTGCCGTTTTGGACGGGCTTGTGGCCGGATGGGACGCCGGTTACCTGGGCGGGTGGTTGGGTTGGTTGGCGGGAGGTTTGTGCGAAGTGCAAACGACTTGGCGAGTTTGATGCGCAGGTGATTGCTAACTGAGCCGATGCCGCCCGTCTGGGCGGCGCTCCGGGGGAGGGTGAGAGAGTCGGATGCCGCCGGGACGGCGGCAGCTACTCGTATGCCGATTCGGAAGGTAACGTAAAGTCCGGTGGCTCGGCATAAAGAAGGGGCTGGAACTCCCCGAACCACTTGCGTACTTCTTTGGGTGGGCCGAGCTCTCTGACCCCGTCGGTTGCGGCTCCGTATTTCAGCGTGATCAGTTTCGGCAGCTTCTCCAAGTCCAACTCTTCGACCCCAACTCGTACGTACTGAGACAACACGAACTCTAAGAACTGCTTCTGCCGGTCGCCATAACTTGCGGTGATGGCGGCATAGGCCCTGCCCGCGCGCTCTCGGCGAGTCAATCCTGGAGTCGCGTAAGCAACGTGTGCGAGCACGTCGAAAATATCCCACTTGCCCGCGCCAAGGATGTTTGTCATTTCTTTGAGCGCGCCCCGGTCGAAGCCACTATCTTCGAGGGCTTGCAGTAACTTCGAACGAGTGTCGGGCATTCCCCAGATTGCGCGGAGTTCATCTTCTGAGTTGAACAGCGAAGGAAGCTTGCCAAAAAGCAGATCCATGAACTCGCTAACCGTGATCGGCCTGCCCTCATGGTAGAACCGGGTGTTGGCGGCGACGCGAATTCTCCGCTCCCTCCCGTCGCTCAACTTAATTACCACCAAGCAATCGCAAGGATCTTGGCCGCACTTAGGGCAGACCTTGTCGCAAGTGCAGGGATAGTTACCGCACTCTTCGCACGGCTGCGGTCCCCCTCCCGTACCGCCACCGCCCGGAGGATTCTCTGCGCGAGGCTCGGGCTCGATGGGTTCCCCATCCCATTCAGGGTCTTGGAAGTGCGAATGCGCACCCACAAAATCCCAAATCGTGAAATACGCCTTGCCGTCGTACAGCCTCGTTCCCCGGCCGATGATCTGCTTGAACTCGACCATCGACTTCACTTCTCGCATGAGCACAATGTTGCGGACATTCTTCGCGTCGACGCCGGTTGAGAGTTTGTGGGATGTGGTTAGCACGGTCGGAATCGTGCGTTCGTTATCCTGAAACTCCCGCAGCTTTTCCTCGCCTCTTTCGCCGTCATCGGACGTGACGCGTACGCAATACTCCGGCTCCGAACTCTGCTTTGCCTGATTGATCAGGGCGCATACATCCGCCGCCGCATTTTGCGACGAGCAAAACACTAAGCCCTTCTGGCTTTGGTCGCATTCGTCCATGAATGCTTTAACTCGTGTGCGGTCACGAGCCTCGATTTTAATGTGGCGGCCGAAATCCGCTTCGCCGTACACCCGTCCGGGTTCAACATTGCCTTTGACCACGGTATCACCAGACTCGAACACGTAAGTATCCAGCGTAATTCGGATGTCGCGGACACGGAACGGCGTCAAGAAGCCATCTTCGATGCCTTCGCGCAGAGAATAAATGTAAACCGGATCGCCGAAATATCCGTACGTGTCAACGTTGACATCGCGCTTCGGAGTTGCGGTTAATCCGAGTTGCACGGCTCCCGAGAAATGCTCCAAAATCGCTCGCCATGTACTCTCGTCGTTTGCACCGCCACGGTGGCATTCGTCGATCACGATGAAATCAAAGAAATCGGGTGGGTAATCTCCAAAAAACGGGCTGGGTGTCAATACGCCGTCCACCATCTTTTCGGGGCCGGACATGAAGGTCTGAAAGATCGTGAAGAATATGCTTCCGTTTGTCGGCACGCCAGCGTTTTTCCGAATGGAATCCGGCGCTATGCGCACCATCGCGTCGGCGGGAAATGCAGAAAATGCGTTGTACGCCTGATCCGCAAGGATATTGCGATCCGCGAGGAAAAGAATTCTGGGCCGCCGCGTGGGCTCGCGCGACAAGTTCCAACGACTATGGAAAAGTTTCCACGCTATCTGAAATGCGATGAACGTCTTGCCGGTACCAGTTGCCAGAGTGAGAAGAACACGCTGCCTTCCGGCAGCGATCGCTTCCAAAACCTTTTCAACCGCCGTGTCTTGGTAATAACGCCCCTCGAATAGGCCGCCTTTATCTTCATAAGGAATCTCCGCGAACCGGTCACGCCATTCGTTCTCTGTCGAGAAGGTCGCATTCCAAAGCTCCTCAGGCGTGGGATAAGCACACTCGCCCTCTTTTCCAGTAACCATGTCGACACCGTAGAGAGCCTGGCCGTTCGATGAGTACGTGAACCGTACTCCTGTCTTACCTGCGTATGCCTTCGCTTGAGAAATACCCGCTGTTAGGGCAAGATGCCAAGCCTTTGCTTCCAGAATTGCGAGTTTCTTACCCTTGTACACAAGGACGTAATCGGCGATTTCGGGCTTGGCACGGGTGCCGTCAGCCTGAATGCGTCCTCGGGTTATGAAGTACTCCCGCCGAACACGCGAACCCTCGACCTTGCCCCAGCCCGCTGCCGTCAGTGCGGGGTCAATGTGCTCGGCTCTGGTCTCGGACTCGTTCATTAGTTATATAGGGCTTGATTGTCTTTCGGATGATTGAGAGAGTTGCCCGGTGAACGCTTGATGAAGGATCGACTTCTTCAACGCTTCCAAAGCGGCGAGCTTCTGCCGAAACAAGCTCTCAAGATGCTTGGTTTCCTGAGACATTCGATTCAGCTTCGCGGCAACGCTTCGCTGGTCCTCAATTGAACCATTAGGAAACGAGACGACCACTTTACCGATCTTGGTTGGGGACGTGTGTCGTACCTTTACACCGGTGCCACTGTCGTGGATTTCCACGCGAACTCGCTGCAGATTAAAGACGTGATAGAAAAACTCGTTTGCGAAATGGACACCAGCCCTTTTCTGAACGAGCCCGAGCCGCTGATTGTGAAGGAATCGACCCGAGGCAGGAACGAGCATCGGACTTCCCAGTAAACCAGCAGCTTGTTCGGTCATCGCAACGAGAAGGTCACCCTCACTCAGGATGAAACTGTCAGGAATTTCGCCGACGTAGTACTTCTGCTTCTCACCACGGTCGCGATATCCTCCAGACTCAAAGAAGTTACCGGGCGTGAGCAGCACGAATTCGCCGCTGTCACTGAAGTGTTCGCTCTTAAATGCGAATCCATGCCTAATCTCGCAGATTGCAGAGAGAGGTTTCTCGACCCAGCCCGCACCCCCACGAGCAAAGAGGCATTCCCTCTCACTCGCAAACGCTTCGCCAGCGCTGCGGAGGTTCTGCTCGGCGTTGACCCTGGCGGCGGCGATGCCCCTGAACGCTTCATCGAGAATACCAACAATTTGCTTCTGGTCCGCAATGGGTGGAAGTGGAATCTGTATTTCAACGACGTCCTTATTCTTG
>JALYSG010000006.1:84067-86170 GCA_030854945.1 Armatimonadota bacterium
TTCTTGACCCCCCCCCATTATTCCGTCGCCCGCCACGACGTCCTTTGCGCCTTGGAATTCGTCGGTAACCAGAAAGTAGAAAAGAAATCGAGGGTCAATCTCTTGAAACGGCGACAGGAAGCAAAAGCCAGTCGAGAACAGTGATCCAGCTACCGCCTCCGTTACCTCCACTACTTTCTTAGTTCCTTTCATGCGCGCGAAGCCAACATCGCCTTTCACGGGCATGCAGCCCGCCCTGCTCGGGCGCTCATCGAATGTAACTTGCTTGGGCTCGCTGAGCTCGCCCTCCGGTCCTACATCACCGGTGGCGTAGTAGCGCCGTGTACCTTCAAAAAGCTGAGGCTTGCACGCTGTGACGGGAGCAACCGCGGCGAGGCGCACTGCTTTGTCGTTCTTCACAGCAATCCCCGAATTCCTGCAAGCAATTCCGCGGTCTCCGCATCCAGTGCAGCGATCTCATCCAGGATCTCCTGCGGTGTGCGGTGCGTGACGTCCTCCCCGCCGTTTGGGTTTTTCACGGACAGGTCGAAGGTTGATGCGTCCATTGTGTTCACGTCGACTGCCCACGACTTGTCCGTATCTTTCTTCTTAGGCTGGAGGGAGACAAACTCCGCGAGGTCGGTGTCATTGAGAGGATTGGTCTTCCCGAAAGTGCGACCCGGAGCGAGTTGGTAATACCAAACCTTGCGTGTGGGGGCGCCTTTATCGAAGAAGAGCACGACGGTCTTCACGCCAGCGCCCGTAAATGTCATTGCAGGACAATCGAGGATCGTGTGCAGGTTGCACGACTCCAACAGCATCTTCCGAAGGCTGATCGACGCATTATCGGTATTGGAGAGGAAGGTGTTCTTAATCACCACGCCGGCCCGGCCGCCGGCCTTGAGCATCCTAATGAAGTGCTGCAAAAAGAGGTACGCCGTCTCTCCCGTGCGGATCGGGAAATTCTGCTGAACCTCCTTTCGTTCGCTGCCTCCGAAAGGAGGATTCGCAAGGATGATGCTGTAACGATTCTTATCTTCGATGTCGGCGAGATTCTCAGTTAGTGTATTCGTATGGAGAATGTTCGGAGCATCAATTCCATGCAAGATCATGTTCATGATCCCGATGACATAGGCCAGCGGCTTCTTCTCTTTTCCGTAAAACGTATGCTTTTGAAGACGCTCCATTTGAGCGGTGGTCAAATTTGGGTTGATCATATGGGCGTAGGCTTCGCACAAAAAGCCAGCCGAACCCAGCGCGCCATCGTAAACTGTCTCGCCAATTTGGGGGTCGACCACCAGGATCATTGCCCGAATCAGCGGTCGTGGCGTGTAATATTCCCCGCCGTTCCGCCCGGCATTGCCCATGTTGCGAATCTTCGCCTCATATAAGTGGCTAAGTTCGTGCTTCTCTTTCTGGGTGCCAAACCGTAGCGTATCCAATTCGTTAACGATCTCGCGCAGGTTGTATCCGCTGGTGATCTTGTTCTTGATTTCGCCGAAGATTTCGCCGATCTTGTATTCGATAGTAGCGGCGCTTTCTGCCCGTTGCTTAAAGCCTCGCAGATGGGGGAATAGTTTGTGCTCGACCCAGTCGCGGAGGTCGTCCCCAGTCATCGCACTAATGATGTCGAGCTTGCCATCGGGTGTCTTCGGCGCTGCCCAGTGGCTCCACCGGTATTCGTCGGTGAGAATTGGCTGGTACTCCTTACCTTCGTACTCGGCAAGGGTCCGCCGCTCTTCCTCTAAAGCGTCCAGGTAACGGAGAAAGAGCAGCCATGAGGTTTGCTCGGTGTTATCGAGTTCGGTCGCGCAGCCTGCCTCTTTGCGCAGGGCGTCGTCGATCCGTTTGAAGGCTTGCTCGAACATGTGCTTGGTGAATCTTACCGGTTGGTGGGAAACACCATCGCGGACATTCGGTTGGGTAGACTGGTGTCTGTGGGAGAGCCCAGCTTTTTGATCTACGAACCGGCGCCAGGCGAGACGCGGCTGCTCGTGCGTTTGGAAGACGAGTCGGTGTGGCTTTCGCAGGCGCAGATGGCCGAGTTGTTTCAATCGAGTAAGCAGAACATCAGCCTGCACATCCGGAACGTTTTCGAGGAAGGTGAACTTGAGGAGTCGGCAG
>JALYSG010000077.1 GCA_030854945.1 Armatimonadota bacterium
CGCTCGATCTGGTCCGGCGTCATTCCCTGTGTGGAGTCAGCGGCGGTGAGCCCGAGTACCTGCAGTCCTCGTGCGTCCATCGTATAGATAACTACCGAGGCACGGTTCGCCAAATCAGTTAGACGACGCAAGCTGGTCAGCACTCGACTGGCGCCAAACGAATCGGATGCGTTGAAGATTTGAATTCCGTCGGACATCAAAACCACCGACTTTCGCCCGGGCAATTCCCGCAAGCCCCGCACGATGTAGTTCAGCGCACCTAACGTTCCCACGGCAAAAAGATCTTCGCGAAATTGCTCGATCTCTTCGTTCGCTTGGCGGTCGGCGCCGCCCGAGGCATCGCCTAATCCCGCTTCGAGTGGTTCACCACTTATCGGCGCAAAAGCCCCAACCTGCCCACGCCCGCCTGGGTTCCATTTCACTTTCTCGATCGCAGCGTATAGCTGCCGTTTATCCGAGGTGAACTGCTGCAAGGCACCGATACCACCGGCGGTGCGAATGATCGCCACCAGATCATCCGGCTGCATCTGCTGATCGAGGAATTTCTTCAGCGCCTGGCGTACGTAGTAAGTGCTTTCAAAAGAAAGGCCTAAGTCATCAACCACCAGCGCTATCGTGCGGCGCACCTGCTCTGGCCTTAAACGGATGGGTGGAGTTGGTGGCAGGTTTTTGTCGACCTGTTTGTCGTCAAGCCGCTCCATCGATTCCAGGGAGACGAATGAGAAGTTTGTGATCTTCTGGGGTCGACCATCTTCCCTTATCTCTACTTCTTCGGGACGCAGGTCCGTTACCGGCTTGCCTTTATTATCCGTAACCACAGCATCAACCTGGACCAGGTTCGTCGTGATGCGGACCGCGTCGTCATCACTTTGCCGAGCCGATGGTAGTTGAGCGTCCGGCTTTTGCGGCTCGCCACCTGGTTTCGAGGCAGAGGTCGGCGTTGGTTGTTGGGCGTTAACCAATAGTGAGAGCTGAAGTATGAGTGTAGGAGCAATGAATGCTTTCTTCATTTTCCTTCTCCCGAAGTTCTTGCCAGGACTTTCTCGTAGAATTCGATGTACTGCGGAATGACGATATCGGTCTGGTACCGCGCTAGCGCCAATTCACGCGCGCGGCGGCCCATGTTCCGTCTGAGGTCGGCATCAGCCAGTAGGAGCGCCGCATCCTCAGCCATCTTATCAAGGTCTCCGACCTCGCTGAGAAACCCTGTTTCGCCATCGTTCACGACTTCCGGAACGCCGCCCACTCGCGAGGCAATTACAGGCACTTCGCAGGCCATCGCTTCGAGTGCCGCCAGACCAAATGATTCCTGCTCCGAAGGAAGCAATAGCACGTCGGCCGCGGAGAGATAGTCCACGATGTTCGGTTGCTTTCCCACGAAGGAACATTTTTCATAAATGCCCAGGCATCGTGCTCTATGTTCGACGTTCATGCGCTCGCTGCCGTCTCCCACCATCACAAGCCTGGCATTCGTTACTTTCTTCAGCACCCGCGCGAGTATTTCAACGCAGTCCACCGGACGCTTCACGGGACGAAAGTTTGATACGTGGACCAGCAGCGGCTCGCCATTTGGCGTCAGTGTTTTGCCCAATTCGTCAACCGGATGCCGGTTGTAGTCCGAAGCACAGACAAAATTAGGAATCACAGTGATGTCATCAAAATGAAAGATCTCTTTGGTGGCACCTCTTAGGTAATGCGAGATGGCCGTCACACCATCTGATTGGACGATGCCGTAACGAGTGATGGGCAAATAGGAGCGGTCGGCGCCGACCAGAGTTATGTCTGTACCGTGGAGTGTAGTGATCACCGGCAACTGGCGATTTGGTTTCAGAGACTCGCGCGCGAGGATGGCACTTATAGAATGCGGGATTGCGTAATGTACGTGCAGAAGATCGAGATTCTCCGTCTCAGCCACCCTGACCATTTTTGTCGCCAGCGCGAGCGTGTACGGCTGATGCTCGAATAAGGGATACGACATCATCTCGACCTCATGAAATCGCACGCGCTCGTTAAGCTCAGTCAGCCGCGTCGGCAACGCCGATGAGATGAAATGGACCGTGTGGCCGCGCGCCGCTAACTCCTTTCCCAATTCGGAGCCTACGATGCCGCTGCCGCCGTACGTCGGGTAG
>JALYSG010000036.1:0-6081 GCA_030854945.1 Armatimonadota bacterium
ATTGGGAGTTTCCTTTCTACGCTGAGGGCGTCGCCGGGTCCGCGGGCTCTGTGGTGCCGCCTCGCGTTCGCTTCAAGCTGTACGCGCAGTCGGCTCAATCGCGCAACCTCTTGCTTCCAGCAACACGCACACTTCTTCGGATGTGGGACGAAGCCGTTACGCGGATCAATTTCGACCACTCGACCAAGCACGGGATAATCGTTCACGTATTTATTTGCGACGGCGGTAAGGCGGGCGGCGAGCAAGTGTTTATTCGAAGCCGGAGCCCGCGCGATAACTTCGCCTCTTATAACGCTATTTATGTCTATCACGCCGAGGGCCTCAATGATCCCGTCGAAGCCGTGCGCGAATTTGCGCACGAATACGGGCACGCAATTCTTCCGCCGGTCGGGGGCTTTAAAGAGCCGGAAGAATGGGCCAACGGTTCTCTCGGCGAGCGGCTTTTCATGCGCTATTTAGTTCGAGCGATGAAGGTGGGCAACGCGATCGAAGCCGATGCATTCGGAGCTTCCTCCGTTGCGCTGTCGGCTTGGCTGGCCATCCACGCCGATCCGCTGGCTGCCACTATCGCAAGGCGCCGGATCGACCAGCGAACCCTCGCGGGCGCAGGTCCGGCTGCAACCAATGAATATTTGGGATTAATGCTGCTGCTCGACGATCTCTTTCCTGACCTCGTGGGTCGAGCGCTGAAACTTGCCGGCGGGCAAACGGCGATCGACGCGTTGAAGGGCGCCGTCGAGGCCGTTAACGAGCAAAGGGGCTGGGTGATCGACGTACCTGCGCATTGCGGCAGCGATGTGTGGCTACCGATTGCAGGGAAACTAGCGTGGACAGGCGCAAAACCGCTCCAGAGCCTGGGCGCGTGGACTAAGGTGCGGCTCACATCCCGTCGAATCTCTGCGCGTCGCGTCTAAAACGGAACAGGCTGCCCGGCTCTTGCGCTTTCGTAGCCGTGTATCGCGGTACGGGCAGCTTGGATGCCGTCATCAGCCGTCACTTCAGGTTCGCCGGTCTCGATCGCGCGCAGGAACGACGCTATTAGAAGAGCGTCCAAATCGCTCCCAAAGCTCCCGAGCCCATGCTTGCCATCTGCGGGGTAGTAGTCAAACCCTTGCGAAAACATGTCGAGTTCGATTACGCCCTTCTCGCCGACGACAGACATTTTAACGTCGCCCCAGGTTTTGTAACTGGCCGGGCGAGACCAACTTGCATCGATCGCAGCAAAGACGCCGCTCGCGTACGTAAGGTGCAGCATCGCAGTGTCTTCCCAGGACTGTCCGTGAATGCGGTTAGCGGTCTGCGCGTAGACTGTATTCGGGTTTTCTCCTAATAAATCTCGCAATAAGTCCGCAACGTGCACAGTGTGGTCCATCATCGCACCGCCGCCGGATTTGTCACTTTCGACAAACCACCCGAAGGGACACGCACCATGATTTGTTGCGTCGATGGCGAGTAGTCTGCCGATGTCGCCGGCTTCGACCCGCGCCTTGAGGCGTTGGTACGCCGGGCTAAACCGGCATGGAAAAGCCGTCATAACGGTAACTTGCGCCGCGATGTCGGTCATTTCTGTGGCTTCTTCTTCTGTTGTTACGAGCGGCTTTTCACAGAGCATCGGTTTGGCACCAGCCGCCGCTGCTCGGGCGTTTTCAACGTGTTTTTTGTTTTCGCTCGTAATTACGACGGCGTCCACGATCGACAATAGGTCTTCCTTGTTTTCAAAAAACTGGATATCGAACTTTTCCGCGAAGGATTTCCCGCGTGCGACATCGTCATCCCATACGCCTACGAGTGACGCATCCGCATGTGTGCGCAACCCTTGCGCATATCCGAACGCGTGCATGTGCGCAGTCGAGAGGATTCCGATACGGGCGGGCATGCGCACCAGTTTACGTCGCAGGCTTCCAAGTGTGCTTGCCTGAGGCGAATCGCTTGGAAAACTTTCGTTCGCCAACCGTTACATTCAGCCTGAAATCTTCCGCGCACTCGACTTCAATCACGGGCTCGCCGCCGTCCTCCCGCGCGTTCGCGATCAGCGTCACCACGTTCTCCCCGAACCGAAGGTTCTTGATGCCGTGCCGGTCTCTCCGCCGCAGAAACCAGTCGATCCGCTCAGCCCTCGCATCGACATCTATCCCGATAACCGCTTCGATCAAGCCGGCAATTGCTACGGTACCCGCCTCCAGCCCGCCAGGCTTAGCTCCATCTGCGGGAAGGCGTGTCTCGGAGCCGTAAATGTCGTACAAAGCTTTGCCAGCACCGGCCGCAGCTGTGTAGACGCTTAGCATGGTCTCGGCTGCCCTACCCGCTTCTTTGTGCATTCCGTTGTCGATCAAAGCCCTGAGCGCCAAATAAGAATGTAACGGCCGCACAAAACCTCTGCCCGCAGCGGTGGGAAACAGCGTGCGCCGATAGAAACGCGATGGGGATAGAAGGCCCTGCAATGCGTCGTTTGCCATCTCTTTGGGCATTGCCCCTCCGATCAACCCCCACAAGATCGCAAGCGAATCCGGCTCCATGTTCCCGCTCTCGTCGCGGGCGGAGAACCTGCGCTCATCCTTCCTCCACAGCCCCCGCAGATGTGCCGCCAAATCCTTAGAAACCCGATCCAGTGTCTCAGCGGCACGCCGATGCCCACCGGCTCGATAAAGGCTCGCCGCCGCATGCGTATCTTGCAGCAAGAGAGCCACTGCCTCTGCGTTTATGGGGCCGGGAGGGTCTGTGGCCGTCGGCGCGATTGACCACTCAGGCGGAACCCGATATCCGATTTTCGGCTTCTCGTCTTTGCTCGCCGGCACCGTTGTAAACGTATATCTGCCGGCGATGTAAGCATTTCTTCTTTGCACCGCCCCCGTTTGGATCAGGAGGTCGGCTTCGTTGGCAGTAATGCTTGCCAAGCGTAGTGAACTAAGTGCCGCGAGGGGCGGGCCCGTTGCCTCTCCAGTTTGTGCATCGTGCGAAAAAGCCGCCGGGGCGAAGCCCTGCTCGTCGATGCGCATAAGCACAAAATTGAGGGTCTCTCGAACCGGGTGAGCCCGCCACCCCCAACGCGCATAAAGCGAAATCGCGAGGGCCCGATCAAAACTAATCGTGCCTTCTTCTGCGAAAACGCGCGCGGGCCACGGCCCAGGTTCCGTCTCTTCGATGGTGGCCGCATAGAGGTTTTCCCAAGCCTTCCAATACAGACCGATCCACGCGGGGTCGCCGTCCAGAACCGGCTCTGGCGTGCCGGCTCGCCATCCCAACTGAGCATGCCCCATGGCAAGTGCCGCCAATGCTTCCAACATTCCAGCCATTAGACGTAGATCTGCGATCGGAATGTCTGAATCAAAATATAGTAGACTGACGTCTATATCAGTATGAACGCTCACTCGGAACTCGCCTATGTCGCCCTCTTCGCCGACTGGCCGGGCAGAGGAGTTGCAACGGCTTCTCCTCGGGTGGCCCGAGCCCTCGGCGCCGATTTCTCTCCCTATGAAGGAGGCAGGCGCCTTCGCGCGATCGGCCACGGCCAAGCTGCTTCACTTCTTGAGAATCAGGGGCTGCTGGAGGGGGCGGCGAGGCTCATCGGTGCTCGAGCAGGCGAGGGATGGGAGCCGGTGCTTCCGAATGCCCATCCGCCGGGGCTGAGGCTCTGCCCCGGCGGTGCCGCCCCCCCGCTGCTTTGGGCATACGGCTACAGCTTGGCCTTCCAGCGTCCGGCCGTCGGCATCGTCGGCAGCAGAAACCTGGCGCCGAACGAAGCTCGCTTTGCTGCCGATGCTGGCGAGGTCTGCGCAAAAATCGGCATGCCTGTCTTTTCTGGCGGCGCAGCGGGCGCCGACTCCTTCGGAGCGATTGGCGCTGCCCGTGCTGGCGGGGCTGCCGCTCACTTCCTTCCGGGCGGCTCCGGCAGCCCCTTCGGGCCTGTTTCGCTCCTGACAACCAACCCTGATGCGCCCCCCTTTGATCGGATCGAGGCGCTCACGCGAAACAAATGGATCTATGCCTCCTCTGAGGCAACAATTGTAGTGGCAAGCCGATTCGGTGAGGGTGGCAGTTGGGTCGGAGCGATAGCCGCCATGCGTGGTCGCCTCGGCCGCATCATCGCCTACGCGCCAAGTCGGCCCTCCGCTGGTAACGAGGCGCTGATTAAACTCGGAGCTGAGCCCGTGTCTTGCGCGGCTGCGTTGCGCGACGTTCTCAGCCGGTCTCTTCAGCCGAAGCTCGCCGTATAAATCGGCAAGTTATCCACAGGGCGCGTGGTCTAAACTCTGCGCGCAATGCTGAAGCATCCCGACCTCACTGAGCGTCGCGTCGACCTATTTATCCGCCACACGCTTGCGCCGAACCTATACTGCGATTCGCGGCCGCTTCAGCTGGAATTCGGCGGTGAGAACTGCGAGACTCAGCGCGAAGCGATATCTGCAAAATTCCAGCCGGTTTCGCCGGGCTTCGAATGGGGGCCGGCATGGGGAGTTGCGTGGTTCAAAGCGTACGGTCGCGTGCCTAAGACTTGGCAGGGCCGTTGCATGGTGGCCCGCCTGGAAGTTGGAGGCGAGCGCACAATTTGGCACGAGAACTCGCCGATTTTCGGCGTCGATGATTTTCATCGCCACTACGAGCTTCCGAGACCATGCAAGCCGGGAGATACAATTGAGATCTGGGTGCAGGCCTATGGCGCAAATCCACCCGTAAGCGTCCACGGAATTGCCCCGGAGCTTCCGGAAAAGCCCTTCAAAGTAGCGAGCGCTTCTCTCGATATTTTTGACACCGACCTTTGGCACTTATACATCGATTGCAAGTTCAACCTCGATTTATTGCGAACGCTGCCCGCCGGCGACCCGGCTCGAATGCATTTGCTCACCGGCCTCAATGAAGCGATAAACGTATACGACGAGAATCGACCGGAGACAATTGCCGAGGCGCGAAGAATCATCAAGGATTGGTGCGAATCCAAGCGTACAGATGACTACCACTGGATGACTCCGGTTGGACACGCACACCTTGACTCTGCATGGCTTTGGCCGGTCTCGATGACGAAGCATAAAATGGCCCACACTACGGCAACCCAACTCGCCTTGATGGACGAGTATCCCGAGCACGTTTTCGTGCACAGCCAAGCGAGCCAGTACGAATGGCTAGAATGCCATCATAAACAGCTGTTCGACGCGGTTAAGCAAAAGATTAGGAAGGGGCAGTGGGAGCCGCTCGGCAGCATGTGGGTGGAGGCGGATACAAACCTCGTCGGCGGCGAGGCGTTGATCCGTCAGTTTTTGTACGGCAAGCGATACTTTTCTGAAAACTTTGGTGTGGAGACAAAGGACATGTGGCTGCCGGACGTCTTTGGCTACTCAGCAGCGACTCCTCAAATTTTGGCGAAATGCAATATCGATTATTTTCTCACCCAGAAGATTTCTTGGAATCAGATTAATAAGTTTCCGCACAACACATTCTGGTGGCAAGGCATCGACGGCACACGCGTTTGGACGCACTTCCCGCCTTCTGATACTTACACTGGCCTCTGCGCTGCAAAGGAGTTTGCGGCACATCTCCAAACGCACAGGGACGCTGCCCGGTCTGATCGCGGGCTGTACGTCTTTGGCTATGGCGATGGCGGCGGCGGCCCCACGGCCGAGCATCTCGAAATACTGAGACGCGCTGCGAAGGCGCCGAATATGCCGCGGATTGCGCGGCAGAAGGCCATTGACTTTTTCGTTGAAGCGAAAGACTCGAGCCGCGATTTACCGGTCTGGGTGGGTGAACTCTACGCGGAGTTTCACCGAGGAACCTACACTACTCAGGCCAACACTAAGAAGGGAAATCGAGAGTGTGAGATGCTGCTACGAGACGCAGAATATCTTTGCTCTGCGGCGTACGGCGGCTCGAAAGAATATCCCGCAAAGGAATTGGAACGGCTGTGGAAGATTGTGCTATTTAATCAATTTCACGATATTCTTCCTGGGAGCAGTGTCAACGAGGTTTATGTCGTGGCACAACGGGAATACGATGAGGTTCGCGCAACCGCACAACAAATAATCGATGCAGCGATATCAAAGCTGACAGCGAGATCAGACACTTCGAAGATGGCAAGGCCCGTTGCCC
>JALYSG010000036.1:6091-26652 GCA_030854945.1 Armatimonadota bacterium
CTGTTTCAGTTTTCGGGCCTCGCCGGCCAGGGCCAGATGGACCGCCCGAAAGGTCGGACTCCAAAGTCCCTAAAATGCGAAAGTGAAACGCTTCCGATTCAGGAAATCGACGACTTCGGGAAGAAAAGGCTTGTCTTCCCGCTGCCCGAAGTAGCCCTCGGCAGTGTATCTGTCTGCGATCTTGCGGACCAAGCTCCCCAGCGCATACCGCGCCTTGTCGCGAAACCCCGGCGAATCGAGAACGACGCCTGGTCGGTTCGGTTCGATTCCAACGGAAACATATCTTCTGTCATTTCGCTCGAAGACCGCACGGAGTTCATCGAAAAGGGCAAGATTGCAAACCTATTCCAGATATTCGAAGACAAGCCACTTTTCTGGAGCGCATGGGATGTCGACGCTTTTGCACTTGAAACGGGAAAGGACTTAGTAAAGAGTGAGCGTTTCGAAATCGTTGAGACCGGCCCAGTCAGGGTAGCCGCCGAAATTGAAAAGCGAATCGGAATGTCGGTTATCAAGCAGAGAATCAGCCTCGGCCCCACGCCGGGCATACGGTTCGACACTAGGGTCGATTGGCGTGAGAGCGACAAAATGCTAAAGGTTGCGTTTCCAGTTGCCGTAAACAGCCCGCGTGCGACTTTCGAAATTCAATTCGGAAACGTTGAGCGGCCCACTCACAGAAACACGAGTTGGGACATCGCCCGCTTCGAAGTCTGCGCCCATAAATGGATCGACCTCAGCGAGGGCGACCACGGAGTAGCCCTCTTGAATGATTGTAAATACGGGCACGACGTGCTTGGGAATGTGATGCGACTCACATTATTACGCTCTCCAAAGGCGCCAGACCCGACGGCCGACATGGGGATACACCGATTTTCCTATGTGTTGATGCCGCACTTCGGAGCGTACAACTGGGCGAACGTGGTATCGGCAGCCTATTCGCTAAACGCCAAAACTCATGCCCAGCTTTTGGATGTAAGGGCAGGCGCAGAAGAGGATAGCCTTGATCAATTTATTGCATCCAATGACCGCAATATCATAATAGAGGCGGTTAAGAAAGCGGAGGACTCAGAGGCAATTATCGTTCGCGCCTACGAAGCGCACAACGCACGCGGCGTCGCTGAAATATACTGCTCGAAGCCGCTGAGACGAGCTGCCCTATGTGACATGATGGAGAACGAACTCCAGACAGTCGACATAGCAGATGGCGGAATAAGGTTTGCCTACAAGCCGTTCGAGATATTGACATTCAAGTTGGAGATTGGCTGAGATTACGTCATAATTAGGCAAGAACCATGGATCCAAATGCGACACATATGTTCGAAGCCGACCCAAACAGAACCCAATTGGGCGGTGCACCCAGCCTGAATGTCACCCAGACGATAGCGCCCGTCCAGTGCCCGATCTGCAAAACCTTCAACCCGGCAGGCGAGGGCTTTTGCGTGGAGTGCGGCCTCATCTTCCAGAGCGCCTTACCGGACGACGCCTTCGGTGCACCGGCTGTCCGCCCGCCGTGTTTAGTCGACCGGACCGGTCGCGAACACTTCTTGCGCACGGGCATTAACTTGGTGGGCCGTGAAGGCGACGTGATGATAAGTGACGGCCGGGTGAGTCGGAAGCATGCCGAAGTGATCGTTGAAGGGGGCAGAGTTTCCGTGCGAGACCTCGGCAGCACCAACGGAACTAACTACAACGACGAACCGGTCACGGACACGCCGGTTCAGATTGGCGACGGCGAGGAAATAGACTTCGCGGGCAACAAAATGACCCTTAGCGTGCCGGGCGCGGCCGGCGCAACGCAAGCGCTTCCTGTGGCCGTGAGCGAAGGGCCCGAACCAGTAACCGCTGCCCTTCTCTTCGTCGGTGAAGAAACACATGAATTGAAGGTAGGCGCGAATTCGATCGGTCGCAGAGGGGAGAACGATATTGTTCTCGATGATCCATACGTGAGCGGTTCGCACGCAAGAATTGACGTGGGCGACAACGGCGTGACACTTACCGACTTAGGCAGCACCAACGGCAGTTTTTTGAACGGTGCGAAACTTGCGCCAAACGAGGCGGTGACAGTTACCGCAACGGATGAAATTATTCTCGGCCGAACCGAGGCGCGCATCGAAAATGTCTGAATTCGAAACAACTGCGGAATTCGACGCGGAAGATCTTGCAGCGGCCGCTGTCCAACTTCGCGTGCTTCCAAGCGTTTGGCTCGGCGCAAAAACCGACATAGGCAGGCTCCGCGAAAACAACGAAGACAAGTACGAATTTCGGATGCCGGATACGGATCAGCTATTGGCATCGCGTGGGCTGACCTTCGTAGTGTGCGACGGAATGGGTGGAGCCGAAGCCGGCCAGATAGCCAGCGAGTTGGCCACTAAAACATTTTTAGACGTTTATTACAACCATCGCTCCGCCGACCCGGCCGAGGCAGCGCTCGATGCAGCAAGAGCCGCAAATCGGTATGTAAACGACGTCTCAAAAACCGTGCCGGGTAGGCACGGCATGGGCTGCACATTGACGGCGCTCGCCTTCGTGCAGGACGAAGCCGTGCTCGCCCACGTCGGCGACTCGCGCGCTTATCGTCTCCGCGATGGCGTTTTCGAGCAGGTCTCGGACGAGCACACCTACGTAGAGGAACAGGTGCGGCTCGGCATGATGACTGTTCAAGACGCTGAGCACAGCCAATACAAGCACATCCTAAGCCGCGCGGTGGGCGCCGAACCGGACGTTGCGCCACAGATCGATCGGTGGCCACTGATGGAAGGCGACACGTACGTCTTATGCTCGGACGGCGTGAGTAACGAGCTATCGGACGACGGCATCAAGGCAATCGTCGAACAGCACGGGCCGAGTGAAGCTGCCTGGCGAATTGTCAACGAGGCCCTACTCGCGGGTGGCCGCGATAATGCCACGGTTATCGTGGTTGTTGTGATGGGCCTTATTCCACGGTAACCGATTTAGCCAAGTTTCGCGGCTGATCGATTTCACATCCACGTAGATGCGCGAGGTGATACGCCAACAATTGCATCGGCAAAACGCTGAGCGTCGCATTCAAAACGTGCGAGCCAGTGTCCGGAATCGCGATGAACTCGTCGCATACGCTACGGACCAGGCCGTCCTCGAGGCCGATGGCGATGACGGTTCCACGACGAGCCTTTACTTCTTTAATATTGCTGACGACTTTATTCCGAGTCTCCGGGTCGGTTGCGCCGAAAACGGCGACAACACCCGGCTCTACAAGGGCAAGCGGACCGTGCTTCATCTCGCCGGCCGGCGATTCCTGAGTGGGGACGTACGCGATCTCTTTCATTTTGAGGGCGCCTTCCAGTGCCGCGGCCGCATCTGCGCCCCGACCGAGATAGAACATAAGCTGCGTATCCCGAATCTGCTTCGCGATGGACAGGCACTGCTCTTCAAGGCAGAGCGTTTCCGCGAGGCGGTCGGGCAATACCGCTAACGACATCGCCAGGTCGACGCTGGAAACGCCTCGAATCTGAGCGGCATAGAGGGCGGCGAGCGTAAGGGTGGCCACCTGGCCGCTATACGCCTTGGTACTCGCCACCGAAATCTCGGGGCCAGCCTGCAGGTAGTGAACCGCGTCGCACTCACGGGCGATGCTGCTACCGACGACGTTGACGACGCCCAGCGTTGGCACGCCACGACTCTTCGCGAGCTTCAGCGCGGCAAGTGTGTCGGCCGTCTCGCCGCTCTGGCTGATGACCACCACGACATCGCCTTCGCGAAGAATCGGGTCATTGTAGCGAAACTCGCTTGCGTACTCGACCTGCACGGGCACTCGCAGCATCTTCTCGATCAGGTATGCGCCCATGAGGCCCGCGTGGTATGCCGTTCCGCAGGCGATCATGATCACGCGGTCCATGCGCTTCCAATCCTCGTCGGGCAGCGTGTTGGCGAGCTGCACGCGGCCGTCGGCCTGTAGGCGACCGGCAAGGCAAGCACGCACGGAGTCGGGCTGCTCGTGGATCTCCTTGATCATGAAGTGCGGAAACCCGCCCTTTTCGGCGGATTCGATGTCCCAATCGATAATCATCACCTGAGGCACTTTGGACTCGCCGTTGCCGTCTTCCAGCGTGATGCCTTCGCGCGAGAGCGTGGCTAAGTCGCCTTCGTCCATGACGATCACCTTGCGCGTGTAAGGCAGCAGGGCCGGGATGTCGCTCGCTAGGAAGTTCTCTCCTTCGCCGAGGCCCAGCACTAGCGGGCTGGCGTTTCGCACCGCTACGATGCGGTCAGGATCGTCGACGCTCAGCACGACCATCGCGTAGGCGCCTTTCAGTCGCCTGACGGCTTCGCGAACGGCGGTGGTGAGGTTGCCGGATTTTTCATACTCGCGGCCAATGACGTGCGCTGCGATTTCGGTGTCCGTTTCGCTGACAAAGACGTGGCCCTCGGCGGCCAGCTCCTGCGCCAAATCGTAATAGTTCTCGATGATGCCGTTGTGGATCACGGCAATGCGGTCGTTCTGGTCGAAATGCGGGTGGGCGTTTTCGTCCGTCGGCCCGCCATGGGTCGCCCAGCGGCTGTGGGCAATGGCCAGGTGCGATTCGGGCTTTTCGGTTTCCAGCAGTTGCTTTAGGTTGACCAGCTTGCCGGCTTTTTTCAGGATCCCGATGCCGTTCGTCCCCTGAAAAGCCACCCCTGCGCTGTCGTAGCCTCGGTACTCCAGCCGCGTGATCTGGTCGAACACGATTCCGACGGCCTCCTTCGGCCCGATATAACCTGCAATGCCGCACATTAGTCTTCAATTATGGCTCCTGTGGATTATCGGTGAACCCTGCAGCCGTCACGCGACACTTAAGTGTTAGTAGTCACGGAGGTGATTCAATGAAACTCGCTATTGCAGCGTGTATCGCCATTGCAGTCTGCGGTTGCGCCGAGACGCAGACAGCCAAGAGCCAAGCGGGCGGTGCCGAGATAATGGAAGGGTACGCCCTCGGAGAAGCCGTCACACATGGAAACGCCACATTCATTCCCGTCCTGAGCACGAAGCAGGAGCCGGACATTGTCGTGGACGACACGATTACACTTGCCGAAGCCAAAAAGAACGGATGGGTGGAGATTATAGAAATCCCCGGCGACGAGCAGGTCGAGTTTCTCAATGTTCGAAACTCCGGCCCCAAGCCGTTGTTCCTCATGAGCGGGCAGCTACTTCTCGGCGGCAAACAGGACCGCGTCGTAGCCGAGGACACGCTCGTGCCCCCAGGCAAAACCGTCAGAGTGCCTGTCTATTGCGTTGAGCACGGCCGTTGGAGCGGAAACAGCAAGCACTTCGACTATGGCGATACGATGGTGCCTGACAAGGTTCGCAAGTCGGCCCAGTACGACGGGCAGGCCGCCGTCTGGGAAGACGTTGCTGAAGCGAACGAGACGGTCTTACAAGGCAGACCAATCGGAGGAGTGTCGTCGAGCATCCGAACGTTCTTAAACGACGAGGATGTTCAGAAGCAGGTAAAGGGCAGCGTCGACCTCGTTTCCTCCAAGCTGTCCGGGCCGGATGTCGTGGGCGTTGTGTTTGTGCTCAACGGCGAAATCCAGACCCTCGAAATGTTCGGATCACCCTCCCTCTTCAAACTTGCGGCACGGCCGCTACTCGAGAGTTTTATGGGAGAAGCGATCTTCGCCCCGAAAGCCAGCAA
The DNA here is from genome assembly GCA_030854945.1 of Armatimonadota bacterium. Lineage (GTDB taxonomy): Bacteria > Armatimonadota > Fimbriimonadia > Fimbriimonadales > ATM1 > JACDEQ01. Next base: position 11,743 of record JALYSG010000036.1, read on the forward strand.
ACAAGTCGACAATGCCAAGTTGCGAGAGTTCGTAAAGGTGTGCCTTGCGGCGCCGCGTGGTGACGATGAAGGCGTCAACGTGGTCGCCGGCAAGGGCATTCGTGGGAACGAATACAAGTCGGCTGCCGCATCCAAGCCAATGCATGGATCCTTCGAGCCGACGAAATAGGCAGTTCGCGAACAGCCTACTTCGGCAGTAGGCTTGTTCGCGCACCCTAGTTAGTGCTCTGACCTAACTTATGCCAGACTCGCCACACGCGATGAGCAAGCGCGATATAACGGACAAGACTCAAGCATATGCCAAGTTTCTGTGGCTTTTGCTGGGATTGTTTATCCTGCGCGTGCTGGGACAGATTGCGGTGGTCGTTTGGAAGCCGAGTTTCTTACCGCCCATGGAAGAGTGGATGTCGGGAGCGATCAAGTACCCTTCACTGCTAACTTCGCAAATCCTAATCATCGCGCTGCTCGGTACGGTCTGCCTTCAGTTCACACGTGGTGAGGGCTGGTTCACTCGCCCTTCGCGGAAGATCGGCCGGTTTCTGATGTGGTTCGGCTCGATCTACCTGTCGGTGATGGTGATCCGGTACGTCGTTCGGATGAGCCTCTATCCTGAGGAGCGATGGACGGGCCTGTCGATCCCTATCTTTTTCCATTGGATTCTGGCGTCGTTCGTGCTTGCAGTCGCTCTGTACCATCTTCGCAACTCCGCCCCCGCCCGACGACGGCTATTCCTGCGCTTTGGCGGCATTTTCGTTGTTGCCGCCACGCTTGTGGTTTGGATCGGATACCTCATCGCCCCGGCAATCCTGGGGCAAAATCTCGGCTTCGGCCCCCCGCTTTACGCGGCGAGAGTAGAGCGGGCTGTGGCGCTGCGAACGTCCGACGGCATTGAACTAGTTGCCGACGTTTACCGACCGCGCCGCGCGGGCAGGGTACCGACGATTCTCGTGCGCCTTCCCATTGCCAAGACGCCGGTCAACAGCTTAGCGGCGACCGTTGTCGGCCGGATGTGGGCTGAACACGGATACAACGTTGTCATCCAGGGGGTCAGGGGACGCTATCAATCGGGTGGCATTTTCTACCCGCTGGTCTCGGAGCGCAGCGACGGCATCGAGACGCTTCGATGGCTCGAGCAGCAGCCTTGGTTCGACGGCAGGCTGGGCATGTGGGGCGGGTCCTACTTCGGCTACACGCAGTGGGTCCTGACGGATCAAGTCGACCCGGAGCGGTCGGCATTCCTAATTCAGATTGCCAGCACGAGCTTCTACGACATGTTCTATCCGGGCGGGGCACTTTCGTTGGAAAGCGCGCTTTACTGGGGCCTGTTCAGCGGTGGCGGTGAGAAGGAAGCGATCTCGGGCGATGACCTCGACCGTGGATACGGCAGCTTGCCGCTCATCGAGAGCGACGACCGGGCCGGCATGGATGTGAACTTCTTCAACGACTGGGTTTCGCATACCACTCGCGACGACTACTGGCGCAGCATCGATGGCAATTCTCGCTGGAAGCAAATGCGGTCGCCTGCGCTGTTCATGGCCGGATGGTTCGACCCGTTTTTGCCAAGCCAGCTCGAAGACTTCATGCGAATTAGGGCCGAAGCTCCAGAGAGCGTAGCCGCAAATACGCACCTGGTCATCGGCCCCTGGGCACACGCCTATTCGCCGCGCCTGCCCGGTTCTGAAGCGGCAGGCAACTATCGGCTTGATTCCTTAGCGCCTTCGATTCCATGGTTCGACCGGCGCTTGAAAGGCAAACGGACTTCGGAAATTCCGCCCGTGCGGATTTTCGTGATGGGAAAGAACATTTGGAGAGACGAACAGGAATGGCCGCTGGCGCGAACGGTGTACACGCCTTACTACCTTTGGGAGGGCAAGCTCGAGAGAGAAGCGTCGCCCCGCCGGGCCGAGACGAAGTACGAGCACGACCCGCGAAATCCCGTGAGGAGTCAGGGCGGCGCGATGCTCGGACCGAGGGCCGGGCCGAGGCAGCAGGACCTCACGGCGCGGCCCGACGTGCTCGTCTTTGGCACCGAGACGCTCGGAGAGGAAGTCGAAATCACGGGGCCGCTTCGGGCCATTCTGTACGTGACGACGGACGCCCCAAATACTGACTTCGTTGTGACGATGATGGACGTCCACCCGAACGGCCGGGCATACAAGATATCGGAGGGAATCCTGCGACAGCCATATCCTGCAGATGCCAAGGGCCCCGTAAGGATCGAACTGTCGATGTGGCCGACAAGCATCGTGATCGGAAAGGGTCACTCGCTGCGAGTGCATGTATCGAGCAGCAGCTACCCTCGGTTCGATGTCAACCCCAATACGGTCGGAGATATCGCTACAGGGACAACTTCAGCGATCGCCAGGCAAGCCTTGTTTTGCGGAAGAGGGTCCGCTTCGCGGATCATCTTGCCAGTCATTCCGAAACATTAATCCAATGTCAAAAAAGAAACCGCCTCGAAACATTGTCCGAGACGGCATTTAGGGGGTGAGGAGGAGAGGTAAGTTAAGATTCGTTGTAAACGGCGATCCTACGCTTGGCCTTGGGGCCCTCGAACGCCACCTTGCCGTCGATCAACGCAAACAGCGTGTGATCGTTGCCGATGCCGACACCGACACCGGGGAAAAACTTGGTCCCTCGCTGGCGGACCAGAATGTGGCCGGCGCGAACCGTCTCGCCGCCGTATTTTTTAACGCCGAGCCGCTGCGCCGCGCTGTCGCGGCCGTTGCGAGATGAACCTACGCCTTTCTTATGTGCCATGGTTTATTTGCCTGCGTCAATTCCCGTGATCTTGACTTCGGTGAGTTGAGCGCGGTGCCCCCAACGCTTGCGCACGTTCTTCTTGGCCTTGAAGTTGAAACCGACGATTTTCTTCGCCTTCTTCTGGCGGACGATCTCGCCCGTGACCGAAGCGCCCACCACGAACGGAGAGCCGAGCTTGGCTTTATCCCCGCCAACCATCAGGACTTCCTTGAACTCGACTTTCGCCCCGGCCTCGCCATCGATCTTGTTGATGATGATGACGTCGCCGTCCTGTACTTTGAACTGCTGGCCGCCGGATTTGAGAAGTGCGTACATGGATGTTGTCTAAGCGCGTGGCGCGAACGGTCATTATGGCGCATCTTTGCTCAACCAGTCAATACCATTGCGGGTCTGCCAACTCAACTCGCCGAAGGGAAATGGTTGTCAGACAGGTGGCTCTACTTTGCTCAGCGGCTCCTCAGCCTCGCCGTCGTCCCACGTAACATTTTCGTCGATGTTATCTCGCTGCTGAATCCAGCGATACCATCCATACGCGGCAACAATGAAAAGCGCGAAGACTAGGAAGTAGCCCATCAGGGTTGAGTGATGAGGCGGCGGAGGGAGGCCGCCCCATCAAATGACGTTACCGGTCGATTTCGACCGAACCGCCGGCCGGCGGCGTCACATTGACATCAGGCGGATCCGACGGGGTTACAACTGTGGTATCCGGATCGGCGTCTTCATCGACGACGGTACAACCGGTTAGCAGGGCCGTGCTTGAGATCACAGCGAAAAGGGCAAACAGCAAACCAAAAGTTTTTTTCATAGATAACTCCTTTGGTACTCTACGCCGACATTTGCCCGTGCATCGCTATTCAAGCCACGACCAATACACGCTGTCGATGCGTGCTTGCCACGGATAGGCAAATTGGCCATACGATCGGATTGCGATTTGCACGCGCATGCGTCCGGTGCCGGCTTCGCTAAAGCGAAGTATTTGGTCAGGAACGGTGTACTCGCGCGCAGAATCGAGTGACCACAACGTGTCTGCGCCGATGGTTACCCACGTCCGGGCATCGTAGTCCCACATCGCCACGACCTGCTCAACATTGGGAGCTGTGCTGTGCGACTCGACCGTGAAGCTGAGCGCGGACGGATCGGTGGGCAGACGGCCCTCGAGCACCAAGCGTGTCGCAGCGTTTCCGAGATTTGGCCGCAGCACAAGCGGCAGGTTGTCTGAATAAACGAGGTCCCACATTCCGCCGGCAAGGATGTTGCCCTGCGGAAGCAGGTAGGCGTACGGAGACGTCGTGCCTACGAATCGGGTGGTGACGTCCTGAGCAAACGCGCTCGAGGCGCCCAACCCGGCCAAAATCGTAATGAGAAGTTTCATTCTAAACCTTCCTTGCGGCTTAAGCCGCCACGACTACTACTACGATTCTCGGCTGACAAACGCTATTTCTTCGGCGACACGACGATGCGGCGCGCGGGCTCTTCGCCCTCGCTGTAGGTCTCCACGCCGTCGAATTCGCGAAGTACGTTATGAATGATGCGGCGCTCGTGCGCCGGAAGCGGGTCGAGCACAGCTTCCTGCTGACGCTCCATTACCGCCGTTGCAACATCATTGGCCAACTGCTCGAGAGCCGTAATCCGCTTCGACCGGTGGTCGGCGGCGTCGAGCGTCAGCCGCGTGCCGTTGGGGTGCTTTCGCCCGAACATCGCGTTTGTCAGGTACTGCAGTGCGTCGATCGCTGGAGGTTCCCCAACCAGCGCCTCCACATCTTTCCCTGTCAGCTGCAAGTTCACGTACTTGCCGCCGAAGTCGGCGATCTTAGCGCTAACCGCGAGGCCGGTAAGCTTCAAAACGTCATTCAGGATGCCTTCGGCGATCTTGCCATCCTCCTTGGATGCAACCGCCTCGGCGACCTCGGCAGCTTCGCCGTCTTCTCTCGCGGACGGGGCTGGGGCAGGCGCGTCGGCCTTTTTCACTCGGGGCGCCCTTGCGGGCTTCGGCTCTTCCTCCTTGGCTTTGACGCTGGCTCGAACTCGGTAGTTGGTCTTAGCGAAGAGGCCCTTGGCGCTCTCCTCAACAACTTCGAAATCGAGTTCTGTCACGTTCATTCCAAGTGCTTGTGCGGCGGCGCTCTTTGCGTCGTCGAGTGTACGGCCTGTGGCTTCGGTTGTCTGGTTCAAGGTCATAGTCTCCTATCGCTTCTTCTTTTGCTTGCCGCCTTTGGATTTATGCAGCACAGGCGCCCCGGTCTTGGGCGCCGACGAAATCGAGTTGTTGCCGTTGGCGGTTGGCCCGTCCTTCGGCGTGAGCCCGCCAAACAGTGGGCTCTTTTTCATTTGCTCGTCGGTCTTCTCCACGAGCGGTGGAATGGGCATTCGCGAAACCATAAAGCTCTGCACCGACGTGAGTATGTTCGATGTGATCCAGTAGATCAAGAACGCGCTGGGATAAGGCAGCACAGTCAGGAATAGGACTGTAAACAGCAGGCCGGTTCCGATGCCGATCATGCGTGCCTGCTTGGCGGTGGCAGGGTCGTTCACGCTGATCAGTGCCTGCACGACCATCGAGATGCCGTATAGGATGACGAGTGGGACGTCCATCTCGCCGAGGTTCGGCGCGAAGATGCCTGGGTTCGCCGCCGCAGACGCTTCGTTGATCCACAAGAAGGTGCCGTTTATGAAATCGAATCTGTAGCTGCCCATCGCCATGAACACCCAAAAGAACACGGGCATGGTAATCAGCAGCGGAAGGCAGCTCGCCATCGGGTTGATCCCGTAGCGCGCGTAAAGCTTCATGGTGCGCTCTTGCAGCTCGGGGCCTTTGTATTTCGATTGGAGGTCCTTCAGCATCGGCTGAAGCAGTTGCATGCGCTTGATGCCGATCATCTGCTTGTTGCTGAGGGGCCACACGACCAAGCGCACGATGATCGCCAGGAATACACCAGCGAACCAGTAGCTGAATCCAGGGTTGTTTTTGCCGCCGAACCAGCCGACGACCATGTCCACAAACCGATAGCCCACCGAGGTGCTCGCGGCCTGGCGGCCCAACTCGGCAGTCTTTTCCATTTCCGCCTTCGCTTTTTTGCCTGCTTCGCTTTGGGGGTCGGCGAGGTAAATCTTCTGGAGTTCGTTGTAAGAGGTGACCGCGAGGTTGTAGTTTGCGTCTGTCTTGACCTCTTCGCGAGTTTCCTCGCCAATTCTTAGCTTAACGTCCCTCGCTTCGGCCAGCGATTGCGCCGCGCCGTTTTCTTCGAGCAGCCCGGCATACACTCGCCCCGCTTCGATGATCTTGGCGGAGTCGTCGGCGGTAACCGCGGCCTCGTAGTTCTTCTTCGCGTCGGGAAGCGTAATCTCGGGCCCCTGGTTGCGGCCAAGGAAAAGATTGACAGCCAAAAACACCACCGAAGCGATGAGAAGGGTTTGGATAATGCTCGATTTGCAGGACGGCTTTGCTTGGCTCATAAAAGTCGATTAAGGTACGGGGTCATGCCCGCCGGGGTTGAACGGATGGCACCGCAGGATACGCCTGATCCCCAGCCAGCTGCCCTTCAGCAGGCCGTATTTCTGTATGGCTTCCAGGGTGTACTGCGAACACGTCGGTGTAAATCTACAAACTGGCGGCTTCCACCGCGTGGACCATCGATAGAACCGGATCAGGCCGATTCCGGCCTTTTTCCCCAGGTCTTTCATGGAGTCATTTCGCTCAACAGCGTAGCGATCCGTTCCTCGATCGCGGCGCCCCGAACGTCGGCGGCTTCCGAACCCACCACCAAAACGATATCCCATTGCGCCGGCAAACTCTCCGGCCGCAAAGCCTCTCTCCATCTGCGCCTGATGGTATTGCGATAGGCCGTGCTCCCTACGGCTTTTGCAACCACCACCGCAGCTTTCCCCGAACCCGGCGCCCATATCAGTCGTGTGCCCTGCCGCTTGACTCCGCGACCCTGGCTGAAAACTCTGTCGAAATCCGATTTTGTAAGTAGACGACGCGGCTTAGGCAGCAATCTCGTGGCGGCCCCGAGCGCGTCTGCGCTTGAGGACGTTGCGGCCGTTCTGCGTCTTCATGCGCACGCGAAAGCCGTGCGTTTTCTTACGGTGTCGATTGTTGGGCTGATAGGTTCGTTTCATCTAACGCTCCCGGAGATGTCTAGGACGAGTGAGTATACCCGTCGCCGCGCCGAGCGGGTTTGCCGAATATAGCTAGAAAATGCGTCCAGCGAGCAGGTACCGAGCGAGGACGTCGTACTCCACGTTTACCGCGTCGCCGGGCCGCAGTTCTCCCAACGTCGTAGCGGAAAGCGTGTGCGGGACCAGGGCAACCGAGAATTCGGGCCCGGCGGGGCGAATCACCGTCAGGCTCACACCGGCGAGGGTGATCGAGCCTTTGTCGGCCAAAAACTTCTCGCCGCCATCCGGGGCCCGAAAGCGATTCTCCTCGCCCGATGAGCCCAAAAACTCGCCGACCCCGTCCACGTGCCCTTGTACAAAATGTCCACCAATCGGGTCACCGGCTCGGAGTGCGAGTTCGACGTTGACGCGCGAACCCTCGCGCAGGTTGCCGAGGGTTGTCCGGGCGAGTGTCTCGTCGCTGAGGTCGAACTCCAACAGTGGGCGGCCGCGATGAGTAAGGCACACGCCATCTATCGCCACACTTCCCCCTTCTGACGGCCAGTAGGGTAAATGCGAATCCACGTAAACTTGGAGAGATGGCGGATTCTTCTCGGCACGCGCTCCAGGCGGAAGCCGAAGACAAGAAGTATCAGCGGCCCCTCGTTTTGCGATGTAGGCGACCGACCCCACTGCTTGAACGAGTCCCGTAAACATCAGCGTTTCACCTTGGCGTTGATTCTGAAGCCGTCGCCCAGCGGCTGAATCGCAACGTCCTCGAATTGCCACGCTTCCGAAAGTGCCCGTGGCGCCTGCAGCCAGTTCGTACCGCCGCCCAGCGCCTTCGGCGCAACGTGCAACTCGATTTCGTCAACGAGCCCTTGCTTGAAAAACTCACCGATCGTCCTGCCTCCGCCCTCGACCAGGACGCCGATCATCCCGCGCGCAGCAATTGCTGCGAGCACCTGACGAAGGTCCAGCACCCCGTCGCTCTCTGTGACCTGCGTATCCGGAGGCTGCGCGTTGTCCCCAACAACCCGCAACGTGAGGATGTCGTCCGTGATGAACAGCCCCAGGTCGTCGGGCAAGCGACGTCGCGGATCGAGAACCACACGAAGCTGGACACGGCCCTCTACCTCGTGCGCGCTCAACGATGGCCGGTCGCGCAACGCAGTTTCCGCGCCGATCAGCACGCAGCCGAGTTCCGCACGAAGCTCATGCCCTCTGCGCCGAGCGACCTCTGCGGTGATCCACTTGCTTTCGCCGTCGATGTCGGCAAGGAAGCCGTCCAGCGTGATTGCAGCCTTCGCAACGACGTAGGGCCTGCCAAGCCGCCAACTGCCCTCGAAGATTCGGTTGACTTCCCTCGCTTCTTCGGCCAGAACACCGCTTTCAACGATAACTCCCGCCTCACGCAACCGTTCTGCCCCACCCGAGGCCCCGGGATTGGGATCGCGATTTGCGAAAACCACTCGCCTTATGCCCGCCGCCAGTATCGCGTCAGTGCACGGCGGAGTGCGACCATGGTGGTTGCAGGGTTCCAATGTTACGTAGAGGTCGGCGCCCTGTGAGCGATCGCCAGCCTCTTCAATCGCGGCTGCCTCCCCGTGCTGCATGCCTATCGCATGGTGATATCCTCGGCCGACAGTTTCCCCATTAGAAACAACGACCGCGCCCACGCGCGGATTCGGCGCCGGAAACCCCAGACGCGAAAGCTCGATCGCTTTCGCCATGAATTGCGCGTCACTCTGATTCATCTGGCTTCTTTCGGAGGCTCTCTGCCTGCGTAACAATCAATTGCTCCAAATTCCCTAATTTCTCTTCTGCAAATTCCAATTTCGTCTTGCGAACCATGAGCGTGGCGCAGAATGCAGCTGCAAGCATTGCAAAAGTCGAGGCACCGAAATACGTGGTCAGTCTAATCAGATACGCTTTTACGTCCGCTTTCTCAGCGCCTTTCGCGGGGCTAGCGCCTACCGTAAACGGGTAGGACAGCAGAACGCATGTTCCGATCACAAAGAATACCGTCGTTAGGACTTTGAGGCGTCGCATAATGCCTTTCTCAAACTCGCCAGGCGAACAGCCGGCGATTCACCGGAAAAAGTGTAGTTGCCTGCCACAAACGCGTTCGCTCCCGCGCGTGCGGCTTCTACGATGGTCAATGGCTCAATGCCACCATCCACTTCGATGTGGTGGGTGGGCGCAAGTGCTCGAAGAGCGCGAACCTTCTCCAAGGGACGCCGAAGAAAGGACTGCCCACCCCAGCCTGGGTTGACCGTCATCACCAAAACCAGGTCGACCAGTTCCAAAACTTCCGAAATCGCAGCCACCGGGGTCGACGGAGTAATCGCAACTCCGGCCAGCATGTTCGCCTGCCTGATACTTTCGAGAACTCGATGCAGGTGGGGGCAAGTTTCTTCGTGAACAATCAGCCTGTCGACTCCCGCGTCTTTAAAAGCGGCGACCTGTTTCTCTGGTTCCTCGATCATTAGATGACAATCGAATGGCTTTTTGGTCAGTGGCCGAATTGCAGCCACCGCCTGGGCGCCAAACGTGATAGGCGGCACGAATTGGCCATCCATCACATCGAGGTGAATCCAATCACAATCGGCCCCGTCGAGCGCAACCACCGCTTCGGCGAAACGGCCGAAGTCCGCAGAGAGTATTGATGGCGCAAGGATGTAGTCCACTTTAGTTATTGTTGCCCTCCCGTCGAATCGTTCGGTGCAAATAGTCGTCGAAATAAATTCGAAATGTCGCCCGCTGGCCAACGCCCTCGACTTCCAGCAACTCGACATATTCCCCGCCTGATCGCACTTCCTCGAAAACGGTGCGCTTATCACGAGAGCCGTCGGTCATATCCACGCGTACCATCACGGGCTCGTCGCTTTCCTTGACTTGTAATCGCAGTGTCCATGTATTCGGCTTCTCGCGCGCGGGAGGCGGCTCGTTGGCTTTGCCGCTAATCAGGATATCCACGGTGGTCTTACGATCCACGCGTTCGCCGCGCGCGGGCTCGGTTTGTGCAACCAATCCGACCTCGATGTTCGCACTATCAACCTCGCGGATTTCGCCGACCACGAGACCTGCCGCCTCAATGCGGCTCTTCGCCTCGTCGACGGCAAGGCCGCGCAAATCGGGCACGTCTGTTCGCTTGCTGCCCAAGCTCTTTATTACGCGCACGGTTGCACCTTCGCGAACCGGCGTTCTCGCATCGGGCTGCATTTCGATAATGGTATCCGGCTGCGGAAACTTCTCGCTGTAAATCTCGTCGGTAACTTCGAGCCGGAAGCCCGTGCCGGCGGCGCGCTGTCGAGCTTCCGACGTTGTCATTCCAACGAGGTTCGGAAGTTGAATTTCGCGCCTTTTGGTCGCGTTCATCACCATCCAGCCGACTACGAACATTACGGCCATTCCAATCAGCAGGAAGACAATTCCACGAAACCAAAGTGGTACATCCTCCTCCGAGGCATCGCGACGCACCTTTACGCGCCGGACTTTCGGCGGCGCGGCGACCGGTTTTGGCGCGGATGCGGTTGCTACAACGGCGGTCTCTTCCAAGGCAGTGCGAGATGCGGCCCACGGGAGATTTGCCGCCGGCCGGCTTTGCGGGTCGGACGAAACCGCGGCGACCGCGGGTGAAGGACTAATCGGCCAGGCCAACTGCTTGCCAAATCTCATGGCATCACGCGTCGCGCGCAGGTCACCAATAAGCTCGTTGAAGTTCCTGTATCGCAGGTGAGGCTCCTTCGCCAAGCACTTGAGCGTTATTTCATCAAGAACATTTGGAACCGCTGCATTCACCGACCTCGGGCTGGGCGGCGGCAGGGTTTTCTGCTTCGCCAAAATTGCACCCGGCGTTTGACCGGTAAAGGGCAGCCTTCCGGTGAGCAATTCAAAGAGGATCACACCAACCGCATAAACATCCGATGAGACTGCCGGGAATTCGTCGTCGATTATTTCCGGCGCCATGTATGCCGCCATGCGCGAGAGCACGACACCGACGGCGGTCGGACTCTTGCTGTAGCACTTCCACAGCCCGAAATCGAGCACTGCCACGCGGCCTTCGAGCGTAGCCAGCACGTGATCCGCGCAAAGGTCACCGTGCGCTATTTCGAGATCGGCGGCATGACCCAGACCCTCGCAAATACCGATTGCCAATTCACACGCCACAGGAGGGCTAAATGGGGCAACGCGTCTTATGCGCTCCACGAGACTCGAGCCTCTAATTAGTTCGCAAATTATAAAAGGCCGTCCTTCGTGCTCTGCCATTCCATGAACGCGCGCCACATTCGGATGGTCGAGCGCTTCAGTTTGCGCAACAACGCTCTTCAGCGCATCAACAAATGCTTGCTCCTTGGCAAAGGGAAGATTAAGAAGACGAACACAAACATCGACGCCTTTGTATCGGTCGCGCGCAATAAAGTTTTCAAAAATGGGCGAGGCCGAAATGGCTTCGACAACTTCGTACCTTCCGGCCAAAATATCGCCGATCAAAGATCTGCCTCATCTGATTTTGAGAAACTCATTGCAGCTGCAGCTGCCAACAGAATCCAACCTAAGATAATTGTCAGCGGCAAAACGGCATCATTCCATCCTTTAGCCCCTTCCGCGCCAGAAAACCAAAAATACTGGTGCAGAAAATAGCCGCCCACAAGTGATAAGAAGGAAAAAACCATTGCTCCGCTGCGAGCCGCTTTCATATTTTAGCAAGCGCCTCCAACACGAGCCCTGGGTCAACGGCACGCACAAGCTCGCATTCGCCGACTTTCATTGTGAGCGACATAGCGATTTCGCCAGACTCCGCTTTCTTATCCTTTGCCATTGAGGCAACCATGCGTTCCGCAAGACCAGACGAAGGCACTTTCACGGGCAGGCCCCACCGGCTTAAAACGTGCTGCAGGCGGTTCCGCGTTCCTGCCATCGTCACGCCCATGCGTTCACCGATCTCGGCTTCGATAATCATTCCGACGGCGATCGCCTCGCCGTGCAATAGGCCCGTGAAGTCCAACCCATGCTCGAGTGCGTGTCCCACGGTGTGCCCAAAGTTCAGTTTTGCCCGCTCGCCGGTTTTCTCAAACGGGTCCGCAGTAACAATTTGTGCTTTCAATTCGCAACAGCGCTGCACTAGGTAGTGAATCGCCTCCGGTTCCCTATCGCGAAGCTTGTGGAAGTTGTCCTCTTGCCACGCCAAGAACACCTCGTCGAGAATCGCCCCGTACTTTATCGCCTCAGCCATCCCACTCACGTACTCACGCTCGGGCAGCGTTTCCAAGTGTGCCGGGTCGCAATAGACGGCGCTTGGCTGGTGAAACGCGCCCACCAAATTCTTGCCTTCTGGTAAATCGACCGCAGTCTTGCCGCCGATACTCGAATCGACCTGAGCGACCAGTGAAGTAGCAACATTCACATAGCGAATGCCACGCATGTAGCTAGCTGCCACAAAGCCGGCGAGGTCACCAACTACTCCGCCACCAACGGCGAGGATCACGCTTTGGCGATCCGCTCCGCGCTGCAGGAGCCAAACGAGGCATTCGTTCCACCGACGTACCGACTTTGTCGATTCGCCCGCTGGGAGAACCATCTTGGCATCGAAATTCGTGAAGTTCCTCCCAAGGGAAGACCAAACGTTTTCGTCGGTGATCAGAAAGGTGCTGCTGGCCCTAGGTTCGAGTTTGGAGACGGCATCATCATCATATGGCCCGATGGCTACCTCGTATGTCTCCCCGACAGTAACCCTCACGAATGCACCTCTGCAATCCGTTTGATTTCCAAGACAATCGCCATCGGCGACGATTCGTCGACCTGAATTCTAAAGTCCGCCTCGCGATAGGTTGGCTCGCGCTCGTCCAGCAACTGGCGGACTCGCCCGTCTATGTCGTCACCAAGCATTGGTCGGCGTGTACGAGAGTTTTTAAGGCGACGGGTAAGCGCTTCGCAGCCGGCCTCTAGGTAGACGACGGGCCCTATCTCGCGCATAAGGGCCAAATTCCCCTGGCGTACCGGGGCGCCGCCGCCAGTAGCGACCACCAGGTTTTTCTTTCCGGAGAATCGTGCGATGGTGTCCGTTTCCATTTCGCGGAACGCCGACTCACCCTCGTTGGCGAATATTTCTGGGATGGACCTCTTGGCGGACTGTTCGACCTCGTGATCGATATCGATGAATTTCCAGCCGAGGGCCTTGCTTGCGGCCCTGCCCAGGGTGCTCTTGCCCACGCCCATCATTCCAATCAGCACAATGCTCATTTTTCCATGAAAATAGAATACGCGGGCGGGCGGAATGTTGATTCCGCCCGCGCCGCGTGGAGATGGAGGATGGCGGCCCTAGCCGCCGCCGGAGATCGATCCGTCGTTTTCGACGATTCTTGGGGTGATAAAGATAAGCAACTCCTGGTTGTTTATCCTTCGTGCCGACGATCGGAACAGGTTGCCAATGATCGGGATCTCGCTCAGAATCGGGAACCGCTGGAACGTGTTCGTCTCTTGCTTTCGGTTAAGGCCGCCGAGCACGATCGTTTCGCCATTCTTGACGATTGTCGTTACCTGGATGCCCTGCTGGAGAAGGTCGGGGATTTCTGAACCATCCGGGCCCCGGCGAATCTGCCCGAATTCAGCGAGCTGCGGCGCGATCGAGATGGTGATCGTGTCGTCCGCGTTAATTCGGGGCTTCACCTGCAGGAAGCTCTGTGCCGTCACCGGAACCGGAGTCACCGTGTTGATGACACCGACGGTAGTGACCTGCGACTGGTTCAAGAATATCCAAGTCGTGATCGTCTGGAAGACCGTTGCCGGCTGGTTGTTCGGAGTTCGAACGAACGGAGCGTTGACGACCGTGCCGTAGCCTTCCAGTAGGAGGGCGCGGAGGCGCGTCGTCAGTCCGCCAGTCGCGAAGTTCACGAAGAACGGATCAGTCGATCGGGCTTGTGTGCCGGGCAGGTTCCCGATAAGAACTTGGCCTCGCTGGAAGAGCCAGTCGATGCCAAAGTTCTGGTCAAGAGAGTTCGAAGTCGTTACGAATTCGACCTTGATTTCAACCTGTCGGGGCGCAACGTCGAATCGAGCGATCAAGCGCTCCAGTTCCTGGATGGCGCTGTCGGTCCCTCGAACGATAATGCTGTTGTCCGTCGGGTCGTAAGAGATCTGATCGATACCGTCGGGCACGAATCCCTCGCCGCCCTGCAGATCGATATTGCCTTGGCCGCCCTGGCCACCCTGGCCGCCCTGACCGCCGGGAACTCCGCCCTGGCCGCCGCCACCGAGCTGACCAGCACCGCCGCCGCCGCCGCCGCTGGTGCCCATTCCGCCGCGCCGCTGGTCGGCGCCGCCGGGAATCTGAATGCCGTTTTCGCCGCCGGGAGTGCCTAGGTTGCCGACGCCCTGAGGCGAAGCGCTCACCATGTTTGTGGTTTGCGGGGTCTGAAGTGTCACGCCAGGGATCGCCATGCCGCGGAACTTTTGAAGCGCGCGCCACGGGCCGATCTCATCGATCTCATATCCATAAAGCAGATCGATCATCTGCTTCGGGTCGTACTGCTTCAGATGGATCTTAGTGGTGATCCGGGGGGCAGGCTTTTCGATCACTAGCGGTGGAGCCACTACGCTCTCAACCGGGAAATCGGCGGGATGGCCGATCACCCAGACGTTGCTGCCAGCGTCCTTCTTGCAAATCGCTCCTGCCGACTCGCAGATGAACTTCATCGCTTCATCCACGCTCACGCTAGTGAGGTTGAGCGTGATACGGCCGTACGGCTCATCCGACGGCTTGAACACAAACTGTAGATCGAGCCCGCTTCTGAGTGCGAGCATCTGTGTGGCTGCCGTCAAGTCGGCGTCCGCCAGTTGCAAATCGAACCGTTTCGCGTCTTGGGCCATTGCCGTCAACGCCACTACGGTCATTCCTAGTAAAGGAAGGAACTTACGCATGTCCTCCGTGTCTCCTTAGATTCTTTCTATTGTTGTGGGCTTTTGGCCTACCGTCCGAAACCGCCGCCGCCGCCGCCGAAGCCGCCGCCACCGCCGCCAAAGCCACCGCTGCCGCCACCGCTGCCG
>JALYSG010000057.1 GCA_030854945.1 Armatimonadota bacterium
CAACCGCATCGAGAAGCAAAATAATGTTCTTTTCCTTAGACATCCGTCCTACGTAGAGCAGCGCCTTCTCATTGTCGCGAGCGCCGATTTTCATGCGCGCACCTTTCCTGTCGATTTTTCGTATCGGCGGGTTACCGGTCGGAATTACAGTAATGGGCACATTCACTGATTGTCGTCTAAGCGAAGTGGAAGCCGCCTCGCTCGGAGTAATAACATGGGCTACGCGGTTGTAGTAATAGTTAGTGTGCTTAGCAATCTTATAGCGCACATACACTTTCGGAAAATACGGCACATAGTGTGCATAGCGTTCGTACAACGTGTGATAGGTAGAAACAACCGGAATACTGTGCGATTCAGCCCAGCGTAGTCCCACGAAACCAACGGTATAGGGTGTATGCGTGTGGATCAAGTCGAAGGCTTGCGCCCTGAAATGCCGAACTGCCCCATAGAATGGTGGCACCGCAAGCGGATACTGCGGAAAGAATGGCAACTTAATCGCTGGAAATCGCCAGACGTTTGGATCGTCATCCCTATACTTGGGAAATCGAGACGTGAAGACTTGCACGGAATGGCCCTTAATGCGCAACTCCTCGACAAGCGCCTCGACGCTAACCGATACCCCGTTCACAATGGGCGTATAGCTATCCGAAAAGATGGCGATTCGCAGTTATCTACTCCGGATTTCGCCCATACCTTTCTACGAAGTCAACCAATCCCGAGAGCCTAAACCTGCGTTGGTTTCCTCTCGTTCGATGGTGCCGCAGCCAGCCGCGATTCGTATATCGCCTCACTGTAGCGGGACACACGCCGAGTAGGCGCGCTGTCTCTTCCAAGCTGAGTTCGGGGTCGACCAAGCGGCTGATCAAATCCTCCCGTGACTCACCGAATTCCTTGGTGTAATACTTCTGCGTAACGTCGTCGTCATACACCCCAGCCAAGAATTTCAAATTCTTGGGCAGCAGCATCCAAACCTGTTCCATGCGATCATCCACGATCGACGCAGGCGCGTCGTTGTGGCGCCGCCTCGGCCGAGGCGCATTCATTTGTGTCGTCTTGAGCTTTAAGATTCGCTCTCGTGGCTTACGTTCGGTTTTAACTGCATCGTGCCTTATCGTAACGGTCGGCGCACCGCTAACGAAGTCCCGCGTAAACGGCTTGATCGAATCGACGTCGGCGTCGATGTCGGTCGTGTCGACATTCTTTGATTCGGCTTGCCGAATGTCTAGGAAGGCCTGCTCGATATATTTGATGGGGTCGTAGCTTTCTTTCTTTGGCATTTTTATTCTCCTATTGCCGGCCAAAAAACCAGCATTGCGTCTCCGAAGCTTAGAAATCGATAGTCATTGGCTAGTGCCACTTGGTAGGCATCGTTTAGCGTTTCATCGCCGCATAAAGCGGCAACCATGTGCAGCATCGTCGTTTTCGGCATGTGGAAGTTAGTAACCATTGCGTCGATGATCTGAAATTCGTATCCCGTGCGAACAAATAGCGTGCTCGTGCCGCTACCCGATCGCAAGGAGCGCTTGCCGACAGCGGCCGACTCTAAAGCGCGAACGGAAGTCGTTCCAATCGCAACAATGCGCCCTTTCGCGTTTCGCACGGCTTCAACAGTGTCTTTGGGGATATCGTAACGCTCGCCATGCATTTTATGGTCGTCCAGATTCTCCGCCTGAACCGGACGAAAAGTGTCGATCCCTACATCGAGCGTTACATACGCAACCTCGACATCCCTCTCCGCTAATGCTTCCATTGTTGAATGCGTAAAATGCAGCCCGGCTGTCGGCGCCGCCGAGCTGCCCGGGGTGCTTGAATAGATGGTTTGATAACGTTCGTCGGTCGCGAGGTCGCCGTGAAAATATGGAGGCAGGGGCAGCCTGCCAATCTCAGAGAGTCGCACATTCAGATCGGACGCGTTGCCAAACCGAAGTGTTCTAAACCCACCCTCGCCTGCATCGGCAACTTCCGCCAACAATCCCTCGCCAAAGCTGATCCGCGATCCCACACACAGCCGCTTCGCAGGTTTGGTCAGCGCCTCATAAGTGCCGGGTGCAGTCTCCCGAAGCAAAAGAGCCTCGACCTTGCCGCCGGTTTCTCGCTCGCCGAACAGACGCAACGCCGTTACGCGCGTGTTGTTTGCAATCACCAAATCCCCGGGCGCCAGCAGCGATGGCAGGTCATAAAAGTGCTTGTGTGCAATTCCCTGTGCCGACACCACCATCAATTTGCTTGCATCGCGCGGTTCCATCGGGCTCTGCGCAATCGCTTTTTCAGGAAGCGTGTATTCCAAGCTCGTCAACTGAGGCAATGCATCGCCTCCATAATCTGCGTAAGTGAAGAAATACGTCGTTCGGCGAGGGCTGGCGGCCGAGATCGATCTATTAGCAATGCATGCATACCCGCATTCTCCGCTCCATAAAAGTCATCGTGTTCTGAATCGCCCACATGAAGGACATGATCGGGAGTTGTTTGTCCCTGTTCGCACGCTTTCATGAAAATTGATCTGTCTGGCTTCTCCGATCCGAAAACGAGCGAAGCGATAATAAAATCAAATTCCCCGTCGATGCCGAGTGATTCCAACACGCCAAAAAGCGTGTGGTCCCAATTGCTGATAATTCCGATTCCTAACCCAGCAGACTTAATCGCCTCAATGGCCGGTAGCGCATCTTCGTACAGCATGAAGACTCCGCGATTCGGCCCGAATGCCAACTCCTCGAAGCGGCGCAAGACCGCGGGCGCATCGGAACCGTCTGCCCCCATGTCCGTGAGCCACGTCGCCATTTGCCTTTGCCACATTGCGCGCACCGCGGTGCGGTCACCTTTACGCTCCAGCTCTTCTTGTTCAGCTCGATAGCGACCCGATACGAAAATGTATTTGTCACGAGCTTGGTCCAACGGAAAATCGTGGCCCACGGAGCGCGCGGCTTGGGCGGCGATCGCGCCCGGATCCCAGCGATGGTCGATCAGCGTTCCAGCGGCATCCAGGGTCACGAGCTCTATCACCGCCGCAGCCTCCCGATCAAGTAGAAAGCGGCGGTCGCCAAAAGGCTCAGCAATGCCATTGTGGCTACGGGGAAATAAAAGGTAAAACCGGGACGTTCCACACGAAAGTCACCGGGCAATCGTCCTAACCGCAACCCTGCCCAGGCAAGTGGGCCCAGGACAACGAGCAGAGTACCTGTGGCTATGAGAGCTTTTGCGGCAAGGTTCACCGCTTGCAGTTTTGACACAAGTCAAACGATAAATGCAAGTTTTTTTGAAAATCTTACTTTTCTCCGGGCAAAATAATGCCGCGGAGGATCACCCTCTGGGCCGCGAGGAACACCACCAGGGTTGGGATGGCCGCCAGGGTCAGCGCCGCCATCATCACCGCCTTCGGCGCTCGTGCCTGCAGCTGGTATATCCAAACCGTCATCGTCCACATCCGCTCGTCCTGTGCTACTAAGAACGCGAACATGAAGGCGCTGTATGCCGCCATAAACGACGTCAGCGCAATCACCGCCATCACGGGCTTGCTGAGTGGCAGCGTAATTCTAAACAGCATGGTGGTTTCACGTGCGCCCTCGATTTCCGCATTTTCGTACAGGTCGCGTGGAAGGCTGTCGAAAAACCCCTTAAGTAAATAGATCGAGTACCCGCTCGCCGCCGTCGGCAATACCAGCGCAGCGAACGTGTTCAGTAGCCCCAGGTCGCGAAGCAGCAAAAATCCGGGAATCATCGTAACTTCGGCAGGAAACGCCATCGTCGCCAGCAGGAACAATAGTATTTTCCCTGTTGCTGGCAAACGATATCTCGAAAGCGCATACGCCGCCAATGGGTTGACAATCAAATGCGTTACTACGGCCAGCAAACAAAATACAAACGTATTCCAAACGGCCCGTCCGTGCACCAAAATATAGTCGAGAATAAACGATAAATTACCGAGCGTGTACGAACGCTTGAGTCGAGTTTGCTGCTGCCCCATCTTCGCTACGTCGTACGCAGATTGCGGCAAAGGCTCTCCCCACATCTGCTCGGCATTCGTCGATCTAAACCGTGCTGGTAGCTTGGTTGCTGCAAACGTCTTGAACTCCTGATCGGAGGCAATCATCGGCACATCTTCAAATCGCGACGCGCCCGCCATCGTAACGACAGGCACACGGTCAAACTGGTTGTTGTATTTGGAGCGCAAATGCTTGACCCACTGCCCCTTCACGGACATCGGGATCCGAAACTCTGGGCCGAGCTTTAGCTTAAAAGCAAGCCAGTCACCCCATTTTGTGTCGCCGGCAGGATCCCACCTTGCAACCATGAACCGTTCGGCGGGCGGCTGTATCGTTTGAACAACTAAGTTTTGCTCAACGTACTCTTTATTAACGGCGTCCACTGAGCCGTACTTGGCCATCACGTAATCCTGATAAATCTCGGACAGTTTAGAATTTATGCGCCCAGGGCCGAGCCTAAAACCTGCCTCCCAGTGCTCTGCAGGCAAGTCCATCAAAAAAGCTTCGTAGCGCACCAACTCTTCATTCGACATTGGCGAGACTTTCACATCGACCTCGCCACGAGTCGAAGACATTAATTTCGCCGCGTCTTCAGTTCCGTAGTACATCGCTGCAATATCTAACTGTCCGGAGTACTTATCGTCCACGTACTTCCTCAGCAACTCGTAGTTATCAGACCAGTAGGCTGGAATCAGGCTATTGTCGTTCTGATCCGTTGGCCCCTTTGTGCTCGTTGTCATCATTAAAAGGAACGGATACACCATCGTGAGCCCGCCGATGACCAGTAGCACGTAGAGCAGAGCCACGGCCATGCGTGTCCGGAATGATTTGCGACCGACCGTGGAGATGAGCGGCACTCAGCCGTTCTACCCCGCGCAACGGCTTTTCGGATACCATCCCACCCAATGAGCATCGACGCCCTCGTGTGGCAGGACGGACGCCTGCTGATCCTCGATCAGCGCCTTTTACCACTAAGAGAGGAGTGGATCGAGGCAAAAACTTGGCGCGATGTGGCAATCGCCATCGCAGACATGGCTCTCCGTGGCGCGCCGCTCATCGGCATCGCAGCCGCCTACGGTATGGCACTCGCCCAGCAGGCCGGGGACGATCTCGAAGCCGCGATGAACGGTCTGAGTGCCACTCGCCCCACTGCCGTTAATCTCTTTAACGCCCTAGAACGGGTTTCCAAGGCCGACGACATGCTCGCCGAAGCCCAGGCAATCGAATTGGACGAACGTAACTACAACGATGCCATCGCTGAAGCGGGCGCCCAGATTGTTCACGAGAGGACTGCCGTGGTCACAATTTGCAACACGGGTAGCCTGGCAACAGCCGGGGCGGGCACCGCACTCGGAATCATTCGAAGAGCCTACGCCCTCGGAAAAATCACTGAAGTTTTTGCGTGCGAAACGCGCCCCCGGTTGCAGGGCTTGCGCCTCACAGCATGGGAATTGCTCAAGGACAACATTCCGTTTAAGATCATCCCCGATGGCGCGGCGGCGGCTCTGCTCGCCCGAGGCGAAGTAGGCATGGCGATCACCGGAGCCGATCGCATCGCAGCAAACGGTGACACTGCAAACAAAATCGGTACCTACGGACTTGCCTTAATATGCGACGCCAACGCCGTACCGTTCGTGGTCGCGGCTCCGACGACAACCATCGACCCGCACACAACCACCGGCGACAACATCCCGATCGAAGAACGTGCTGCGGATGAAATCACGGTAATCGAAGGCGTGCGAGTCGGCCCAAAGGATTGCCCAGTCTGGAACCCTGCATTCGACGTAACCCCGTCGGACCTCATCGCAGCAATCGTAACTGAAAAAGGCGTCCACCATCCACCCTACGGATTCGGCACATGAAGGCGTGGCTGCGCAAAAAAACACCGGGGCTCGTTGCGACCGTCATCTACTTCGTCGTTAGGGCAATCGGCGCGACGATTCGCCTCGATGCCCGAGGCGAAGAGCATCTTTCGATTCCGGGAGGAAAGATCGTAGCAGGCTGGCATGGCCGGTCGTTTCTCGCCCCACTACGTTGGAAGAACCTCGGCTGGTATGTCCTCGTCAGCAATTCCAGCGACGGTGAGATCATGGCCCGACTCTTCACGAAGTTCGGATTCAACGTTTTGCGAGGGAGCACGGGAAGAGGTGGCGCCCGAGCGGCGGTCGACTGTGTCCGAATCCTCCGCGAAGGCGGCACGCTTCTCTATTCACCCGATGGCCCGCGCGGCCCGTCCCACGTGTTGGGAGAGGGCACCATTTGGCTCGCTCAAAAAGGCAGGGCAAAGGTAATTCCGGCGGGTTCATCGGCAAGCAGGCGCAAACTGCTGAAAAACTGGGATCGCTACCAGGTTCCAATGCCGTTTGCGAGGGGAATCCTCGTTCTCGGTACACCTGTAGACGTTCCGGAACGCCTGAGTGAGGAGCGATTCGAGGCCGTGAGGCTTCAGGCGGAAGCAGCCGTAGACAGCGCGGAAGCCGTCGCAGAGGGCATAATGGGTCACGAAGCCGTCGCCGACACAGAGAACAAGGGCGCGACGCGTTGACCGAGCGAACTTTCGTAGACGCTCGGACGTTCTAACTGTTCACTATCATCATTCTTTTCGTTTGCCTGATCGAATCTCAATGCTTTTGGATTCTTCTGCAAATGACCCGCCATCATTAGGAGGTCATAACCTAATATGAAACCGATTCGAAAGGGTTTTACCCTGATCGAACTGCTCGTCGTGATCGCGATCATCGCGATCCTTGCAGCCATTTTGTTCCCTGTCTTCGCCCAAGCCAAAGAGGCTGCGAAGCGCACCGCGTGTGTTGCCAACTCTAACCAGATTGGCAAGGCCATGTTAATGTAC
>JALYSG010000078.1 GCA_030854945.1 Armatimonadota bacterium
AGCTGTGCGTTTGACGCTCACTTGCGAGTGAAACGTTGTTCTGTGCCAGCTCGAAGGCGAGCAAAATTCGAACGATGCCGCCATACGACCATTGCGGTCATCGCGATAGAAAAGTACAGCAGGACCGCGCCCTGTGTTAGGCCCATTTGCACGAGAACGGCCACAACGACAGGGAGCGCCACCGCAGCGGTCACGGACGCGACCGACACGTAACGGGTCGTTTCGAATACCACCAGCCACACGAGAAAGATCGCGATTGCCGCGATTGGCATTACGCCGAGAATCGCGCCAGCCGACGTCGCAACTCCTTTGCCGCCTTTGAACCGGAGCCAGACCGGAAACGAGTGACCCATAACACAGACAGCGGCGGCAAGGATTGCGTAGAACTCCGCGTAGTGCGACGCGCCAGGAACTCGGCTGACCAGGATCAGCGCCACACGGACAGCGACGAAGCCTTTGAGGGCATCCAGGAAGAAGACGGCAAATCCCCATCGCTTTCCGAGCACCCGGAGAACGTTGGTCGCGCCGATGTTGCCGCTACCGTGCTTGCGCACGTCCACGCCCGCCATCCGACCCGCAAGGTAGCCATTCGGAAGCGAGCCGACGAGATAACCGACCGTGACCACAGTAAGAGTCAAAGGCCACATGGTTCGTCGGGGAGGGACGTCGGACTCGACCTGCACAATCTGTTCTTAGAGAGCCAAATGTGTATAATGGCTAAATCGGCAGGCGTAATCCCACTGATGTGACGTGCCTGCGCAATCGTCGCCGGAACGGACGCCGCTAGCTTTTGTCGTGTTTCGGGCCGCAGTCCCGGGATTCTTCCAAAGTCCAGGCCCGATGGGATTGGTTCATCGTAGCGCGAGCCAAGCTGAGCGTTCTGACGGTTCTGACGCTGAACATACCCTTCATACTTCAATTCTGTCGCGACAAGGTCCCAGATCGCTAGGCCGAAGCGATCATGCAGCTCCGACGGAATCGCAGCGGCCGTGAAGGCGGGCTGCTTCATTAGGTCGGCCAGCGTCCTGCCCCCCAGCCGCGTCGTGGCAGCCGCTGCCCGTGCCGCCTCAAGATCGGCGAGCTTCCGCTGGAAAGCCGTCCATCTGTGATCGCTTACCAAACCGGTCTGTCGCCCTTTTGCAGTCAGCCGCTGATCGGCGTTGTCCTGGCGCAACGTGAGCCTGTCCTCGGCTCGGCTCGTGAACATCCGATATGGCTCATCAGTGCCTTTGGTAACGAGATCGTCTATCAACACTCCGATATATGCTTCCCTGCGTTCGACGGTGAAGGGCTCGCGCCCCTGGACTTTGAGCGCCGCATTTGCGCCCGCCATCAGGCCTTGGGCGGCCGCTTCCTCGTATCCCGAAGTACCGTTTACCTGACCTGCAAAATACAGGCCAGCCACGCGTTTTGTTTCAAGAGTATGACGAACCTGTGTTGGCGGAAAGTAGTCGTATTCAACCGCGTAACCTGGTCGCATAATCTCGGCGTTTTCGAGACCCGGGATGGTCCGGATGAACTCGGCCTGCACCGCATAGGGCAAACTGGTCGAGATGCCGTTCACGTAAAATTCATCGGTGTGCAACCCTTCGGGCTCGAGAAAGATTTGGTGTGACTGCTTGTCCGCAAATTTCACCACCTTGTCTTCGATGGAGGGGCAATAGCGAGGGCCAATTCCTTCGATGCGTCCGGAATACAGGGGTGATAAATGGAGGGTTTTTCTAATGATCTCGTGCGTCGCCGCGGTCGTGTGGGTCAGCCAACAGGGCACTTGTTCCACGTAGAACTTCGAGCTGTTCAGTGAAAAAATGCCCGAGTCGCTAACGTCACCGGACCGACAGTCAAAGCCGAAGTTTGGCCGGGGTTCATCGCCGTGCTGGATCTCACACGCAGCAAAATTGATTGAGTGCCGATTCAGTCGGCAGGGAGTCCCGGTTTTGAAGCGTCCTACAGAAAATCCCATCTCGCGCAGGCTTCCACTCAACCCGGAGGTGGCATCTGCCATTCGGCCGCCCGGCTTTGAGGTGCCCCCGACGTGGAGGATACCCCGCAAGAAAGTTCCTGAAGTAATCACGACTGCCTCGGCAC
>JALYSG010000007.1 GCA_030854945.1 Armatimonadota bacterium
TTAAGTGCGTTGGCGCAGTGACGCGTGAGCAGGTCGATAGCTACTATGCGGCGGCTGACCTTTTCGTGTTTGCGAGCACCACGGAAACGCAAGGACTGGTGATCGGCGAGGCGATGACGCACGGCTTGCCTGCCGTTGCGGCACGCGGGGGTGGCGCTTCGGACAACATCGTTGATGACGAGACGGGGGTCATTGTGGGCAGCAGCGTTATACAGATTTCCGATGCGGTGAAGAGATTATTGGGGAATCCGGCATTGCTTGGCAGACTTAGCGAAAGCTGTCGAAGGACTTCGCGCGACTGGACTCATTCCGCGTCCTGCGCGAGAGTCCTCGAAGTGTATAGTCAAGTGTTGGAATCTCGCGGTATGGAGGCAGGAATAAATGACCACGTCCATTCGCGAGCGCACTGAGCATTTCGAAAAGGAATATCTTGCGGATCGCGCAATGCGTGCTTCGGAGAGCGCCGGTCGCGCCGAATCGGAGCCGCAGGACGAGGTTAGGACCTGCTTCCAGAGAGACCGCGACCGCATTCTTCACAGCAAGGCGTTCCGCCGGCTCATGAATAAGACGCAAGTCTTTATCTCGCCTGAAGGCGATCACTATCGCACGCGGATGACGCACACGTTAGAGGTTTCCCAAATTGGGCGGACTGTCGCACGTGCGCTGCGTCTGAATGAGGACCTCACGGAAGCAATCGCACTCGGACACGACGTCGGCCACCCGCCCTTCGGCCACGCTGGGGAAGACGCTCTCGATCAGGCCGTGCGCAAGCGGAATCCGGATTCCAATTTTAGGCACTACGAACAGAGCGTTCGAGTGCTTTCAGTATTGGAGAACTTGAATTTGACCCGCGAGACGCTTGCGGGGATCGGCGGGCATAGCAAGGGTAGGAAAGACCTGGGAAGCGGTGACGAATCATCGCCTTCGGCCGAGGCGGCCGTCGTGAGAATCGCCGACCGCATAGCTTATCTGAACCACGACCTGGATGACGCTCTGCGGTCAGGCTATTTAGCGTGGAGTGATCTACCTGTGGCAATCAGCAGTTTCGGTGATCGGCATTCTCAAAGGGTCGGGCAGATGGTGACGGACTTGATCGGTGCGAGCCAGGTTGCGGGAGACGTGCGATTTAGCCCCCACATGGTCGACCGTGTGAATGAGATGAAGGAATTCTTGTTCGAAAAATTTTATCTCGACTATCCGATTAAGTTTCCCGACATCGACAAGGCAAAAGGTGTTGTTGCCTCGCTATTCGAACACTACTTGCAAGAATACGGGGAGATACAGAAGGCCCTGGATTATGTATCCGGCATGACCGATCGGTTTGCCTCAAGAGATTATGAAAGACTGTTCATGCCAAAGGACTGGCAGGATTAAACAGTTTTTCGCTTCCAGTCACCCTTGCGGAAGAGGTAAATCATGATCAGGCCGTTTACGGCCTGGGTGAGCGCCATCACTACCCAAGCTGCGGTGCTTCCAAGCTTCATGCCGACGGCAAAGATATAGACCAGCGGTACGCGCAGGACCCAAGAGGAAATAAAATTAGCCCACGTGGGACGACCCGTATCTCCCGCCCCCTGATGCGCGCCAGTCAGCACCATCGCGTAGCCGAAAAGCGGCTCGGTAAGTGCGACGATGCGCATATAAGATATTGCGATATCGCGTTGTGCGGGCTGCTCGATAAAGAATGCGGCGAATTGTGGAGCGAACGCAAAGAATACGACCGCCATAATCGACATTACGATAACGGCCTGATTCGTGGCAGCCCAGGCAAGGCGCTCCGCTCGCTCGGGGTTTCTTGCGCCCAGATTCTGCCCGACGAGCGCAGAGGCGGCCATGGAATAACCGAACGCCGGCATAAACGCGATAGCCTCCATGGCGATGCCTACACGCATTGCGCCGAGCGCCGCTTCGCCCTCGTTCGTATGCTTCAGCGCCATCGAGAAAACAGCGAAGGAACTGACTCGAATTACCGTCATAAGCGATGCGGGCAAGGCGATCTTTAGCGTGCGGGAAATCCATGCCATTTCTGGCATTTGTAGTTTCCAGGTACGCCCCAATACGGTTCGGCCGGAAGCCGGGAAGTAGAGCAAGGCGGATATCCAAGCGCTGATGGCGAATGCCCAGCCCGCCCCGGCTATCCCGAGGTCAGCACCTGGGATCATTACTCCCCACAGGGCTCGGGGTGGAAAAATGAGGATGAAGTTCAGTGCCATGTGGCATAGAATCTGAATTCCGCTGACTACCATCGGCGTCTTCGTGTCGGAAATTGCGCGTAGGCTTGCTGCCAAGTTGTTGAAAATGTAGACGGCAGGAATTCCCACCATCAAGGGCCCGAGGTATCGGAGCATTTCCCTATATGCTTCGCCGGCAGGGTCAACAAAAAGGCCACAAATTGCCGGCAGCGAAAAGTAGCCAAGGACCGAAATAGCGATTCCAAGGAAAAGCGAAATCGTCGTTGTTTGGCGGCTGGCCTTGAGTAGATTCTCACGCTCACCGGAACCGTAGAATCTGCTAACGAGGGCCGTGGCGCCGACGGCAATGGCAAATGCAAGGCTGACAAACAGAAACACGAGACTCTGCGCCGCGCCGGAAGCATTGAGCGCCGGACCGCCGAGAGCGGAGATAAACCTTGCATCGAGTAGGCTGTTAACTACTTGCAGAGAGTTGAGCGCGATGATCGGCCAAGCAAGCTCCCAGACCGTTCGATGCGATGTCGTCGGCCCGGTGATATCGGGCTGCATCAAACGATTTGCAATTCTTTTGGAGAATGCGTTAGCACTTCGCAGCCGTCTTTGGTGACTAAGACATCATCTTCAATTCGGACACCTCCAAAGCCTGGAATATATGCGCCGGGCTCGATGGTCCAGACTTGTCCAACCTCGATAGCGTCGGTGGACGTTGGCCCCATGCGCCCGACATCGTGGACGACACTGCCAAGCCCGTGACCTAGGCCGTGTCCGAAGTACTCTGCAAGACCGTGTTCTCCAAGAATGTTTCGGGCGACTGCGTCGACGTCTTTCGATTGCATGCCCGGCCTAATTGCATCGATCGCCGCGAGTTGCGCTTTCAGCACGGCTCCATATACTTCGCGGTGGCGGTCTGATGCCTCGCCGACGACTACGGTGCGCGTAAGGTCGCTGCAATAGCCGTCTATTTTTGCACCAAAATCCATGGTTACGAAGTCGCCTCTTTCGAGTTTCTTCTCGCTCGGCACTCCGTGTGGACGGGCGCTGCGTTCTCCCGAAACGACTATGGGTTGGAAAGCGAGCTCCGCTTTGTTTCTGCGGAAATAGAATTCGATATCGAGGGCGATGTCGAACTCGGTCACTCCTGCTTGGATCATGCGCATAACGTGTGTATAACAAGCATCCGCCAGCTTGCAAGCTTCGCGCATTTTGCCCACTTCCTCGGCAGTTTTTACCATGCGCAGCGGGCCCGCTAGGCCCTCGACTGGCACGAGATTAATGTCACCGAATTCTTTAGCGATTGAATTAAAGCTGGCAACAGACACGTGTTCTGCTTCAAACGCGGCGGACGCCACGCCCAACTTGGCGGCGGCATCAGCGGCGGCTTGCGCCATCGTTTGCGGGCTGAAATAAATGACGACTTCCAGTTCCGGGACTTGCTCGCGGGCCTGCTCCGTGTAGCGGCTGTCTGTGATGAATACTCCTTCAGAGGCATTTGCAAGCACGAATCCAGAACTGCCCGTGAAGCCGGTGGCCCAGCGGACGTTTTCGATATTAGTGAGGAGCGCAGCCTCCACGCTCTTTTCGGCCATGCGATCCCTAAGTCTTGCTAAATTGCTCATACTGTCGACTCCAAAACGGCGTTAATAGCGTCGAGGGCCATCACGTAACCGAGCCCGCCGAACCCGCTGATAATTCCCACCGCAACAGGTGAAATTACAGAATCCTTCCGAAATTCCTCGCGAGCAAAAATGTTGCTGAGGTGAACTTCTACAACAGGCATTCTGACTGCTGTGAGCGCATCGCGCAGCGCGATGGAGTAATGCGAAAGGCCGCCACCATTAATTACAATTCCCGTTGCCCAAGATTTGTGCTCATGAATAGCGTCGATCAGTTGTCCTTCGTGATTGGACTGAAGAATTCGGGCCTCGATGCTCAACTTCTGCGCGTGCGCCATGATGTCGGCGTCGATATCCGCGAGCGGACGAGAGCCATAGATATTCATCTCGCGATATCCGACGAGATTCAAGTTCGGCCCGTGCAATACCAATACGCGCTTCGCTTCAGCCATGTGGTTCCTTGTCGATTTCTTGAGGGGACAGGGCGTCTTCGGGGAGCATCCGAGGAATCCCATCGATAATACGGTAACCGTATCCGCAATCCTTACAGATGAGGAGCGAGCCTACTAGCTTGACCGGCGGACGGGTCTCACAACGCGGGCAGGCGAGCAGCTCCAGGAGCTGTTCGTCGATCAACGGGCAACCTCAGCGTAGACCTCGATCGTTCGCGTCGCCGTCTGCTTCCAAGAGAAGTCTTTGCTGCGAATCAAGCCGCGCTCTCGCATGGCGGCAATCTTACTCGAATCATCGAGCAGCGCCTCGATGGCGGATGCCCAAGCGAGGGCGTCGAAGGATCGGACAATTTCCGCCGCTCCGCCGGAGACTTCCGGCAAACTGCCACCAGAGGATGCCAACACCGGAGTGCCGCTGGCAAAGGCTTCCACCATCGGAATGCCAAAGCCCTCGTACAGGCTAGGAAAGAGGAAGAGTTCGGCCCCCGCATAGAGCGGCGGCAAGCTTTCGTTGGGCATGTATCCTGTGGCTACGGTGCGTGCGCCTCCGCCCTCGTCGCCCCAGCCTTCCTTTCCGACAACAAGCAGCCTGTGCGGAAGTCGTGCCGGCAGTAGCTCCGCGGCCCTTATCGCCAGGGCTAGGTTCTTGCGTGGCCAGCGGGCGCCGATCGCAAGAAGGTATGGGGTTTCGATTCCCAGCTTCTTAAGCGAAGGAGCGGCCTCGTCTCTGGTCATCGGCTTGAACCATGGGGGGGCTGCATTGTAGGTTACGACAACTTTGTCGGATGGGACGCCGGTGAATTTCACAACATCGAGCTTGCTGCTTTCGCTGACCGTGATCACCTTCTTTGCTCGCTTTGCCGAGGCGGGTACGGTTCGCTGCATGAGCAGCCGGTCCTTCGGTTTGAACCATTCAGGGCCGATGAAAAAGCTTACATCGTGGATGGTCGTCACACCGTTGCGCACAAGTGGGCTGAGCGTGTACTGCGTGTGATACACGTTCGCTCCGGCGCGCCTCGCCGCCATTGGCATCGCCACGAGTGAGCGCCATCTTCGATGACCGGCGGAAATCTGTTTCCAATCGAATGGGGAAGCAGCAGGTTTCGATTGATCTGAAAGCAGCAAGTAATCGAACGGCGACTCGGCTCCAGCAAGTCCGGCCAGCAGGCCGGTCCAGTAAGTGGAATCGCCCGTATTCGTGCCGAAAGCTAAGGTTGCGTCGATGGCGACGATGGGCTTCGACATGATGAACGGCAGTGTACCGGTGCGGCTCCCAGCACACTATGGCGCGACAAATCATAATTGGGGCATGACCCCGCCATCTGATCTAGCCACGCCCATGGGCAACAAGGCCATTTACAGGTTGGATTCGATAGGCAGAGACCTGTCGGCACTTCCGTACTCTATCAAGGTTTTGCTGGAATCGTGCTTGCGCAATCACGACGGGCGGGTCGTAACAGATCAGCACATCGCCGCGCTTGCCGGATACGACGCTCGAAGCGTGGGTGAGCAGGAGGTTCCGTTTACGCCAGGGCGCGTGGTCTTGCAGGATTTCACCGGGGTGCCTGCCGTCGTAGACTTAGCTGCAATGCGCAGCGCGATGGCGCGGTTGGGTGGAGACGTTCGCAAAGTGAATCCTCTCGTTCCGTGTGATTTAGTCATCGATCACTCGGTTCAGGTCGACGCATTTAATCGCGAAGACGCCCTCCTTATTAATGAGAAGTATGAATTCGACAGAAACAGAGAGCGCTACGAGTTCCTAAAATGGGGGCAAAGCGCATTCGACAATTTTCGAGTAGTCCCGCCGGCGACGGGAATCGTGCATCAAGTGAATTTAGAATATTTGGCCAAGGTCGTCTGGGAGAAGGATGGCGTACTTTATCCTGATTCGTTGGTCGGCACCGACTCCCACACGACCATGATAAACGGCCTCGGTGTGGTTGGCTGGGGTGTTGGCGGAATCGAGGCAGAGGCCGTGATGCTCGGCCAGCCCATTTACATGCTGATTCCGGAAGTCGTCGGTTTTAGGATGACCGGGCGGCTGCCGGAAGGTTCGAATGCGACAGACTTGGTTTTGGTTGTTACAGAAATGCTGCGGAAGCATGGTGTCGTGGGCAAATTCGTGGAGTTCTATGGATCAGGCATGGACTCGATGCCGGTTGCGACGCGCGCTACGATTGCGAACATGGCGCCGGAGTATGGCGCGACGATTGGCTTCTTCCCGGTAGACGCCGCGACGCTCACCTATATGCGACTAACGGGTCGACCGGAAGAATTAGTTCAAACGGTCGAGGGTTACTGCAAAGCGCAAGGCATGTGGCGTGAGGAGTCGTATCCGATTGTTTATTCATCCGAATTGGAGTTGGATTTAGGCACCGTCGGATCTGCGCTAGCCGGGCCGAGGCGCCCGCAGGATCGCATACCACTTGAGGACATGAAAGCAGCGTGGCCGGCGACGCTGGCGGCATCGCGGCCGCTTCAAGAATCGGGCGGCGTCGCTGTTTTGGAAGATCGCGCCGTCGCGACTACCTACGAGGGCAACAGTTTCGATCTATCAGACGGCGACGTGGTTATTGCTGCGATTACAAGCTGCACGAACACGAGCAATCCGAGCGTGATGATCGGCGCCGGATTGTTGGCAAAGAAAGCACGAGAGAAAGGGCTGGAGCGTAAGCCCTGGGTGAAAACCTCTCTTGCGCCGGGTTCAACAGTTGTTACCAAGTATTTAGAGAATGCGGGATTAATCGAACCGCTCGAACAGTTAGGCTTTTATCTTGTCGGATATGGCTGCACGACCTGCATCGGAAATAGTGGCCCGCTGCCCGATGTAATTTCCGAGGCGGTTCACAGCGGCGATCTGACCGTTTGCTCCGTGCTTTCAGGAAACCGGAATTTCGAGGGTCGAATCAATCCGGATGTCCGTGCTAATTACTTGGCGTCGCCGCCGTTGGTTGTCGCCTACGCAATTGCAGGGAAGGTGGAGATCGATCTCACGACGGAACCGCTCGGCGATGATTTCGACGGAAACCCGGTCTATCTGAGAGACATCTGGCCAACTGAGGCGGAAATAGAAGCGGCAATAGCGAAGAACGTGACGCGCGAGGAGTTTATGCGCCAGTACGCTAACGTTTTCGACGGATCGGACGAGTGGAAGGCGATTGAAACCACGGGTTCCGGTCTTTACAATTGGTCGACGACTTCAACATATATTCAAGAGCCACCATTTTTCTTGGGGCTCTCGCCCGCACCGGCTGCCATTGCGCCGATAAACAATGCTCGCTGCTTAGTTAGCGTCGGCGATTCGGTTACGACCGATCACATCAGCCCAGCAGGCTCGATCAAAGTCGACAGCCCTGCAGGGAAATATTTGATGGAGCAAGGCGTTGAGCCGATTCACTTCAATAGTTTTGGTTCTCGGCGAGGCAATGATCGGGTGATGACCCGCGGCACTTTCGCGAATATCAGGGTTAGAAATAAATTGGCGCCAGGGACCGAAGGTGGCTACACCACGGACTTTACGGACGATGCCGTGAAGCCGATTTACGATGCTGCCGAAAATTATAGGGAGCGCGGAATTCCGCTCATTGTGCTCGCGGGCAAGGATTATGGAATGGGCAGCAGCCGTGACTGGGCTGCTAAGGGAACGTTGCTGCTTGGCGTTCGCGCCGTGATCGCGGAATCATTCGAAAGAATTCACCGAAGCAATTTAGTGGGAATGGGCGTGTTGCCGCTGACATTCAAAGAAGGTGAAACGGCGATCGCACTTGGTCTCGATGGCACCGAGACTTTCTTTATCGAGATCCCAGTAGACTTGAAACCACGGCAGATGATGCGAGTATCGGCAACTCGGAAAGACACCAGCGTCGTCGAATTCGCTACGATGTGTCGAATAGACACTCCTGTGGAGGTTGATTATTATCGCAATGGCGGAATTCTGAATATGGTTCTGCGACGGATGGCCTAGTTAATTGCCCAAGTGGCGCGAGTAGAATGCGAGAGTTTCCACCCAGGCTTTGTCGGCGCTGACCTTATCGTACTTCGGATTACTTGGATTCGCGAAGGCGTGTGCAGCGTCGTAGACGCGGATGTCCAGTGGCTTCGTCGCGGTCGCCATTGCCGTCGCAAACTTCCCGACCAGCTCCGGCCCGAGTCGCGAATCCTGCTTGCCGAAGACGCCTAAAACGGGCGCGCTTAATGATGCCAGTTTAGTCGCGTCGGTTTCGGGCATTCCGTAATAGAGGACGCACGCGTCTACCAACGTACCGTTTTGCAGGGCGGCCTGGAATGACCAACCACCACCGAAGCAGTAGCCGATGGTGCCCACTTCCGAAACGCTTCGGCTCAGGACGTTGCCTTTCTTTGCAGCTTCCAGGGTCGCCCTTAGAATCGCGTGGGCGCGCGCATCGACGACGGACCGAACAAATTCACCGGCCTGTTCGCTTGTGGTCGCAACCCTGCCATCGTACATGTAGACTGCCAAAACGCCGTAGCCCGTAGCGGCGTGCAATCGCTCGGCTTCTCGTTTGATGTGGTCGTTCAACCCCCACCATTCGTGAATCATGATGACAGCGGCGTTGCTGCCTTCCTTGGGTGGAACGATGAATACGTTGGCATCCGGCTCGCCCGGGATCGCCACCTGGCCCATCTTGCCGGTTTGGGGCTGAAAGTCGATTTTCTCGGGAGCGAGGTGTTCCGCTCGGAAACTCGCGTCCTTGGTGAATTCTTTCATCGAAGCGCAACAGTCGTCGCTGAGAGCGGCAAATGCAATGAAACCGATCATGCCCTAGTTATACGCCGAAATGCGGGACACCTGGTTGCGCGGTTCAAAGAATCTGCCCGAACGCTATGTCGTGGTCGTCCAAGTCCTGGATGCCGAACTCTCGAATGCCCCAGGGTGTCGTATAGATCGAATAGTCGATCTGCGCGCAATTCGCCGTTAACTCCAAATACAATTCGTCGGCGTTATCTACCCAGAAATACGCATTCCACATTTTGTCGACTACCTTCCAATGGGGATCAGGAGGGTTGTCGCAGGACGTGAGCATGATGCGAATTTCGTCGCGAGAACAGATAGCGAACGTCGGCGGTTCGTTGTACAGATCGAACTCGAACCCGATGCAATCGCGAAAGTATTCGGCGCTGGCGACGATGTCTTTTACGAGAAGAATCGGAGCAACACCAGTTAGCTTTGCCATCGGGCAAATTTACCTTGTCGATGTCGACTGCCTGGCTCGGAATCGCCGGAACCGCGAAGGTACGTTTGGCGCTTGAACGTTTTCGCATAGAATGAAGGAATGCAGCCCTTTGGAAGACCGGTTCCGCATCTAAACCGTCACGTTCGAACGAACCGGTTTTCGGTCGCGATCGGCTGCGCCTTCATCGGCCTTGTTCTGACCGTTGCGGACAGCCTTCTGCGGAACATTGATTTCGATTTACTTCTCATCTTGATGATGGTGGTCAGCATGTTTGTTGTAGGCCTCATTGCAGCCCCGTTTATCGACGACATCATCCCGATACGAATGTACGAAGGCGTCTTGCGCACTTACACAAGCTTGAGTACGACGGTCGCTGTTGGGTGGGAGAAGATGAGGAAGGTTTCGACGTTGACCATAGCGCCCGGCCTCTCCTACCTAGTTCTCAACGATGGCCGCCCATATCTTCTAAGAGGACTGATCCCTCTGTTCATCAGCAATCGGTCGGAGTTTTACGAAGATTTAGTCAACGTAGTCGGCGAGGACCACATCGTCACAAAGGCTCTGAAGGCGAGAGGATTCGACTGGTAGCGGACCCATTCATAATGCAGGCATGAAAGTCGTTCTCGGGGCTGATGGGTCGGAGCACGCCGAATTTGCTGCCGATTTCCTTGCGCGTTACCCCATGTCACCCGATTCGGTCGTCGACTGCTGCGGGGTTTACTCCGCGTCTCACGTGGTGACCGCAACCTCGCACCCGTTCCTCGGGCCGCTGCTCGCCGACCAGCTCTCGCAAGCGGTGGACGACGCGCGCGAGGGAGCCGAAGCAGCCGCCAGGCGCGTCGCAACGCGCCTGCGGAGCCTCGGACGCAGCAGCGAAGCTCACTTGTTGGAAGGCGACCCAGGTGACGAGCTTTCGTCCTATGCCGAGAAAACGAAAGCGGCCTTTGTGGTTGTCGGATCGCGCGGGTTGGGAAGGCTCGATGCGCTCCTCCTCGGAAGTGTCGCACGCGAGATCGCAAACAATCGTCGCGTGGACCTTTTGGTCACCCGGAGACGTGATTTTTCGGGCGAGGGACTCAGAGCAGTTTTTGCTACAGACCACAGCGACTTCGCAGAGCGCGTGGCCGCCAAGCTGCCGTTCCTCATGGAGGGCAAGCTCGCCGAACTCGAAGTTCTGAGCGTCGTCGATCCGGATTCGAAAGACGTGGCGTTTGCACGCGGAGCGGCGACGTGGGACGACCTGCAGTCGGGGTTGTCGTCATGGGCTACAGAGCGGAACGAGGCGACCGTTAAAATGGTCGCCGATCTTGCCGACCGGTGTGTGGCTACGGTGAAGCTCGGGCATGCGCGCGAAACGATCCTGGAACGGGCGAAAGAAAGAGGAGCGGACCTCATCATTCTCGGTGCCCAGGGCCAGTCGGCATTGTCACGACTGTTACTCGGAAGCGTCAGTAACTATGTTCTCACGCGGGCAGGGACCAGCGTGCTGATCGTTCGAGCTTGATCTCTTTACTTGCCGCCGTCATTCTGTCGCCCGTTGCTTTCAGCGAAAAGTTGGACAGCGGCGCGTGGATTGTCGCGGTCCCGATCAAGGGGGCGATATCGTTTTCCGCACAGACCTTTATTCGGGCAGGATCCGTTTTCGAAACGGCTGATATCAACGGCGCAACACACCTATTAGAGCACCTGCTTTTTGCCGATGGGCGCGCCGACATGATTGCCGAGAACGCTGGATTCTTGCTGAACGCGACCACCTATCGCGAGTTCATGAGGCTACATGGAACGGGGCCAGCTGCGGAATGGCGTAGCGGAATTGAGGCGGTCAAACTACTGTTGGAGGGGCCGGATTTAAGCAAGATTGCGAGGGAAGCGAACGTAGTCTTGCAAGAGGACAAACTCGCTCGGTTGGACCCCGATGAGCGGATTCATCGAAGCCTTTGGAGGAGCGCCGCGCCCAATTCAGCCTGGGCCTTGCTGCCCGTGGGCGATTGGGATCGGGTTGTGAGCCTTCAGGCTCCCACGCTGTCGTCCCTTTTCAGTAGGCACTTCACGGGCCGAAATGTTGTGGCTGTCGTCAGCGGAGACTTCGATTCGCAAGACGCGCTTGCAGCCCTGAGAAAGGTCTACGCGAGCTTGGCGCCCGGAGAGCTGCAAAGTGCTCCGGCACTTCCAGCCACAGACCTTGACAGCACATCGGTGTTTCCGTCCGAAGAACGAGTCGGTGTTTCGTTTCCGATGCCCGGCCACGACAAATTAAGGTTATTCCTCGCATACGAAATCGTAATCGACGCAATGATGTCACCGGATCGGTTAGAGCCACTAGGGCTGGCAGCTCGCAGTTTTACCGGGCCATCGTCGCGCGGCTCTTTCGCCTGTCTGTCTTTCCGCTCGGCGGATGCGGCACCCGGTCTAGAAGGGAGGGTGTCGAAACTGCTGACTTCAATGAAGGGCGGCATATCGGCGGCGGAGATCCACGCCGGCAAGTCTAAGCTTGGTGCGCGCTACGGCGCCGCGGCGCCGCAGGATGCCGCCTTGATGACAGGACTGGCTCTCCTCTTCCTTGATCGAGACGTGTCTTTCGGTGCCGAGATCGAAAAGGTAACGGATGCGGATATCCAGAAGGCAGCGGCAGCGCTGTCGCCTGAAAACATCGGCTGGAGTATCGCTCGATGATCCTCGCGGCAACTGTAGCGTTAGCCCTCGCGGGACCTCAGCTGACCAGACTGCCCAACGGCATCCCCGTCATCGTCGAGACTACGGGCAAGGACCTTGTCAGTTTTCAGGTTTTGGTCCGAACCGACGACCTGACGGCAATCGAGTCCGGCGCAATCGAGACGATGGCATCGGCGCTCTTCGGGGAGACTGAAAACTACTCGCTTCGTGAGTTGCGACGCCTCGCTTGGGCGGTCGGTGGTTCCGTCACTTCGGTTTGGGCGGGAGACTGCCTTCGGCTCGAAATTGCAACGACGAGCGATCGGCTCAATCCGGCGGCGGCGCTCATGAGCGACGCACTGCGAAGGCCGGTTTTTGCCCCAGGGGCGTTGGACCAGGCCCGCCTCACGAACCAGAGCCACCAGGCGTGGTTGGATCGAACTCCGCCGCTCCGAGCGATTCGCACGAACTTGGCGAGGCGAGACATTGCTCCGCTTCCCGTCACATCGTTGACAAAGGCTCAGGCGGTTGCGCTTCACGCAAAGGTCTTCCGACCGGAGAGAGTTTCGATTGCCGTCGTAGGCGACACAACCGCTGAGGCGGTTGCCAAGGCTTTGGGTGCATCGCTGGGCTTGTGGGAGCCGAAAGAGGTGGCGCGCACTCCGCCCCTGCGCCCGGATTCCACTGGCAAGACCGGGGAGTTTCACACCGCGCTTGCAACCGTCGAAGGCCCCAAGGCAAGTGAAAGCGGATTTGCAGCCTGGGTAGTGGCATGCATTTCCGTTGGCGAAGGAAAGCAAAGCTTGCTCAACCGCAAGTACCGCATCGACCGAGGGCTCAGCTACATCACCGGGAGCTATTTCACCTTTCGCGACAAGGCTTCGTACTGCACGTTCTACGTTTCGTGGTCTGGCGATAAAAGTGCCGTGA
This sequence comes from Armatimonadota bacterium, assembly GCA_030854945.1. GTDB lineage: Bacteria > Armatimonadota > Fimbriimonadia > Fimbriimonadales > ATM1 > JACDEQ01. The sequence goes on from JALYSG010000007.1 coordinate 13,035, forward strand.
CAGATTTAGTTCAGACTGTTGCTGCTCATCGCCCAGCTGAACAGGAAATTGCTAGGGCGAAAGCACTCACTGCCGGGCGGTACCTCGTTGGCGGCCCCACCGAGGTTGTGCAAATGGGAGCGTTTTCGACCGACCATTCGACGCGGTCATCACGTGCCTTTTGGCTAGCGTGGTGGGAAATGAAAGGCGCGGGCATAGGTCGCGACAGTGCGTTTCCCGGTACGGTTCGGTCGCTGACGCCGGAGCAGGTGACAGCCGCATGTGCCGCGTGGCTGACAACGGCAACGCCCTAGGCCACTTCTGCCAGTTCATCCAGCGTCGCGATCACGGAGTCGGCTTGCGTGAGGTCGATACGATCATCCCGTCGCACAGCGATCGTGTAGCAACCGGCCGCCTTCGCAGAAGCAATGCCGTTCGCTGAATCTTCCACAGCTATGCAAGCCTTGGGTTCGAACCCGAGGCGCGCCGAGGCGAGTTGGAATGCTTCCGGGTGCGGTTTGCCATGTGTCACGTCGTCGGCGCACACTCGGTGTTGAAACTTTTCGCCGAAGATAGGAAAAGTGCTCAGAATCGCATCGACGTACCATCCGGGGGAGCTTGTGACGAGCGCCATGGGGGTGTTGAGAAATCGCGTCAGGCAGCCGTCGACGTCAGGGAACGGGAAGATCTCTGAGCCGACTTTGTCGAGGAGCGTTTTCTTGTGCCTGGCCATGAACTCCTCCAGGGGAACAGCGACGGCATGTTCTGCGCTTACCGCCGCAAGCATCGTTCTATAAGGGACGCCCGTGAACCTGAACAAGTCGTCTTCCGAAACGACCAGCCCAAACGTCCCAAATGTGACCACCTCCGCCGACTTGTGCGCCTTTTCGGAGTCGATGAGCGTTCCGTCGAGGTCGAAGAGGTAGGGCATGGGCACAAGCGGAGGATACCGCTGGGCAAGTATCTTTCATAATCCGGGCATGCCCATTCTCGCGCTCGTGCGCCACGGACAATCGATTTGGAATCTCGAAGACCGATTTACCGGATGGATCGATGTCCCCCTCACCGAGAAAGGTGAGGAGGAGGCACGGCACGCCGGTGAGCTGCTTAAGGATTATCGCTTCGACGTCGCTTACACAAGCGCGTTGAGCCGCGCTCAGGATACGCTCGCGATCATCATGGAGTCCTTCGGAACTGAAGTTCCCGTTATTCGAAATGAGGCGCTCAACGAGCGGATGTATGGCGACCTTCAAGGACTCAATAAACAAAGAACTCGAGAAAAATACGGCGATGAAATTGTTCAGCTTTGGCGGCGCAGTTTCGATATTCCTCCTCCTGGGGGAGAAGCATTGAAGGATACGGCCGCCCGAACGCTACCATTTTATGAGCGGGCAATCGTCGGTGACTTTGCGAATGGGAAAAACGTTATCGTGGTCGCTCATGGAAACAGCAATCGATCGATTGCGATGGTTCTCGAAAACCTGTCACCAACGGAGGTTGTTTCTCTGGAATTGGGGACAGGTGTGCCGTATGTTTACGAAGTGGATGCAAAAGGGAAAATGATTTCGAAAAAGACGCTGGCCTAGGATGCTAGATGATTTAATGCGAAGGTCCAGTCTTCTGCATTGTCTACGTCGATAGTCGTTTCAGGAGCGCAATTCGGTATTACAAATGAATCGCAACCGAACAGCCTTTGCCCGGCATGTTCGGCGCCCGCAGTTGTCATTCGTCCTGTGAAGTAGCGAATCACGTTCATGGGCCCGAATCGGAGGGCCATGCGCATCTGCGATTTACGGTTTCCAGCAATCTTGGATAGAATCGATAAGGTGCGCTCGAAGCCTTCCGGCGATGCGGCGAAGATTCCGCCCCCGGCATATTGCACGCCGTCCAATTTCATGTACCCCATTCCAGGGGCGTTCGGAAAGCGGCGCTCAATGTCAACGCGAGATGAAATTCCTGCCGCTACCCACGGGCGGTCCGGTATTCGCTTTTGCAATTCGGACAAGAACTCGGACACATGCTCAGCGCCCACAAACGGAAGGTCGCCCGGCAGGAAAAGAATTGTTCCAGTCGGGTTCAGCGATCTGGCTCCGGCACGAGCGCTTTCAACCGGGTTGGTTCCCGGTTCGGCGAAGACGCAACGAGTTGGCAACGGGGTCAGCATGGCGCGAGTTTTTGGCCCACAGACGATCGCGACTTGCGACGCTCCCGCACTGAGCGCAGCTATTGTTGCGGCAAGGGCGAGGGGCTGTTCGCCTACCATCGCGGCGCACTTTTCGTCTACGCCAAGTACTCGGGCCAGGTCCTCTCCTGCCTGGCCCGCCGCTGAGATAATCGCTGAGAAGGGCCCTATGGAATCTTGATGTTCCATACTGCGCGGTCGACCCGGTAATTCCATGGAAGCGAAAACACCGGAGCCATCGCCCTTGCGGAGATTCGAGTGCGCACCTCGCCCGTGTTGTCCTGAATGAACCTGTCCGGGTTAGAAGTGATCACAGTTTCGATGATGGAATCTGCGGTCGTACACGCCTGGTTGCTTACAGTCTCGTATGCCCCCGAGGAAAAGTTAAACAGTTCGATCTTCGCGTGGATGCCTGAGGAACTTGCACTACCTTCGTAGGCAAACGCCAACCTGGTTGTGGTTAGCGTTGGTGACGTCGCCGAAATAATAAACTCGACGGGTGCTTGGGCAGTCGTAAACACGATCGCCGGCTGGGCGGTGATGCGGTTGTCATCCGGCATGAACAAGCTAGCCAGGTTTCCGTTTACTAAATTCCATCTGACCGGCGTTAGTGTTGTCGGTCGGACTTCTCTCGGCATGATCGAGTCGATCCAGGGTCTATAGGTCGAAACACGAGCGCTTCCCAAGATCGAACCGTATTGCGGCGCGTTCGGTCCGCCCTGGACGGCCCCGATAAAAACATTTACTCCCGCAACCTTCCATTCTCCCGACTCTTGGATTAACGCAGGCCCGCCGGAGTCTCCCGCACCGAACGTTGCTTCGTCCGTGACCGGGCCACCATCTCCGTACGTGTCGACGCCGTTGCCGTCGAAATCGGCGACCATGTAGGTTCCCAGAATCTGGCCTGTCGTGAGAACCATGGTGGTGCTGTACGTATTGCGCCCGCGCCGCTTATTGCCGTACTCGACGACCCACGCCCACGTGGAGCCGTTGAACGTGCCCGTCCTCCCGTAGCCGACAATTTCCATAAGCGAGCCTTGAGCGGGTTGATTGAAGTGGAGCCGGTACCAGCCTGGGAAGCTTTCCGCGAATTGAACCAGCGCGATGTCATCGGTTGGATGCGGGAAAATCGCCACCGAATCATAGCGGGTGCCATTGTCCAGGACGAACTGCATTTGCGGATTCCCGCTAACGACGTGTCGTGCAGTGAGAACCCAATGGTCGCCAACAGCCGTGGCGGTCGTGTTCAGGTTGCTGGTGGACGGGCCGATTTTAGCGACCCAGGGCCACTGGGTAGTTAAGACGCCGGGGACAATTGCCTGCGCCGCGGCGCACGAAAGCGCGAGCGCGGCTATAAAGATTCGTTTAGTATTCATGGCTACAGTCGTGGTATTCGCAGACGTCCTACGGGATCAGGTCGCCTGGGTTTCTCGTTAATCCTAACCCAGTTTGCACCCAGCGGGTGAACTTACCGGGCTCGATTGCGTAGTTTCTCTTAATCTCCTCGGAGGAAACCAACAAATGAAACGAATCTTTGTATTCGCTCTCGCCGTTGCCTGCACCGCAGCCCTTGCCCAGGGTCCCGGTTCCGGCGGCGGGAGCCCGCAAGAGGGTCCGCGTGGCGGTCGCATGGGCATGCAGATGGGCATGCAGCGTGGCGGCGGCCTTCGGATCATCACTCGCCCTGACGTGCAGAAAGAACTGGCCGTCACGGAAACACAGAAGACGGCTATCGCCGAATTGTTCCCCAACCGGCGAGGCGCCGGTGGCGGACCTCGCGGCGACGACCAGCCAGGCGGCCCAGCAGCCGGGCCAGCGACCGGCCCACCCCCTCCACCTCCGGGTGGCCAGGGAGGAGCCAATGCAGGCCCTCGCGGACAGCGCGGCGACCCTGCGGCAATGCAGGCTCAGCAAGCCGAGCAGGAAAAGAAGCTCAAGGCAATCTTGGACGCAAAGCAGTGGATCCGCCTTAGCGAACTTCGGCTTCAGCAGGAAGGCGTTAACGCTCTTTTGCGGCCGGAAGTCGCAAAGGAAGTGGGCCTCAGCGAGGACCAGAACAACAAACTGAAAGCGATTCAGCAAGGCTCTATGGAGGCCATGAGGGAAGCTATGATGGCAGCGCGCGAAGGCGGCGACATGGATCGCGAAGCAATGCAAGCCATGATGGAAAAATCCCGCGCCGACACAGAAGCCAAGATGCTTGCCGTACTCATGGAACCGCAAAAGGTTAAGTGGGCGACGATGCAGGGTAAGCCGTTCAAATTCGAGCAGATCGGACGCTAACGCTAAGACACCTCGTGTAGATGCAATTCGGGCTCGCCGCACGTAATGAGCGTGTGACGAGCCCAATTTTTTCGCTTGGTTAATTGTCGTTTGTCTTATGGCCCATCAGGTGCCGGGCGGAAAACGCCTGGCCCGTGTGATATGCCACGTGGAAGCACCCCATGTATTTCACGCATTCGTACCATGTCCAGTCGTCCCTCCAGTGGACGGCTTCGTCGACGTTTTGCACCTGGGATGCTGCGGCGACGGCTGCCTCGTGAACACTCTTTAGCTCCTCGAGAACCTGGGCGACCGTTAGCTCGAGAACCAAAGGATCGTCTATCTGATGAAGGTAATAGCGAGAGCGCTTGTCGACGAGCGGGCTTTGCGTGATAGGTTGCGGCAACTGCGATTCGCTGTAGGCGACGTGCGCGGCAAGTTCTCCAACGCTCAGAAGGCTCGGGTGTGGGCGTCGCCAAAGGTCCTCGTCTGCGAGGTCTTCGAACGCGAGTGTGAACTCCCAGTGAGCCACCCCCCAAGCTTCGATGAATGCCTGGTATTTCTTCATTCGGCAAGCATAGCATAGACTTGTGTCTACTGTCTACGTTTCGACTGTGATAGTTTGGTTAAGACCGTTTTGGGGGCGTGGGCGATTGCGTCGTCCACGTCCTTCCAAACCATGCTCTCGACGCAGCCGCAGCCGTGCTCGGGCAAGCGGAACGCAGTGGGGCGGAGCCACTTGACATGCCCGTCGACCATCGCATAGAGGCCGGCGGCGGCGTGCCGAACCGCGCCGAATTCGCCGATTGGTCGGTTCGCTTGCGTCACGATGCAGAGTTCTGGAGTCAGGCGCCAGCTGTCGAGTTCGCGACGAAGCCCTTGACAGCCCACGAGCGCGCAGTGAGACGCACTTCCCCATGCGCACTTTGAAGCCGAACCCGGAGATTGTCTGCAAGGCTCGAACGCGCAGAGTCAGACAGGGAGGCGACATAGGCGCCTGCAGGGCCTTGACCGCCAAGAAAGGGCTGCCAATAGTCGTCAAATGAGTCAAAGCGCATTTCGATTTGGAGCGGTGCGGATTCTATATCGATAAAACCGACGTCGCGCCAGAGCTGTGCGAGATCGCCTTCGCCAGACAAACGCTGGTGCCGCTCGTCATCTCGTTGAAGTTCCGGATCGAGGCGGGCCGCCTCCTCCCAGAAGAAGCGCAGCATCTGCATTTCTCCCACGTAATCCCAGACTGCGGCCGCCACAACGCCGCCTGACCGGGTCACTCGCGCCATTTCGCGGGCGGCTGCAGGTGCGTCCGGAACGAAATTCAAGACGAGCATCGAGAGGGTTGCATCGAAGTAATCGTCGGGCTGTTCGATGTGATCTGCGCTGCCTAGGTGGAAGGTCGCGCGATCATCCGAGACGGTTGCGCGCACATGTTCGACGAAATGTGGCGAAGGGTCGATGCCGGTGACGGAGCCGCCGCTAATCCTTTCCAGGATCGCGCGGCTAAGGGATCCAGTGCCGGAGCCGATTTCCAAAACGCGATCCTGATCGCCGAGTTTGACGAAGTCCAGGAATGCCACCGCTAGTTTGCGGCTCCATCGACCCATGAAGCGGTCGTAGGCTTCGCTCTCGGAAAACATAGAGACACTATACTTGCGGCGCGGATGCCGTTGGTGCAAGGGTTCCTTATTCGGAAACATCTAGGATGACGCGGGCGGTGACGGTATCGCCCTCTTCGAGGTTTTCGGCTTTGCGGACCTTGTCCTTTATCGGGAGGAGGTAGGCGCCGTCTTTGGGGATGAGGGCGGTGGTGAATTCGGTGTCGCCGATTCTTGCTTTTGTCGGCAACATGCCCCAGCCGTAGGTGACGAGCTTCATTACGTCTTTAAGTTCTTGGGACTGTCTCGGTGGCGTTCGCACGAAATAGAAAGGGGCTGGGCCGCGCCAGTAGAAGACTTCACCGGAGAACTCGACAGTCACAGGATGATTATAGTTTTCGGGAGTCCATGGTGTCGACGGCTTCGCCGCGCCGCCGACTTCGGCACAGGTATCTGCGTCAGCCCTCGATTGGAACCGCAAGAAGAGCAAATCGCTTCTTCAGTATTTCACGCGCACGTAAATTGCGAATTGCACTGCTGGCTCGATGAGCGAAGGGTTCACCGCAACGTCGAAATCCTTGGCCGCCAGAGGGTTGTAGTAAAACGTCCTGGGCTTGCGGGCGCGGTGAACCGTCATGCCTTGCCGAAAGGCGTACACTTCCTCCGATTCTTCCGCGACATAAGAGTCGTACATTTCCACGGGATAGTAAACACCCAACGGGCTCGGCATCACTTGGATCGGCTGCCCCATCTTGATCCCAAGCAACTGCTCCTGCTCCTCCATTTTGGTTTTGATAACTTTCGCCGCCTCCTCCATGATGCGCTTTCGCGAGGCTGCGATGTCCTTAACCACATAGTCTACTTTCACGAGGTCGAAGATCTCGGACTTGGACGCGGCGGCGATCAACTTGTCGAGCAGGGCGTAATCTTTGTACCGAATCGATACGTTCTTTTTGACTTCGAAGCCGACCACCACTTCTTTTGCGAGATTCTCCGTGGCAACGTCATAGCCGTATATCCTGTTCTGTGCGACGAAGTCGACAAAAGTGTCGGCGGCGGAGATATTAAGGCCCTTGAGGCTTGCCATGAAGGTCCGAATCGTGGCGTCCATACTCGATTGAGCGAGGGCCAAGGTTATTCCTTCCTCGCTGATGCCGAATACCGCGACGTACTCGTCCGGCTTCACGTTCATGAGAACGCTGGCATCGATGAACCTGCCATCTCCAAAGGGGACATTACGTTTGGCAAGTTCGTTTGCGCGGGCCTCGTCTGCGCCTGACCGGCTGCGTTCAGTGAAAGCTGCGCTACCGCCCCCGAATTGGGCGAAGGCTGTTGCGCTGACGATGAAGATAGAGACGATGGAAATGAGCTTGGACATTGATGGGTTCTCCTCGCCGGGCGAGTCCTCCCGGGACCTAGCGATTTTGACGCCGGCTGATCTGCGGTAGTTACGGCGGGTCCGACCGACATTTCAGAACGATCGCGATCCAGCAAAAAATAGGACCTGCAAGGCATATTTTTCCTGCAGGTCCTGTTCCCTTAGCGGTCGGCTGAGAACTAGAAGTCCATTCCGCCCATGCCGCCGTCGGGCATGGAGGGAGCGTTGTTCCTCTTCGGTTCGGGTTTTTCGACCACGAGGGTTTCCGTCGTCAGCACAAGGCCGGCGATCGAGGCTGCGTTCTGGATGGCAGAGCGCGTAACCTTCGCGGGATCGACGATGCCCTTCTTGGCCATGTCGACGATTTCGCCGGAGATGGCGTCCAGGCCGTGGCCCTTCTTCGCGACGCCGCGGACTTTCTCGACGATGACGCTGCCTTCCAGGCCGGCATTCTCGGCGATGATGCGAAGCGGGGCTTCAAGCGCGCGCTTCACAATGTTCACGCCCATCTGCTCGTCGGTGTCTTCGATCTTCAGCTTCGTGAGCGAATCGGCGATCATGAGCAGGGTAACCCCGCCGCCCGGGACGATGCCCTCTTCGATGGCTGCTCGCGTGGCTTCACGGGCATCCTCGTAGCGGTGCTTCTTCTCTTTTAGCTCGGTCTCAGTGCTTGCGCCAACCTTGATGACTGCAACGCCGCCACTAAGCTTTGCAAGTCGCTCCTGCAGCTTCTCCTTGTCGTAGTTGCTGTCAGTGGTTTCGATTTGCTTCTTGATCACGGCGATGCGGCCGAGGACGTCGTCCTTCTTGCCGGCGCCCTGGATGATCGTGGTGTCTTCCTTTGTGATCACGACCTTCTTGGCTGTGCCGAGCATATCGAGGTCGACGTTGTCGAGCTTCGTGCCGAGGTCTTCGCTTACGAAGTTGCCGGCAGTAAGGATGGCGAGGTCTTCGAGCATGGCCTTGCGGCGGTCGCCGAAGCCGGGCGCCTTGACGGCGGCCACTTGCAGGGCGCCGCGAATCTTGTTGAGCACGAGTGTGGCGAGGGCGTCGCTCTCGATGTCTTCTGCGATCACCAGCAGCGGCCGGCGCGCGGCGGCGGCTTTCTCCAGGAACGGGAGGAAATCCTGCGCGCTGCTGATCTTCTTCTCGTGGATGAGGATCATCGGATTCTCAAGGACGGCTTCCATGCGCTCGGGGTCGGTTACGAAGTAGGGGCTGACATAGCCGCGATCGAACTGCATGCCTTCAACGACTTCAAGCGTCGTGTCTCGGCCCTTGCTCTCTTCGATCGTGATGACGCCGTCACGGCCTGCCTTCTCGAAGGCTTGGGCCATGTGCTTGCCGACCTCGGGGTCGTTGCCGGCGATGGTTGCTACGAACTCGGTCTGCTCTTTCGTGCTGACCTTGGTCGAAATCTTCTTGATCTCTGCGACTGCTGCGTCGACGGCTTTGTCGATCCCACGCTTCAGCGCGATCGGGTTGCCGCCGGCTGCGACGTAGCGCAGGCCCTCGGTGACCATCGCCTGGGCAAGAATAGTGGCTGTGGTCGTTCCGTCTCCTGCGACATCGTTGGTTTTGCTGGCGACCTCTTTGCAGAGCTGCGCGCCCATGTTCTCATATGGGTCTTCGAGCTCGATTTCCTTGGCGACGGTGACGCCGTCCTTGGTAATCGTGGGGCTGCCCCACTTCTTGTCGAGGACCACGTTGCGGCCCTTGGGGCCAAGCGTCACTTTGACGGCGTTGGCGACCTTGTCGACGCCGCGCTCGAGCGCTCGGCGTGCATTTTCGTCGAATAAAAGCTGTTTTGCTGCCATTAGTTAATCTCCTTAGTTAATGATCGCGTAAATCTGGTCTTCGTCCAGGATGGTGTACTCGGATCCGTCGAGTTGGACTTCGTTTCCGCCGTACTTGCTGAAGAGCACCTTGTCGCCAACCTTGACGTTCATGCTGGACCGCTTTCCGTCATCGAGGATGCGGCCCTCGCCAACGGCAATGATCTTGCCGGTCTGCGGCTTCTTCTTAGCGGAGTCGGGCAGGTAGAGCCCTCCGGGGGATTTGTCCTCTTTTTCGAGAACCTCGACGACAACCTTGTCGCCAAGCGGTTTGAGTTTCATAGATTCGTAGCCTCCTTAGCTTGAGAGTGCTGGCACTCTCGTGTTATGAGTGCTAATTATGGACTCTGGCGAGGCAGTTTGTCAACCTCGTAGACGTGCTCGCGCCCCCGTATTGGGGTAGAAACTGCGGAGGGAATTCCTGATGAAGTACTTGCTCGTTTTGCTTGTCGCCTGCTTGCCTTTCGCCGCGTTTGCGCAGATCGACTCAGGTGAGGCGAAGCCGATTACCGGCGCCGCCAATCCTGCGCTTAGCCCGGACGCCACCCGAATCGCGCTTCGGTACCGAGGAGATGTTTGGATTGTGTCGGTAGGCGGCGGAACGGCGGTTCGCATTACCGATCATGTGGAACACGACGACCATCCGGTTTGGAGCCCGGACGGCAGGTGGGTCGCCTTTACGAGCGACCGCTACGGTAACAGCGACGTGTTTGCCATTCCCGCCGACGGCGGTGAGACGAAGCAGATCACGTACAACGCAGGCAGCGACGTGGCCTCCGATTGGCACGGCGATAAAATTCTGATTACATCGAGACGAGACAGCCCGTGGACGGGCATTTACACGGTCGACGCGCGCACCCTCGCGGTCGAAAAAATTTATGAGCATTATCTTGGCGCTGGCAACGCCCGATTTTCTCCCGACGGCAAGCGCGTTGTCGCGGAACTGAATGGATATCCTTGGGTGCGGCCGCGATATTTCGGCTCGGGCGCGGCAGGGCTCATCGTCATCGACGCGGCGACTCATGCCGCTACCACTGTTGTTTCCAACGACAAGCAGCACCTTTGGCCGTTTTTCAATGAAGCGGGCGACCAGATTTACGCGGTGTCGTACGACGACGTAACGCCGAGCAGTCGCAAACTTAGTGAGGAGCCGAAGAAATTCAGCGAGACCGCTGATCGGACTCCAAATCTTTGGAAATACGATATGCGTGGGCGGGGTACGCGGGTTACGGGTTCTGTTGGCGACCCGGTTGTTTCACCAGATGGACTTCGCGCGGGTGCGCTCGTTTACGAGCGGATGGGCAAGATCTACGTTCTAGAAAATGGCAAGGAGCGCGAGGTTTCGATCATCGCATACAGCGATTCGAAGAACACCGATTTCGAACGCCGTGTTTTAACCGCCGACGCAACGGAAGCCTTCATTTCGTACGACGAGAAAGTCTTTGCAATTGTTGCCGAATCGGAAATCTGGACCGTCCCTATCGAAAAAGGCGAAGGCCGGAACAAGGATGATGCAGAAAGGCTGACTACTTGGGAGGGAATCGATACCGAGCCGGTCTGGTCGCACGACGGGAAAACGATTTATTTTGTGAGCGACCGCAACCTTAGTCTGCGGCCGTTTGCAATGGATGTTGCGACGAAGCAGGTTAAACCGATATGGAGTTACGAGGAAGACGTAATGAACCTGCAGCTATCGCCCGACGGTAAAACGTTAGCCTTTTGGGCATCGGGGGATCGCGGGGGACTATACACGTGGGATGTAGCGTCGACCTCAGAGCCGATTCTGGTTCTATCTCAACCGGGAACGCAGTTTTTCAATCTGAGCGCCGGCGAATATTCATGGTCGCCCGATGGGAAGTGGTTTGCCGTTACACGGCGGCAACCTGGCGGCACATGGAACGTGTGGATCGTGCCTTCAGCAGGTGGCGATGCAGTTAACGTGACGCAGCGCAATGTCGATTACGGCTCGCCCGCTTGGTCCGCCGATGGTAGGTACTTGTATTTTTGGAGCAGCCGAAGTGGCGGCGGAGTTTTCATGTTGCCATTGCAGCCCGAAAACGAGGACCCGGAGGAGCAGAAACTCGAATACAAAAAGCCGGAAAAACCGGTCGATATAAAGATCGACTTTGCGAACATTCAATCCCGGATAAGGCGTTTGTTCGAGCAAGCAGGGCTCAATCTCGACATCGACGCTGATACCGGCAAACTATATTACACCGTTGGGAACGCGCTCTGGGTTGCAAATTACGACGGCGAGGGACGCCGCCAAATCACAGACGGTATTGCTAATTACGAGCTTTCGAAAGACGGCAAGAAGGCGTATGCTTTGCGGAATGGCAAGCCTGCAGTGATCACACTTTCAGGAAACTATTCGGTTGCGGATGTCGCATTTCGCGGCGAGTTGGTTCGTGACCTGAATAAGGTTCGCGGAGCAGCATTTGTCGAATTTTGGCGAACTTACAATCGTGGTTTTTACGACGGCAACTTTCACGGCAGAAATTGGTCCGCGATTCGGCAGCGATACGAGCCTATGCTGGAGGGAGTCGGGCATCGTCGAGAGTTTGCGGAATTGCTGAACCGCCTCGTGGGCGAGCTTGAGTCGTCTCATAGCGAAGTCTCGCCGTCTCCGGGTGGCGCAACGGGCTCGTCGGCAACGCTACCTGGGTTCAATTTCGATTACTCGCACAATGGCCCTGGTATTCGCGTTAAGGAAGTGTACGAGCGCGCGCCAGGAACATTCCAGAAGACGAAGATTAGTCAGGGCGAATACGTGATGCAGATCAACGGGAAGGACGTTGCATTGAACGAAAAGCTTTGGGACGTTTTGAACAACCAAGGTGGCCGTGATTTAGAGCTACTCGTTAACACAACCCCGTCTGTTCAAGGTGCGAGAAAAGTCAAATACCGTGCCATATCCCCCGGAGCTTGGGGCCAGTTACGGTATGAGCAGTGGGTGCAACGCAACCGTCAGTGGGTTGAGTCGCAATCCGGGGGCAAAGTCGGCTATGTGCATATCGCGGGTATGGGTGGCGGAAACCGAGCGACCTTTAATGAGGAATTCTTTGAGTACAAGCAAGACAAGGAAGCGATGATTATCGACGTGCGGTTTAATGGCGGCGGTAATATCAGTGACGGTTTAATAGATGCTCTGGAGCGCGAGCCTCACGGTTATTATTTGCCCCGTGACGGCTTCGTGCAGACCGCGCCGAATAACGAAGTGTGGAAAAAGCCAACCGTGGTTCTGCAGAACGAAGATAGTTTTTCAAACGCCGAGATGTTTCCCTATGCCATGCGCCAACGGGGCCTTGCAAAAACCGTGGGAATGCCGACTTCCGGCTACGTTATCTGGACGTGGGGCGGTCGTCTGGTAGACGGCACAAGCATCCGGATGCCGATGTCCGGCGTTTATCGCATGGACGGCACACCGATGGAAAATATTGGCCAAAAGCCTGACTATGAAGTTGCGTGGTCGAACGATGATTACATGTCGGGCAAAGATCCGCAGCTTGAGAAAGCCCTGGATTTGCTCATCAAGAAATGAAACCGAAGCTTGGGTGTGTTCCGTTTCTAAATGCGAAACCGCTGGTTGCTTGGTTTGCCGACGGCGATGAGATCGATGCCGACGTAATTTTCGCCGACCCGGCCTTGCTCGGCCCAATGGTCGATCGCGGTGAGGTAGATGCTGCGATTGCGAGCAGTTTTTTCGCGATCGCCGACCCAAGCCTCAAGGTAGCTGCAGGAGTCTCTATTTCTTCTCGCGGGCCGGTTGAAAGCGTTAAGCTTTTATCGAAAGGTCCCTTTAACGAGATCGAAACGCTCGCGCTCGACCAGGCATCGATGACAAGCAATCACTTGGGGCTGATCATCCTTGCGGAGGAGTTTGGTGTTCGGCCCACAACCGAGCGGCGCAGCGCTCACTTGGGAGAAATGCTCGCGGAATTCGACGCGGCAATCCTGATCGGCGACGCCGGCATGTCCGCCGAGGGTGCGGGTTTGCACCGGCTGGACTTGGGCGCGGCGTGGCACTCGCTTACCGGAATGCCGTTCGTTTGGGCTGTTTGGGTTGGGCGCGACGGGCTGACCGCCGACTTGGCGGCGAAGTTGCGGGCAGCAAAAGAATTCGGAATGCGAAATTTGGAGACGATCGCCGATGAAGCTGCGCATGACCTTCGCTGGCCGTACGATCTGTGCCTTCGGTATTTGACTCAGTCCATCGATTTCGATTTAGGCGAGGAGCACCTGGCGGGGCTCGAACTCTTCGGAAAGAAGTGCGTTGAAATGGGATTTGTTTCTAAGTTTCAAATGCCGGAAGTCGTCGGGGAAGCGTCGGCGTCGGCCCGAAGGTCGTAAAATGCAAAATGCTCCTTGAGCTGTCGGCCGAGAATATCGCGATCATGGACCGTGTCGATGTACGATTCGGTCCGGGGTTTACGTCGATTACGGGCGAAACCGGTGCCGGGAAATCACTCCTGATCGATGCGATTTCGCTTTGTCTTGGTGAGCGCGCAGATACTTCTCTCGTGCGCAAAGGCGCCGCATCTGCAACCGTGCGAGCAGTCTTCGATCCTCCCGAGCACACACGTGCGCTCTTGCGAGAAATGGGCTATGAAATAGGAGATGAATTCCTTTTTCTTCAGCGCGACCTTGCAGCAGAGGGAAAGAGCTCGTGTCGTATTAACGGTAGAACATCTCCGCTAAGCGTGTTGAAGCAAGTCGGCGATACTCTTGCGGACCTGCACGGCCAGCACGAACACCAGAGCCTTTTAAACGTATCGAGTCATCTCGGTCTATTGGATGTTTGGATCGGAGTAGATGCGCTGAGTGTTCGAGCGCTCGTTTCGGAATCGTGGGAAACGATTTTGCACTTGCAAAAGGAACTCGGGGAGTTGCGGCGAGATAGCGCCGAAAGAGAGCGCATGCTGGACGTTTTGCGGTTTCAGGTGCAAGAGCTTGACGGTGCGGGAGTGCGAGTTGGAGAAATCGAGGAGTTACAAGGAGAAATAAAGCGTCTTCAAGGGGCGGAAGCGCTGGAAGGCTACCTAAAAGTTGCCGAAGAATCGCTTTACAGCTCCGACCGTTCGGCGCGGGACTTAATCCAGAACGCCCTTAAGTCATTGGATGAGGTCGGCGCAATCGATCCGAGATTGCAGCCGGCAATCGATGCCCTCCGTAACGCAGAGTTAGCCGTGGAAGAGGCTGCGAAGGAAATCAAGCAAGGGTTGGATCGCGTCGAGTTCGATCCGGAGAGGATTGAGAATATTGCCGCGCGCCTCGATGAGTATGCAACGTTGCGCAGAAAGTACGGCGAGACAGAGGAGATCATATTAGAGTTTCTCAATAAGGCGAACTTCGACCTTGGCCGCCTTGAGAATGCGGAGGCGCTAAGGAACGACATTGACAGCAAACTGGGCGAAGCGCGGAACGAATATGAAATGCGAGCCGCATCATTGACGGAAGTCCGCGAGGCGTTTGCGGAGAAATTCGCTTCGTTGGTACTGGCGGAGTTGCAAGAGCTGGGAATGCTCGGAGGGAAGTTCGCATGCGTGCTCAGCGCAGGGCACGCAGGGCCGTACGGAAAAGACTCATTCGAGTTTCAGTTCTCAGCAAACGTCGGTGAGGATGTGCGGCCGCTATCCAAGATTGCGTCCGGTGGAGAAATGAGCCGCGTAATGTTAGCGATTAAGACGGTGATGGCGGGCAAGGGCGGCGTGCCGACGCTCATTTTCGATGAAATCGATGCCGGCCTTGGCGGCCAAACGGCTGCGGTGGTCGCTAAGAAACTTGCGAGATTAGGAGAAAGTTACCAAGTGCTCGCGATCACGCACGTGCCGCAAATTGCAGGAAGGGCAGGTGCCCAGGTTTCCATCGAAAAATCGACATCTGCCGGCCGAACCGTAATGGCTGTTAGAGAACTCTCAGCCTCGGAACGTGTTGAAGAAATAGCAAGAATGGTGGGCGGGGAAACTGTTGGCGAAGAGGCAATCGCAAACGCACGACAACTCCTCAGTTAGCCCTGTAACAGTTTCCGCAATTCAGAAACAATGCGTGTGGCCTCCTTCTTATTGCGGAGAATTGTGGGGAAATTGCGTGGTTCCAGGAGCATCCTAAAGGGTTTTCCGTCGTGTCGCCCTTCGATCGCAATCCATCGCCCCAGGCCCAATAGCGAGTGCGCATTCATTTTGTAGCTGACGCTTAAAATATCGACATACGGAATGCGATAGCGCGCCGACTCGCCCACATATTCGAGCGCGTCCTTTGTGAGAAGCAAGAATCCAAGGTCATCGTGGGGATCCAGTGCGCCCAAGGCACCGGCTTTTCCGATGCCGACAAACCAGTGCGGCTCGGGCCTGCCGTGGATGAGCGGTTTTAGTTCGGCCTGCATTCGACGGTTTTGAAACAACCCCAACAAGTTAACAGAGAACATGCCGATCACTACGGACGCCGCAAAGCAAACGACCGATGCTTCGCGCAGATCTTTCTGGAATAGCATGATGCCGGTCGCAAAGACCGGCACGAACACAAGCGCGGGCACTAAATTCGACATCAACTTGCGATAGGTCGACCACGTTCGCTGCTTAGTTTTTGTCATCATGCATCTCGAATTATGACGCCGTTCAGTAGGCGTTCAATAACTGGCCGCCTGCCGATTTCAGATCCGCTTGTCGATGCGGTCGCTGCGCCGGCTGCAACGCCAAGCGCAAGAGCGTCTCTGATAGGCACCCCGCGAGTCAGCCCCACGAGGAACCCGCCTATCAGTGAATCCCCTGCTCCGATCGTGCTAGCGGCCTCGACCTGGGGAGGTTCAGCAATCAGCGCTACCCCATCGGCGGCGAGCGCCGCGCCCATTGCGCCCATGGAAACTATGGCGACCTCGGCTCCAAGCTCGCGCATGCGTTGTGCGGCGCGAACTCCGTCCTCCAAGGATTGCGGTTCGTCACCAAGGAGCCTGCCTGCTTCGTCCGCATTCGGCTTCACAAGAAAAGGTCGCGCTTCGAGGGCCTGGCGGAGGGCCTCCCCATCGGCGTCGACTGCCATCGATACACCATGCGAACGCGTGAACTCAACGAGCTTTGCGTAGGCATCGTCGGGAATCCCTGGTGGCAACGATCCACCTGCCGTCACGTACTTGCACCCTGCCATGTGTCGAAAAATAATGCCGCTTAGCCCTTCGAGGTCTCGCTCCGAAACGCATGGTCCCTTTTCGTTGAAAGTTGTCGGCGGCGTGCCCGATCCATCCTCGACGCTGATGTTCAATCGCGTTTCGCCGGGAACCACAATAAAGTCCGGATCTACTTTCTCATCGTCCAAGACACGCCAAATGTAATCGCCCGTTCCACCGCCCAAGAAGCCTGTTGCGACAACCGGAACGCCGAGCTCGCCGATAATTCGTGCGGCGTTAACGCCTTTGCCTCCAGCATCGGTCTCGCACCGCAATACCCGATTCGAGTCGTGTACGTTTAGTCCGTCCACGAAAATCGTCCTATCGACACACGGATTCAGCGTGATTGACAGAATCATGTGCTCATGATCTCCACAAGTCGAAGTCGTTCTTCGTCTACCGGCCGAGGTGACGATAATCCCTCTTTAAGAGAGACGTGAACCATTTGAGAGCTCTGCAGGCAAATGTATTCCCCGCCGCCCCCGGCCATGAGCCGGCTCGCGGCAAAGGATCCCATACGTGTCGCAAGCACCCTATCGTAGGCGCACGGCGAGCCACCTCGTTGCATGTGGCCAAGCACCAGGTAACGCGCCTCGTAGCCCATGCGCATGGAAATAATCTTGCAGACTTCCACAGCGCTAATGGCCCCCTCCGCAACAACAACGATACTGCTCTTCTTGCCTTTCTTACGGCCGTCGTCCAGCTTGTCTGCGATTCGCTCCAGGTCGAATGCAAGTTCCGGAATAATAATTGCCTCCGCTCCTCCGGCCAGTCCGGCTTCAATCGCGATAAAACCGGTGCTACGTCCCATTACTTCGATCACGAATACGCGCTCGTGGGAATACGCCGTATCGCGGACCTTATCGATTGCGCTCAACGCAGTGTCAACTGCCGTTTGAAAGCCGATGCTGTTGGCTGTCAAGGGGATATCGTTGTCGATCGACCCTGGTATGCCAATAACCGGGAACCCAAATTCCTCGTGCATAATCTGCGCGCCCGTAAGGGAGCCGTCGCCACCGATAACTAGGAGTCCTTCGATGCCGTGCTCGCGCATAACATTGACCGCGGTTTCGCGGCCGGACTTCTCCATAAACGATTCAGACCTCGCGCTCCTAAGCATCGTTCCGCCTTGCGAAATGATCGCGCCCACATCTTGGCTCCTAAGCGGTTGAAAGTCTGCGTTCTGCAAACCGTCATAGCCCCGATGTACGCCGATTACCTCCGCGCCGGATGCAATACCGGTTCGCACGACTGCCCGAGTAGCGGCGTTCATGCCTGGCGCATCGCCTCCGCTGGTTAGAATTGCGAATCTTTTCACTTTCAGAATTGATCCGTCATAAACATGCGCGGAACGTAGTCAAATCCGCGTCCCATCAATAGCAAATCCGAACCGCTCTCGGTAATTTCGATTCCCAGGTCCTTCGCCAACTCTCCGGTCCCGTAGAAATCGACATGCTCCGCGACTGGCAGCCGAGAAAATGCGGGCAATATTTCGCGAACGCGATTTGATTCATAGCAGAAATAACCTCCATCGATCGCAAGAGCCGTTTTGAACGTCCATGCCCAATACTTCCAGCGTTCATCGTCGCGCCTAAGCCGGCGGTGGTCCTCTCCCGCCCACCGATCGTACGCGTTGCGCACATCTTCTAAATTGAGCTGATTCGGACGCGCCACTCGCCCGGCCGGAAGCGGCTGCGAATAGACCTTGTCCAGGATGCTGAACCCTGACTTCCGATAGAGTGAGTCCGCCCTTGCAAAAAGGAGCGCTTTCTTGGCTCCGGCCGACTCGTAATGCTCGACGACATGATTGAGCAGGGCTGTAGCAAGACCCTCTCCGCGCTCATGTTCAAGCGTCGCTACGCCGGCAATTCCGATGCCATGCCCGTCGCCGAATTCGATGGGCACCACAGTGAGGATGCTGACGATTCGCCGTTTATTGTAAAGTGCCCACTTCCGGTCCAGCGAAAAATAGGGCTCACCGAAAAAAGCTGTTCGTGCGCGCGCGAGATCCAGTCCGAACGACTCGCAAAGCACGGAGAGATACTCCTCGCATTCGTGCTCCCCAATGTTGCGAATGTCCGTCATAAATTATTCGCCGGAATGTGGCTCAACGCGGATGCGCACTTCGACACTGTTGTTCTCGCTGCGGATGCCCTGCGGGAGCACCAGGCCGACCCTCAGAGTTCTGTTTTCCGCGATCCCGGAAATGTCGATCGCGATCGTACTAATCGAGCTGAGGCTCTCCAGAGATTCGGCTGCACCCATGATGCGAATCTGGTTAGGAACGATTTCAATGTTCGTTATGCGAAATCCGAACCCCGGCGTTCCAGTCCAGTTAGGCTGCACGATCACATTCTTCGACGGCGGAAGGGCGACGGGCTTCACGCGAACAGTGACGGAAGAAGGATCCATGGTCAATTCTAACGGCTTGCCGGTCTCGGTGAGTATCTGAACGGGTGACTGCGTCGCTGCCCCTGGTTCGACACTGGCCAAATTTATTTCAACTCGCGCTTCGTTGGCAAGCGAAACTTTGCTCTCCGGGCCGGAAATTCGCACATTAGAAGGTGTCACAGTGATTGGGCCGGGCCGGTATAGATCCCATGCACCGGTCGTCGCCGCATTTACTTGTAGATCGCGTTCCACCCAGTTCTCGATAAAAACCTCAACCGTCTTCATGCGCGGCACCAGCTCGAGCGGAGTCGATGTCGAGCCGATATAGCTCATCTGTACGGGATAGCTCCCGCGTCCGGGCTTTGCTTTGGATAAGTCGACGGTTGCGACGATGTCGTCGCGAACGATTGACTCGCCTCCAGCGAGTAGCGCGTTTGCGTCCACGTGAATCCGCGTTGGCTTGTCCGTTGCGACAAGATTATTCGGCGGCAGCGTGTAGCTTATCGGGATATTCTCAAACGAACGTGATGTGATCGGCTGCTCGATGCGCAACACCACTTGCCACAGGAGCAGGGAAATCGTGCAAGCTGCAAGTTTTTCTGGGAGGTTAGCCGACAGAAGCTTTTTCATTTTCCCTCTCTGTTGAGTTTTCGGATTTACGTGAGTTTCGCGGTGTGCGCGGTGTGCGAAGCAGTTGGTTCAGCAATTCGCGCAGCTGGGCGGCTGTGACGTCCTCGCGAATTCGTCCGTCGAGCGCTACCGAAATGCGCCCGCGTTCTTCGCTAACCACGATCGAGACGGCATCCGTGCCGTCGGTGGCGCCGACGGCGGCGCGGTGCCGCATATGCAAGTGTGGTTTAAGCAAGCTGTCGGTTAGCGGCAATTGGCACGCCGCGGCGACAATCGATCCACCGCGGATCATCACCGCCCCGTCATGGAGCGGGTTCTCACCGTAGAACAGCGACTCCAGAAGTGGAGCGCTGACCCTTGCATTCAGCGGAACGCCGTTGGCTTCGATCTCCGGCATTTTGCGGCTTCTTTCGATGACGATCAGGGCGCCGGTTTGCGTGCTTGCGAGCTCGTTCACTGCCGCTACGATTTCCTCGATCACAGTTGCTGAGACGTCCTCTTCGCCTCCGCCAAGGCGTTCGGGCCAAAAGCCGAGTTTTCCGAAGCCTTCGATTGCGACGCGGAGCTCCGGCAGCAGCAGGATCACCAATGCCACAGGGCCGAGGACCAACCCTTTCTCGAGCAGGAAATGGATGGTGCGGAGCTCGAACAAGTCCGTAACGAACCAGAGCGCCAGATAGATCACCACGCCGCCGATAATGCGCCATGCGCGTGACCCTCGAACCATCAGAAGCAGCCGGTAGAGCAGGTAAGCAACCAGAGCCACGTCGACGATTTGAAGCAGCGCCGGCGTGCCGAGGTGCGTGAGCTGATACCAAAATTGCTCCACTGTGTCGGCGTTAATTCCTGGAGCTTAGAGTCTAGCACTCGTAGTGGCCGATTCGGGCACGGAGCCGATTCGAATATAATCTAACTGCTCATGGGGGCCGTTACTGCATATGAAATCCACTTCTATCAAGCCCGCCATGCGTTCGAAAAGCCTTCCGAGGCTTGTGATTGTCGGGCGTCCTAACGTCGGCAAGTCCACACTTTTTAACCGCCTTGTGGGACGCCGAGTTGCGGTCGTTCAACACAAGCCCGGCATCACCCGAGACCGCATCTACCGCGAAAGCGAGTGGAACGGCAAGCGTTTTGAGCTGATCGACACCGGGGGCATCCTGTTCCAGGACGAGGATCCGCTGGTAGAGCAGATCAGGCTGCAAGCCAACATCGCTCTCGAGGAAGCCGATGCGGTTATCTTTCTCGCAGACGCGGTGGACGGCGTTACGCCGGCGGATATCGAACTTGCCGACGCGCTCAGGCCGCTGAAGAAGCCTATTCTCGTCGCGGTAAACAAGTCCGACAATATGGAGCGCGACTCGTGGGCGACCGACTTTTATGCTCTCGGAGTTGGCGATGTTTATCCGATCAGCGCCTTGCACGGCCGAGGCGTAGCCGAGGTTCTCGATGCAGCGGTCGAGATGATGCCGGAGTCCGAGCCTGTCGACCCGGACGCCGCGGAGAACATTCGGATTGCGATCGTCGGCAGGCCGAACGTCGGCAAGTCGTCGCTGCTGAACGCATTCGTTGGCGAAAAGCGCACGATTGTGAGCGACATTCCGGGCACGACGCGCGATGCCATCGACACGGAGATCACCTTCAAGGACGAGACCATCACTTTGGTGGATACCGCGGGCCTGCGGCGTCCGGGCAGAATCCAGGGCACCGTGGAGTACTACATGGCGCTTAGGGCGCGGCGCGCGATCGACCGCGCACAGGTGGCGCTTATCGTAGTCGACGGCTACGAAGGGCTCACCGACGGCGACAAGCGCATCGCTCAAGCTGCGCGAGATGCGGGCAAGGCTTGCGTTTTCTCCATTAATAAATGGGACCTCGTGGAGCCGCCGGATGGGCGGCCGACGAAACGCTCGGCGCCCAAGAAGGAATTTACCAAAGGACTACGCGACGAGTTTCCGTCTCTCGCTTTCGGGCCGCTTTGTTTTACCAGCGCCACCTCGGAGACGGGCCTGGAAGCCGCGTTAGAGACGTGCATGGAAGCTGTCGACAATTACAATTTCCGCATTTCCACCGGTGCGCTGAATCGCATTATCCGCGATGCCGTGTACGAGCGCCCTTATTCCACAAAAGGCAGGCCATTGCGCATTTATTACGCCACCCAAACCAGCACCGCTCCGCCTCGGTTTTTGCTCTTCTGCAACGACCCGACGCGGGTTCACTTTAGCTACCAGCGGTACTTAGAGAACCGTATAAGGAAGGAGTTTCCGATGGAGGGAACGCCGATCTTCATCGACTTCCGCTCCAGTCATCCGAAGGACGACACGACCAAAAAGCGCGGCCGGAAGTAAACCGTTCACAGAACCGTTCACAATTGGGGATTGTGAACGTTTCGATGTTGGCGTCGCTGTAAACCCATTTTCGTACTTCATTTGATTTTCTATACACATTCATTCGTCGGTTTCTAAACCATGCTCACATTTTGCAGTGTTAATGTTATGAATATAAATGTCCCTGACGGCGCACGTACAACTATTGGGCCTTGCAG
Source organism: Armatimonadota bacterium (assembly GCA_030854945.1). GTDB lineage: Bacteria > Armatimonadota > Fimbriimonadia > Fimbriimonadales > ATM1 > JACDEQ01. The sequence continues at coordinate 34,988 of JALYSG010000007.1, forward strand.
GGACGGGTTGTCAACCACTGGTTGGCCTTCCAACTAAGAGAATGTCCGACACACGGTCATATTCGCCTGAATTGTTTGCGTTGGAAGTGGGCTCTCGCTGCGGCGAATCTGGCCGTGGCACCCGTCGGACGGTATTGCTCCACCCCCCAGCCCCCTCCTCATCGCAGAAGACGAGGAGGGGAGTCGGGTTCCTCCATGCGATTGCTTGCGTTTCAGCGTAAAATTTGGAAGGATGCTTCTTGTGCCCATTGCCACCGCCATCTTCGCCATGTTCTGGATCTATTGCTTGATGCACTGGATGGCGGAGGGCGAGTTATCGGGCCCGACGGGGCTGGTGGCGATCGTCGCCTCTATTCTCATGGTGGGCGTCGGCGTTTCCGCGAAGTCCGAAATCATCACCTACGGCGTGATGCTGCTTTTCTTGGTCGCGCCATTTACCGTCCCGATGTACGATCGCATTGCCGGGCAGGCGTCGGACCGTGAGCTCGACCTGCAGAAGTTCGAGCGGGCTCACGCTGCATTTGCGAAGAACCCCGACAACGTCGGAAGCCGGTTCGATATCGCGAAATTGCTCGCAAAACTGGGGCTTTACGGCCACGCTATCGCAATCGCCAAGGGCGCCGAATCCCTGCTTACCGACGATCAAGGCGTTCACCAGCGAGGGACCAAGCTAATGTTCACTCGTGAGCTTAGCGACATGCGCTACTGGGAAACGCAAGCGAAGCCTGAGGACTACCGCAGCGTCCACTGCCCGAAATGCAAGGTATCCAACCCACCAGGAACGATTGCGTGCCTGAAATGCCAAGCCCCGTTCCTCCTGGATATCGTTCGAGAGGGCACTACCAAGGCGCACATCGGCAGCAAAGTAGTGCTGGCCTGGCTTGGCTTTGCGGCACTGCTTGCAGGGGGCGCGGCTGTCGGGTCGACGGTGTCGGGATGGATGGTTATCTTCCCGATTGCGACCCTTGTGATTGCCATCGGTGGCTTTCTGAGCTGGATGTTGAAGGATCGGATTAAGTTCGCTTAGCTGCCTATTTTCGGCACGGGCGCGGGCGCAACGCCGCCGGGATCGACCGAACGCGGAGCCGGCATTCTCGGACCCTGTCCGGGTTGCTGTTGGATGCGGGGATCAGCGGTTGCGGGCACGTAAAACGACTGGCCGGAGGACATCCATTCGAAGGGCTCGCTGCCATCGACCGTGATAAAACCGGTTTTGCCTGCAGAGTCGAACTCGCCGTAGACCATGGCGATTCCGCTGCCGTTCCAGGTGGCGTCCATTTTCTTGCCGAAGACGGTGAGATGTCGCCACGAGCCTCGAACCGTTGCCACACCCTCGCCGAACCATGCTGTTCGGCCCATTTCAGCGTTTTCGAATTCTTTGCGCACGTTGCCCGTTATGGATACCGTGGGCATAGGGGCATTGGCCGCCTTTACGATGAGCAAGGTGCCGATGAACTTGACCTTGACCTCGCCGCTGCCTTCGAGCTTGAAGCTGCCCACTTCGGCCCAAAGGTGGGCAGAGCCGGCCGACGGCGCTGCGGGCTTCGCGGGCGGTGCGCCGTTCTGGGCGAACACGGCGATTCCGGCAACGAGGACCGTTGCCGAGATCGATGCGGCTATAAGCTGCTTTGCGTTCATCTGGCTCAGTTATTCTGACATTTCTATGCGATTCCGCGTTCCCACCCAGTTACGTCGCGGATGGAGTACCCTGATCACATGCGAATCGTGATTTGGCTGTTCGCGCTTGCTTTAGCTGCGCCGGGGTTTACCCAGCCGCAGTACGAGGTTGTGGACCTTACGGCCAAGTTCGGCCAGTTCTTTGTTCCGATCGACATCAACAACAAGGGTGTGATCGTCGGCGGTACCGGGGAAGGCGCGTGCGTCGTCGAGAACGGCGTTCTCACCCTGCTGCCGAAGTATAAGGGGCATTTTTGGGCGCCGACGGAGATTGCGGACAACGGCGACGTACTCGGCCATTCGACGCTGTTCACCGGCATCGAGCACACGCTTCTTTATCGCGACGGCAAAGTTATCGATATCGGAATTGCCGGGACAAGCAACTTCGCCGCCGGCCAAGGACTAAACAATTTGGGGCAGATTTCAGGCGGAAACGGCACCAACGCGTTCATTTGGGAGGACGGAAAAACGACCCTGCTTCCGTCACCATTCCCTGGGACTGCATTGGGACTGAACGATTCCGGTACGGCGGTCGGGGTGATGTCCAACGTCGGCGTCGAACAATTTGCGGTGCGATGGATAAATGGAGTTTTCGACGATATCAGCCCGGCGTGGGCTTCGGATAGCCAGGCTCTTGAAGTCAACGAGAATGGGGAGGTCGTCGGATGGGCGATCGCGAATCAGGGCGGATATCGGGCGGTGCTGTGGCGGGACGGCAAGCCCGTTGATCTCGGCGACTTCGGCGGTGGCATCGGGCGGGCATACGACATCAACTTTGCTTCACAAATTGTCGGGCTCGCAAGCGAGGCAAACATGCCCATCGAGGGATTTCTGTGGGAGGAAGGCGTAATGTATCGGTTAACCGATTTGATAGGCCCGCACCCGGGGTTTGATTGGCTTGAGAACGCATTTAGCATTAACGGTCAGGGGAGCATTCTAACGTCGGCTGCCGGTGGCACCCAAGTGGGCCATTACCTTCTGCTGAATCCTGTCCCGGAGCCGTCTTCAGCGACAACTGCTGTAGCGGGCGTTTTAACAATCTGCGCGATGAAGCGATTTTCCCGCAACAAGCAGGGGAGAGGAAGAAAATCAAAATGAAAAACAGGAAAACGATCGCGGTTTGCGCGGCGATATCAATCCATGCTGTGTTGATTGCTCAGGGGAGTTGGTCGCCCTTGATCACACCGGCAAACGGCGGGTGGGCGAACTTGCCCGACCCACTGCCGGCAGATCCCACAACATACAGAGCGGCACGAGCCATACACATGATTCACATAAGGCCGGTCAATCCGGCAATGGGAAGCACAGGCAAGCTGCTCTTCTGGGGTAGAAACAATGCTGGGTCGGCCGGTGTTCGCCCGTTCGTCTGGGATCCTTTCGACTTGACGAACCCGTTGCGCCCATACGGTACGTTTGTTCTGACTTCGAACCAGCTTGGCTACGAAGCGTTCTGCTGCGGACAATCCCTGATGGCAGACGGCAAAGTTCTCATTGCAGGCAGCAATTTTACGGGCACGCCGTCCGAACCGGGCCGTCAGGTCGCCATCTACGATCCTGCAACTAACTCGTGGCTCGAATCGCCAATCAACTACCAATTGGTCAAGAAGCGTTACTATCCAACGGTAACCCGCCTTCCTGGCGGTCGGATGGTCGTCAGCGGAGGGCAGGCCACGGATCCGCCACCACCGGCCCAGCCTGCATTCGTCACTGAACCGTACGAGGTGAACTACAACACAGTCGATGCTCAGGCGACCTGGCAAATGCTGGTTCTGGACGACTACGACCTTCTAAACTACCCGCACATGTATCCGGTCTCCGCAACCGAGATGTTCTTCGCAGGTCCCTCGCGCCACCATGGGGGAACCTACGTCAACGGATGGTTGGAAGGATACCCAACGTTCTTTTTTGACACGGCCGCGGGAGGAGACGATGCCGGACGAACGCTGTTTGGCGGACTGAGCCAAACGTGGCACGGCTCGACCGTAATGTTAGGAAGCATGCTGCTAAAAAGCGGCGGCCTGTCGCGATTAAGCCAAACCATTCCTTACGCTGAGCTTCCCGCTACAGACCAGGCGGAGTCACTGCCCATAGGGAACATGTCGACCGATCCAGCCTGGACCTTCGTTGCGCCAATGAATCACGCGCGAATAGATCACAACCTCGTGGTGCTGCCCAATGAAAAAGTGCTTGCCCTTGGCGGCTCGTTGTTCCACAGGAAGTTGTGGCGCGAAGACCCAGCCAACTGGGTGCGAGATGCCGAGATCTGGAATAGGGACACGAACGTATGGACGAACGTGGCCGACCCGGACCCTAACACATTTCGGGGCTACCACTCGACGGCAATGCTTTTGCCCGACGGTCGTGTCGTTTTGGCTGGATGCGATCATAAGTTCGATATCGCGGGTGAAGGCGACCAGCCGCCATCGGCGCAAATCTATACGCCCAACTATGGGGTCGGTACCCGACCGCAAATCACAAGTGGCCCTGACATCATCCAAGTCGGAAGCACGACGAATTCTATCGGCGTGAACGACGTGACCGTCAGCAAAGCTGTTCTGATCGCGCTTGGAGCTGTGACGCATAGCTTCGACATGAACCAGCGTTACGTCGAGATTGAACTAACGAACACCCTAAACCCGTTGATCAAGAACGTGAAAGGACCGGTTAGCTCCACGCAGGCACCGGTTGGCTGGTACATGCTATTTGTGCTGAAGCCCGATGGCACCGGCAATATGCTGCCTTGCCAACTGGCGAAGTACGTAAAGGTCATTTCGGGGTCCCGGTAACCCTAGACTGCGGGTCGGGAAAGACCTTGCCTGCCGTCATACTTGCGCGGCCTTCGCATGGATATGCGGAGGCCGCTTTGCATTTTAACGGTTGACAATTAGTGTCGCCGTGGCCATTACCTCCTGATATACAAAAAAGGAGGAACCGTTGCAAGAAAACAACAACGACCTGCGCGTGGCTGCGGCCGTGCTGGGACCGGGATTTCGCGGCTCTAAAGCCGATTTGGAACCCGATGCCCGCACCAAGCGCGCACAAGAAATCGCGGACGGATGGCAGGAAGGCAAGCCGCCGCAATACATCGCCGATATCGCCGCCGGCGCCAGGCCGACGTGGGTGGACCGGAAGGCAAAACTATTCGAGGTCGGCGAATATTCCGACAAAGGGCTGCGCGTCGAGGCTGGCGATTTGCATCGTTTGGCTGCTTCGCTGCAGGCGCCCATTCCTGTTTGGATCGAACATGTCGAGAGTCCGTTGGAAATGGGCTATCTCACCGACATTCAAGCCGCCGGAAATGAACTGTTCGGCATTTTATCGTTGACGCCCGAGGCCGATAGAATTCTCGAAACTTCGGGCGCGAAATCATTGAGCCTCTCAGTTTCCAAAAACCTGGACGAGATATTCGAAGTGAGCATCGTGGGGCATCCGCGCATCGAAAGCGCGCGGCTCTTCTGCGAGGACTTCACAGAAACGCAAAGCGACCCGTGGAAGGCCGAAGCGCTGCAGCTTCGGGAAGAAATGCGAACGAAGCGCATCGAGAAGCATCTAGACGAGCTTCAGCGGGCGGGCAAGCTGGCTCCCGTACAGCGAAGCGCAGCCTTTTCGCTCATGGTAAGCGCGTGCGAATCGGGCATCGAAGAATCAATTGCAAGATTTCTGAACTCGGCACCGGCTCTCTTCACGCTTGGCGAAATCGTGCGGCAGCCCATGCAAAGCGCCGACCTCGCGATGGAAGAAGCCGAGTTTTATTCTCGTCACTTTCCGAATCTGGAACTCGCGGAAATTGCGAAAAGGAGGAACCGATAAATGGCAGCACACTCTGCGCCCTACGAAGCCGCGTTCAAACCCGGCCATATTGTTCTTTACAAAATCAATGCCGCCACGACGATTTACAAGGGCGCGCTCGTTGGTTTGGGTACCGACGGATACGTCATACCGCTGACGCACGCAACCGCATCCTTGAAAGTCATGGGTGTCGCGGAAGAGACCGTTGAAAACGACGGCGCCGACGGCGACAAAAGCGTTCGCGTTGCGAAAGAGGGCAGTTTCGTGATCGCCGGAACCGGCACACAAGCCGATCTCGGCAAAGAGGCTTACGCTCTCGACGACGCGACGATCCAACTGACTACCGCCGGGTTGACCAACCAATACAAGGTCGGCACCGTGATGGGCATCGAGACGACTTCGAAGGGCGCCGCCGGCATGCGCATTCGAATTGAGAATTACACCGTTTAAGGAGGTACTAAATGGCAATTACCAAAAGCGATATCCCTTCGCTGCTTCTTCCCGGATTGAAAACCGAATTCGACTTGGCTTACCGTCAGCGCGTCGATTCCGGCATCGCGCAGCTGATCGCGACCACGATCACCACGACGAACCCGTCGCAAAAATACGCATGGCTGGGAGCGACTCCCGGTATGCAGGAATTCGTGGACGAGCGCAAACCGCAAGGAATGCAGGAATTCAATTACACGATCGAGGACAAGGTTTTCGAAGCGAGCATCGCCGTCGACCGCAAAGCGATCGAGGACGACCAGTACGATTTAATTCGGCTGCGCATTCGAGACCTTGCGGAGCGGGTTGCGGACCACCAGCACCGGATGGTGGTGGAAGCGCTGGCCAGCGGTTTCACCGACGAAGGCTACGACGGCCTTTCATTTTTCAACACCGCGCATACGCTCGGCGATGGAAACACCTACGGAAATCGCGGAACGAGCGCGCTCGATGCGACATCGCTTGCGAGCGCGATTAACCAAATGATGCTGGTGCCGAATGACAAGCAGGACCCGATGGGAATTGTGCCCGACCTGCTTGTGGTCGGCCCGAAAAACCAGTGGAACGCCACCGAATTGGTGGAAAGTCCAGTAGTGGTTTACAAAGGCAACGGCGGCGACACTGCGCCGAGCAATTCCTACAAGAATGTTTTCGAAGGAAAGTTGCGCGTTGTGGTTTCGCCCTACTTGCGAAGCGCTTCCGACGACTATTGGTTCTTGCTCGATACGACGCGGGCGGTTCGCGGAATTATTCTGCAGCAGCGGAGCGATGTTCCAGTGGAGTTTTCCGCACTGGATTCGGCTCAGCCGAGTGACACCACTTGGTGGCACGACCGCTATTTCTATGGCGTTCGCGCGCGGTACAACGTCGGCTACGGTTTGTGGCAGACGGCGTTCGGGGCGGTGCTATAAATGGAGTGGCTATTTCTCGGCCTCGGCGGAGTTGTGGGCGCGGTGACGGAGGCAGTGATCGCCGCTCTTCGCGTGCGCAGTGCGTTTGCAAACTTCGAAATCGCGTTTCGCGCATATTTTGCGCGCAACCCTGATCCTGCCGCGCAGGGCGTGTTGGCCGCATTCGAAACCTTCGATGGCGAACTATCGGGTTTTTCTGCGGCGTGGGAGCGTCTCAAGCGGGCGTTTCGCATACGATGAACGAAGCCGCCCTGCAAGGGTTGGCGCTCGCCGGGACCTTCCTATCGGCATCGATATGGTGGGTTCGGGCGAGCCTTGCCCAGCAAAACAGAATCACCGACCGGTTTATTTCGTCGCTCGAGAAGTTGCTTGCGGAAAAGAACGAGGAATCGCGTTTGAACCGCATCGCCCTCGGCCGATTGACCGGTGCGGTGCGGCGTAATTCTGCGCTGATTATTAAGTCATTCCGACCGAAGCGAAGCGGAGTGGAGGAACCTACGGCGCCGACGAGCGACGGCATAGATCCCTCGACTTCGCTCGGGATGACGGCAGCTCCGCTCGGGATGACGGCAGCTCCGCTCGGGATGACGGCAGCTCCGCTCGGGATGACGGCAGTTTCGCATGGGATTTCAGGAGGCATAGATGGCACTTAGTGTAAGCGTTGCAACCGTGCGCGCGAAATGCAGAATATTCGATTCGGAATTCGACACTGAAATTGATGCACTTATCGATGAGCAGCTGCCGGTAATTGAATTTGCGATTTTAGCGGAGCATATTGCGAATACCGGAGATACGGGATTGCAGGCGACGCTTAATTTGGGCGCGGCGGAAGTCATCGCAGGAGAATTTTTGGCGCAATCGTTTCGCGAGCCTGGCGTTGCGGAATTGATTCAAATCGGCGAACTGGAGATAGGCGACCGCCTTCCGCCACGCGCTCCGATTATCGACCCGTACTTGTTGAAAGAGCAGGGCTGGCAACGCCTCGCGCCGTATTTGAAGCCGCATTCTGCATCGGAGAAAGCCACCCGAACCGCGCACATCTCGGTATCGCCGGAGCTAGGCTCGTGAGCGGCGCGCAGTACCGTTTGTTGCGGTTTATCGAGCGTTGCGGCGAAGCGATTACCGTTGGCGCGGGGTCGACGAAGGGCATTGTAACTCTGATGCATCCCGACGCGGCTCGGAAGTACCTGACCGACGCGGAGGTCGAGGCGGCCAATCGGCCGATCCGGGCGATCGTTCTGCTTCATGACGACTCGATCATCGCTACGACGGCGATCACGGTAAACGGCGAGAACCTGACGGTTGTGAAGGTGGTCGACCGACGTGTGCGCGGTGTGACGTTGTACAAATTGGCGATTGCGTATTGACTTGCAACGGGGGCGGTGATGCGCCGGTAACATGAGTCGGAGGGAAGTCATGTCAGCCGGCAAACTCGACCGTTGGTCTGCGATCCCGTTGCAAATGCGCCTGCTACTCGCGATGCTCGTCGCGCTTGGCCTGGGCGCGATTCTCCTGGGTTGGGATGCGATGCCGGTCGCGGAGGATTTTGTCGAGAGCGAATACTTCCTTCCTGATTCACCCGACTATTTTCCAGCGGCTTTTATGTTCGTCGCCGGATTTGCGGCATTCATCTCCGCATGGCTGGTGATAAATCGGAGTCGCGTTGCCCCGGCGATTATCATCCCGCTCTTCGTCCTCGCACTCGCGAGAATAATCGAGTCGGTCCCAGCATCGATTCGGATTGAGTCCTATTACAATGTCGTCGATCAAGACGAATCGTGGGCGGTCGTTGAAGCGGTTCTTGCACCAGGTATCCGCTGGCTCTATTTCGCAATAGCGCTTGCGCTTGTGTGGCTCGTCTGGCGTCTGATGTTCGTGGGTCACGCGGGGAGAGAGTGGTTCCGCTTAGGGCAATCCAGCGCTCCAAACAGCCGAATAAACGAAGGGAAGGCTAAACCGTGGCGCATTGCTGTGCTGATTCTATTCTGCGCGCTTACGTGGCTGGTAATTGGCCATGTGGGCCCAGGCAACTTAGCGTCTTTTATGATCGATGATGAGTCAGCGTGGGGGCTCCTGTCCTGGCCGCTCTTCAAAATCGACCTCTTCCTTCCGTTCGCGGCGGCGTGCGCAATTCTGCTTGCTTCTCTCTACGAAACGCTTATTATCGACGAGCGCGGAATTCGAATTACACTTTCGGGGCCGGGTTGGACTATGTTCGGCACAACTTGGAATCGCGTTAGCCGGATCGACATTGTGAGGCACAACAAAAAGCCTTCGAGCGCGGTCATCAGGCGAAAGTGGCTTTTGGGTCTACCTCTGGCCTTCACCGCACACTCGAAACGTTACGAAAACGGCGAAACCCATATCGACAGGATCGTTGACGAGGCTGAACAACGCAACATTCCGGTAAAACACTGGTACGTTTCCGACAACGCTCCTCTGCTTGCCCTTGCACTCATTGCTTGGGGAGTGATGATTGGGATTTATTCATATTATCTGCAGACACAATCGTGGATCGAGTTTCTGCCTCATGGATATCCGCTCGACAACTTTGCGCAAATCGCCGACCCCGTAAAATATGGCGCAATAACCGTCGCATCTGCATGTTGTTTCGGCGCGGCTTTCGGGGTTCTATCGGCCTTCCATCAGGCCAGTCCGAGACCTGTATTGCTGGCGATCTGGGTAGTGCTCGCAAGCGTCGCTTTCCCCAATTCGATTATTCACTGGCTCGTCTGGATGGCAGTTTTCCACATCCTTATAGCGCGAAGGTTTCTGGCACCGGACGACGTCGTCGCCACCCCTACGATGGCCGAGTGGAACCTCGGAATGACGATGGACGGCTATGCGGTTATCTTCTCAGCCATTGCGTATCTCATTGCCCTGATGCTGGTGTGTCGTCGTATTCGTCCCGACCCGCTTACGCTCGAAACCCAACAGGAGGCGGGAAGGTAATCTTTTGGCAGGATGATCCTTTCGATTCTTGCAGGGGTAGCGTTGGGCCAGGCGATGGACGGGCGACTGATGCGGTTCCCCGACATTCACGACGACAAAGTTGTTTTCACCTATGCCGGTGACCTTTGGCTGGTGCCCTCCGCGGGCGGAGTGGCCCGTAAGCTGACCAGCGACGAGGGCAACGAGTACGTCGCCAAGTTCTCGCCGGACGGCAGCCAGATCGCGTTCGGCGCAACCTACGACGGCAACCTCGATGTGTACGTGATGCCGGCAACCGGCGGCGAGCCCAAGCGGCTGACGTATCACAACTCGCCGGATATCCCGGTGGACTGGATGCCTGACGGCAAGACGATCCTTTTTCGCAGCTTACGCAACAGCCCATTCGGCAGGTACCTCAGCTATTACACAGTGCCCGCTGTAGGCGGCACGGAGGAGGAGCACCCGATACAGGAAGGCGGCCTCGGAGCGGTTTCGCCCGACGGCACCACCGTCGCCTACAACCGCATGTCCACGGAGAACGCCGCATGGAAAGGCTACCGCGGCGGCAACCAAAGTTTTATTTCGTTTTACGATACCGCTGCCAATAAATATTGGGAAATGGAGCATGACCGCAGCGCATTTTTGTGGCCCATGTGGATCGGAAACCACGTCTATTTTGCCAATGATCGCGACGGCAGGCTCAACCTTTATTCTTACGAAGTCGCTTCGAAGCGAACAACGAAGCTGACGAATTTCGCAGACCTCGACATTAAATGGCCGAGCGCCGGAAAAGACAACATCGTCTTTGAGCGCGATGCGAAATTGTGGACGTACGATATCGCATCCAAGCAGGTGTCACCGGTTCCCGTCACGATTCATAGCGACCTCGAAGCTCGACGTCCGCTGCATCGAGAACTCGGCCCGCACGCCGCCGACATCTCCATTTCGCCCACAGGCTCACGCGTGGCCATCGAAGCGCGCGGCGAGATGTTCACAGTTCCCGCAAAGGAGGGAATCACCTACAACGTGACCAATACGCCGGGCGCCCGGGAACGCTACATTAATTGGTCCCCCGACGGGAAGTCGCTGCTTTACGCTTCGGACAAATCCGGCGAATACGATTGGTATGTCCGCCCGAGTGATCTCTCGAGTCCCGAGCGTCGCGTGACGACTGGGGGAAACAACTTTTACAATGGCGCATCGTGGTCGCCCGATTCGAAAAGCTTTGTCTACACCGATTCAAAGAATGCCCTTTATATAGTGGATGCGACATCCGGCTTGCGAACGCAAGTCGGTCCCGCTGACTTTCCTTCGTATGGGGACGCTGTCTGGTCGCCCGATTCGAAGTGGCTCGCCTATTCCAAATCGGATGCAGCCGGCTTTACCAGCATGTTTCTTTATAACGTAGAAACCAAGGTGGAGACGGGTATCAGCAGCGGTGTGTTCGGCGACCAGAATCCGGTTTTCGATAAAGAAGGTAAGTATCTTTTCTTCGTATCTTTCCGCGATTGGAATCCCTCGATGGGCATTATGGAGCTGCGTTTCAATTTTGCCGATGGCTTTAGGATCTACGGGTACACGCTGCACAAAGACACGCCATCGCCGTTTGCTCCAAAGAACGACGAGGAGAAAACGGGCGAAGAAAAGCCCGCTGAAGGCGAAAAACCTCCGGCGCCCATACCCTTCGACCTCGAGGGTATTCAGGATCGCGTTTTCGCTCTCCCGCTCCCTGCCGGCAATTATCGTGTGTTTGCAGCAGGCGGCGGAAAAGTGTTTTACGGTTCCGGTCAAGGTGTGCATGTTTACGACCTCGGCGCCGAAAGCACGAGTTCGCTCATCGAAGGAACGTCATTTATTTCGTTTACGCCCAAGCTCGATAAATTCGCGTACCTTGCCGGATCGACTGCGGGAATCGCGCCGACGCAGCCTGGCCAAAAGGTCGGCAACGGCCGCGTTAGTCTGAGCGACGTCGAAGCAGTCACCGACCCGCAGAAAGAGTGGGCGCAGAGTTATTGGGAAGCTTGGCGTTATCAGCGCGATTACTTCTGGGCACCCAACATGGCCGGGCTGGATTGGAAGGCAATCGGCGATCGATACGCGAAATGGCTCCCGTGGGTCGCGCATCGTAGCGACCTCGACTACCTGCTTCGTGAAATGCTCGGGGAACTCCGAACGGGCCATGCTTACATCAATGCCGCCCCGCTGCCGGGGAATCCTCCGGTGGCGACGGGCCTCCTGGGCGCAGACTATGATCGAACCCCGCAAGGCGTTCGATTAAAGAAAGTGTATCGCGGATCGAAGTGGTTCGCTAATGTTACTTCGCCGCTCGGAGAGCCGGGCCTTAACGTCAAAGACGGAGATTACTTGGTTGCAATCGACGGCCGGGCGGTAAATGCGTCGACGAATGTCAGCGAATTTCTTGTGGGTAAAGCCGACAAGATTGTGGAGCTAACGGTTAACTCCGTGCCCGGCGCGGTTGGATCACGGAAAATCCTGGTGAAACCCATTGGCGACGAGAGCGATCTCCGGTATGCGGATTGGGTTAATGGACGCTACGAGTACGTTCAAGAGAAAACCGGCGGGCGAGTGGCGTATGTATATGTGCCTAATACCGGGCCAGAGGGTGTCTCGGAGTTCTCGAAAATGTTCTATCCGCAGGTTGAAAAAGATGCCCTCATCGTGGATGAGCGGTTCAATGGAGGCGGATTTATCCCGGACTTCTTTGTGGAGATTCTCGGGCGCACGCCGCTGATGTATTGGACACCTCGCAATATGGGCGATTTCCGCTCTCCCGGCCAGGCTATCATCGGACCGAAAGTGATGCTGATTAATTACTATGCAGGCTCAGGTGGAGACGCATTTCCCTATTACTTCCGCGAACGCGGCCTTGGAAAGCTGATCGGCACGCGTACTTGGGGTGGTTTGGTGGGCATTCAAGGAACAAAGGACTTGATGGCGGGCGGCGGCGTGACGGTGCCGGGCTTCGCTTCGTGGGATGTCGTGAACGGCAAGCCCAAGTGGGTGGTTGAAAACGAAGGCGTCGCGCCTGACATCACGGTCGACAACACTCCGGATCAGACGCGGCTTGGTAATGACCCGCAACTCGACAAAGCCATCGAAGTGATCATGGAGGAGTTGCGTAGGAACCCCCCGAAGCGACCGACTAAACCGCCGTATCCAGGTGGCGGCGGAGGATAGGCGTAGTTAATTAGTAAATGCGCCTCGATAAACTCACCCTCAAGGCCCAAGATGCCGTGCAGGCAGCGCAGGGCGTTGCAGAACAATACAAGCAATCGACCATAGAGCCAGAGCATTTGTTGCTGGCATTGGTTAGGCAGGAAGACGGCGTCACAAAGCCGCTGCTCGACAAGGTGGGTGCGTTTGCCGGCTCTATTTCCGCCGATGTAACGGCGGAAATAGAGCGGCAGCCGAAAGTCGAGGGAGCGAGCGCTTACGGCAGCGCGATTGGCTCGCGGCTTAACATGGTGATGGACGAGGCTTTTCGCGCGGCCGACCAGTTGGACGACGACTACGTCAGCACCGAGCACTTGCTTATCGGCTTGGCGTCGGACTCAAAGGGCTTCGCAGGGCGGACTTTGCGCGGTGCCGGCGCGGACCGCGCTTCACTCGAGCGGGCCATCACCGATATTCGCGGCGGGCGGCGAGTTACCGACCAGTCGCCGGAAGAAAAGTACCAGGCTTTGGAAAAGTACGGCCGCGACTTAACTGCCGAAGCACGAATTGGCAAACTCGACCCAGTTATTGGGCGCGACGAGGAGATTCGGCGCGTTGTGCAAGTTTTGTCGCGCCGCACGAAAAACAATCCCGTTTTAATCGGCGAACCGGGCGTTGGCAAGACGGCGATTGCCGAGGGATTGGCGCAGCGCGTTGTTGCCGGAGACGTGCCTGAGGGATTGAAGGGCAAATCCGTCGTTTCTCTCGATATCGGAGCGCTCATCGCCGGCGCGAAATATCGCGGAGAATTCGAAGAGAGGTTGAAGGCGGTACTTGAAGAAATAAAGAATAGTGACGGCGAGATAGTATTGTTCATCGACGAGATGCACACATTGGTTGGCGCCGGTAGAGCCGAGGGCAGCATGGATGCTGCAAACATGTTAAAGCCAATGCTGGCGCGCGGTGAATTGCGCTGTGTTGGCGCGACAACGTTGGACGAGTATCGAAAACACATCGAGAAAGATGCGGCACTGGAGCGCCGGTTCCAGCCGATCATAGTCGATCAGCCAAGCGTACAAGATGCGATCGCGATTTTGCGCGGTTTGAAGGAGCGGTACGAGGTGCATCACGGCGTTCGCATTACCGATAGCGCGATTGTCGCTGCGGCGACGCTGAGCGACCGATATATCACCGATCGTTTTCTTCCCGATAAAGCCATCGACCTTATGGACGAGGCTGCCAGCCGCCTGCGCATGGAAATCGACAGCGTTCCGGTGGAAATCGACATGCTCGACCGGAGGATGGCTCAACTGGAGATCGAGCGTTCGGCGCTTAGAAAGGAAGAGGACAAAGCGAGCAAGGATCGGCTCGACAAGATTGAAAAGGACTTGGCGAATGTAACAGAGGAGAGGTCGAAACTTGCTGCGCATTGGCAAAATGAGAAGGAAAAGATTTCAGAAATCCGCCAAATTAAATCGACGATTGAGAACGCGCGTGTGGAATTACAGCAAGCAGAGCGCGAGCAGAATTGGGAAAGGGCCGCACAAATCCAACACGGTGAAATACCGCAGATGGCTGCCCAAATGCAGACACTGGAAGGCGAACTTACGGAACTGCAAACGTCGAGCAAGATGCTGAAGGAAGAAGTCGACGCCGACGATATCGCTGAGGTCGTAGCGAAGTGGACCGGCGTCCCGGTTACCAGGCTGCTAGAAGGCGAGATGGGCAAGTTACTGCGCATCGAGGAGCGTTTGCGTGAACGCGTCGTTGGCCAAGACCACGCAATTCAAGTTGTTGCCGACGCTATTCGGAGATCGCGAAGTGGCATCGCAGATCCGAACCGTCCAGTAGGATCATTTTTGTTTCTGGGTCCCACCGGCGTCGGTAAAACCGAACTCGCACGTGCGCTGGCAGAGTTTCTTTTTGACGACGAGCGCGCGATGATCCGCATCGACATGAGCGAGTATCAGGAAAAGCACACGGTTGCGAGATTGCTTGGCGCACCACCAGGGTACGTCGGGTACGAAGAGGGCGGACAGCTCACGGAAGCCGTTCGGCGTAAACCCTATAGCGTCATTCTTTTGGACGAAGTCGAAAAGGCTAATCCCGAAGTTTTCAACGTCTTGCTGCAATTACTCGACGACGGGCGACTTACGGATGGCCAGGGTCGAACGGTCGACTTTCGCAACGCCGTTGTGATCATGACGAGCAACCTGGGTTCTACCGAGTTTGGCGACTTGCCGATGGGCATTAGCGAGGAAATAAGGAACCGCGTCATGGAGGTCGTCCGCGCTCATTTCCGTCCAGAGTTCTTAAACCGGATCGACGACATCCTTATATTCAATCCGCTCACCGCAAACGAGATAAAGAGAATCGTCGAAATTCAATTGCATGTGCTGGCGAGACGCCTCGAAGAGCGCAAAATAGAGATTCAACTCAGTGATGCTGCAAAAGACCAGCTTGCTGCCGCGGGTTATGACCCGGTTTACGGCGCCCGGCCGTTGAAACGTGCAATCCAGCGCGAGGTTCTAAACCCGCTTGCCCAAGAGATACTCAAAGGAAACATCCACGATGGCTCCGTCGTGCGGGTTGACTATAGCGATGGAGCGTTCACCTTCGAGGCGTAGTGAACATCGTCTCGTAGCCTTCGTATATCGGGGCAGATGACCAACGAGGAGAAGATCGCTCATCTGCTGCGCCGTTTCGGGCTGGGCGCAAGCTACGCCGAGATGGAGTTCTACGGCAAGCTTGGCGTCGATGGCACGATCGACCGGCTGATCGAGTACGACCAAGTACCCTCAGGTTTCGACGTATCGCTTTTGCGATTCGCGGTTAAGGATCGCGAGGGAAGAGAGGTTTTGCGCATGCCCGCAGTCGTGGCGTGGTGGACCCTACGCATGCTATCCACGCATCGCCCGATGCAAGAAAAACTCACGCTTTTCTGGCACGATCACTTTGCAGTAAGCGCCTCAAAGGTGAACGTGCCGCTTATGATGTCGGGTTATTTAGACACACTGCACAAAGGGGCGAGCGGCAAATTCCGCGACTTGCTGCTCTCCGTTAGCCGCGATCCGGCGATGATTCGTTGGCTCGATAACGAAACAAATGTGAAGGGCAGACCGAACGAGAATTTCGCTCGCGAGATTCTGGAGTTGTTTACTCTGGGAATCGGAAATTACACCGAATCTGATGTGCTGGAAGCGGCCCGCGCATTTACAGGCTGGGCATTCGCTGCGAGCGTGGACCGGCGTGAGGCGGCGAGGCAGGGAAAACGGCGACAAGAACTAGTTTTTGAGAATGCGAAGGCAGGGAAGCCCGCGTTCGTTTTTCAGTTTCGTCCGCGCCAACACGATACGGGCGTGAAGAAAGTACTGGAAAATGAAGGGCCATTTGGCGGCGAGGACTTATGCGACATTTTGGCAGTGCATCCAAAGACCGCATCGCATTTATCCAAAAAACTTTGGGAGTGGTTCTGTTATATGAATCCGGAAGAAGCGATTGTGAATCGCCTTTCAAAGAAGTTTCTCGACAACGGTACGGCGATCAAGCCGGTGCTGCATGCCATTGCGGAGTCCGACGAATTCTGGAGCGATAAGTGCGTGCGGCGGCAGGTTAAGAATCCAGTAGATTTCACCCTTGCAGTATTTCGCCAGCTTGGCCTCGGCCCAATTTCGCTGAGAACCCTCGAAGATTCTGCAAACGAACGCGCAGCTTTGGCTTCGGCTCGGGGGGCGGACGTGATGATGGAAAGACAGGGAATGCAACTGCTGTTCCCGCCCGACGTCGACGGATGGGAATGGGGCGAGGCTTGGGTGAGTTCGGCAACGATGATCGAGCGGATCAAGGTAGCCGACGGATTGTTCAAGGGCGCGGCACAGAAGGGCCTGGTGGCCGTTGCTGCGATCGGTGACAAGCCCGCCAGAAACTCGAGGCAGATCGTGGATGCTTTGCTTGCGGTGGTCGATGCAAAGCTGCCGGAGGAAAAGTACGCCCCGCTCGTCGCGGCTTGCGAAGATGCCGGTGGATCGGGAGCGATGAGGGCGCCGCAGTCTGTTGCGAAGGTAGCGAACGCCGTTTATCGGGTGTTGTTTGCCTCGCCGGAGTTTCAGTTTTGCTAGGAGAACGCCATGTCTAAAGAGATTTCGAGAAGAGACTTCCTGAAGAGTTCGGCGATCATCGCTGTTGGCGTCGCGGCACCTCCCTGGCTTGCGAGCATCGCCAAGGCTGATGTCCTAAAGTTGGCGCGCGGCGGCGTGCTCGACCCAGACAACATCTTGGTCGTGTGTCAACTGAGCGGAGGCAACGACGGTCTGAATACGGTTATCCCGTGGTCGAACGCAGATTACTATCGCTATCGGCCCACACTGGCCATCCCGGAAGCGCAAGTTCTGAAACTGAATGAGACGCTTGGCCTCCACCCGAGCTTGGCGGGCTTCGAGAAATTGTACAAAGCGGGAAATCTCGCTGTTGTGCAGAACGTTGGGTATCCAAATCCGAATCGATCGCACTTCCGCAGCATGGAGATCTGGCAGACCGCCAACCCGGACATGCCCGAGCAGTACGGATGGTTGGGCAAATTTCTCGACGACCAGGGTCAAAAGGGCAGCACGAACCCGGTGATGGCGATCGAACTTGGACGCACGAAGTCTGCAGCGGTCCGGGCGAAGACTGCGAGCGTGCCTTGTTTTGCCAGCCTTGCCGACGTGAAGGCTCTCGTTGGCGACGAGGATGCCGAGCGATTCCTTCGAGAAATTCAAGGGATGGGCGGCGGCGCCGACCAGGCTTCGGTGCGCCAAGCGACGAACGCCGCGCTCGACGCGATGGCTGAACTGAACAAGTCGATCGATAAGCACCAATCGAAGTTCACTTATTCGCCTGATGCGTTCGGTCAAGGTTTCAAGCAAATAGCTCAACTTATCGCTACATCGCCGAAGACGCGTGTGATCTACTTTAGCGGTGGCGGGTTCGATACCCACAGCCAGCAGGCAAGCGACCACACTCGTCTGCTCAACGGCCTCGGTGACGCGCTCAGCACCTTCATGGACGAGATGAAGGCTATCGGCAAGTCCGACAAGGTGACCGTGATGGTCTTCAGCGAATTCGGCCGGCGAGTAGGTGAGAACAACAGCCAAGGCACGGATCACGGCGCGGCGGCGCCGATGTTCGTCGTAGGCGGCAAGGTGAAGGGTTGCCTGATCGGTGACGCGCCCGACCTGACGCAGCTCGAGCGAGGCGACCTCAAGTGGAAAACCGACTTCCGCGAGGTCTACGCGACGCTCTTGGATGAATGGATGGGAGCGGAGAGCGCGGCGATCTTCGGCAAGAAGTTCGGCCACGTGAAAGTTTTCTGAGGAAACCAAAGGGGGTAGCAATGAACGGGGCCGGCGCCGTCCGGCCCTCGTTCTATCTGCGTCGGCTAAAATGGGAGCATGGCAATTGCGATGGGACGCCAACTAGATCGAATTGTTGAAACGTTGGGCGACGGCGCCGACAACCTGCTGAACTATCAAAGCCGGGGCATCAGCAAAGACAGGCTGCACCTTCCGGGTCCCGATTTCGTGGATCGCGTGCTGGCGGCCTCCGATAGGAAGCCGCAGGTGTTGCGGAATATGCAAGCGATTCTGGATCATGGCCGCCTTGGGGGCACTGGCTACATGAGCGTGCTGCCCGTCGATCAGGGGATCGAGCACAGCGCAGGAGCCAGCTTCGCGAAGAACCCAGAGTATTTCGACCCGGAGAACATCGTCCGCCTTGCGATTGAAGGCGGGTGCAACGCGGTTGCATCGACGCTTGGAGTTTTGGGCTCTTGCAGTCGAAAGTATGCCCACAAGATTCCGTTCATCGTAAAGCTGAACCACAACGAATTGCTTACTTATCCGAATAAATTCGACCAAGTGATGTTTGGCAACGTCGAGCAGGCTTGGAACATGGGCGCGGCGGCCGTCGGCGCTACGATTTATTTTGGATCGGAGGAAGCGGGACGCCAGATAGTCGAGGTGAGTGAAGCGTTCGCCCACGCGCACGAACTGGGAATGGTTACGGTGCTGTGGTGTTATCTAAGAAATCCGGATTTCAAGAAAGACAAGGACTACCATACGTCTGCTGACTTGACCGGCCAGGCGAATCATCTCGGCACGACGATTCAGGCGGACATTATCAAGCAGAAATTGCCTGAGAATAATGGGGGTTACCTTGCGTTGAATATGGAAGGCAGCTCGTACGGAAAGACCGACAAGCGGATTTATTCTGAATTGACGACCGATCACCCCATAGACCTTTGTCGCTACCAGCTCGCAAATTGTTATATGGGGCGCTCGCCGCTGATTAATTCGGGAGGCGCTTCCGGTGACAACGACATGCAAGATGTAATACGCACCGCCGTCATCAACAAGCGCGCGGGCGGCGTAGGATTGATTAGCGGCAGAAAGGCTTTCCAGCGCCCTATGAACGAAGGCGTGGAAATCCTCAACGCGATTCAAGATGTCTACCTATGCTCCGAGGTCACCGTCGCCTAAGGCTCCCATCGATACGTCTAAGTGGCCCGCCGTTGCGCGGGTTCTTTGGGCGGCGATTTTACGCTTTGGAGACGACGGTTGCGCGCGTCATGCCGCCGCGTTAGCGTTTTTCTGCATTTTTTCCATCGGGCCATTTCTCTTTGTAGCGGTGCCGATCGTGCAATTTATTGCAGGTGATTTGAAACTTCCTATGCAGGACGTCATCGGCTACGAAGCGGGAGATTTTGGATCGTCGGGACTTCTCGGCTTCGCGGTTTTGATGTGGAGCGCCAGCGGAGCATCGACCGCGCTGGTTTCTTCGTTCGGGCGTATTTTTCAAAAGACCGAGCGAGTTGAGGCTTGGTGGAGAAAGTCGCTTATCGAGCGGTTGATCGGAATTTCGCTGGTGTTTGCGGGTGGATTGGCGCTCGCCAGTTTTTCTTTGGCTTCACTACTGATTACGATTTCCACCGGTGCTTTTCAAGAGTTCGTCACAAAGGCGCTCGATTTTCTTGCGACTTGGGTGCTCGCGGCGACCGTCATGGCTTGCATTTATCGGTGGGTGCCGTATCACTTCGATCTGCGATGGAAGTCAGCGTGGATCGGCGGCGCGGTCGGTGGGTTGCTGGGTGCCATTTTGAAGAGCGTGTACGCGACGCTGATTAAAACTGCGGGACTCGGGAATCTTTATGCCGCAGCCAATTCGCTGGTGCTGCTCATGATGTTTGTATATCTGGCAGCGCTCACCTTGTTTTTCGGAGCGGAGATCGCGAAGGCAGTGGATGAGCATTTGCCAGCTAAGGACGTAGCGGCGCAGGTTTCCTGACCTTTAAGGGATCCGGATGGCCAGCGCATGGGCCCATAATAGGCAAATGATCGCGATCGATGCGCCCCAAGCCAACTGGCAACTGCACTACGAGAAATCCGGCTTTTTGGAGACAGGCCGCTACGCTGAAGCTGCCGCCTATGTGCGCCGCCTCGACGAAGCCTCACCCATCGCGAAGGCCATCACCATGGGTACAAGCCCGGAAGGCAGGTCGCTGCACGCGTTGATCATCTCTTCGACTCGTGACTTTACGCCTGCAGAAAGCGCGCGATCCAAGAAGCCGCTGATCCTTGTTATCAACGGCATTCACTCAGGCGAAATAGAAGGGAAAGACGCGAGCCTCATTTTGGCGCGTCGAATTCTCATCGAAAATCGGTACAGACTCTTAATCGACAAGGTAGACCTGGTAATTCTTCCCATTTACAACGTGGATGGGCACGAGCGATTTAGCGCCTACAATCGCGTTAACCAGAACGGTCCAAAGGAAATGGGTTGGCGCACTAACTCGCTCAACCTTAATTTGAACCGCGACTTTATGAAGGCAGATTCACCGGAAACGCAGGGCTTGCTAAAATTCATGCGTGACTATCAGCCGGATTTCTTTTTCGATAATCACACAACAGACGGTGGCGACTGGCAATACCACGCCGCCTATTCAATTCCGGTCGGCCCAACGCAAGATCCGTCGGTCGCCGCCTGGAGTAGGCGGCTCGCAAACTATGTAACCGAGCAATGCAAAGCGGATGGCCACCCGATCGTCCCTTATTTCGGCGGGTTCAACCCTGCGAACCCGAGCGCAGGAATCACGATCGACGACTTCACGCCACGCTATTCCACAGGTTATGGAGCCGCGATTAATCGCCCCACTATGCTGGTTGAAACGCACGTGCTTAAGCCCTAAAGGCTGCGTGTGGAGACTACTTTCAGCATGATGGTCAACACCCTCGAATTTTGCGCGTCCAAGCCGCAGGACCTTCTCAATGCGATCCGGGCTGCCGACGCTCGCGCAGGGGCGGGCTTTGGAGATAGGGAAGTTGTGGTCGAGGCGGCACCATCTCGCGAAGGCAGGCCCCTCACATTTCTCGGTTTCGCCTACACACCGTACGAGAGCACGACGTCCGGCGCGACTATTCCGAAGTGGGATCGCAACAAGCCGCAACAGTTCCCGTCGACGATCCGGGACAACATGGAGGTTCGCACAAGGGTTCGAGCGGCGTATGCTTATGCTGTGCCGTCGGCCTGGAAGGAAGCAATTGCGCGACTCGACTACCACGGAATCTCGTACCGGAGAATTCCGAGAGCGGTTTCCGGTACTTTCGACTCGTATCGTTTTCAGTCGGTTGTCTTTCCGCGGTCGTCTTTTGAGGGCAGGATCAATCCACGATTCGAGGCAGTTCTTATTAGGGAACGGCGCACTATCCCTGAGGGAAGCGCGATCGTGTGGACTGCCCAACGAAGGGGCAAGCTTGCAGTGCACTTATTAGAGCCGATGGCACCGGATTCGCTCGCCTCTTGGGGTTTCTTTAACGCCGTGTTCGAAGAAAAGGAGTTTTTCGAAGACTATGCGATGGAGCCGATCGCCGCGGAAATGCTGAAAAAGGACGCAAAACTGCGGGCGGAGTTTGAAGAGCGCCTCAAAGACCCCGCATTCGCGAACAGCCCCAGGCAACGCCTCGCATTCTTCTACGACAGGTCACCCTATGCGGACGTTCGGCTGAACAAATATCCCGTGATCAGAGTCAGCGCGGAAGAAGCAAAGCTATTTCGTTAACTGCTAGCCGACGCGACGGTGCAAAATCGACATATACACGATCGTGACACTAGCGATCACGCTGGCGAAGAAGAACGCAATGGCTATTTCATTCTTTTCGTAAACAAAAGATAGTAATCCGGTCGCGAATGCGAAAGTGTTGATGAAGCGAAGAACTGTGATGCGGCGGAGCCACTGGCTCTTGTCGTCCAGCGGGACACCGATCATTGCGACCAAAACAGTCGTTTTCAACAGTGCCGAAACGACCAAAAATATATTAGCCGCTACGTACACCCGTTCAGCCCTTCGCCCTTTCCCAAAGTGCGTCCCACTCTTCGAAGCTCAATTTCCGGAGGGGTTTCGTGGCAAGTTTCTCCATTTTTATGAATCGCGACGAAAACCTGTCGACCATTTTACGCAGGGCTTCTTCGGGCTCGACTTTCAGCCACCGTGCGATGTTCACGACCGTAAACAGCAGGTCACCGATTTCACCCTCGATTTCGGTAGCAGAACCGGTAGCGATGGCGTTTCGCAACTCGCCTACTTCTTCGTTGAGTTTCGAGAAAACGTCTTCCATCGCCTGCCATTCGAAGCCAACACGCACAGCTCGCTTGCTGATTTCATGGGCACGGAGGAGCGACGGCATCGCCTTCGGGACGCCTGCCAAGGCCGACCTCTCTCCGCCTTTTTCGCTTTTCTTGATCGCATCCCAATTCGACAAAACTTCTTCGGAGCCGGCAACCGAAACGTCACCAAAAACATGGGGGTGGCGTCGCACTAATTTGTCGGTGATTCCCCGGATCACGTCATCGATATCGTAATAGCCTTCGATGGCGTCCATTTGCGCGTGCATGACGGCCTGCAAGAGGAAGTCCCCTAATTCCTCACAAAGGGCAGCTGGGTCGCCCGAGTCTATGGCCTCCAGCACTTCGTAGCTTTCCTCCACCATGTGCTTCTTCAACGTCTCATGCGTTTGCTCTTTGTCCCACGGGCATCCGTTCGGTCCTAACAGCGCGTCCACGACTTGCACCAGCCCGGAAAAACCGGGTGCAAATTCAGAAGGGGATGCGGGCACATACGCGCTTGTCAGCGGATCGTACGAGCGTCGATCTAATTCGGACAAGGGCAGCGATTCCGTAGCTTCGTCTTGCCCTCCGGCGCGCGCGACCAACACCACTGTGTGGCTCTCCGGGTAATGCCGCAAGAGTGTCAATTTCGCTTCTGACGCGGCCTCAACGGAATCCAACTGATAAACAATTTGCGCCGATCTAGGATCGACCTGCACTCCATGAGGGTCGTGTGCATTCCAAACCTGAAGCGATCCTGAAAACGGCTGTTTCGCGGAGGCAAGGACGGCGTCCACGAAACTCGGCGCAGGGTAAACGTCTAAGTCGCGCATTATCGAAAGCAAGCGTACAGATTCTTCGCCTACCATGGGGTGTCCGGGAACCGCAAATACCGCGTTCCCGTCGAGTTGCGCAGCCCGCGCGGCTATTGCCGCATATAATTCTTCGAACGATTCGACCGCCTCGTACAAGTCATCACAACTCGAGTATGCAATGCCTTCAGCGAGGAGGAGTTGCGTCGACGGATGAATTTCCGTGCGAAGCAGCACGCTCGACGCGCTCTTTAGCGCGTCGAAGTTGCGCTGCGGAACCCAACTCGCATCCCCGGGACCGAGGCCGACGACTTTTAGCTTTATCTTCCCGCCAGAAGATTCCAAAGTTTTTGCAGCCCAGGCGCAGTAATAACGACCTGCGCCGCGTTACGTTTGTCCTTTATCAACTTCTCCACCATCTGGCCGTTCTTCTGTTGACCGGCTACGACCATCATGCGCTTTTTAATGTCTGCCTTCAACATCGCGTCTAAAAGCATCTGCTTTTGCTCTTTCTTCGCTTCAACCAAATACTTGACGAACATGCCTTCAGATTCCATCCAGTCAGTCGACTTTCCAACAGCCACGCTTGCCACGGCTGCAGCTACGTTTGCGGGCAAGTTTGCGGAGGGCACTTCCGGCAACTCGCCGCCCATCATCTTCGTAAGGTCGGTCGACATCGTTTTTGCAACTTCGCCGAAGGCCTTTGTTTTTAAAGCTTCGTCCACCTTAGCTTTATCGGGCGCCTGCCCGACGACAATGACTCGCAACTTTATGGTAGCCGGCATCACGTAAACAAGCTTATTAACGTCGTAATGGTTTTGAATTTGCGTGTCCGTAATTGTGATGCCCATGGTTAGCAGATTAAATCTCGCCAAGTCCTGGGTGACTTGCCCGGTAATCACGTCGTCGGATATCCCTAGCGCCTGCAGATCCTGAAGGCCGGCAGGGTTCTCTACCTTGCGCTTCGCTACTTCCGCCTGAATTTCTGCGGCGGTGGGCGCGACGCCCTTGTCTTTAGCGACCATCAAGATGATCGCCTCATCGATCATTCTGCGGATCGCAAGGAAAGCGGGTGGCGCAGAGACAAACTTCCCGTCTTCCACCGTTCCGACTCCATCCAGGTACGCCATGCGGCGATAAAACTGGGCAGCGGTGATGACTTGGCCGTCGACTTTCGCGACTACGGCGTTCGAATCGATCGGTTGGGCAAAAGCTAAGGAAGCAAGAGTGAGCAAGGCTGCGAGTGTAAGGACTCTCATATTGTTTTGTTGAATTCTCCGGGGTTTAGACGTCGGTCGAAGGGAGTCGTATCCATAAAGGAAGGGCGCCCCTTCTGCGCTGAAGAGACGCCCCTCTGTCAGGAGGTATCTAGCGGCCGAGCAAGGCTCAGCAACTAACTGACGGTTCGTTTCACGATGACCGACCTGACTTCACGATGCCTTTCAACGGTTTCGAGACCTACAAAAACTGCGCCCACACCTTTCGGTGAGAAGCGCAAGCCAGTCGGTCTTCGGCGTCGTTGCCGTGGTTGTCCGGCTCTCGCTTCGTCTACGGGGTTAGCTGACGGGCTCGGGCCAAGAGTTACCCTAGGCACCCTCGTGGGTGACATTCGCCCCGGAGTTGGGTCCCCCGCTTTCCCGGTCAAGGGAAATTAGACGTCGCCGACGCTTTCGCGCCAGCACACCTATACTACCCATCCGCCGGTCAAAAGGGTTCCAAATTCTCAGCCTTTCGGCTCGTCTTCTTCCTGAACACTCCGTTCCAGCAGCTCTCTCAGCCTTAGCCTCTCCATCTCGGAGTCACGCTTCGTCTTCAAGCTTTTGCCAAATTCGTCGCGGAAAGATGGCTTTTTCGGATTCAAGACACCGATCTCGACCCTTCGCGAGGCCAGCGCCCAGGCGGCCAGCGGGGCGAGGCCGGCGCACAGGCCTGCGATGGGCGAACCCATCCCGTAGTAAAAAACGATCGCCAAGGCGGCGAACCAGCCAATCCACATCGCTTTCAGAGGCAGGATCCCGAATATGAGAATGACCGACTGCGGCCGATACGTCCCGTAAGCGGCGGTCCAGCATCCAGTCATCAGCCAGAGCCCCCAGGCCGCCTGCTCGACACCAGAGGCCATAGCCCCGATCCACAGTGCCAACGGCGGGAACATCAAGAGTACAGCGTACGCTGGAATGAAGCGCTTGCGCCCCCAGGCCCGTTCAAGCGCTCCCATGAAAAAGAAGGCCATCAAACACCCGAGGACTAATCGAATGAAATCCCACTCCATGAAGGGGTAGGTGATGAGCGTCCACGGACGCAGCCACCACGCCTCCGAATCGAACAGGAGCACTTCACCCGCGGGGCTTATCTTAAATGACCACCAGACAACGAAGCCAACCGCGGCGAGAACGATCGTCGCCATCGTGATCGGCATCCCACCTTTCACAACGAAGGAGCGCGCACTCTCGAGCGGGTTTGGCTTTGCCACAACGCTATTGTAATTGAACCGAGCGGGACGAAACTCTGCGACAATGAAACCAAAGGAACCTTAGGGCGACCTCGCCGTATTGAAAGGCGAGGAATCTTCCTATAGACCATTCGCTTCTTTTGCAGGACGGAGACCTTGTCGAACTGGCCCAGAAAGGCCGCGAAGATGCTTTCGAGAAACTGTATCACAGACATATCGACAAGCTGTATTCGCTTGCCTACGGCATAGTCGGCAATCAATCCGATGCGAAAGATGTGGTTCAGGAAACGTTTCTCAAGGCCTTCCAAAGGCTGCCGAAACTGAGACGAGACGGAGCGATCCTCGGCTATTTATGCCGAACGGCGAGCAACGCGGCTATCGATGTTCTTCGAGCAAGGAAGTCTTCGCACGTCGTCAACTTGGACGACGCGAAGGCCGACCTGCTGCCCAGCGACGAGCCCGATCCCAAGGATGCTCTTGAATCGAAAATCAACAACTCGGCGCTGGCGGCCGCGCTGATGCAACTCAGCGATGACCATCGGGTCGTCGTGGTTCTGCACCACTTGGAAGGATGCCCCGTGGAAGAAATCGCACATCGGTTGGCTCTTCCAACGGGAACTGTCAAAAGTAGGCTTGGCCGCGCTAGAGAAGCGCTAAGACGACGACTTTTGGGGAAGGTGTTTATCGAATGAACTGTGAAGAAATGAGGAGGCAAATCGCGCAGATGTCCGTCGTTGAACTGCGACGAGCTTGGACTGACGGACATCTGGCGACGTGCCCGAATTGTCGCTCTTTCCAGCAGGATATGCTGGCTCTGACTGCGGGTCTGGAAGAATTATCGATTGCTCGGCCCATGGGAATGCATGCGCCTCTGCGGGTTGGTACTGGAAGGCCAAGGTTTCTTACTTTGGTGGCCGCCATGTTGGCGATGCTGCTCGTTTTTGCGGTTGGAGCCGTCGTCTACACTAATTACTTCGAGCAAGAAGACGCCGACGGACCCGGCACTCGTGACGCACTTTTTTATACGTTCGGAAGGGAGGGATCGAAAAAGGCGAAGACAGCCCACGACCAGCCGCGCGTGCCAACGGCAATCGGAAAGTAATCAAACAATCTGCAGGGCGATTACCGAAAACCGTCGGCAATTGCCCAGCCCGCGAGGGCACCCAGCCACACGACATTGCCGCCCCATAGGGCGGCCTGTACCGGCGATACGACCGAAGTCCATCCTGCCAGGGTGAAAAAAATCGCAACCGCGGCCACCAATCCCAGCATGCGGCTTGCTGAATAAGTGAAGGCATCTTTGGAGAGACCTGCAGCGAAATATGTGACCGCTGCGAGCCAAAAGCTAATCAGCCCTACAAATGAGAGAATCGCAAAGGGCGACAATTTTCCGGAAGCGCCGACCCAAAGACTTTTGAGCCGATCGACGAACCCGCCCACCGAGGCGGCAACGCCGATTGCAATTCCAGATAAGAAGAGCATGATCAAGAACGTAAACGACCACGTGTCGATGAGTTCGGCGCTTGGAAAGACAGACCCCTCCCTGGAAACTGAAACGATAATGAGCATCAGCGCGATCACGACCGACGCCAACGCGAGCGGCACCTGCCTCGGCTTTTTGGCTTCGACATAGCCTTGGCCCGTCACCTTCGAGGATTGCTCTAGCAGTTCTTCGTACCTGCGCTGGTAGGTGGTATTTGATGGCGCAAATTGCACAGCAAACGAATACTGAGTTAGTGCGGCGCGCAAGTCACCGCGCTGACGGGAGATATCTCCGAGGATGGCGTAACCGAGCGCAGAGTTTGGAACTGTTCGTAGCACCAATTTAATAATCGACTCTGCTTGGTCGTACCTGCCTGTCGCAAACAGTGTCGCCGCTTGCTGCAACTTTGCCGCTTCGTCCCCGACTGTGCGTGTCTGCGACTTTTGAGTGGGTGTGGGAGGAGGCGCCGCCTGCTGGGCTTTCCGTCGCTCAGCTTGTTCTCGTCGATAGCGGATTCCTGCGTCGTACTCGCTGCGCGTTTTTGGATCGGCAAGGTTTCGATAGGCTTCTGATATTCGTACGAAGCGCTCCGTAGTGCCTTTGTCACCGCTTCTGTCGGGGTGATAAACGAGCACGAGACGACGATATGCCGTCCTGATTTCGACAAGGGTTGCCGTCTCGGCGACGCCGAGTTCGACGTAATGTGTGCGCTCCGTCATTCGATATACGACTTAAGATTGACGCCATACCCAAGATAAAAACCGATTATTGAAGATGCGACAATAAGCAGTACCCCGATTGAGACCGCGAGGGTCATGACAGTGGTAAATTTGCTCATCCTGACCTCCCCTTCAGCCTCGTAATGCACCGCCAAGTGCTCCAACAGCGACTGCAGAGATCCGGAAAATTCTCCTGCTTTAACCATATCTAAAGCGGTTGGTGTAAACATTCCGGATTCCTGTAGCGCGTCCCAGATAGAACCGCCTTCGTTTAGTTTCGCAGCTAACGGCTTCACTTTTTCCGCGATGACAAGGTTACCGGAGGCATCGGCTGCCAAGAACACTGACTCTCGAATTGAAACACCACCGCCGAAGAGTAGTGCCAGAGCCCGGCTGAATTTTGCAATCGCGTATATTTGTGCAGTTGAGCCGTAATATGGAATCCAAAGCGCGATCTCATCGCGCAAGCGGGCGGCTTTGTAGGATGCTCTCGCCGATCGCAAGAACAGGATGATCACGCCCGCGACGAGGAGCACAGGTATTCCCACCCAGGGGTTCAAAAGAATATTCGTGAGGTAAAGGGCGGGGCCACCGGTAGATGTCGAGATCATTTTAATGATCAAGTTCGCAACCAAGATAATCACGAGAGCAAGGACAAGGAGCGCCTTGGGGTAAAAGGTTCGCCTCTTCCATTCGTTGCGCACCTTGATTTCTCGACTCAGGTAGTCGCTTAATTGTGCGAGGGCGCGATCTACGAATCCTCCTCGTTCGGCTGCTCTAATTACCGAGGCGTGCAAAGACGGGAATATATCCTTCCTCTTTTCAAAAACATTGGAAATGGGTTCCCCGCGATCAACGGCGTCGCGCATTTCTCCCAAAGCAGAGCGAATGCGAGGGGAATAGGACCCCCCCGAAATCGAAGTCAGGGCAGTAACCAGAGGAACGCCCGCGTGCAGCATCGCGCCTATCTGTCGATAAAGGTTCAGGAGTGCCTCAGGCTCAAACTTCGCGGCCACGGTCTGCGACCAACCCAACTCATCGGCGGGCGGATCGGCGCTGGGCGTCGGTGCGGCAGCAGCGACCGCGCCGGCTTCGCCCACAAACTCCACGAGGAGGCCCTTACTGGCAAGCTGTGTTCTCGCCTCGGGCTCGGACGCGGCTGAGAGCGTGCCCTGCATTCGTAGGCCAGCTCGATCGACGGCCACATAGCTGAAACTTTTCACCACGGTTACCTCTTATGACGGAGTGACGCGCCTTTACCGTTCCTCACGCGCTAATCCCTGTGAATCGAAAGCGCGGCGCCCTCGACGATGTGTGCCTTTTGCCGGACCAACGCCTGCTTGTCCAAACGCTTTGGAATGAGCGAAGAGTCAACTTCGCGCAACGGCTCGATGACGAAGCGTCTTTCGTTGATACGTGGATGCGGAAGCTGCAACGACGGCGAGTTCACTTGCACGATCTGGCCGTCGTCATCGATCATTGCGAGGACGTCGATGTCGATTTCGCGCGGCCCCCATCGGGGGCCCACAGTCCTGCCGACTTCGGATTCGATCGCCTTGCAGGCAGCGAGCAGGTCTTCGGGCGCAACGCCTGTCTCAACATCGATGACGGCGTTGAAGAACGGATCTTGATTAATCACGTAAACGGGGGCGGTCTCCCACACGCTTGATATCTTGAGAACCTTCCCGATGCGAAGGTCGACAAAGTTCACCGCCGCCTGCAGGTTCACAAGCCGGTCGCCGACGTTGCTGCCCAGGCCCAAGATCGCTCGCATACGGCTAACTATGGCACGTCATTCTTTGAATTTGAGTGGCTCGTCGATGTCCTCCGCAACGGGCGGGAGGTAGCCCACGGGTGTGATCGGGCCGTAGAACGCGTGAGGATGCCCCCCGCGGTAGGCCCAGCCCTGGTCGCCGTACGACCAATGCCAATACTCGCTCGGGTAATTCGTGATTTCTGTGAGCAGCAGAGCATCGGCGAGGATCCGCCTATGCAGGGTTGCCTGTTCGCCTAGGTTCTTGGAGATGAATGGATAGGCTTTGCTGTCCCCCACCTCGTAGGGCCGGATGTGGTCTAGGATTGTGCCCGACTCGTCTCCGAGCCATACATCCACTGCACCGCCCGTCGTGTGCGGAGGCGGAACTCTTCGATGTGGCGGCGCAGTGAAGCGGTTAACGACGCGTCGCAGCGCGGCGTCGCTCCAATCCGGGTGGCGTTCCTTCCACCGGTTCCACGCAGCCATGTACATTCGCTTCTGGATGTGCGGGGGACGCCATCCCTCGACCACCGCGAGGGTGAAAGGTTCAGGCAGTTGATTCGCTGCTTGAGCCAATTGTTCGGCGACGCTCTTCCTGAGCAGGGCCTGCCGTTGATAAACCCAGCGCCCACTTCCCACCATGATTCGCGGTGAAAGTTCGAGGTAGTTTACGAGTGGCTCTCCGCATTCGACGATCGGGATGTGCTGAAGCTGGGTAACGGGCTCGTGCGTCGAGGGCTTGGACACGCCCTTAGTTCAGTTCCGAGATGTCGCAGCCGACAGCGGGCACGCTTTTCAGCCGCACCGCTCGACCTGACAGGATGTCGGCGAGAGCCTCGCGCAGATCTCGCCGCGACGGGTTCGCGGTGTATCGTCCGTGATCCATGTAAGAGTCGTCTATGCGCCCACGGTATAGAAGTCGGCCGTCCTTTCCAACGACGGCAGCTTCGGGTGTAACCTTGGGGCGAACCTTGTTCACGATGTAGTGATTCGCATCGATAATCGCCGGAATGCCGGCAAGAGAGTAATCCTTCCCGTGCTTTGTTACGGCCTCTGCTTTGGCAGTGGCATCGGGGTAAACGCGAGCGAACTCGAAACCTTTCTTGGAGAACTCAGCAGCGATCCGGGCAATCTCGGGCGCGAAACGGTTTGCTATAGGACAATCCACGGAGATGAAAAAAAGCACAGTGCCCTTCGCTGAATTCGACGCGATGCGCATCTGCTTTCCCTCGACGGTCTGGACGTAACCGATACCCAACGCCCGCAGCGGGAAATCCGCTTGAGGTGGCATCAGCACGGCAGCAACGAGCAAGGCGATCATGCTTGTTGTATACCTCTCTGCTGCGCCTAAACGCTCCCGCAGGTACACTTAAGAGGCTTGCTTACGTCGACATTCATCCACGTCCGCGACATCGACGCGAGGTCTGAACGCTCCCTTTGGCAGCAAGGAGCGACGACGTGGGACGGCTTCTTGGCGGAGCCCGAAAGGTTCGCGCCGGGCTGCGACTTGCCCAAAGCGGTGCGCGCTGTCCAAAACGGGCAGAAGCGGCTTGCAACCGGTGAGTATCAGTACTTTTCGAAGCGAATTCCGAAGCGAGACCACTGGCGGATGTTTCCGGAATTCCGCGATTCTATTGCGTATCTCGATATCGAGACGGACGGCCGGATGTATCAGGGCGAGCCGATCACCGTCATCGGGATTTACGACGGGCTCGATTACAAGTCATTTGTGAAGGGAGAGAACCTTGCGGAATTTACCGACGCAATCAGCCACTACAGCGTCATCGTGACTTTCTTCGGGGCCGGCTTCGATCTTCCCGTCATCAAGAACGCATTTCCTTCCCTGCAACTCGATCAAATTCACATCGACCTGTGCCCGCTCATGCGCCAAGTAGGCTATCGCGGCGGGCTGAAGGCAATCGAGCGGGCGATTGGAATTGAGCGCAGCCCTGAAACGCGAAACCTTAGCGGCAGAGATGCCGTTTATTTGTGGCGGGAATATCGGCGTGGCTCACAGGAGGCGCTTGATCTTCTTATTGCCTATAACCGCGAAGATGTAGTGAATTTGGAAAGGCTATTGGAATTGGCGTATTTCGACATGCGCAGCATGACGATGTCGGTTGCTTAGCCACTCCACCAATTCTTCGATTTAAGGCGGCTGGGGTACTTGCGATTTATCGAACGGATTTTACTTATCGATTCCTTAGCCTGCCAGCGAACGCTGGAATTAGAATCCTTTAGCAATTTTTCAAGCAACGGGATCGCGGCGGGATCGCCTAAGCCGCCCAATGCGTACGCAGCGGCTCCCCGTACCGTCGGCGCGTTTGCATTTAGGTAAGGCTTCACCACATTGTACGCCATCGGATTGCCGTGGTTGCCGAACGCCAAAAGTATTGAGGAGGCAACATCCTTTTCGTCAGCGGATTTTAGTCGTTCGATTAGCACAGGCAAAACATGAGGGCTCTTGATGCCAATCAGTTCTTGCTGTGCCCAAAACGAGAGGCTGCGATCTGCTCCCAATACCATAAGGCGTAATTCGCCGATTGCGTCTTCTCCGAGGTTGCCCAATTCAGCGAGCAAAGCGTACTGGCTCTTGCCATCGGCTGCGCGCACCTTTTCAGCCAATTCACGAGCCTTCGCCCGACCCTGCCCGTGTTCGATTTTTGCCCAGTATTCCTTGAATGAAAACTTCGGGCTGTGCGCCGGCACGTGGCAGGTCATGCACGACTTTTCTCCCGCAACTCCGTGGGCCTCGTACGGGCTTTTAACGTGTTTTGACCCTGCGCCGTGGCAGCTTTCGCAACCCACCGACGCCATGGCGGGCTGCTTCTCCACTGAATGAAATCCCGTCTCATGATCCAGCCCGACCACGTGACATCCCACGCATTCCGGGTCTCGATCGTTTCCTGTCCTCTGCAGTGTCTTGTAGGCCTCAGCGTGTTTTGTGAGCGACCATGACTCGAATTCTTTTTCGTGGCAGGTACGGCACGCCTCCGACCCCACAAACGCCGGCTCTCCACTCCGCCTCGGAACCTGCGCAAGCAGGTTTTCGGCTGTCACTCTTTTCAAATATCCGCGATACGCTCGAATTGCCTCTGCATCGCCCGCATGCTCGGGTCCGAGCTCGATCAACCGAAGTCCCGTCCACTTGCCATCTCGCAATTCGATGCGCCCGACGTAGCGGCAATGATCGCCGACCGTTACAAAGGTCGCATCACCGACTGCCTCTGGCTTTGCCGGCGGATCGCCCTGCAGGGAGTAAACGTATAGCCCGGGTCCCGCGATCAGCGCAGCCCGCTTGGCGGTCTCGAGCGAGCCTGATATGAGCACCACGCGTGCGCCGGGCGCAGGATCTCGCAACGCTTCCGAGGCTGCCGAACTTACCCCGGTGACCGATATCGCGCCGACCTGTACATATGAGTGAGCGGGCAGGGAACCCGAAGCTGCATCGGACGAGTCAACCGCGCCACCAACGATGCCGCGCATCGCTTCCAGATAGCCGTCGCCTAAAAGCCGATCGCGCGAAGAGACGTTCAGATAGGCGGGGTGAAGGGTTTTCCAGGTCTCAGCAAGAGCTTCCGCCTTCAGCTGCTCCTGGCGATCGAAGCCGTCGAGCCAGTTCCCAATGTCCACGTAGAGAGCGTTCGGCTCCTTCTTCAGCTGGCGCACGACACCGGCCATCCGCTCGATACCCCCGATCATCGGGTCGGAGCATCCGCAAGGCGACAGATATCCGCGTATATCTCCTGTGAAGATTACGACGGCATCGGGGGCCTCCGGTGGCGAAGCGCTCATGCCGAGAGCCGCAGCCGCCGCGCTTAACGCCCACGCGAAGACCTTCACCCGGCCTGTCCGCCGACGGGAATCGTGATCACCGGCTGCGCCGGTGAATCGGTCGAGATACGCACGCTTCCCGATATAGGGCCAACGACCGCAGGAGTCACTCGAATGACGATTCTGTACCGCCTGCCAAATTCGTCGGCCTTTTCCACAGCTGCGACGATTCCTGGGTCGGTCTCCACTTTGATAACCTTGAACGGTTTTGTAGTATGTTCGATCATCACAATCCTTTCGCTCTGCGTTCCGACCTTCGCGTCACCGAAGTAAGCCGTTTGCGGAGAGACACTGATTCCCCGGCGGATCTGAAGTGTCATCTCGACAGAAGGTTTCCGCTTCGAATTCGTGACGCCCACGACCCGGAGCCAATTGACGCCAAACGGCCAGTCCTCGGGGAGGTCGATCAGAACCTTCGCGCCATTTCGAATTGCGCTTCCTGTGATGGGATCTTCTATTCTGCCTTCGAACGGAACGATATTCGCTTTCGCCGACCGGTTCCCCAACTGGACATCCAGCAGTTCAATAGGTGTTTGCGTTCCGAAAAAGATCAGTTCGGCTGTCGACGCCCCGGCGTCCGGTGCTTCGATTTCGATGAGGTCGGCTTCACCGGCCGACCCGTGCACGGCTGAGCCCTTGGGTGCAAAGAAACGAATCTCAGGAACGATTACTGCCTTGAGCACAACCGTTTCACGTGGGCTTTCGAGCGAATTGCTCAGAACGTACAGATGCTTTTCCAGTGATCCCTGGTAGTCCGCGCTGTCGAACTTCGGTTTCATTTCCACGAGACCACCGGCAGGGATCGTGAGGGTTGGCGTGGCGATCAGGCAGGAGCAAGTTGTTTCGATTTCCAAGCTGGCCGGAGCGTTGCCGGTGTTTTTTATCGTTAGCGCAAACTCCTTCAAATCTCCTTGCGTGACCGCGCCCATATTCACTACGGCGGGTGTAACTTCGATTTTTGGTACCGCCGGCACGAGGCGGACCTTGCCATCAATTGCGGCTTTCAAGGACGTGCGCACTTTAGCGAGTTGGGTAAACAGCGACTGCTCCCTCAGCGAAAAGATCGGATCAGAGAGTGAACGAGTGTAGGAGACGGGACCCATCATGCTGCGTCGTTTCGTGTTGACGTCGAGCCCAGCGGCGTATGCCATGCCCTTGGCGAGCCCCCATACTATTGAGCGTGCGTTTGCAGGGGCTCCGCCGCGATCCGTGGTATGGATGGTCATAAGTACTCTGCCGTCTTTCCAGATCGGGTCGTTGGGGCCTTCGGCGGTCATCGGCAAGAATCGAAATGTAACAGCAGGGCTACTTCCTAGGGAGAACAAAACCGACCCGCCCGATGCATCCTTGACAAGAGATGCCGCCGCAATATCCGCTTGCTTATATGTTTCGTGCATTCCCTCCAATGAGTAGGAGAGCGAGCCCGCGGGCCACCTTGAGAAGGCGCTAGTTGCGACGTCAAACTCACCGGTCGAGAGGGCCTGCTGGATTTCAAGGCTAAGCCTAGACAGGTGAGGGGCGACACCGACCGGCATGACCGGCCCTGCCTGTTGGAACGCAAGGAGAGCAATAAACGACAGCATTGGCAACCTATTGTGGACTCTTCTGGTTAAACGAGTAGCGTTCGCAATCAGTTCGCGTTAGAGCCCAGGAGATATAATTCCGAATACACGGATGTTTACGCTAACCCTCTCGCAGGATCACTTGCAGGTCGAGCCTGGAAGCGCCGTATCGCTTACGTTTACCATCCGAAACGACAGCGACACGCCGGAGCGCGCCGAGATCGCCGTGCAGGGCCTCGATGGAGATTGGGTCGCCATTCCGATGCCCGTGATTCCTCTCGCACCTGGGGAGGAGCGCGAAGACAAGATTCTCATCAAGCCGCCTCGGGCTGCTGAGAGCAGGTCGGGTGCCTATCCATTTGTCGTGCAGGTTCGTTCGCTAGAAACCGGCGAGGGCGTTGAGGCGCAGGCAGTACTTGAGCTACTTCCGATCAATTTGGTGAGCCTTCAGGTCGAGCCAAAACGGGCTTCGGCCGGTTTCTTCCACAAGGAAGCGCCGTTTGTTGTGACGGCGGTCAACCTCGGAAACACCGACCAGAACCTTCAGCTGTTTGCCGACGACCCCATCGACGCTTGCACGTATTCTCTCGAACCAGAACGCATCTCTCTTGCTCCGGGCCAGCAGCGAGAGGTTCGCCTGTTTGCCCAGCCTCGAAGCACACCCCTTGTCGGATCGTCGCAGTTGTACGGTGCCACTGTGACCGCCAGAAATGTCGAAGATCCCAAAGTGTCTGCCACCGCCCAGGCTCAGGTTGAAAGACGTGCGCTGCTGTCCCCGGCGCTGCTCCTGATGCTGTTGGTGATCGGCACGCTTGGCGGGTTTTGGTTCGCTATGCGGCCCAAACCTCCCGTCATGGAGAGCTTCGACGTCGATCCGGTCGAAATCATCGTGGGGAACGATGCGAAGCTTACGTGGACGACCAGCAATGCTCGATCCGTTACGATCGAAACAGCAGACGGCATTTTCATGGAAGGGCTTCCGGCTTCGGGATCGAAGATCGTGAAGATCATGAAACCGACAACGTTTTTCGCCTTTGCAGTCAACGAGATGGGCCGTTCGCGCACGCCACGCGAGGTCACCGTGGTTGCTAAGATCGTGCCAAAACCACCGCCGGCGCAGATTGTTTCGTTCGAAGTAGATCCAAATTCCGTGAATTTGGGACAAACCGCCACAATCAAATACAAGGTTGCCAACGCGACCAAGGTGACTCTGCAGCCGTTGGGTGTAGACCTGCCGGTGTCCGGCACGGACTCGTACACCTTTATTGCTGAGGCGCCGGGCAAGATGACCCTCCTCCTCACGGCATACAATGCCCAGAACCAGGCGGTAGAAAAGTCGGTGACGCTCAACGTCGTGGATCAAACGGACGCGCGCATTCTCATCTTCCGCGCGACAGTGAACGGGGAACGGCTAGGAACCACCGAAATTGCGCCCGGCACCCCGGTGCAAATCGAGTGGCAGGTCACGAACGCGGCACGAATCGAGGTTTCGCCGCCGATCGGCATCTCTTCCGACCGCGGGACGCTCGAACTGCTCGCTCCCGAAACCACAACGACATACACGTTGACTGCTACCGACAGCAAGAACCGCAAAGCAACCGAGCGAATCAAGATTTCCGTCGTTAAGACTTCGTCGCCCGTACCACCGATAGGCCCCGGCGGCTGATGAATTTGGTGGTGACTGCCTTCGGCCCGTTCGGTAAGTTCAAGGACAACCCCAGCGAAGTCGTTGCACGCATGGTTTTTGGTGATCGCGTCGCCGTACTTCCCGTGTCGTTTTCGGCAGTCGATGAATTTCTTGATCAATTACCCGGTGATGCCACGCATTTGCTTATGTTGGGCGTGTCGGTAAATGCGAGAAATTTACAAATAGAACGAACTGCCCGGGATAAAATTGGCTCGCTACCTGATATCGACGGCTGTGTTCGCGAAAGAGCAGGAGCCTGGGAAATACAAGGAGCTCTTTTCGAGAATGCGGGACCCACCGATTGCTGGATAGAATCGTTCGATGCGGGTGATTACCTATGCAATTACATTTATTACGGAGCCACAAGGAAACTGTCGCATATTAAGGCGGGGTTCGTCCACTTGCCACCGTTTACTGTTTTGTCCGCCGCCTTGCAGGCGGTTAGGTTGAGGCGCCTTGTCGGCCAGATACATGAATAAATACGCCCTGCTTTCCGTAACCGATAAGTCCGGTATCGCGGAATTTGCGGCGGGCCTCATTCACCGGGGGTTTTTACTACTAAGCACAGGTGGAACGGCAGCGGCTTTGCGCGCTTCGGGCCTCGATGTTACGAGCATCAGCGATTACACCGGCCAGCCAGAAATCCTTGGAGGAAGAGTAAAAACGCTGCATCCCAAAATTCACGGCGGATTGCTCGGAGACACATCCGACGATGGGCACTTAGCAGAAATGATCTCGAACGGTATTTCACCCATTTCCGTATTGGCGGTTAATCTATACCCATTCGAGCAGGTCGTAAAATCAGGGTCGGCTCGAGACGAGGAAATCGAAAACATCGATATCGGTGGTCCGGCAATGCTTCGTGCTGCAGCTAAGAACGCGGATAATGTTCTTGTTGTAACCGATCCGGCAGATTATCCTCAGACACTGGCGGCAATCGATCAGGAGGACGCGGACTTTAGAAGGAGCCTGCAAGCCAAGGTGTTTGCGCACACCGCATTTTACGATTCTCTAATTGCAGAAAGACTGTCACATAATGATCTGCAATCCGACACGATTTCCCTGGGTTTGAGAATTTCGAAGAGACTTCGATACGGAGAGAATCCTCACCAATCTGCGGCTCTATGCATCAGTCCCTTTGGGCGCGGCGGAATACCAAATGCGACGCAAGTTTGGGGAAAAGAAATCAGCTACAACAACGTGTTGGATGCCGACGCGGCATGGGAACTGGTGAACGACCTAAGCGAGACGGTGGGCCGTCAAGCGGTCGCGATCATCAAGCACGGTAACCCATGCGGCGCAGCTTGGTACGTGAGCGCTTCCGACTCGTTTCGCGCCGCGCGCGCTTCCGATCCCATTTCGGCGTTCGGCGGAATCGTTGCGGTACCAGGCGTGTTGAGCGAGGATACTGCGATGGCCATGGCTGAGAAAGGCAACTTTTTTGAAGTGATTGTCTGCGGCTCGATCGACGCAAGCGCCCTTGGCGTGTTCAAGGAGCGCAGCGGATGGGGTCAGGATGTGAGAATTCTGGAAGCAGGAGAGCGCGAAGGGGCCTCGTTTCTTTCGGTTCGAACGATCCGTGGCGGCGCACTGGTTCAAGCTTCAGATGCGGATGACCCGATCGACTGGCGTGTGGTAACGGAGGCGCAGCCCACAGACGACGAGCAAGTGGCTCTCCGGATGGCTTGGGCGACATGCAAGCATGTGAAGTCCAACGCCATTGTCGTCGCTTCCGCGGGTCAAATGTTGGGCGCCGGGGCCGGGCAGATGAATCGCGTTCAATCCGTACGGCTCGCACTTGAGCAAGCAGGTGACTCAGCTAAGGGAGCAGCCCTTGCAAGCGATGCTTTTTTCCCGTTCCCTGACAGCATCGAGGCCTCCGCGGATGCCGGAGTAGCCGCAATCGTCCAGCCTGGAGGGTCGAAGAAGGACGCCGAAGTTGTAGATGCAGCGAACCGAATGGGCGTGAAGATGGTCTTTACGGGTGTCCGACACTTCCGTCATTAGCAAGTTCGGGCTACAATATCCACACTCCGAGAGAAAGAAATGGCAGAAAGTACATCTCCCAGCACTTATGATATGCCCGTGATGGTCGGCGCGGCCGTCGTTGGCCTGATCGCCATCGGCCTGTTTTTCTATATGGCTCGCGAGCCGATCGCGCCGCCGAAGGCGGTTGCGCCCACGGATGCTCCGCTGAACGCGGCCGCGGCTCCGGTGGTGATGATCGATACTTCGGGTTCCGGCAGCGCTGCTAGTGGGCAAGGCGGCCCCGCACCCGTCGGAGGCCCTTCACCGGTCGGAGGACCCTCACCGGTTGGCGGCCCGACGCCGGCCGGCGGAAAGATGGGCACCAGCAACTAAGCGTCCACTAACAAGGCAGCCAGAACAGCCTTGCATTGCAGGAGTTGCTTGCCTTCGTCGCGAACTTTCGTAGCCAATGATCGCGAAGGTACACACTGCCACGCTCCACGGTATCGATGCGATCGAAGTTACCGTAGAAGCGGGACTTTCCGGCGGTACCCCTGGCTTTGCAATTGTTGGACTGCCCGACGCTTCGGTGCGTGAGAGCGGCGAACGGGTCAACGCAGCGATTCGCAGCAGCGGCTTCGACTATCCCTTTAAGCGCGTTACTGTCAACCTTGCTCCTGCAGACCTTCGGAAGGAGGGTCCCGCGCTCGATTTGCCAATCGCTCTTTCTATCCTCTCCACCAGTGGACAAATTCCACTTGATTCGTTCGCAGATACGCTGATCGCCGGCGAACTCGGTCTGGATGGGCTTATTCGCCCGGTCACCGGCGCCGTCTGCATGGCCCTGATGTGTCAGGAGAAGGGCTATTCGCGAATTATCCTGCCGGAAGCCAGCGCACCCGAAGCAA
Source organism: Armatimonadota bacterium (assembly GCA_030854945.1). GTDB lineage: Bacteria > Armatimonadota > Fimbriimonadia > Fimbriimonadales > ATM1 > JACDEQ01. The sequence continues at coordinate 74,776 of JALYSG010000007.1, forward strand.
CGGTCGCTCAAGGCGTTTCGGTGTTCGGCGTCAAACATTTGCGCGAGGTCGCTGACTTGCTCATCGATCCTGATAGCAGGGACCCGCTGCCAACCGTTGATTTCGAGAACCGGCCGCAACCCGAATACGAAACCGATTTCGGGGACGTGAAGGGCCAGAGCCAAGCAAAGCGAGCATTGGAGATCGCCGCGGCGGGCGGGCACAACATGATGATGGTCGGCGCTCCCGGCAGCGGGAAGACGATGCTGGCAAGGCGACTGCCAACCATACTGCCGCCACTGACGCGCCAGGAGGCCATCGAAGTCACCCGCATTTACAGCAGCGCCGGCATGATGGATGGGCGCAACGGCCTAATCTGGGAGCGCCCTTTCCGTTCGCCGCATCATGGAGCCTCGCACGCCGCGATTGTGGGCGGAGGGAGGGTGCCCAAGCCGGGGCAGATCAGCCTCGCGCACCACGGCGTTTTGTTCTTGGACGAAATGCCGGAGTTTGATAGAAACGTGCTTGAGGGCCTTCGACAACCCCTGGAAGATGGAGTCATTTCCGTTGCGAGGGTGCAAGCGTCGATGGACTTTCCGGCACAACTCATGCTTGTGGGGGCGATGAATCCATGCCCTTGTGGCTTTCACGGAGACCGAGTAAAGCCCTGCACTTGCTCCCCTGATGGAATCCGCCGATACATGGGCAGAATAAGCGGCCCGCTCCTCGACCGCATCGACATGCACGTCCAGGTTCCTCGTCTCACACAGGAGGAGTTGACATCGGCAAAGACCGGTGAAGCTTCCGTGCAGATACGGGAACGCGTGATAGGTGCTCGCAAGAGCCAAGCCAAGCGATTGGGTGGAGGCAACCGAGTCAACGCCCGGGTGACCCCGAAAGAAATGAGGACTCATTGTCCTTTGGACGACGCGTGCAGAGAGTACCTGCGGGTTGCCTCGGGCAAACTCGGGCTGTCGGCGAGGGTGTATGACCGGGTCATCCGAGTTGCTCGGACGATCGCCGATCTGGAGGGAATTGACGAAATTCGAGAAGACCACATCGGCGAAGCCATCCAGTACAGAACCCTCGATCGGGGGCAGTCGTAGTTGTCTTTTCCAACGCGGCCCGAAGCTGGGCTATCGGTTGAAGGGCTCAGCTGGCTTGCTGGCATTTGGAGCGGTGTGGTCGGTGAGGATGTCGTTGAAGAGGCTTGGATCGAGCCGCAGAACGGCAGCATGATGGGTATGTTCCGATGGTTTCGTGGCGGCGGCCTGCCCCTAATGGAAATGATGACAATCGCCGACTTCGATGGAGAGACTCGATTAAAGCTCAAACACTTCGACGACGCGCTACATTCCTGGGAGGCGCAGGATGAGACGACGGATTTTATTCTCGTACAGTCGCAGGTCGGCTTGGCCAAGTTCTTGGAGGTCGGTAAGGAGCAATGGCTCATCTATAATCGCGAGGACGGCCGACTGACGGTTTGGTTCGAGAGAAACGACGGTCCACCAAGCGTTGCACTCTCCTTTGAATATAACCTCATGTCGAGTGCGACGTCATAATATCGACATGCTCACTCTCGTCGCCGCCCTAGCTCTGGCTCCGCAGGCTGCTTACACGCCTACGGGTCCCGTCATCGAAGTAAGAATCGCGGGCAGAGGAGCCTTTCACATAAGGACCGATCCGAAACGGTCGCCTAAGACAGTCGCGCACATTTCGGCGCTTGTCAAGAAAAGATTTTACGACAAGCAGCGCATCCACCGAGTGGAAAGCTGGGTGACTCAGTGGGGGGCGCCCGCGAGCAAGGACAAACCCTTGACGACCGATGCTGTTTTGAGCGGCGGCAGCGGGAAGCAGATTCCCTTCGAGCTTGCCGATGTCGATTTCACGCGGGGCGTGGTGGGCATCGCCAGCACCGGCTTGCAGGTTGGCGGCGACTCTCAGATATTCGTTTTGAAGGCTGACACGCTACGGCTGTACAGCAGTTACGCGGTTCTTGGCAAGGTCACCAAGGGAATGGAAGTGGTCGATCGCATTCAGAAGGGCGACCGCATCGTTTCAATGACGATCAAGAGCAAGCCTTAAAGAGAATGGAGCCCAACCGCAGGCTAGGCTCCATGGAGGATCTTTCAGTTGTGTGAATAAAGGGCCGCAGTGCCCCACACTGATAGATTGACCGTTACTTTGCGGGTTGTGACACCTTTATATACGTTTTGCAGTCGGGCACACTAAATGGGCTCTTCGGATCGTAGGTGTCCACCTCGTAGCCCCGCAGTACACGAGTTACCTCAAGCCAGGCGTCCACCCACGCCGCGTCCTTGCACGTTTCGCAACAAGCGACGTGAACAAAGTGCATGGGGTCTCGATTGCGGAGCTTGCGGAGACGAGCCAGTTCCAGAACACCGGCCACATCGAAGGCAGCTTTTCGGTTTGCTTTCAGCCACACCTTGCCGCTATTACCGTGGCCGTAGAAAATTGCCGCATCTGCATCTGCAAGGGCGTCGATCGCTTCCTCCACCGTTGGCGTAAGGAGCGTGCTCGGTTCGTAGCCGGGATTCTCTGTGAGCCGTGACACATAGAAAAACGGCCAATAGAACTTGATCGCCCCGAAGGCGCCTTCGGTGTCGCCGCGTATGAATAGGAGAGTCGGCTTCGGCATGTGCTTGTTAGATTCTATTCGTCGCTTCGTCCGGAAGTGAAGCAACCCCCCATGCGTTGGGTACGCATGGGCCCTCGACAACGACGTTCATATGTGCGGCAGCGACTTGCGCAATGCCCGGATCCACGCAGTAGGCCCAGCGCGCCGCGGCGTTGCATGCTGTATTGAAATTCTCTAGTGTCTCGAGAAGCGGGACGCACGCTTCTCGCAAACGGCGAACAAAGTGTTGAGGCATTCGGTCGGTCTTGAAGAAGCCTTTGCTGATGATTACTTTCTCGCACCCAAGACCGATGATCAATTCAGCTGTGTGAACGGTTTCGAGACCGCCTCGGTACCAAACGGGTCGCCCGGTGCCAATAAGCCGATGCAGCGCTTCGACGTTTTGAGGAGCACCGATATCGTCTGCCTCGCGATCCCACGCCAAAAGTACATCCATATCCTGCCAGTACTCGGCTTGCCTCTCGACGCCGGCGCTATCGAGATAAATGACGCCGCACTCTTTCGGCATTAACCGAGGCGGCCCTTGGCCTTGCCGTCCAACTTGTGAACGGCTTTTCTGAGCGCCCTGCCGAAAGCTTTGAAAATTGCCTCAGTGATGTGATGGTTGCTTTTGCCGGCCAATTGGTGCACGTGGATCGTGATCTGCGCGTGGTTTGCAACAGCCCGAAAAAACTCTTCAACCGCTTCGGTGCTCATTTCGCCGATCCTTTCGACCGTAAATTGAACATCGAACACAAGGCACGGACGGGCTGAAACATCCACCACGACCCGCGCAAGCGCTTCATCCACCGGAGCGTGCTCTGTCCCATACACGTCGATGCCGTCGCCCTCCCCCAAGGCTTGCCGAATGGCTTGGCCGATGCAAACACCCACGTCTTCCAGCGTCATATGGTCGTCGACATGGAGCCCGCCGTCCGTTGACACACCCAGGTCGAAGCACCCCTGGTAGGCAAAGACCCCGAGCAAGTGGTCGAAGAATCCAACCCCGGTCTGAACTGTGGCTTGTCGTTCGCCATCGAGGTCCAGCACGACGCGGACCGTGGTGCCGCCGCTCTCTCGCTCGATTTCGGCGTATCGCACGCCTGGGGCGTCTTTGCTCACGGTGCGAAGTGTACCGGTTTACGGTCAGCTTGCCCTTTCAGGAGAGTTCGGCGAGCGACTTCTTCAACGTGCTGATCGAGTCGATATTCTCGGGGTCGACGCCGTTTAGCGCCGCGAGGTAGAGGCTCACGAAATCTCCGCAGAACGTGAGGCTGAGCATTTGAGATAACAGGTCTTCCCCGTGTGCGGTAACGGTAAACGTCTCGCTTTGCTCGCGAATCAATTCTCGAGTCACCCGTGCGCGTGTTTGCATTCGCGTCGACTCTTCGCCGGACTCCAGGAAAATCGTTGCCCAGTGGGCGACGTTCTGGCGATTAGCGAGAGTCCACCCCATGATTTCGTTGTGGTTGAGTTCCGGAAACGCGTGTGCGAATGCCATCACTTTCGCGTTTTCATTTATCTGTCCCTTCCAGCGAGAAGCAACAACGCCCTGCCAAGAACCGAGCCCGTAAATTAAAGGCACTCTGCCGAATAAATATCCCGCAAGCGTTTTGGCAGCATTCGTGGCTAGCGGCCTTTCTTGACCCCACCGCTCTACGCATCGGTCCAATTCGGCGAATGCAGCATCAGTGTTCTGAGCCGGAATATAACCCAGCGTCTGCGCGATAAAGACGAGGGGAATAAACAGGTATCCCAGCGACATTCGAGGAGGCTTGCCGCCCGGGACTCTCACGAACGGAAAATTATGTTGGCGGCAAATTTCGGAGAGCTCACCGCCCGACGTGACTCCCACAATTGAACAACCGCGCTTGATGCCTTGCCGAACCGCCGAAAGCGTTTCCTCGGTGTTGCCGCTGTAGCTACAGGCGATGAGCAGGGTGTCGTTTCCTGCGAATGCGGGCAATTCGTAGTCTCGACAAACCACCAATGGGACGGCTGCGAAAGCCTCGAACAGAGGACGCAGAAAGTCGCCCCCGATCGCGCTTCCGCCCATGCCGCACACAACGACGTTGCTCTTTCCTCTCAGCTCAGCGGCAAGAGTTACGTCACCACATAGCGAAAGAGCTTCCCTGCATTGGGCGGGGAAGCTCTCGGCTTGGGCCATGAGGCCCTTAGGATCGTTGGCTAGGACGAACTCTCTGCTGTCCAGCCTGTTCGGCAACTATTCGTCTCCGAACGGGTCGTAGTCGTCGCCTTCAACTTCGCCGGCCGTTGCCGGGGCAGCCGCGGCAGCGGGCTCACCACCGCCGTCTTTCGGCCTATCCAAAAGTGAGATGTTTTCGGCAACGATCTCGACGGCAGTTACTTCCACGCCGTCCTTGTTCGTGTACTTGCGCGACTGCAATCGGCCGTCTACTGCCACGAGTCGACCCTTGCCCCCGTAATTCGAAATGAACTCCGCGGTCTGCCCCCAGGCAGTCACATTGAAGAAATCAGCGGTGGGCTCGTTGGCGTCTTGCGGCTTGAAGCGCTTATCCACGGCAATGCCCAGCGCGGCCACTTGTTTGCCGGTTGTCGTTGTGCGCAATTCGGGGTCGCGGGTCAGCCTTCCCGTGACAACAATTCGATTGATTGAACTCATGATTCCTCCCTTAGGTAGATTCGTCCGCGAATCACTTCGTCGTTGATGCGGAACAACCGGCTGAGTTCAGCCGGGACGGTTGGGGCCGCGGTGAAGTGCAGCAGGCAATAGTTGCCCTCCGCGTGTCCGGAGATTGGGTAGGCCAGCTTGCGCTTTTGCCACTTCTCGGCTTTGTCGACCGTGCCGCCGCTTTCTTCGATGGCTTTTTTGTATCGTCCGACGCTCGCTTCGACCTCTTCGTCGGTAAGGGATGCGGCGATGATATACAGTGCTTCGTAGGATCTGGTGTTCATACTTTCCTTTGGTCTTTCGCGGTCTCGCGCGCTGTGTCGGAGACAGAAAAGGGTCGGCTAAGGATACCCTGTTCAGGTAGAATTCCCGCTCGTCGTTGCCGCATAGCTCAGTGGTAGAGCAGCTGACTGTTAATCAGCGGGTCCTAGGTTCGAGTCCTAGTGCGGCAGCCATTGATTTGAACGGGAATTGACCCTGAGTGGCGTCGTGGGGTTCTGCCGCATCTCCATTTTGACGACAACCTTGACGACAATTGAACGAGTTTGTCCTGATCCGACTAGGCTACGCCATCGGTCTAGCGAACAATGTGTCCATCAGCGGTTGGCAGACATAGACTCGCCCACGCATTTTGCCGGTGAACTCGCGAAGGATTCCGATAGCTGCCAGATCGCCCACCGCTTTCTGGGAGGTTCCAAAACTGAGTCCAGACTTTTTCGAAACGGTTGTCGTTGTAAGAACCGGTTCTGCGAGGAACTCGTCTAGGACCCTGGCCATTGAGGCATGCCTACGTATTCCTGAAATCCGCTGCCTGAGTTCATTCTGCACTGACTGAATTGACGCAACCAAATCCAATGTGTGCTGGGCCTGCTCGCGCAAGCCTTCAACGAAATATCGAATCCATGCTTCCCAGCGCCCAGTGTCACGAAGGGCCTGGAGCTCCAAATAGTATTGATCCCGAGTCCTCTCAAAGTACGCCGACGGATAGAGCATGGGCGCGGACAACAGGCCGAGCTGGATCAATTGCAGGACGATCAATAATCTTCCAACACGCCCGTTGCCGTCCGCAAACGGGTGGATGGTTTCGAATTGATAGTGCGTTAGCGCAATCTGAACTACTTTTGGTTCGAGGGGCGCGAGGTTGATGTATTTCTCAAGATCCGACATCAGCCGCGGCGTGTCTTCGGGCGACGGAGGAACGTAGGTGGCAAGTTCGATTGGATCGGTCCTACGCGGAGCGATGTAGTTTTGGGCAACCTTTAGCCTTCCACCATAGACGGCACCTCGTACCCCTAGCAAGAGCACCTCATGGACTCGTAGGATCAGGTTAATGGATATCGGTCGTTCTTCTAGGAGTTTCAGACCTTCGTTCAAAGCGGCTCCGTAGTTCGCCACTTCTCGAACTTGCTCGCGATCTGTCTTCTTCGTTACTTCATAGAGCACTAGTTCATCTGGTGAGGCAACGGTATTCTCGATTGTCGAGCTAGCCATGGCCTCGATCCGAAGGGACGCATACTGAAGCAAGTCCGGATTAGGAAGTAGGCTGCGGCAAGCATCGACCCTCCCAAGAGCGTGCGTGGTCTCCTCGATCAGCCGGGACACCGTTGGCGTGAGCGATAGATTCTTGGGAGGTAGGGGATGCGGCACGAAGCAAGGGTGTCCCTGTATCGAGGTCATGATCCGACCGGCTGTTGTCATCTAATTTCAATTATACATACTTTCTGAAATAATCGTAATACTTATTTCAAGATTTGGAACTACGGTTCTCATAATTTCAAAAAACAAGGACTCTTGAAACAACTGCTGGCCTACTCTACATTCTCGAACAGGTCTTCTTGAAGTCAATGATCTTGGTTATCCCCGTTCCCAAGCAATCACTTAGCTGATAGTAGGTCCTGCATTCTGTCTGCAGCTTCACGTTGAAGACTGTGGCTGGTCCCCATTTCTTGACCGGGCTAGAGTGTTAGAATTGCCGCCTCCGTCTGGGTCGTGAGACCGGCCCGAAATGCCTTTGGGCTGATCAGCCCGAGGCTTCGGTGAGGCCTGTGATGGTTGTAGTGATCCTGAAACTCGTCCAGGGATTCTTGTAGCTCGTCGCCCGAAGTGAACAGGGTTCCGCGCAGCAGTTCGTCGCGGAGCTTGTCGAAAAAGCTCTCGACGCGTCCGTTCTGCCAGGGTTTGCCCGGCTGGATGAACGCGGCTTCAACTCCTTCGGGAAGCGTCAGCGCCCGAAACTCCGGGCCGTTATCCGAGATTAATCGTCCCGGCTTGCCGTTCACCAGGAACAGCCATTCAAGGTCGCTCTCAACGGCAAATGCAGGGTAAGAAGGCGCCGCTTTGAGTTGCAGGCATTCCCGCGTGAAGCAGTCGAGCACCGCGAGGATTCTTGCCTGACGGCCGTTCTCCAGCCGCTCGGTGGCAAAGTCCATGCACCAGGCCTGGTTCGGCGCAGTAGGCTCGAAAACAGGCATCTTCGCCACCTTCAATTTGCAGCGCACTTTGCGCGAAAGGCGCAGGCCCTCGAGCTTCCAGATGCGGTGAACCGCTTTCAGGTTCACTCCCTCAAGCAGCGCATGGATTCGTCTGAAGCCATACCTGGGATATGCCATGGCAAGCTGCAAAATGCGCTCCCGAAGCTCGGGGTTGCGCTCGGTGGGCTCGCTGCGGCTGGCAGTGCGCGAAAGGCCAATGACTCGGCATGATCGGGTTCGGGAACAGCCTCGCTCCACCAGGGCGTCCACCGCCCGTCGACGTGAAGCGAGGCTTACCATTTTCCCTTCACCACCTCCTTGAGGGCGGCGTTGTCGAGGCTGAGCTCGCTCACGATGTGCCTCAGCCTGCGGTTCTCTTCTTGCAGGGCCCTGAGTTCCATTAGCTCGGACTTCGTCATGCCGGCGTACTTCTCGCGCCAGCGGTAGATGGTTTGGTCCGAAATCCCGTAGGTCCTGGCGACGGACGCCATGCTGGCTCCCGCCTCGATCTCCTGAAGGACCTTGATAATCTGGTCCTCGCTATACCGTTTTCCTTTGCTCATTGCAGTCTCCTTATTATGGAGACGGATCTAACACTCCACGGTGGTCATTTTACGGGGAACCAGCCAA
>JALYSG010000079.1 GCA_030854945.1 Armatimonadota bacterium
GCGATAGTTAGAATCGCGAATTTACTCATTGATTTTGATCCTCCTGATCGGGTGATTTCCCAACAGCCCACATGAGGTTCGCCCATGCGATCTGTCGAAAAGCGTTTGCTTCGGCCCGGCCCGCAAGGGCCTCGACCAGGTCGGCGCTTGCCTGCTCGACCTCAACTTGAGGCGCCTTGCCTTCGGTGTAGCGGAGTTTGGCGATCCGAAAGGCCTCTTCGGCGGATGCAACTTCGGCATCGCTTGCCGCAATAGCCTTAGGGGCCGCCTGCCAAGCCGCCCACGCGGACGCGACTTCGCGAGCGATGCGCAGCCGCAAAGCTCGCAATTCGTGGTCGACGCCGTCCGCCATAGATTTCATCTCTTGTGCCTCGGCTCGCCGCATTCCACCGTCTAGTAGGGGAACTGAGAGAACCAAGCCCACCTTATAGAACACGTCGGACTCGGTTTCAGTTGCCATGCCTGTGCCCATTCCGACCAAGTTCAGCTCTGGGTAAGCCGATTGGCGTGCCGATCGGGATCTCTGATCGAACGCAGCCTTTCGAGCAAGGGCGATGCGTACTTCCGGACGAGCCTCTGCCGCAGCGATGGATTCCCCGAGTGTTGCCGGCGCGTCGAGGGCGACGTCCCAGTCGGACGACTCGACCTGTCCTTGTTGATCCATGCCGACAGCCTCCTTGAGAGCTGCGGTTCTAGAGACCGCGTCAGCTTCCGCCAGCGCAAGCTGCCTTTGGGCGCGAGCCAGGTCTGCTCTTGCCTTGAGCACGAACGCCTCCGGAGCCGAGCCTGCCTGGAACCGTTGCTCGCTAACCTGCAGCAACTCCACAGCAGCAGCGACGCCCGCTGCCCTGGCGGCTTTCGCGCCCTCTGCCGCGGAGGCTTCGGCAAAAGCGACGCGGACGTCGCGAACGACATCGAGCTTTGCCTGGGTTATTTGTGCGTCACCTTCACTTAAGAGGGCTGAGGCGATACCAGCGGCAGATCGGTCCCGTCCGCCGGAGTACACGCGCCACATCGCCATGATGCTGCCGATTCCGATCGGGTCTCCCATAGCCAGCAGATAGTTGCTCGGCTCGAAAGCCGTGGCAAATATGGGCGCGTCGTCGCCGAACGCGCCGACGCCCGTGAGGGAGACCATCGGCTTAAACGGCGCTCTTAAGCCCTGTCCTCTAGCGCGAAGCGCTCTCGCATCGGCGAGCGCTCGGGCGACTAATGGGCTATTTCCCAACGCTTGTCGCTCAAACGCCGACAACGATTGTGCTTGCGTTGCTATTGAGAAAGAGATCAATACCGAAATGCTAAGGATTTTCATTTTCTGCCTCCACTGGCGGAAGAGTTGCCGGATCGCGTCTCAAAAATTTCACCTGCATCCATCGTGAAATGTCATCGACAATTGCGTGCATGACAGGAATATCCAATAAAGAGAGTACGGTTCCCACAATTAATCCACCAATAATCACTGTCCCGAGCGGCTGATATGCATCGAGGCCCGTCTTCGGCCAAAAAGCGACACCCGCCATGACCACGATCGTGATCATCGATGTCATCAGAATGGGCCTAAGACGTTGCGGGGCGGCCCTGGCTATTGCCTCGTTTCTCGGAATACCTTGTTTGCGGTACGAAAGAATTAGGTCGATGATTAGAATCGCGGTCACGATGTCCATTCCGCTCAGGACGATAATTCCCAGAATCGAAACAGTGGAGAACGCTTGATGCGTCAGCCAGAGCATGAAGAAAACGCCGCTGAGCTCGAGAGGCAGAGAGAAAATCATCTGCAGTGGCTGCAAAAACCCGCCGAATTGCGCCACCAAAATCAGGTACATCAGTACGAGCGCTAGCAAAAGACCCTGCAGCATGATGCGAAAACTGTCCATCATCTGCGTCATATCGCCTCGCGCCTCGATCCCATAACCGGGTGGCCAGTTGAGTTCGGACATTGCCTTCATCTGCAAGTCCATGGTCACATCCATGCTCGGGCGCCCGTCTTTGCGATAGTAGCCGCCAACGCTAAGTACCCGCCGCAATTGATCATG
>JALYSG010000008.1 GCA_030854945.1 Armatimonadota bacterium
TTCGTGGCGGGCTTCCCGGCGAAGAGCGTTTCGACGCCGAAGTTGCCACCGCGGCAAAGTGCGGTGCAACGGTTGTAAGCGTCCCGATGACCGCGAGGGAGCTTCCTCCGCCAGCCACGCTGCGTCGATTGGTGCGTGTTATCGACCAGGCTCCCCGGCCGCTGCTCATCCACTGCGCGGGCGGAGCCGATCGGTCGGGTTTTGCGAGCGCGCTTTACCGCATCTTGCAGGACGGGGCTTCAGTCGATAAGGCGCAGGACGAAGAGCTGTCCTGGCACTACGGTCACTTCAGTTTTGGAATGGCCCAAGCGATGGACCAGTTTTTCGACCTCTACCGGTCAACGAGCAGTGGTAAGCCAATGCGTCGTTGGATAAGCGACGAGTATCCAAGGATTTATTTGGAACTGGTCGAAGGCGGGGTAGTGCATGCAATTCGCAGTCGGTAGATCGTGCGCGACGAATCTTGCGCCGCGAAGATGGTGCCTAAGAAATGCAAGGGACCCGGAGCCTGCGGAACTACCGGGTCCAAGATAAAAGCTTGGCTAGGTAATAGCAATTCTACGCCTGGAAGCCCGGGATCGCTCAAGGTGAAGAACGACCGAAGAGGATCGAGGGGCCATCGACCCGATCAGCAATATGGAGCTTACGTTGTCATGTCACACTTTCGCCTTCCCCGACGACCGGACCCCGCCCCGCTTCTTGCCCCTCCAGCGCGTCGTACTGTTCTTCCCGCCTGCCTTGCCGCTCGCGTTTCATAACGGTACAGACAGTCACGAAGCCAAGGGCAAACCCGGCGACGACTGCAAGCAACGGACAGCAAGCGAGACTCGTTGACGATCACGTTTCAGGTTGCAGTCCTAATCTTAACGTCAGGCGATCCATTGCACCCGCATTACACCTTCAGCATTTGTGAGATGCAATCTCGCCCCTGCAAAGAATACCTAATTTTGCGTTCAATTATAATGGAGCCGGCGGCAGGGTTCGAACCCGCGACCCGCTGTTTACAAAACAGCCGCTCTGGCCACTGAGCTACGCCGGCAAGGCTCCTATTCTAGCGCGCTGCCGCCCACAAACACTGCCTCCGGCTCGATATACGTGAACTGCCATAGCATTTCGGCGAGCGAATCACAGGGCCACAGGCAAAGGTCTGCCGGCAGTCCCGCTTCTATGCGGCCTGCTGCGGGGGCGTCAATTGCTGCAGCAGCGTTGACGGTCGCCGCGGTTAAGGCTTCCTCGGTGCTCAGCTTCATTTTTGTGACAGCGAGTCCCATCGCGAAAGCCATCGAGCAGACCATGCTGGATCCGGGATTGAAATCCGTGCCGAGTGCGATTGCGCATCCTGCTTCGGCCATTGCTCGCGCGTCGGCGTAGGGTTTTCCCAAGTAGAGCGCCGTTCCGGGCAATAGCACGGCCGCAGTGTCTGCAGTAGCGAGGGCGCTTCTGCCGACGCCCCCCGTCACCAGCAGGTGGTCACACGAGGCCGCGCCTTTTTCAACGGCCATAGCAACTCCTCCTAATTCGTTGAACTCGTCCGCGTGGATTTTCGGACGGAGTCCACTGGCTATCGCCGCATCTAGTATCGCTGCAGACTCCTCAACGGAGAATGCTCCGACCTCGCAAAATACGTCGCAAAATGTGGGTTTCGATCCGTGACGTGCCGCATGGGGAATCAATTCACTGCAAAGCAGAGAAACATAGTCGCTGCGCAGGTAATCCGGAGGAAAAGCGTGAGCCCCCATAAATGTGGCAACAAGCCGAGCACGGGATTGATTTCGCGCAGCGAGTATTGCGTTTAGCTCTTTCTCGCAGCCATCGGGCGACAGGCCGTAACTGGCCTTTACTTCGATTGTCGTCGTGCCTTTTCGCAACATCGCATCAGCACGGTGAACAATTCCGTCGGTTAATTCCTCGACCGAAGCTTCGCGTGTGGCGCGCATAGTGGACAATATTCCCCCGCCGGCGGCCGCAATGGATTCGTACGATTCCCCGGCACTACGCCGCAGGAACTCGTCGGCTCGATTCCCTCCCCAAACGATGTGCGTGTGCGGGTCGACCAGGCCGGGCGTGACTAGTCGCGCGAGTCGCGAGGGCAAGTCGAACCTCTTCAGGACGTCAGCTGATGAGCCGACGGCTGCAACGAGTCCGTCGACAACCGCAATGCCCGCGTCACGAACTATTCCGGTGTCTCGCAGCGCCTGCCCCCTGCGCAAGCCAGCGCCACCATGCAGCGTGTGCAGTTCGGCTATCGGCCCAATTATGTAATCAGGCATTTTTCGGCGGCCGCACTAAGATGACTTCTGCCTCGAGTTTCTCCAAAAGCTCACTTGCTGTTTTTGAGGGTTCTCCAGTGCGGACGTCGGCGTCGGGCAGTGCGATGACAGCAATGCGCTCGTCAACTTCCTTCGAGGCCGCATCGACAGCAGATGCCAAACTTCTTGTACGCTCGATGGTCAGATTCACCGGAATTTGTTTCGATCTAAATGCCTCATTTGCGACTTTCAGCGCGCGTTCGGCGCGCTCTTCGGCGTCCGGCATCGGCGTGCTGGTCGGCAACGCCTGTGGCACTAAAATGGGAAACATTGCGATTACCTTGAGCGTGCGCAATTGCGCGACGGAAGACGCAACGGCAATCGCATAGCCGTCGGCCTTTCCTCCGGAGAGCGCCAAAATCAATACGCCGCTACCAGGATGCTTCGCGCCATGGTCGACCAAAGAATTGTGCGTGAGGTCCAATGAGCGACGCGCCTCATCCACATTTGCTGCAACCGCGAGCCGCGAGCGAACTTCTGGAACATGAGCGAGCGCTTCCTTGATAACTTTCGGCAAATTCGCGACAATAATGCGAGCCTTCTTCCGCTCGATAAAATGCATCATGTCGTAAAATGTTTCGGCTCCATCGGGCGTGCTCGACGTAAGCCCGCCGCAGTCGACGATAACGCCGTGCGGATGGCGTCTCAGGATGAGGCCCGCCGCCGTGCGGATCGTTCGCCATTGGTTGGTTACCAAGTCGCCCGATAAGTAGATAACATCACCCGTGGATTCGACAATCATTCGTCTAAGAAATACCTCACATTCGTGATCACCACGTTCTTACGCGCTGCAAGCGCCATCTTTAGTGGCAGAGCGGAGTTATTATGTAGGATGCGCTGCCACCACCGCGCGGCAATTGCCTCGGGAACGATTACTGTGAGGATGCGCCCCTCATCCTCGCCAATCGCTTCGTCGATGTATTCGACGACAGGCTCAACAATTGATCGATAAGGCGACTCCAGAATCACGAGTCCAATATCCGGCGCAACTCTTTGCCACTCTCTCTTAAGTTCTTCGGACATCGAAGTGTCCGACACGGTTGTCACCGCCCTTAGGTCTTTGGAAAGCGTGCGCGCATATCCAATAGCCTGCAATATTCCCTTGTGAATTCGGGGTGGTAATAGCAGGAGTACGGTCGATTCTATCTTGGGAGCATGCTCGCCTGGTGCAATCGTAAGTTGGCGTGCGAGAGAGGTGTAGTGACGCCGTACGCCCCAAAACAGGGTGAGGAGTATCCCCATCGCGATCACGATCATCCACGCGCCGGTCGTGAACTTGGTAATTAAAATCACGCACCAGACAATTGCCGTTGCAGTCATTCCAATGAAGCTGACCACCGCACCGCCGAAGGCCTTAATCTTCCACTGCTTGATCACCATGCCGGCTTGGCCCAGCGTAAACGCCGTGAAAACGCCGAGCGCGTAGAGCGGAATTAAGCGGTGGGTGTCGCCTCCGGAAAAGACGATCAAGAGACCGGCTACAACGGCCAGCAGGATTATTCCGTTCTGAAAAACGAGTCGGTCGCCGAGATTTGCAAGCTGTCGCGGCAGGTAGCCGTCTTTGGCGATGAAGCTGGTGAGCCTCGGAAAATCGGCGAACGCGGTGTTGGCTGCCAGGATCAAAACCGCCATCGTCGCGATTTGCACCGCATAAAAGAGGAACGGCACATCGGCAAAGGCAGTTTGAGAAATCTGGGCGAGGATCGTTTGATAGCCGGGTTCCCCGGCTGACATGATCTTGATCGGATAGTGCGTGGCGAGCCAGCTAATACCGACGAAGAGCGTTGAAACAATCACGCCCAGGATAACCAGCGCTCTCACCGCGTTTTTAACCGCCGGCGCCTTAAAAATAAGGGTCCCGTTCGCGATGGCTTCGATACCTGTTAGGGCGGCGCAGCCGGCGGCGAATGCCCGCAAGATCAGGAACCAACCTAAAGACTGCCCCGTGTGCTCAGCAATCTGAATTTGCACATCCGGAGATACGCTGCTCAATTTAGTAATGCCGAAAGCGATCACCATAAACATTAGGGCAACGAATGTATAGGTTGGGATCGCAAAAACCACGCCGCTTTCTTTTGTGCCCCTCAGATTTACAAGCGTGACGAGCAGCACCGACGCCATGTTAAGGTGAATAATGTATTCCTGCAGTTCCGGAAATGCAGAAACAATAGCCAGCACACCCGCGCTTACGCTTACTGCGACCGTCAGCGTGTAATCCAGGAGTAGGGCAGCCCCGGCAATGCGGCCGGCCATCGAGTTCAAGTTGTCGCTGGCAACGCGATAGTCGCCGCCACCGTCAGGGTAGTGCGTAACCGTCCGCGAATAGCTGAACAAAATGACAATGATCAGCGCGACGATCGCGAGCGCAATCCAGATCGCATAGGGTATGCCCAAGGGCCCCGCCAAGGCCAGCATGTGCAGAATTTCTTCGGTGGCATAAGCGACGACCGAAATGTTGTCGCTGGCGAGGAGCGCCAGGCCCAAAAAGATGCCGATCTTCTGGTGATGCGCCTGAGACGTGGCGATTGGCGCGCCGATGAGCAATCTTTTTATGGTTGAGAAGAACGGCATTCGAATCCTATCGATGATCGAGGACTTCGATTATAGTCCCTTGCTCGTCCACCTGTAGCCACATTTGGGGTTCGGGCAGTCCGAGCGCCTTCCTGGGGCTGGTCGAACACGCGGAAATGGCGATCTCGGCGCCGAAATCCTGCCAGAGAAACTTGAACACATCGGCCAATGTGACGGCGCTCCCGGCGAGAGTTCCATCCGACAATCTAACTGAGCCTTCGCGCTTCACCACGTTTTGCCCCCACATGACACCGGCCCAGCCGTCTGGCATTCCGGACGCAGCTGTGCCGTCGCTTATGGCGATCACGGAGTCTGGTTCCTTTGCCTGAAACAGGACGCGAGCGGCTGGCTGAGCCACGTGAATTCGATCATAAATCAGCTCACAGCGTACGGGTTGCGTAAGTCCGAAGCCGACAGCGCCAGGCTTACGATGGTCGAGCGGGCTCATCGCGTTATAAAAGTGGGTCATGTGCTCGATCCCGGGACAATATTGCAGCTGCTCGAAGGTGGCGTCGGTGTGGCCGGCGCTTACGATGACCCCTTGTTCTGACAACAGGCGCGCCAATTCTGGACAGCCAGGCACTTCCGGGGCAAGTGTAACGATGCGTATGAGGTCCCCGAAGTCGCGGACTAATTCGCGGTAGTCATTCGTCGCTGCCCGCCGACGTATCTCACTTGGAGTTTGGGCGCCGGGCCTGTTCGGGCTGATGAAAGGCCCCTCTAAATGGATGCCGGCGAATCCAGGGGTCGATGGATCCACGGCGCCCAGCGCGCGCTGAAGGTCCTCGTTCGACGCGGTTACGGTTGTGGGGCAACACCACTCGATACCCCGGTTTCGAAGCTCTACAACGATTTGGTTCGCCTCGCCGTTCATGACGTCCAGCCCCGCCACCCCGTGAACATGGATGTCGACCAGTCCGGGAATCAGCCTGCTCATAACCGCACGAATCCGCCGGCTGCTCTTGCGACCAGTCCATCGAGTTCGAGTTGGGTCAAGTTGGATAAGACGACGCCGGGCGGTTCTCCTAGTTCTTCCGAAATCGTGTCCGCAAGTGCGGGCGTCGTAGAAAGCTTTTGGAGAATTTGCGACTGGAGGGCCGAGAGTTCCTGCAGCGCGTTGCCTTCGGCGTCGGGGCGACGGTGAATCCCGAGCGCGTCCAGCACCTGCTGTACGTCGTAGAGCAAAACCGCTCCGTCGTTGATCAGCCGAAAGCTGCCCTCGTGCTCCTTCGAATCGATCGGTCCTGGTGTAGCGAAGACATGGCGCCCTTCGTCGCCCGCTGCGCTCGCTGTGATCAGCGAACCGCTCCTTAGCGGCGCCTCGATCACGATCACGGCGCGCGTGAGTGTCGCCAACAAATAATTGCGCTGGGGGAATCGCCAATAATCGGGTGCGACTCCGTTCGCGTACTCGGAGACAAGTGCACCGCCAACGACGACTCTCGAGAATAGGCCCCGGTGCGTCGCCGGGTAAGCCACATCGACGCCGTTCCCCAAAACGGCTATCGTTCTCCCTCCTGCGTCGAGCGCGCCTTCGTGCGCCGCGGCATCGATCCCATACGCGCCGCCGCTTACAACCGTGACGCCATGCTTCGCAAGGTCGCGCGCCATTCGCTTTGCCACCGTTTTGCCATAAGGGCTGGCCTTTCTGGTGCCGACGATCGCGACGCTTGCTGCGTCCTGCGGGAGGATTTCGCCGAGCACGCTGAGCGCGATAGGTTGCGTTCGTGCGTGTCGTAGGTTTTCAGGATAGTCGTTGTCATCGATGGTCAGCATGTTTTCGCCGGAATGTTTGTATGACCAGGCGCCGATCGTTGCCCGCTGCTCGGCGCTTAGGGCCGGTGACAAGAGCAGGTCCTCCCGGGACGTCGCACCCGCGAGCAGTTCGAGCGTCTCACGCGCCTTTCTCGGTGCCATCTCCAAGAGCAGCAGAGACTGCCAAAACTCCGCGTTTCGCCTCACGACGGCATTCTACCGATCACATCAAACTCCCAGGATCAACGTCGACGGTGACGAGCAACGGCCTCGCTACTCCGAAATCACGTGGCCTCGGAAAGTCCGCCATCGGGAAGTCGTTTGGCAATTTCACCAGCACGTGGCTCCGCCAATTGCCGTGCAGTCTTGCGAGTGCGCACTCGGCAGGTCCGTAAATAATGGCCGAACGTAAGGGCAAGGCCTGTGGTTGCCCCAGAACCCCTCGCACGACGTCCCCGGCCTCATGGACCGCAGCACGGTCCGGCCCGGAAACGAGTACGTTCACCAGCCTTACAAACGGAGGGTACTCGGCGTCTCTTCGCTCGGCGATTTCCTCGTTGAAGAACGACTCGTAGTCCTGAGCGGCGGCGAGCCGAATCGCCGCGTGATCCGGCGCAAAGGTTTGCACAACCACACGGCCCGGCTTCTTGCGGCCGGATCTACCAGCCACCTGAGTCAAAAGCTGAAATGTCCGTTCGGTGCACCGGTAGTCGGGAATCGAAAGCCCGATGTCTGCGGCGATGACGCCGACGAGCGTCACATTCTCGAAATCGAGGCCCTTGGCGATCATTTGCGTGCCGATCAGCACCTGAGTTTCTCCACTGCGCACGCGCGCGAAAACTTCCTCGACGGCGCCCTTCCGCGAGGCAACGTCCCGGTCCAGGCGTTCTATGCGAGCCGATGGGAACTCGCGCTTGACGAACTCTTCAACCTTCTGTGTGCCGATACCAAGGGGACGTATGCGTAGCGACTGGCACGACGCGCATCGATCGCCAACTTTCTCTCGAAAGTCGCAATGATGGCAGCGCAAATGCAGGGGTCGAGCGTGGTACGTGAGGGCGACCGAACAACGCGGGCAGTGAGGCGTAAACCCGCAATCACGACAGAGGAGGGAGCGAGCGAATGCTCTCCGGTTGATAAATAGCATCGCCTGCTCGCCACGAGCAAGCGCCTCGGTAAGCTCTTGGTGAAGCTTTTCGGAGAGCAGGGAGGGTTTGCGTGCTTGATAGGCTTCGCGCAGGTCCTCCACAACCACCTCGGGCAGCGAACTTGCCGCGGCGCGAACCGGAAGTCGGAGCAGCTGCACTTCACCAAGCGTCGTTCGATGATAGGTATCGATCGAAGGTGTCGCTGAGCCGGCGACAATGACAGCATTCGAGTCGATGGCGCGTCGCTCCGCAAGAGCACGAACATCGTAGCGGGGCGAGCTTTCCTGCTTGTAGCTGCCATCGTGCTCCTCGTCTATGATGATGAGTCCGATGTTTTCCAAAGGCGCGAAAATCGCACTTCGCGCTCCTACCACGACGGGCGCCTCGCCTGCCGCAGCCCGTCGCCAGTTTCGCAGGCGCTCGCCTGTGGCAAGGCCGCTGTGCATTACCGCGACCGATTGCCCGAAACGTTCGCAAAGCTGCCCCACGACCTGCGCCGTTAGAGCGATTTCCGGTACGAGGTAGAGCGCTTGCCGTCCTAGTGCCAAGACCTCGGCGATAGCCCGCAGATACACCTCTGTCTTGCCGCTCCCTGTCACGCCGAAGAGCAAGAACCTCTTATGACGACCGGCCTTGAGCGCCTTGTTGATTTGACCAACAGCGGCTGCCTGGTCGGCATTCAGTTGGTGGTTTTCCGTGTCGCGTCTTGGCTCCCCTGCGTTCGGGGCAGCAATCAGGAGGTTTGAATCCATAAGGGCCTTCACGGTCGCATCCGAGACACCGGCGACGACAGCGGTCTCAGAAACTGTTAGCCCCACCCGAGGCGCTTCAAGCAGCACCGCAAGGCATTGCGCCTGCGCCGGCTTCCGCTTTGCCTCGTCGTATATGAATCGCCGGGCCGCGATTTCGTCGCCGAGTATCAAGATCGTGGGGCCACGCTTTCGTTCGATCGACAGCCCGACGAGTTTGCGCACAGCGTCTTTGGCGACGAGAGCCTTGAGCGCGGTTGCTGAATATCCGGGAACGGCTTTCAAGGCTTTCTCGGAAATCCTGCCCCTTGTCCTGATCGCGTCTAGAACGCTCTGTTGGGCCGGCGTCGAGGCTTCTCCATCGACGAATTCAAAGGATGCGCTCAGCCGACTGCGAATCCCGGGTGGCATCGCAGCCGATACGGCGGAGCCTGGTGTGGCAGCAAATTCGGTCTCGACGAAGTCGAGCAAGCTCAGGATTTGCTCAGGTAGGGCGAGACCCTCAATCCTATCGGCGATTGGTCGAACTTTGAAGCCCAAGTCGACGACCGCCACATCCTCAACACACTGCACAAAACCGACAACGACACGGGGCCCGAACGGAACCAGCACCGCATCGCCACACTGCACGACCATGCCGTTCGGGATCGCGTAGGTATACGATTCCTCCAATACACCTATTGGAATATCGGGGACGACGTGAGCAACGAGCACGCGACGATTCTGCCAGAAAATGAAAAGGCCGCCCGTGGTGATCGAGCGGCCTCAGCTGGTGGGAGGGAGTAACTATTAAAGTCGCTTTAGCGTACGTGAAGCACGCCTTTTGCTAAGGTGATCTCTTTATAAGGCGTGTCTCGAAGCGCGTTCTTGGCGGCAACGAGCGGGTCTTCGCCCTCGAGATTCTGCTGTGTCTTCTTTCCGATGCCCGTCAGTCGAGCTTCTACGACGACCCCAAAGCCGTTAGCGATCGCCTGCAACGATTGCACCGTATTGCCCTCGAAGGTCCTGCTCGTTAGCACCGCCGGTTGCGGAAAGAAGACGCCGATTGTGCCTGGCGCAGTCGAAACTCTCAGCCAGAGCGGCATGGGAATGGGTCCGTCGACGTTGATCGGAACATCGTACCGAGACCCTGCCGCAACCTGATCGACCCTGATCTGTTTTGCATCGATTGGAGGAAGCGCCGCAAAATCAGATCCGCCTTCGAACAAATCTACTCGCGTCGCGGCCTCGGCGACGAAACGAATTCTTACTTTGCCGTCGACCTTTTCAATCCGAATATTCTCGGACTTCTGCGTAGGTAGCGGCGCAATGCCTGCTCTGCTGCCCATGTTGGAAGCCGGGTTCAACACGTAAACGACTGCGAGGAGCGCTACGGCCGCTGCGCCTATTGCGGCGACTCGAATCCAGCCTCCAGAACGAGTAGGGGATTGCCTCTTATCGTAGTCGATGAAGTCTAGTCGTCGGGCGATAATCTCGCCGAGGTCGTCGGGCACTGCGGTCGGCCCGAAAGCGGCGAATGCTGAGTAGGAGCGCTTGAAGGAGGAGAACTCGTGAGCGCAGGACGGGCAATCGTCTAAGTGGCGATTAACCTTGAGAATGAGGCCCTCGGCAAGGGTGCCCTCATGGAGTTCTGAAAATAAGTCTTGTGCCTTGTCACAGGTCATTTGGGATCGGCTCCTGTTTGCTTTTCTCGTCTGACTTCAATCGGTTGTGAAAAGTTCCTCATACGGCTCGAGAATCTCCCTTAGCGCCAAACGTGCGCGGTTGAGGCGGCTCTTCACGGTGCCAATGGGCATGTCCATCGCGCCGGCGATGTCCTCGTAGCTGAGGTTTTCAACGTGGAACATCACGATCATCGCCCGCTGCGATTCGGGCAACTCTTCGATGGCGCTCTGCATGACCTGCTCGCGCTCCGCTCGTTCGGAAGACTCGATTGGCGATTCCTGGTCGACGATCGTCGAGTGCGCGTCGGGGTCGATGCGGGCGTCGTCCAACTGTGTTGTGGGCCGCCGCGACTGCTTCTTCTTCTGATCCAGAAAGCAGTTGGTCACGATACGAAAAAGCCATGTCGTGAACTGGCTGTCTTTCCGAAACCGGGGCAGAGCAGTGTAAACGCGCACGAACGCTTCGGCCACAAGGTCCGACGCGTCGTCAGGATTGCCGGTGAGACGATACGCAAACTGATACGCGCGCGCCTGATACTTGAGAACGAGTTGGTCAACCGCATCTCGATCGCCGCGCTGAGCGCGCTCGATTAGGGCGATGTCGCTTGGGATCCGGTTTTCCAAATCAGCCCTTCGCTCTCATAAGTGCATTGACGATTGCTTGTTTCTCCTCGGGAGTCAAGGCACTTTCGGCATCACCGCCGGAAACGGCTTTGCCGTAAATGCGCGCTTGGTCGCGGCCCGTCACTGCGTTCAGTAAGATTCCGTCGCCCTTGCTGTTTTGGAACGCGATCGCAAAACTCTGGTTGCCTGCCACGTTGTCGAAGGCATCGTAGCGCACGATGGCTGCATAAGCGACCGCCTTGTCCATCCATGCTTCGGCCTCCGCCATCCTTTTACGAAGGCCCTCCACCTCCGTCTCAAGGCGCCTCTTGGATTCGGCGTGGTCGAGCAAAAGCTGGTCCAGCGGCTGGCCACTGTTGCCCTTCAGAGCGGAACGAACGGCGCCCAACTCCCGGCTCTGTCTCAGCCAGAGCGCGAGCAGCACGAACCAGGTGATGGCGAATCCGCCGAGGCTGATCCAAACGGCGATCTGCTCGATTTGGGCTATCATATTGAGTTGCAAACTCCCGTTAAACGGGACGGCACGCTCCCATTTTACCGAAGGCATGAACTCTGATCAGGCGCCCGAACCCCAGCCCACTCAGGCCGCCCCTCCGAGGCGGGCGGCGGGTCTCGCAAGGCCAGGCATCCTCCTCGGTCTGGTAGCCATTTTTTTAGCACTTTCCTTCTTCGTTTTCAATTTTCAGTTTGTGATCATTTCTGGAGAAAGCATGGTGCCGTCGCTCAGTCCGGAGCAGCGGATTCTGGTCTGTAAGGCTCTGTGGGCTATCGGCCAGCCGGCCAAAGGCGATGTCGTCGTAGTGGACACCGAGAACGGGTTCATCGTGAAGCGGGTCGCGTATTTGGCGGGCGAAGAAGTTCGGCCCGACGAACGGCCGTTCGAACACCCGATCGAACCCATGTTTGTGGTCCCGCCGAACTCCGTGTACGTCCTGGGAGACAATCGTATGGCGAGCGAGGATAGCCGCGTTTTCGGCCCCGTTCGCCTTGATCACATCGTGGGTAAGGCGGTTTGGCTCAAATGAAATTCCCCAACGGGCGTTGGGGCCGGCGACAACTCATCTTTCACCCGGCCCCCACGCACCCGCCTTATCGGCCGTTTGCAGCCATGGTTTTTGTTTGGGATGAGGATCGCGCGCTGCTCTGCCGAATCCCGGGCCGCGGGTGGTGCATTCCGAGCGGCCGAGTAGAGGGCAATGAGAGCGGCGAAGAGGCGGCGCGACGCGAGGCGTTTGAAGAAGGGGGAGTGATCATTGGCGACCTGCGGTACCTCGGGTGCTATCAAATCCATGAGCGAAACGCGATATTGTGGGCGGAAGCGTTCACGGCCAAGGTCGACAGCTTCGTGAACATTCCGGATGACAGCGAGTCCAGCGCACGCCTGCTGGTAGAGCGAGACGACCTCCCTTGCTGCTACCACTTTTGGGATCCCCTCGCCGAAGCAGTGTTCGAATATTCGCGCGACGTAGCCGCCCGTTAGTTCTCAAATCGGTATACTTACTACCCGGGCACAACGATTGGCTAATCGAAAATTTATTTTTGTCACGGGTGGTGTCGTAAGCGGAATCGGCAAGGGTATCGCGTCCGCGAGTATCGGAAGGCTCCTGCGCAATCGCGGACTCACCGTTGCTCCAATCAAGCTCGATCCCTACGTCAACGTCGACGCAGGCACGATGAATCCTTATCAGCACGGAGAGGTGTTCGTCACAGACGATGGTGCGGAGACCGATCTCGACCTCGGCCACTATGAGCGTTTTATCGACGTTGCATGCACAAAGCTGAGCAGCGTCACTACCGGCTCGGTTTATCGAAGGGTGATCGAACGTGAACGGCGGGGCGATTATTTGGGCGCGACCGTGCAGGTTATTCCGCATATAACGAACGAGATATGCGAATCGATCGACCGCCTCGCTGAAGAATCCGATGCCGACGTCGTCCTCGCAGAAATCGGCGGAACCGTGGGTGATATCGAAAGCCTTCCATTTTTGGAAGCAGCGCGACAGTTTAAGAAGCGACATGGCGCTGAGAATGTGATGTATGTACACGTCACCCTCGTGCCTCAAGTCGGCCCCTGGGGCGAGGTTAAAACAAAACCCACCCAACACAGCGTCATAAAATTACGCGAAATTGGCATAGCACCCGACTTGTTGGTTTGTCGAACCGACCTGCCGCTCGATAACGAAACCAAAGAGAAGATTTCACTCTTTTGCGACGTCGTTCCCGAGGCCGTCGTCGAGAGTTTGAATGCGCGCACGATTTACGAGGTGCCGCTGTTATTCGAAAAGGCGGGCGTAGGAAAATTTACCGGCAACCGGCTCGGTTTGCCTGTCGATGAACCAGATCTTTCTGAATGGAGGCACATCGTTGAAGCAGCTCTGCAGCCGGATCGTCGCGTTAAAATTGGTTTGGTAGGAAAATATACCGATAATGGCGACGCTTACAAGTCGATTGCCGAAGCGTTGGCCCATGGCGGGATTGCCAACCAGGTCGGCGTCGATATCCGCTGGCTTGAAACGACACACTTCGACGAAAACCCCACACGCATCACCGAACAAATGGCCGACCTCGATGCGGTGGTGGTAGCTCCCGGCTTCGGAATGCGCGGCATCGATGGCAAAGTGGAAGCCGTTAAATATGCGCGCGAAAACAGCTTGCCGTTCTTGGGCATTTGCCTGGGAATGCAGGTCGCGGTGGTTGAGTTCGCTCGCAATGTTTGCGGCCTTCAAGGGGCGCACAGCTCTGAGATCCAACCTGATACGCCGCATCCGGTGATTCATTTAATGGATGACCAGAAATCAATCGACAACAAAGGCGGCACGATGCGCTTGGGCTCGTATCCGTGCACGATCGTGCGCGGCACGCTGGCGGAAAGGCTCTTCGCATCCAATAGAATCGACGAGCGCCACCGGCACCGTTTCGAGGTCAACAACGACTATCGTGAGATGTTCGGAGAAAAGGGGCTCGTGTGCTCCGGCGTGTCGCCGGATTATCGATTAGTAGAAATGGTGGAAATACCATCGCACCCGTTTTTTATCGGAACCCAAGCGCATCCGGAATTCAAGAGCAGACCGAACAGGCCGCACCCGCTATTTGCGGGAGTCGTCGAGGCGGCTATGAAAAGGGCCGGAATACCTGCGGATTCACCAGCCACGCACGCGTTCTTGGCGGAATAAAAATCCCCGCTTGTGCCGAGTGCCGACAGTGTTCCGGAACCCCGAACAAAGGGTCAGAAGTAGCCAGCGTCCTTCGACAGACTCCGAGCACACTCCTCAAGCATGAAGCTTGTCGGCTCCGAACAACTTGAAGCAATCCCGTGCACAGCAGGGATGTTTAGATTATAACAATTTCACAACGTTTGGGTGCCAGTATGATGGGTGATTTTTTTGACGACAGCTTTTGAGATTCGCGGGGCATTTGGAGAGGCGCTTCCGCCGCGACCCTGCTCGCTCCAAGCCCTCATCTCGAACACAGGGCGGAATCAAATTCATTTGAAGTCTAATCCTCTTAAAACTTCGGGGCGAACTTGAAACCGATGATGCCGGGTTCGGCTGTTGCGACGATGAAGTCCGCCAGGAAGGTTTTATCGGAAATCATCTGAATGCGATTCTCGCCTGCCTCCAGCGTGAATTCGCCGACCAGATAAACGTCGCCCGAACCGACCGCTGCGACCGGAGCCGCTTCGATTTCGCCGACCTTGAACCGAACCGGCACTTGCAAACCGTTGCGCAGAGTTCGGGCATAAAGCCGATACGTCCGCGTTTCGGGAGCAACGAGAATCACTTCGAACGGCGCATTTGCGCCCACCCGAACGGCCGACAACGAACCGCCGGGAGACGCTACGGGCGACTCCGCAGCCGGCGCGACCTCCGTGGCAAAAGCTTCCGCCTGCACGATCGTGGGCGCATTGACCGGGTCTCGCTCGTAAAACCGAATACCCTTCGGCGGCAGCGTGATCGCCGCCGCACCCTCGACGTTCGGCTTCCACTCCACCGCTTCTGTCGCTGCATTGAAAAGGACGAGACGGTCACCAACGTCTACGACGTATACGCCATCTCTGCGGTTGTCGTGCTTTGCGGCATCGCGCTTTCCATCCGCCAGTTTGGTGAGTGAAAACACGGCGCTCCTCACAACCGATAGGAACTGCTCGCGGTCACCCTGGCGGATGGGCGCGAAGATCGCTGCGCCCTTGCCGTGTTCGCGGGTCCAGGCCTTCACGGTCTCAACCGCGACGGGCGCCTCGAATCTGCCAACAAGCTTGGCGGCAGCCCCACCCGCCGCGCCGACTATCTCGACGGTGTCGATTCTCAGCTCAGCGTTCGCATCGAAACCGGTCGCCACGATCGTAACGACCGAATTGCGTGCTGACGCGCTGTCGACAGCGAACTGAAGCTGCTTCACGCCCCCATCGGAGCCGACGCCGGCGAGCAGGCGGTCGTTCGCCCGAAACTCCACGCGCCCCGTGGCGGGCGCCTTGGCAAGCGTCACCGTGATGACCGATTCGCCTTCGCCGATCGGCAGCTGCAAGCTCGCGCCGGGGAGCGCCCGCCTGGATTTTCCGTCCGAATCCACCCAGCCGGTGGCGAGGAAAGGCTCATCTTCTGAAGAGCCGATATCGATTGTGTAATTGGAGGGTACGGCCCCATCCCAGCGAAGAGTGGGGGCTGCGCGCGGCAGTGACGAGGCAAAACCGAAGAGGTCTTGGTACACCGAAGTGTTGCCCCTCGGGTCGGCCATCTTGCCGAAATCGTGCGCGACAATAGTCCCGCCGTCGACCACCCAGCGCCGAATGGCCTCCAGTGTCTCCTGCCGCCAGATCGGCCCTTCGAAAACGACCGCCACCCTGTAAGGCTCCAGAGCGCCGGCTTTCACGGCGGATTCTTCGAGGACATCGAAATCCGTGTAATCACGCAGCTCTATCGCTCCCCGATAGGTGGCAAAGGGCGCCGCGCGGCCAGGCGTGAGCACGTGGGAACTGGAGGGGTAGAGAATCGCGATGTCGGTTCGGGGCCGCTCGTGCACCAAGGCGCGGTCGATAGCCGCAAGGTTGCGGCGATTGCTGAGGTAAGCATTGGGCGCGTCGACGAGGGCGGTCGCCCCAAGCGCGAGGGCTTCGAACATTCGCTCGCTGAATCTTTCCGGCGGTCCGAACGGGCTTGCAGCGACGAGTGGAATTCCTGCAGCGCGAGACGCCCCTCGAATCCTTCCCAGCGACATTGCCCAGTTCTCCGGGAAGTCATACAGGCCCAGATTGGTAACCTTGAGCGCAGCGGCGTTCGCTTTTGCTGCGTCTGCCACGCGAAAGATGTCAAGCCCGAGTTCGGGAAGATCGTTCGGAGGCCCTATGGGAATCACGATCGGTGACTTCTTGAAAATATTGCTGCCAATATCCGCCAGCGAAGTAGCAAGAGCCGGCAGGGCAGACCTGTACCAATCTTGATACTCGAGGCGGGCAACATAGGGATACGAAGCGTTGAGCGGAATGGGCAGCGCCTCCGCGTCCGCCGGAGTCATGCCCCACGCAGCGTAGGCTTTTGCAACCGAGCCGTGACGCGCTTCTATCGATCGCTTCCAGCTTTCCTGCGCGAGAGGGTCGCCGGACCAGAAGCCTGCCTTAGGCGGCTCTCCTTTAAGTGCGGCCTCCCAACGTGTCGCAAGATCAGGGGCAAACGCCATCAGGCCGCTGAACATCGAGGCGTCGCCGAACTCGCCGAACATGCCCGTTGAAACAAACGCCAGGTTTTCGAAAGCGCGATTGATTCGTCCATATCGATTGGCGGTAAATCGAACTCGCTCCGGATTCCACGGCGACCAGGCGAGCACTTTCTCGCCCGACCGCACTTCGACTGTCCCCGCTCCTACAGTCGTGGATTCGTCGAAAGTTGTGAAGCTGGAGTAGAGGTCGATGCCCCATCTTGCGCCGGCGGCTTCCGCGGCGCTTCGTTGCGCAGCGAGATTGACCATCGAATAGGCGCCTGCGCCGGCATCAGGCGGACCGAGCCTGTCGGTCTCACTAACGAACAGCTTCACGCCGAGGCTTAGCAGTTCCTCTAGGCGATCGGGCGGGGGCATATACGACCCGAGCCGTATCCGTTCTCCTTCTTTGGAGATGAAACCGGCCGGATCCGCATACACTGGATCGAGCCGGCTAAGATCGCGGCCGACTTCACCTTGAGCAGCCGCAGCTGCGAGGATAAAGACAGCAGAACTAATCATTCTTCGTAATGCAGACTGACTTGCGCGGTCCGCGTGTCAGGGGCGTTCGATTTCCGAAAGGACGCGTTCGATTTCCACGTTGCCCGGGCCGGCGGCTTCGCGGAGTTGGCGGGCCAAGTTGGCGGCCTCCTCGCCACGGCCGGTTTGCTTGGCAGCCATGGCCAGGCTGAGCGCAATCGTGGCAGATTGCGGCCTCGCCTGAAGGGCTTGATTTAGGAACGTGTAGGCTTCCTCGGTTTTGCCTTGTCCCGCCAAAGCCCCTGCCAATTCATTGTAGGCGGGTTCGCAGCCGGGGAAGATTTCCATCACCCTGCGAGCCGCATTCTCCGCGTCAGAGAACCGCTGCACTCGGTTGTAGAGGGTCGATAGCATCGCCCACACTTTCCAATATTCGGGCATCCATTGGGCGATCGGCTCAAGATCGGCGATGGCAGCTTGGTGGTCTTCCCGCTCCATGCTCTGCTGTGCTTTCATGATCGCTTCCACTCGCTTCGGCTGCTCGATCTCGAAGAGGCGAGCACCGGCCTGCGCCTTGAGATCGGGCTCGAGGTTGTCGACGGCGAGGAGCGTTTTCAAAACATCCGGCACTTCGTGCGTTCGCCCGGCGTTGTCGAGAACTTGCGAATATTCAACCAGCACGGGCACGTCGTTGGGTGCGACCTCCAGGACCTCTTCGTAAAAATCCATTGACCGGTCGGCGTCGCCGTTGTGAGCCAAAAACGGAGCGAAGTGTCGCTTAATTAAAACGTGATTGTCCGTCTTTTCGAGAGCTTCCTCGAAGGCTTTTCGCGCTTCGTCTGTTTTCTGGGCCATCACGAGCGACACCGCGTACCTGCCCCATGCTTCGGGATTTGTCGGGTTTTCGTTCAACACCTCTTTCCACATCTTCGGAATTTCGTGGCCCCGATTTGTATTCGCTAAGAGAGGCGTCATAAACTGCATTGTCGGCTTATCGGGACCTTCGAGCTCCAGCGCCTTGCGGAATGACCGCTCTGCATTGGCCAGCATTCCGGTTTGCTGCTGGATGATGCCCAGTCGCGTATACAAGCCGGGATCGAGCGCAGGAACAAAGACCTCTTTGTCAGCTTCATGCGCCTTGCTCTTCTCGGCGTGCTGAGTTTCCATCAATCGGATGGCTTTTTCGTACGCCTTCATCGAATCCTGCGGCCTGCCCGTGCCCTGATAAATATCACCGAGGGCGAACTGTGCTCGGTAATCGTCGGGTATCAGCTCTAGCAGCCGGTTCAGCTTTGCTTCGATTAGCTCCGGCGTTCCCACGTTGTTTTGTGCGCTGAGGGCAGCGAGTTGGAGAGAGGCGTCGTATGGCCCGAGGAAATCAGGGTCAGCTTCAATGGCTGCTGCCAAATCATCGAACGCTGCGCTCACATCAAATTCCTTTGCTACTTGCCTTCCCGCCTGGCCAACGTAATTGACCGCATCGAATCCAAGCATGAACTTCTGGAACGATTCGGAACTGTCGGTGCCGAACTCCATCTTCTCGGCGAACTCCGGAAGAAGCCTGATTTCGCATCCCTTGGCGACTTCCGAGACGAGCCAGCGGACGACGTCGAACGTCTCGGCGGCAGTGTAGGTTTTCTCTGCGACGTGGGCTCCGGTGGTGCCCGGCTTGCTGATGCGCAATGTTAGCGAATCTCCTCCATCTGCCGGGTTCAGCGTGCCATCGATGGCGAAGTCCGCGCCCGATTGCTGCAGGATGTTTTCGACAAATTCTGTCGGGTTCAGCTCGCTCCCGAGATTGACGAAGGCTTGGGCGGGCTCCGAAGCCGATCCCACCTGGGTAAGAAAGCTGACGAAATTGGTCTCGACCTCGGGCTGGGTCTTGTAGGCTTCCGAGAGAAAGTTCGCGAGTTGGCGTCCTAAGGCTGGGCGGAGCGGCTCGCCGACGTTAAAAGGCAAAAAAGTAAGTTTCGGCATAAGGCGGCACACGATTTTAGCCTAAATCGAGGTTTCGGGGTCGTGCCAAAATGACGCAAGTGCACCTGCCGACCGAAACCGACACACTCGCCCTGGGCGCGAGCCTCGCCCGCGAAATCGGCCCGGGCGACATCATCGGCTTGCGGGGCGACCTCGGCACCGGGAAGACGACTCTGGTTCGCGGGCTACTGCGGGCGCTCGGCTATTCGGAGGAGGTTCGGTCCCCCACGTTTACGCTCGTTCAGGAATACGACACCGATCCCCCCGTTTGCCATGTCGATTTATATAGGCTGACAAATGAGAAAGAGGTGATCGATTTAGGATTGCGTGATTACATGTCCGGCCACGCGTTGCTCATCGAATGGATCGAGCGAGCAGGAGAACTCATCACGCCAACAAAGCTGGTGGAGTTGCGATTCGCGGCGACGGGCCGCGAGGCTGTACTGACATGATTTGGGTAATGATCGGAACGAGCTCACCCGTCACGTCGGTTGCAGTATTCGATAACGACCTCGTTTTGGCAGCCCTTTCGGAGAACGCGCCGATGCGCGCGAGCGGAGCGACCATGAGGCTTTTGGCTGCAGCGTTGGCAGGTGCCGGCATTACAAAAGGCGACGTTGAAGTCTGGGCGGCTGACTTGGGGCCGGGATCGTTTACCGGTGTCAAAGTGGGCGTAACGATTGCGAAAACGTTGGCGTTTGCTCTCGGCACAAGAGTCGCCGGATTTAGCGCGTTCGACTTAATCAACCGTTCTGCGGCCGCGGTCCCGTCTCGCAAGGGAATGTATTTGGTGCGAGATCAGGACGGCACCGACGAGTTGCCATTCGATCATCCACGCGTGGTCGCCGCGAAAAAGTATGGGGGCGATCATGCAGATTTTCCAGCAGCGGAAAATGCGGCGTTGTTATTCTCTGAAATGGAATTGTTGACGCCGGAGGCAATGCTTCCAAATTACGTTTTAGAACCGAACATTTCTAAGCCGAAGGACAAATTCGGCCCGGTGCAAAAGTGAACGAATCCATCGAGAAATTGGCGGCGGACCTGCCCAACCTAAATATTAAGCGCGATGTTTCGTTTGCAACGTACACGACTTTGATGGCAGGAGGAAGGGCAGCTTACTTGGCAGACATTCACGATGTAGACCTATTTGCGCAGGCCGCAGCAGAGTCGCAGACGCGCAGCCTCCGACACGTGATCTTGGGGAGCGGGAGCAACATTCTGCCAAGTGACAAAGGCTACGACGGGCTCGTGCTCGTCAATCACTGTCGAACCGCCAATTTCTCCGCGGGTGAATCGTACGTTGAGTGCGGATGTTGGTTTCAGGACGTGTCCATGAAAGCCGGTCAAGCGGGTTTGTCGGGGCTGGAATTTGCCGTGGGAATTCCGGGCACGTTGGGCGGTGCGCTTGTATCCAACGCGGGCGCGTACCAGGCGTCCATCGGCGACTTTCTTACCACGGTGGAAATTGTGCGTGACGGCAAACGCCGTTGGGAAGATCCGCACTACCTGGAATTTCAGTACCGAGATTCGATTCTTCGTCGCCCCGATCCCCCAGCGATAGCCTTGCTCTCGGTGAAAATGCAGCTCACGCCGAAAAATCCGAAAGAAATTTACGACAAAGCGCGCGATTTGCAACGGCAGCGCATTTCGAAACAGCCGCCACATCCAAGCGCAGGGTCGTTTTTCAAAAACGTGCGAGATTACAATCTTGCTCAACGCGTTCCCGACCTTTCGGCAACGCTTCGGGAGAAAGGTGTTGTGCCGAGTGCTGTGTTAATCGAACAGTGCGGGCTCAAAGGAACCACGATCGGCAGGGCGCGTATCTCCGAGCGGCACGCGAATTTTATCTGCAACCTCGGTGGCGCGAGAGCGTGGGATATTCGTTTGCTCGCAAAACTGGCGAAGGAGCGCGTGATGAATAAATTCGGAGTGGAAATCGAAGAGGAGGCGCTCTACCTTGGGGATTGGAGCGACTGGGAGTGACGGATGCCGACATCGGCTTTTCGTTAGCCGTTCTCTGCTCTTTATCCTTCGGCGCATACATCCTCCCAAGAAAGCTCAGCAAACTTTCCGTCCTCGATTATCAGTTTTGGGTGGCGGTCGCAATTGCGCCCTCAATGCTGATTGTTAATTTAGTCGCAGGATCACCATTATTTATTTCTCCGCTCGCGGCCTGGATCGCGATTTCATGCGGCGTGTTATGGACTTTCGGGAGCATGAGTTACAGCGCGGCGGTGGATTATGTCGGTGTAACGCGGAGCACACCGGTTAAAAACCTTGCGCCCGCATTCGCGGCTTTCTACGGCATCGTGATTTTTCACGAATACGTTGTTTCGCAGCCGCGTGAATTGTTTCTAACGATTGGAGGCGTGGCGTTGATGATCCTGGCCGCGTTCCTCATCGGCCGTGCGGGCGCCCACGATCACGAGCGCGCGCACGCCTTCGACATATCCAGCACGAAAGAGGAGAAGAAGCGGAGTTTCGCCAAAGGCGTTTCATATTCGATTGGAGCAGCCTTCTTTTATGGGGCTTACTCGGTGCCGCTTAAGTGGCTGTTCCAGCACGATGTCGGCGCGTTTACCGCGTGTGCCTGGCTGGGAATCGGCGTGCTGCTATCTACCGTCGTTGTTTTTGCGATAAGGCGCAGAAAGTTGTTTCCGAGTTTTCCGGGCATACGAGAGTTCGGCCTGGCAATTTCGGCGGGAGGGATATGGACTTCCGGCCAGATCGTCGGCGCGCTTGCAATGCTATACATTCCAATGTCGATTTCGTGGCCGGTTTCCAATTTGGGCACGCTCGTCGCTATGGCATGGGGAGTTTTCATATTCAAAGAGGTGCACCTCGAAAAGCATAAGTACGCGGTTGTGGCCTCCGTGGTCACCTACGTCGTAGGGCTCACGTTCCTGGCCTGGGCAGCCCCCGCGGGCAAGGTCTGAGCAGAGATGCGCTTTAGGGTAGACACGGGCGGCCTGCCTCGGCGGTTTGACACTTCACCGGTACCTACAAACGTCCAACAATTGAGAGAACCATGAGCGATACCACTTGGATTCAGGGCAACGTGGCGGAGGCGCCGGTCACAGAGCGGATGACATTTATCCGCAGGACCTACGCGCATTTGCTGTTCGCGGCGCTTGCGTTCGTGCTGCTGTCGTGGGCATTCTATAGAGTCGGCATCGGCGAAAGAATCCTCGCGATGATCGGCGAGAGCCAGTACGGCTGGCTGCTCGTGCTGGGCGGGTTTATGGTCGTCGGGTGGATGGCGAGCGCTATGGCGGCAACCGCCAATACGGGCATCGCTTACGTGGGGCTCGGGCTTTACGTCGTCGCTGAGGCGCTGATATTTTCGCCGATTATTCTGATCGCACACGACTTGTATCCGGGGGTTCTTCCGCAGGCGACCATCCTCACCGGCCTCGGCTTCGCGGCTCTCACGTTTTACGTGTTCAGCACGAAGAAAGACTTTTCGTTTCTTGGGCCGGGCCTCGCGGTCGTCGGCCTCCTCGCGCTCGGCACGATCGTAGCGGGGGCGATTTTCGGCTTCAACTTGGGCACCTGGTTCAGCGTGCTGATGATCTTGTTCGCATGCGGGGCGATTTTGTACAGCACGTCGAAAGTGCTGCACAAATACACGTCCACACAGTACGTGGCGGCTTCGCTGGAACTGTTTGCGGCGATCGCGCTCCTGTTCTGGTACGTTTTGCGCCTGCTGATGGACCTGCGGCGGTAACATCGCCGTGCGAATATGGCGGGCAAGTTCATTTCAATCGAAGGGCCGGACGGCGCCGGCAAGAGCACGCTTGCGCGGGGCCTTCACAGCGAACTTACGCTAAAGGGACACCAGGTCGTTCTCACCCGTGAGCCCGGCGACGGCCCCGTGGGCCCGCAGATCAGGCAGATTCTCCTGGAAGGCGTCGATATCGATTCCTGGACTGAAGTGTTTCTGTTCTTAGCCGACCGTCGCCAGCACGTAGAGCAGTTTATTCGACCCGCTTTGGAGCGCGGCGACTGGGTGATATGCGATCGGTTCGTCGATTCGACCATCGTCTATCAGGGCTATGGCCGCGACCTGGATATAGGCCTCCTGCGCAAGCTGAACAAGATTGCGACAAGCGGATTGATGCCGGACCTGACGCTCGTTCTCGACCTGCCGGTGGAGGCTGCGCTCGCCCGGATCGGCTCGAATGACCTGTTCGATGGCGGTGCACCGTCGCGGGTCCAGAACGACAGGCTCGACCGGGAGCCGATCGAATTTCATCGTCGCGTGCGCGAAGGGTTCCTCGCCGAAGCTCGGCTCGAACCCGACCGATTTCGAATAATAGACGGCGAAGGAGTACCTTCCAAGGTTCTCGAAGATGCCGTCTTCGCGCTATCGGAGCATAATATCCCCGAGGTCCGCACCAAACTTTGAAACTTGTCGTCGCCGTTGTGCACAATCGAGACAAAGGCCGTGTGGTCGAAGATTTGATCCGCAACGGATTCAAGTTCACGATCATCGGCTCCACGGGTGGATTTCTGAAAGAAGGGAACACGACTTTCCTCGTCGGTACCGACGAATCGGAAAAAGAGACCCTCCTGCGCCTCATCCAACAGAACTGCCAAATGCGCGAGCAGCTTGTCAATGTTTTGCCGCCGGACGCCACGCCGGTCGGCCCCTTCGTGCCAAACCCGATCAAGGTGCCCGTCGGTGGCGCCATTGCATTTGTGTTAGATGTCGAGCAGTTCGAGCGCTTCTGACGCTGTCAGAAGGCTGTCGGCGTCGGAGTCGTCCGTTGCCGCGCTCCTCGTCGGAGACGAAGGTGGGGACCAGTCGATCGAAGCCCGTAGCTTGGCGCGGTCGTGGCATTGTTTAGAGCCAGACAACGGCTCCGCTTGCGGCGCATGCAGGGCGTGCGGGGCAT
Source organism: Armatimonadota bacterium (assembly GCA_030854945.1). Classification (GTDB taxonomy): domain Bacteria; phylum Armatimonadota; class Fimbriimonadia; order Fimbriimonadales; family ATM1; genus JACDEQ01. The sequence continues at coordinate 23,867 of JALYSG010000008.1, forward strand.
TCGATCGCGACGCGTCCGCAGACTTCCTGCACCTGTCACCGGGCGGCCCGCAGGACCTTATTCGCCTTCGGCAGGTCTCCGAAGACCCAGTTGTTGCTGAGCCGAATGTCAGGAGCTTCTTACAATCGCCGCCGGCGCTGGGACGCAACCGGGTTGTGTGGATCGAGCGCGCAGACAGGCTGACCAACGATGCGGCAAACGCCCTGTTGAAAACAATAGAAGAGCCTTCCGAGCGGGCGCGCTTCGTGCTGACGACGTCGGCATCGGGCAGAATTCTGCCGACGATCCGATCTCGTTGCGTCTTGATCCCATGCGGCTCGGAAGCGTTGCCGCCCGGTTTTGCTGCCGAGCTTTCGGGCGGAAGCTCCGAAGTTTTCGGCCGCATGGACTCGGCGGCACTTTCCGGGTTCAGAGGCGATTTGGAGACATTCACGGCGCGTTGCGAGGGCGCACAACGCGTCGAAGCATTATCGTTGGCGGACACCTTCGTCGAACTCGCCGGTGAGTGGTCCGATCTGAGAGAGCGAGAATCTGGGGAAGACCGCCTCAGAAAGGCAGAGTTCGTGCGGATGTTCGCGAATGTCGCCGGCGCGCGGGCGGCTCATTCGGTGCGCTGGCATGGTCTTCTCGATCGGGCCATCGTGGTGCATCGCGCGCTGCTCGGAAATGTGAACGCTGCCTACTTAGCCGACTGGCTGTTCGTGTCCATAGACTAAACCGTGGTTGCAACGAATCGATCTCGGCGGTTGGGCGATCAATTAGACGATCGGAAAGATGGCCGGGCTCGCCGTCGCGACCATCGCCTATAATTATCCGATGAAACGATTACTACTGTTTGCCGCAATTCTTGGGTCCGTCGTCTCGGGGTCGGCAATTACCTTAGGGCAGGTCGACGATTTCGAAGACGGCACGCTACAAAACTGGCGCGGTGGGGCTTCTCCAGTTAACGTAGCAACCGGCGGGCCGCGCGGCATAGACGACAACTACATCAGGCTCACATCGACTCCTACCACGAACCTGGGTATGGCGAACGATGTGCAGTGGACCGGCAACTGGATCGCTGCCGGTGTGACCGTAGTCGAAGCACACCTCCGAAACGAGGGCGAAAACCCGCTCGAAATCAGGCTCGTTTTTACGCTGGGCCAGTCTAATCGGTTTACCTCCACAAGAGCGTTTATGTTGCCTGCTGACGGAAAGTGGTACAAGGCGTCGTTCCCGGTGCGAGCGTCGGACCTCGTTCGTACTGCGGGAACGATGACGTACACCGAAATGCTCTCGGACGTGCCGACGTTGCTGTTCCGCCACGATTCAGGAGATCCATCGCATTTGCCCGATCCTATCGAGGGCGTCTTGGGGCTAGACAACATCGAGGCCTCGAACAAGGCCGATCTGCAGCCGGAAGTTCTTACCAAGATTCGAGGCAACGAAACCGGAACTTTGCAGAACCTGTTTTTCTCAGACAACATTCGCATGCAGTGGCGTCCCGGAATCGTTTTCAGCCCGTCGCAACCCCCTGCCGAATTCGACTTGGATTTCTTTGCGCCATTCGTGAATCCTACAGCAATGAGTTTTAATATCGAAGGCTTCGCGTCTTCCGCCGGGCTTCATCGGCAGATTTCGCTGATGAATCAATCGAACATTTACGTTGTGGTTGTTCCGTACACTTCGAGCAGTACGAGCGAGACACTTGTCACGGTGCCTGTTATCAATTTTGCGAACTACATCAATCCGGTTACAGGGCTAATTAGAGCTCGGATTTCATACCGTATCGGCGGCCCAGTTTTTGGATTCCCGTGGATTGGCCAACAAGATAAGATATTCGTTCGGCTTATGCCGTAACAGCGAATCGAGCCGCCTCCCTCTCGAATAGGCGGAGGCGGCTCTCGATTTCGGCGTAGGTTTCCGCTCGTACGATCTCGTTTCGAATAACCGCTGCTCCAGGAACGCCTTTGATATAAATCGGTATCTGACCGCGCAGCGATCTTATCGCCGGAGTTTCTCCGCGACTGTCGTCATCTCTCATTTCGTTGTCGATATGTCGGCGTAGGTGTAAAAGCGCCATGTCAATGCGCTCGTGCAGTGTGGGGTCGGCGCTGATCGGACGGCCGGCGACGGCGTCGACAATCTGCCTCAGCTTCCATGGGTTGCTGATTGCCGCGCGGCCAACCATTACACCGTCGCAGCCGGTTTCTCTTTTCATTTTCAATGCGTCATCCGGGGTTCGAATGTCGCCGTTTCCGATGAGCGGAACTGTGACAGCTTCGCGCAATTGTTCGATGAGCTTCCAATCCGCTTTGCCTTCGAAGCCCTGTTTTGCGAAGCGAGCGTGCAGCGTTAACATTTGTGCGCCGGCGTCTTGAAAGCGTTTTGCCAAATCCGGCGCAGCGAACAATTCGTATGTCCACCCTGCGCGGACTTTCACCGTTACTGGGATGCTGACGGCATCAACCACAGCTTTTACGATTTTCGCCGCGTGATCGGGATCCTTTAATAATGCTGCGCCGCTTCCGGTTTTGCAAACTTTCGGAACCCAGCATCCCATGTTGATATCTACAATGTCGGCGCCAAGTTCTTCGCAGAGGCGTGCGGTGTTAGCCATGATTTCCGGGTCTCCACCGAAAATCTGGATTCCGAGCGGCCGTTCAGTCTCAGAGACCGCCATTTTTTTGAGAGTCCGTTTCGCGCCGTGATGGATCGCCATCGCGCTGACGAACTCGGTGAACATAAGCCCGGGCTTGGCGACTGCCTTGGTGATGCTACGGAACGCCGCGTTCGTAACATCCTCCATCGGAGCAAGAAGCACCGGCGGATCGACGCAAATGGGTCCTACGTTAAATGACATTAGCTTTGTAACCCGTAAATCCTACCGCCTCGGTAAACTTCGAAAGACATGCCCGAGCAGGCACAACTTGTAATCGAGCGACGCCGGGCGCTGAGGGCGGAGATTCGTGGCGGAAGTCGGCTTTCGTCTCGTTTTTTCATTCTCAACGGGCTTGCGGCAGTGATCGCCGCCTACGGTCTTCTGCTGAATAGCCCTGCTACGGTCATAGGATCCGTTGTGCTCGCTCAGGAGCTTGGGCCGATCATGGGGATATCGCTTGCCCTCAACGACGGCGACCTGCGACTGCTCCGGCGAAGCCTGGTTAGCGAGGCGGTAGGGATCGCACTGATCCTGGCGATCTCGATCGGCATCGGCGCAATGCATCGCCTGGTGCCGGCCGGAGCCGAAATACTAACCAGGGTCAGCCCGACGATCATGGACCTTGCTGTGGCGTTGGCCGCCGGAGCGGCCGGCGCGTACGCGGCGACGTCGAGCAAAGTTTCGCAGGCGATCGTCGGCGTGGCGATCACGACTTCGCTGCTGCCTCCCTTGGCTGCAAGTGGACTATTACTCGCCCGAGGCGAAGAACAGATGGCCATTGGCGCGGCGCTGTTGTTTCTCACCAACCTCGTCGCGATTCAGTTTGCTGCTGCTGTGGTGTTTTTCATCGCTGGATTTCACGCCAGGCTCGATGACGCCGAAGACCGTAAAGACGTATTACAGCGAAACGCGTTGTCCCTCGTGCTGTTAGTGGGTTTGGCTACATTTCTCGGTTACAACTTCAAGGTCGCCATCGAGGAATTGGATTTTAAGCAGCGAGTGGAGTCGTCCATTCGGAGCTCATTGGAAGCACATCCGGGCTCGACGCTCGCCGAAGTAAGAATTGTGCCAGCGACGAACAAACAAATGATTTATGCCGACATCCTAACTCCGGCATCGATTGCGCCGGAACGTGTAGGGGAAATTGAGCGCAGTCTTCCTAGCCTACGCGGCGATACGACAGAGCTCCATGTGCGTTCTGTATTAATCAAAGAAGCGACGAGCAGCGGTTACTTGCATGAGCCTACATATCCCGCTGATTAATGCGGACCATGCTGACTGTTGTGCTTTCCTTGTCGCCATCGTCGTAGTCGATATGAATCGCTTCGCCCGCGGCGGTGGAAACTTTGCCGGGATAGTACTGTGCGCCGGCTTGCCACCTCCCGTAGACACGCGATCCGGCGGTGATTTGCAGCGGTTTTATCTGCGAGGAATTTAGTGTTGTCCGGTCGCCGTCATCGTATTGCACTTCGAAAGTATCACCATTCGTGCTGACGATTGTCCCCGGATACCACCACCCCACTTCCGCGGGCCATTGGGCAAGAACTCGATCACCGACATTCATGTGGCGACAGAGTTCGACGCCTCAGTTCAATAACCTGCGGAAAAGGACTAAGTGCTTGCTTCGAAGCATGCAACGCAAAGCTCGGTGCGGGGATCCATGCTAATCACTCAGCGCAGGCCATGCGGGTACATTACGAAGCGAGGAACAAACAGTGAGAACGTTTTCAATTCTGTTAGCATTGCTTTCGATCGCGGCCTCGGGGATGGCGCAAGTTGGGCCCTGGCCCATGGAGCGGCAGGATCGGTGGGGAACGGGCAGAGCGCTCGTGGGGCCCGACCCATCGACGCAAATCGCCCCGTGGATCAAATACCGAGTCGCAGGCGATCTGGTGAGCCACGCGCCGGCGATACGGCAAGACGGCGCCGCTTTCTTCGGCGCATGGATCCCGTCGCTGTTCACCAAGTTCAGCACTGCTACGGGCGCGACCGAGGGCAGTTTCGAGGCGCTAAACTTCATTCACAGTCTGGCGGCGATCGGTGAAAGCGGCCGAGTGTATTTCACGACATCGGCTCCGGGAGGAAGGCTATTTGCAATCGACCCAACAATCATGGATTACGACTGGACCTTCCTCACGAATTCCATTTCAGGAGGGGACTTCGAAAGCGCATCTCCGACGATCGGCCCCGATGGCGACGTCGTTATCCCGTCCACCACCGGCAACGCATGGAGAATTGACGACGCAAACGGCCTGCCCGTCTGGACGAAGACCGGCCTCGGCCAAGCGAATCAAACGATCGTGTTCACGCGAGACGACTCTCGGGTGATCGTCGGGCACGCCAACACGATCTCGGCGCTCTTCTACGGAACCGGTATCCAAGACTGGGCCTTCAACGCCGGCAGCAATGTGGGAGGGCCTGGCGTTGCTGAAGATGGAACGATCATTTTCGGTTGCGACGGAGGCACGGTGTTCGCGCTGAACCCAAATGGAACATTTAAGTGGTCGTGGTTGACACTAGGTCAGGTAAAGGCTCCACCAGCCTTCAGCTCAGACGGAAGAGCGTATATCGGCGGTTACGATCGGCGGCTCTATTGCCTGGACGTGGCTACCGGCGCCCGGCTCTGGTCTTACACCGGTTCGAACGACTTTCGACAGGCACCCATCGTTGGGAGCGACGGACGAGTTTACATCCATGATAGGGTGGGCCGCCTCTACTGCATTAGTCCTTCGGGCCAACTGATTTGGGCGGTGGTAGTACCCGCTACAGAGGGTCGCGGCGAGATGTCGATGGGAGCCGACGGTACGATATACGTTGCCGGAAGCGGCATATATGCGATTACGCAGGCGTTCACGAATCAGCTCTTGGAGGCCTTTGCAGCCGTTCGTGGAATCCACGTTTCGGGAGGGCTCAGCGAGTTGCAGCAAAGCGACGAAACGTACCTTCGCTACCGGCCGGGGATCACGTTTTCGTCGTCGCAAGCCCCGGTCGAGCTGACGTTCGATGTCACGTGCCCGAGGACTCAGCTCTCTAAGCTGAACGTCACATTCGAGGCCGGCGCGTCCACGTCCAACCTGAATCAGCAGCTCTATTTGCGGAACTATCAAACGGCGCAATGGGATGAAATCGATGCTCGCCCGACGACGCTTTCAGATTCTGTTGTTCAACTGAATCTGGATACGAATCTGAACAGATATCTTGAGGCGGGTACGCGCAGAGTCCGGCTGCGGGCGACCTGGAAACAGACCGGCCCGGTCTTCGCCTTTCCTTGGAATATCCGCATCGATCACGTGCGGATGGACTTGCTGCCTCCCTTTGTGTATCCGTGACCAGGGATTTCGGATCCCCCGCCATCGGCGAGGGATCCATGGATTGCTTATCCCATGTCGGCTGACTTGTAGAGCCAGACATGTGCTCCCTGTGGATCGGCAATGAGTGCCATACGGCCAACATCGGGGATATCCATGGGCTCCACGACGACGGTGCCCCCGTGCTCCTTGACCTTTTCCAATCGGGCATCGACGTCGTCGACGGACATGTAGACCGCCCAATGTGGAGGCACATTGTGGCTGGCCATTTCCGGCCCGGTCGTGCTCATCGAGCCTGCGACAGCCGTGCCGTTTACAGTGAGCATTTTGTAGGTGCCCATCGGCCCGGCATCCATATCCTGCGTACCCATGCCGAGGGCGTTGGTATAGAAGTCGAGGCCGGCTTGAACGTCGGGCACATAGAGCTCGTGCCACGGAAAGGCGCGGCCCGCGGCTAAAGCGTGATCATCCATAGATGTAGACATGAACGAATGTTACTTCACGGCAGGCGTAATCGAGTTCCGCCTTAACTAGAAAATCACCTCCCGGCAGCGAGTTGATCTGAACGAAACGGATTCGGAATGTCACTCATCTAACATGCAGACGAGACTCATCGGAGGGGTAGGAATGTTCACAACGGCACTAATGACGATCGCGCTGCTTAGCAGCGGCCAGGCGCCCGCACGCGCCCAAAACGACCCGGCACCCGGGCAACTCGCAATGATTGGGAAGGACGGCAGGGTGGGCAGCCTCTGCCCGCTAGAGCGCACATCGGTTGTGGCGGATGTATCCGGTTTCGGGGCGCGGGTGAACGTTACGCAGACTTTCAAGAATCCGAGTCGCGAAGTGATCGAGGCGATTTATACTTTTCCACTGCCCAACGATGCCGCGGTGGACCGTATGCAAATGCAAATAGGGAGCCGCATGGTAGAGGGCGAAATCATGCGCAGGGAAGATGCGCGTATGGTTTATGAGGCCGCGAAGAATGCCGGCCAAAATGCCGCGCTCCTTGACCAGGAACGACCAAATATCTTCACGCAATCGGTTGCCAATATTACGCCGGGAGCGACGATAAAGATCACGATCAGTTACGTGCAAATCCTAAAATTCGAAGAAGGCGAATTCGAATTTACTTTTCCCATGGTGGTAGGTCCAAGATACTTAGGCAACGCCCCCGATCCTGAAAAGATTTCTCCGCCCATAACTCCTGAGGGCAAGAGAACAGGTACGAACATCGACCTCACCGTAAATCTCGATGCCGGCGCCCCGATTCAGGAATACAAGTCGATTCTGCACGGTGTCAGAGCAACGCGTGCGGGCGATAACCGTATGCGTATTTCGCTCGCGAAAGCTGACGAAATCCCCAATAAGGACTTTATTCTTAGGTACAGAACCACGACCGACACGGTTCAAGACGGCTTCATTGCGCACATGGGGGACAAGGGCGGCTTTTTCTCGCTGTTCCTCATGCCACCACAGCGGCCAACGGAGGTTCAGATCACTCCTCGCGAGATCATTTTTGTGATGGATCAGAGCGGGAGTCAATCTGGATTCCCGATCGAAAAATCCAAAGAGCTGACGCTCAAACTTATAAAGTCCTTACGATCGGCTGATACTTTTAATGTGATGGGATTCAACACGTCGGTGCGTGCGCTTTGGGCAGAGCCTCGACTCAATACTCCGGAAAACGTTGCGGAAGCGACGAAGTTTATTGCAGGCATGCAAGCGAACGGAGGCACGCATATTCGGGAAGGTGTGATCGCCGCGCTCGACGGGCAGAACGATCCTGACCGTTTGCGTCTCGTCGTATTTAATACCGACGGATATGTGGGTGATGAGGCAGCAATTTTAGACACGGTTCAAAAGCAGCGCGACCACGCTCGTATGTTTACGTTCGGGATCGGTAACTCGGTCAACCGATATTTGGTAGAAGAAATGTCGATCGCCGGAAAAGGCGACGTGGAAATCGTAACTCTTGCGGAGGCGGCCGACGGCGCGGTTGGACGGTTCGTTGCCCGATCCAGTTCTCCGGTTCTCACGGACGTGCAAGTTACTTTCGAAGGTGTCCAGATTGAAAGCGCACTGCCTCAAGCGATTCCAGATGTGTTTAGCGAAAAGCCGGTTGTCATTACTGGACGTTACGCAACACCCGGCACCGGGCGAGTGACTTTGAGCGGGAAACTGGGCGGTCGCCCGTGGTCGAAAACGATCGACGTAACCTTTCCTGCGCACACGAATGCTCCGGCCTTAGAGTCAATTTGGGCGAGGCGTAAGGTCGACGAGTTGACCCGGCACAATTTTCTTGCCGCTTATCTTCCGGAGGCCGACCGCGCATCGGTAGATCAGATTATCGACGTTGCCCTGGAATTCGGAATCATGACACAGTACACGTCGTTCGTCGCCGTCGAGAAGCGAATAGTGAACGTCGGCGGCAAGCAGCGAACGGTTTCAGTTCCTATCGAAATGGCGGACGGCGTCAGCTACGAGGGTATTTATGACAAGGCAAAGGGGATGCCCAGCGCTCCGATGGTGATGTCGACCGGCGGAGCGATCGGTGGTGGGGGCGCAGCAGAGTCGCTTACGAGGACGCGTGCACTAGCTCTCGAGGGATACGGGGCCGTTGCGAACGACCCGACCGTCAACTCGATTATCGTTCGCGGAACGAGCGATGCCAACTTGTCTCCGGCGGAGAAACGGACATTCCGCTACGAAACGCGCGTCGAGAAGCAGCTGCGAGACGCTAAGGGGAGGGTCGACATCCAGATTTGGCTCAATAAAGTCGATAAGGCTGTCAGCGAAAAGTTGACGAAGCTGGGTCTTAAGGTGGACTTTCGGGACGACGGTCTAAAGATCGTGATGGGAAGCTGCAATGCAAAGGACCTCGTGGAGCTGGCTCAGATGGACGAGGTCGACAAGATTCGCAAGCTGAAAGGTTGAATTCTCGGCGCCAACAGGGTACTTTCCCATGGACGGAGGTCATTGACTTGCCTAAATATGTAATCGAAAGAACCATTCCCGACGCCGGCTCCTTTTCGCAAGCCGAGCTGACGGGGATCGCCCAGAAGTCGTGCGCGGTCCTTGAAGGGCTGCCGAATGTTCAGTGGGTCCACAGCTACGTGACGCAGGACAAGATCTACTGCGTGTACCTCTCGCCCGACGAAGCGTCCGTCCGGGAGCACGCCACACGCGGCGGGTTCCCGGCCGATAGCGTTTCGGAGGTATCGAGAATGATCGACCCTACGACCTCGAAAGCGTAAGATTCCGGTGAATCTTGCAGGAGATGTTTTAGGGACGGCGAACCGTGCTTCAGGACGGTCAGTTCGTCGGCACGTGCCGACGGCAGCGACCCTCACTTTTGGAATAGGAGAAAGAGAAAGAGAATGAAATCCACACGATTATTCGCGTTTGTCTGCGTGATTGTGCCCGCGGCTGCCTTCGCGCAGGTGACACCGATCGGCCCTTTCGCTGGGGCGTTGCAGGAGGGATGGGAAACCACTCAAAGTGGCCAGTTCCAACCTCAGTTATCCATTCTCGGTGGTGCCGGCACCGCCGACCAACTCGGCGCCGGCCAGGGGCTCCACGTCACGACAGGTTGGGGCTTCTTTTCGACCATTTTCCCGCATGGCGGAGCCCTATTCATGGGCGGCGCCGGCGTGAACTACCAGTTCATTTTTAACACTCCGGCGTTTCAATTTGGCGCGTATTTCGGCACCAACGCCGATGCAGCCGGGGCAACGGCCACGTTCTTCGACGCTGCGAACGCCCAGATCGGTGGTCCCATGGCAATCGCCGCCCCAATGGGTGGTCAATGGCAGTGGGACGGATGGGAGTTTGCGGGCGGAATCAAGCGCATTGAAATTGTCGCCAACAACCAATGGGGAGGCTTTATTATGAGTGACGACCTCGAGTACAACCCAGTGCCAGAGCCTGGCGCCATTGTCGCGCTTGCAGTCGGTCTCGGAATGCTGCTCGTTCGTCGCAAACGATAGCAACCGCACGAGAGCCCGGAAGCGTCCTGCCTCCGGGCTTTCTGATGCCAACCGTCGTGCCAAACTAATGCCAATGCGCAAGGAATCTCTGGCGTTCTTTACCGAACTGTTGAACACGCCCTCACCCTCGGGAGCGGAACAGGTCGCGGCGGAAGTGTTTCGCAACTACACAAAACCGAACGCGGACACGGTGACCACCGACGTTATGGGCAACGTCTGGGCGCGTATCAACCCGGACGCTCCGCGGCAGATCATGCTCGCTGGGCATATCGACGAGATCGGGTTCATCGTTCACTTCGTGAGCGACGAAGGACTCGTGTATTTCATGCCGGTCGGCGGCCACGACAGCGCAATTCCGATTGGGCAACGGGTTTGGATACACTCAGGAAAAAGGCGAATACCTGGAGTTATCGGACGTAAAGCGATTCACCTACTCACCCCCGACGAGCGCAAAACCAAGCCGGAACTAAACGAGCTATGGATCGACATCGGCGCCAAGAACAGCAAGGAAGTTCTCTCGCTGATCGAGCTGGGAGACGTCGTTACCTATCAATATGAGTTCCAGCCGCTTGCGGGCGACATGGCCACCGCTCGTGGCTTCGATAACAAGATGGGTGCGTTCGTGGTTGCTGAGGCATTTAGGCACCTTGCCGAGAATGCGCCGGATAAGAAGGTGGGCGTGATCGCAGTGGGTACGACCCAAGAGGAGATTGGCCTACGCGGTGCGCGGACGGCCGCTCAGGCGCTCGGCTGCGAAGCCGGCATCGCGGTCGATGTGACTCATGCGATCGATTATCCGAGCGTCGCGTACCCGTCGATCTCAGCGTGAACGCCCTTCGCCAGTTCCGCCTTATACAACTCCGTCTCGCTGAAATCACTCGGAAGCCCCTCAAAGATCTCAACCCTCTCCGCCCCGCCGATCTTCCCCACAAACGCACGATAGTCAGCGAAGTCGTACTCCGACTCAACCGGCTTCACATCCGACCCACAACCGGCGATCAAAACGACGCCTAACAACCCAACAATCAATTTGCCCATCATCGTCATAACTAGAGACGTAGGCAGGGTGCCCCAACGTGCCATCGGCGTCCCGCACCTTTACCCGCGAACCACCAAACCCATGACCCCTTGTCCTTGTCCGTCCTTGTCCGTCCTTGTCCGTCCCTGTCCGTTTCCGTCCGCTACTCGTGCCACCGTCCCATCGGTCCAGCCGGAAACGCTTTCTTCAAAACAAAATCGAACAAGCCTGGTTGACCCTGGCCCTCCCAAATGCCGTAGTGGTAGATGGACGATTACACCGAAGACGAACTTGAGGCCCTGGCAAGCATGCCCCCCGAGATGCGCTGGGAGTACGAGCGCTCCCGCAACCTCTTCCACCACGTCAACCGCCTGGAGCGTCAGCCCAAGTTCCTGATCGATGGCTTCCTGCCCCTCGGATACTGCTGCATCCTCGCGGGCGATCCAAAGGCTGGCAAAACCGCTCTCGCCAGCGCCATAGCAATGGCGGTCGCCGAGGGCAGCCCTTTCGCAGCCATGGAATCGGTTCGATCCGGCGTTCTGTGGCTCGCCCTCGAAGAATCGCCGGAGGAGCGAGCAACCATCATGGCCCCCGTTTTCGACCGCTTGGACGACACAACCTTCTATGTAACCCACCAAAAGATCGCTATCGATACGCCGGAAGGTCTTTCCGATTTGCAAGAGTGGGTGTCGCTAACCGAAGCCAAGTTGATCGTCGTCGATCCGCTTCATGCGGCGCACTCCGGCAGAAGCCTGGACGACGGCTGGCGCGCCCGCCGTACCCTTGCGCCATTCAAGAAGTTTTGCTACGACAAGGATTTGACAGGGCTTGTCCTGCACCACATCAGCCGAACGGGCAACCGAGTGGCGGAGAACTCCCAACTCGCCGCTTGCGCAGGAATGTCGCTGCTCTACACAAGCCAACAAACCGCCGATGGCAGAGTCGTCCGCCTACACGGCGCGGGCAGGGGCGATTTCGCCAACCGTATCTGGCACTTCGGCAGCAACGGCCCACTCAACTACTGGCCCACACAACCGCCCGCGGCAGAAACTAAGGCGGACGGCCCGCCGAAATACCTGCTCGACGACCTCGTATATCAATACCTGGAGCATTCCACCGAGCCGTGCTGCGCAAGCGATATCGCGGGAGGGCTGCAACGCAACCCCAACTCAGTCCGCAACGCAATCGCCCGATTGATCGCACTCGACAGGATCAAGCAAACGTACACCTTCTCCGGTTCCCGCCACTACGACATCCATCGCGACATCCCGCACATGCCCTCTCGCTTCGCAACCCCTCCGGTGTAACCATGCAACTCGCCCGCAGCCGATATTCACGAAAAATGAAAAACGCAATAATGAGTTCTCCTGCAAAAAACGACGGGCAGAGCAGGAGGAACGTGAAAATGAGTTTTGTGATCAACCTGCCCGAGAACGCAAAAGCCAACATCATCGACGCCTACGGCGAAGCCGCCGCCGAATGGCTCGCAAACCTCCCTTCCCTCATCGACGACCTCGCAGCAAAATGGTCGCTCGACCTCGAGCCCCACGCAAAAGGCAACTACTCATTCGTCATCCCCTGCGGCGAGCACGTCCTCAAGCTCCTCCCTCCCGGCGAAGCGTTCGACCGCGAGCTAACCGCCATGCTCGCCTGGAACGGCAAATCCGCGGCAAAGATTGCAAACCACGACCCGCGCGGCGCAATGCTCATCGAACGCCTCCGCCCCGGAACCGAGCTCACCGCCCTTTACCACGACGGCCGAGACGAGGAAGCCACCGCCATCGCCTGCTCCCTCATGCCCAAACTCGCAATCCCCCTCCCAAACAGCACCACCCAAATCCCCCTCCCAAGCCTGGGAGGGGTTAGGGGAGGGTTGGCAACGCCTCATACTTCCGACGACCAACAACGCGCCCCCAAGCGGCACATCCCCACAGCCGCCGACCGAGCCGCAGAGCTCAACAGCCTAAGAAACCGGTTCAACGGCGAAACCGGACCGTTCCCAACGAAACTCGTCGACGCAGCAGAATCCCTGTTCCGCGACCTCCTCGTCTCCCAAGGCACGCCAAAACTTATCCACGCCGACCTACATCACGAAAACATCTTGCAAAGCGGGCGCGGCTGGCTCGCCATCGACCCGCACGGCCTCATCGCCGAGCCGGAATTTGAAACCTACGCCTGGCTCAACAACCCCATCGGCCTATCCAAAAACCCCGAACTCAACGCAATCTGCCGGCGTCGCCTCGACCAGATCGCCGACCTCACCGGCTTCGACCGCGAGCGAATCCGTGGCTGGGGCGTCGCCTGCGCCGTCCTTTCCGCCTGGTGGTCCTTCGATGATCACGGTTCTAAAAGCGACGCCGACCTGATCGTCGCCGAAGGCTTGCTCAAGGCATAATGATTTTGGCATCGCAGGAAAACGAATGAAAACTCTCGCATCGGTGTTATGTGCGCTCGCCGCTTCAATCGCAGGCTCGCAGGTCACCTATCAAACGACCGGCGCAACGGTTGCAAAGATTGTGGCCGAAGTCTCGAACTTGACGGACCAAAAGCTTACAGTTAACAAACAACTCGCCAGAGAAATCGTCGTCGTCTCAGTAAAGGACATCTCACTAAACGATTTTAGGAAGCGGCTCGCAGATTGTGTTACAGGCAAGTGGACGGAAAAGGAAGGTGGCATTCTTGAACTTGGGATTGACGACAACCTTTCTAACGAGCGTCGCAAGCTTTCTCAGGAAGGGTACGCCAAGAGCATTCCGGACCAGATCAAGTCGTCCCTAAAAAATTATAGCGAGGAAGGAGTCCGCGCAATACGGCAGGACACTCCAAGCACCAACGAACTTGCGCTTGAAATTGGGAAGCGAGTCTCGGAATCCAATTACGCGAAAGTTGCGCCAGGCGGAAGGCTTGTCTTTTCGACAAATCCAAATCGGATGCAATTGCCACTTCCCGATGTTTCCGATTTAATTACGAAGCATCTCGATCCCGAAGTAGCCTCGCTGGTTACGGAAATCGTTTTCGCTGTCGAAAGGCCGTATGCCGAAACCTTTACGAGATTCTGTCTATACGGGTTGGATGGTTCAGGCCGTCCCGGCAGAGCTTTGACATTTACGTTTATTTCGCTTGTTAACTCTGGAAAGTCGATGCCGCCTGCAACCGCGGGCGTTCCAATTAAGTGGTCACCGGTCTCGCAGGAAATCGCCAAGATCTACAGAAACTGGGATTATCGGGCAACGAAGGGCCTCCTCTCGATGCCACAGTCAGTTCGAGACGCTTTATCCAAGCCCACCGAAATCGACCCCATGGCTTATGGATTCGGGGAAGGGATTCTTGCATGCGCTGCGGGGAAAGGCGAGGACGTGATGGCTTGCATTCCCGACGATAACGTCGGCGATTTTTTTGCAATGGGAATTTCTGGCACGACAACCGGTGAGTTTTGGCAACGAGTCATCGCGAGTGATTCTCTCGTGGCCAAGCGCGAGAACGGATGGATCACAATTCGGCCCACCGATCCCGAGTCTGCGCGAGATTTTCGAGGGGATCGCATGGCCCTTGAACATCTCATAAACAAGGCAAAAGATAGAGTTTGGCCGTCTCTCGATGACATCGCAGAGTTCTTCGCATCGAACATTAATCGCAAAGGATTGCCCATGGCATTTATCGTGCCGTATCAGGCCCTTGTTAATAATTACGGAACGGCAGGGCAACAGGACGATAGCAACTTTAGGCCCCTGCAACTTTTCGCGTGCCTATCGCAATCTGAAAAACAAAAACTACGAAACGGTGACCGCCTCGCATTCGCGTCACTGAGTACAAAAGCAAAAGGTGTGCTAAACGCCATGGCGTTTGAACCCTCTGGCGCGGTGCTAAGTTACAACCTCGCAGGCGAAGCGACAGAGTTGTTTTCAAATGGCTTGCCCGCAAGTTTCGTTTTGGCGGCGCAAATCAAACAAACAATCGTATTTGCGCCGTTGCTCGATGCCGGTGACGCAACAATGGCTCCGGCGCCCGTGTCTCCGAGGGACATTGCTGTGAGTCGGTGGACTAAGCAAAACGAACCCGTAAGCCCTTACGCACAAGAAATTCCGGAACTCAACCGCGTGCTCATAGGCTCAAGGCAGGTTTGGGACTTCTCGTTCTTCCGAGGCGCGGAAAAGGTCGGTGGCGCTTCCGTGGCTGCCGATTCGGTGCCGAAAGATGCAAAGCCCACGACCATGGAT
The DNA here is from genome assembly GCA_030854945.1 of Armatimonadota bacterium. GTDB lineage: Bacteria > Armatimonadota > Fimbriimonadia > Fimbriimonadales > ATM1 > JACDEQ01. The sequence goes on from JALYSG010000008.1 coordinate 39,040, forward strand.
TTACTTTCTCAACCTATTCAAGACCAATTAGAGCAGGCCCACAAAGACTACCTTAAGGAAATGGGTGGAGGAGGCTAGCTCGGCGGACCGGGCTTTGCTATAATCTCGTTAGCCGTCATGGAGGACGGCATAAGCCTGAATGAGGCAAACCCGAACGGTTCGAAGAACCCAACGCGCGGATTCCGACCATCGCTGGACTGATGTCGGCGGAGTCCTTCTCATTGCAGCTGCGGTTATCGTGCTGCTCAGCTTGCTCACGCCCGATACCGGCATTTTGGGATCCCTTATCGGCGAAACTCTCCGCATGCTGCTTGGGCAAGGCGCGTGGGCAGCGCCCGCACCGCTGGCGATACTTGGGCTCGCGACATTGTTGGGCAAGCGAAGATTGAAGGTAGGCATCCTCACGTCGGGGCTGCTTCTGCTTTTCGCGGCGGCGCTCGGGTTCATCGCGATGGCGCTGACCCAAGGCCCCGACTACTTCGATCCGGAGGTTGCCGAACAGGCCGGCGGCTACGTCGGAGCCACGATCGCGTGGGGCTTCAACACCCTGCTCGGCGGTGCAATGGGGGTCGGCTTGGGCGTGCTGGGACTGGTTGGGCTGATTCTTTCGATAAACGTGCCGATCCAAGCGATGCTGGAATCTGTGCGAGACGGCGCTTCTAAAATTAAAATTTCCAAGCCGGCGACGGCTCCCAAACCCATTCGCGAGCGCCCTGTCTACACGCCGGAACCGGAAGTAGAAGAGGACGAACCCGCGCCAATGCCAAAAGCAAGGCCCGTAGTCACTCAGCAGCTGCCATCCACTCCAGCTGAGCAAGGCGAACCGAAGGAAGGCTATGTGCTGCCTCCTCTGAGTCTCCTCAAGCTGCCCGAGCAGCGTTCGAAACGAAGTCAGGCTGAAGTCCAGGCGAACATCGACACGCTCGAGAGCACCCTCGAAGAGTTCGGCATCGATGCGAACGTGGTCGAAATCGCCCACGGCCCGACGATCACGCGATACGAAATCCAGCTCGGGCCGGGAATTCGCGTGAACCGCATTAAGAGCCTCGCAGACAACATCGCTATGAGCCTCGCCGCGAATCACGTGCGTGTGGAGGCGCCCATTCCCGGCAAGGCCGCGATCGGCATCGAGGTGCCTAACGCCAAACGCACATTGGTCATGTTGCGCGCCGTAGCGGAGGCAGACGAGTTCATGAAGTCGCCGAGCCGAGTCGCGGTTTGTCTCGGGCAGGACGTGAGCGGTGTCAACCGATACGCAGACCTCGCCAAGATGCCGCATCTGCTGATCGGCGGTGCAACCAATTCGGGCAAGTCCATCGGGTTGGCAACGATCATCACCAGCCTGCTCCTTCGAAACACCCCCAAGGACTTGAAACTGGTTCTGCTCGATCCGAAAAGGGTCGAGCTGACCCTCTTCGACGACATCCCGCACCTCATGAGCCCGGTCGTTCGCGACGTGAAGCAGATGGCGGGCGTGCTGCGGCAGGTTTGGAAGGAGATGGACCGCCGCTACGACGTCTTCTCCGAAGCTCAGGCGCGCAATATCGAGGTCTATAACTCGAAAGCCAGCTTCGCCGACAAGATGCCCTACATCGTCGTCGTGATCGACGAGCTTGCCGACCTCATGATCCAGGCCGCCGCAGAGGTGGAAACGAGCATCTGCCGCCTGGCGCAATTGGCGCGGGCGACCGGCATTCACCTCGTAATCGCCACCCAACGTCCCAGCGTGGACGTAATCACGGGCACGATTAAGGCGAACATCTCCTCACGCATCGCCTACAGCGTGACTTCGCAGGTGGATTCGCGAACGATTTTGGATACGCCGGGAGCGGACCAACTGATCGGCCAGGGCGACATGCTGTTCCTGCCCATTGACGCGCACAAGCCGGTGCGCATTCAGGGGTGCTACGTCTCCGAGGCGGAGATCGAGGCGGTGTGCAACCACTGGAAGGCGCAGTCGAAGCCGAGCTATGTGATCGACCCCGTCGCCGCGCTCGTCGACCGCGAGGAAGCGCGCATGGATATGCAGGACGAAGCCGACCCGTTTTGGGCGGACGCTGTCCGCTGGGTGGCCGACCGCGGCCAGGCGTCGACTTCGATGCTGCAGCGCAGGTTTTCGATCGGCTTTCAGCGGGCGTCGCGGTTGCTGGACCTCATGGAAGAGCGCGGCATCGTCGGGCCCCGCGATGGCCCCCGCCCCCGCGAAGTCCTCATCTCACCGACCGACGCCGACGAAATGGTCGGGCGTGGCTAACCGCCTTGAAGCAGCCACCCCAAGAGAATGTAATTTAAGCCTTCGCGATTTGTTACAGAACAGCAAATTGAGGTTTATAATGTGCCGTTGGTCGTTAATTGCGGTCAAGGTTCGCCGATAATCGGATCGGCCGGAGATTGGAGAGATAAGGAGAGATCGATGAAGAAACTTCTCGTAGCCGCTCTATGCGCAAGCGCCACTGGCGTCATTGCGCAAAGCATGAACTATTACGTTACCGACGGCACCTCTGGGCCCGGCAACACTCATGTGCTAAGCGCCGGCACAGTGCAGTTCAGCTATGCGTGGGCAGCCGATGCACAAATGGCGATCGTTCTCGGTGACTTTGGGTCCGGGGTTCGCGTTCGCCAAGCGGCCAGCCAGCCGGGGTCCGGTTCGCCGCAACAGGGTGATGAGTATCTCCTCGATGGAACGCCAACGGGCTTCACAAACACTTGGGTAAGTCCAGACCCGGCTGGAACCACCGCTTATGACGCCGGCTTCGACGGCTCTAGTATTTACATGGTGCATTGGCTTGGCCAGACCGACGGCCAAGTGTTTCGATATGACAATAACTATGCCAACGGCCAGTTCCTCTTCCAGGCGGCAATCGGCGACCTCGGAATCACCTACGATAACGCATCCGGTACGATTTGGACATCGAACTTCGGAACTGGCGCGGTAACGAACTACGACCTGAGCGGCAACGTTCTCAGCCAGTTTCAATCCGGCAGCGGCGCTGCTGCGCTCGCGTACGAAGTCTCGAGCGATACCCTGTGGCTGTCGGAAACATCTGCGGGCTTGATTGCCCAGTACAGCAAGACCGGGACGCTGTTGGATAGCTACACAGCGCCAGCTTATGTCCTTGGGGGCGAGTTCGCAATGATTCCCGAACCCGCAACAGTCTTCGCCATTGGCGCTGGCCTGCTTGCGCTTTGCATTCGGCGTCGTATCGGGCGCTAACCGGCCGCAAGCAACGGAGAGCATCGACAAAATCGTACTTCATGCCTCAGCCCGACGGCGGGTTGAGGCATGGAGAAATGGTGCGGTTAGCGACCCGGCTCAGGCGAAAAGTACGGGCCGTCTTCGGGGCCTATCCATTTCCATCTGAGCCTGAGCAACTCCATGTGCTCGACGCAGCCACAACCGTGCTCCGGAAGCCGCCGATCTTCGCATTTATGTCATCGGCGAGAATGCAACTGCCGTGACCAGCGTCAAGGAACTCCTGTGTGCGATCTGATAGCAAATGGCGAGCGCGTGCGCGCTCGGGCTCACTTAAGTCGGTTCGCCGGAGCAGTTCGTCTCGCTCGTTAATCCAGAGCTTTAGTTTGCTCGCAGGAACGCTGTCTGCGAGGCGAAAGACGGCGTGGTAGATTGCGTGGTCCATCCGCCAATGCGGGAGGTAGAAACCCTGCCGGAGTTCGGTAGCGCGGTCGTCTGTCGACATAGGGGAATCGCCGAGACGGCAAAGATACCATGAACCCGGAATCGCCGGGACGGCAAAGATTCCATGGGGGAGCGCAGGGACGGCGAGGGCACGGATTCTGTCAAACTACTCTCGAGTCGACCGGACGGCGGCCTCGGTGAAACCCGGGGAGGAAAGTCCGGGCTCCGTAGAGCAAGGCGCCGGGTAACCCCCGGGCGGCGCGAGCCGACGGAAAGTGCAACAGAAACACACCGCCGATGGCCGCAAGGCACAGGCAAGGGTGAAATGGCGAGGTAAGAGCTCACCGGCGTCCCGGCAACGGGGCGGCCGTGCAAACCCCGCCCGGAGCAAGGCCAAATAGGAAGACATTGACGCTGCTCGCCGAGTCTTCGGGTTGGCCGCTAGAGCCTCGATGAGAATCGTGGCCCAGATAGATCGCCGTACAAAGACAGAACCCGGCTTATAGGTCGACTCGAATCTTAACGCTTTCTTCGCGCAACGAGCGCCAGCAAGCCGAACCCTAAAACGGCAATCGTTCCGGGCTCGGGCACAGGGTTGACATACACCATGCCCTGCAGGTTGCCGACAGCGGTAGAGCCGACAAGCGTTGGTGCGCCAGTGGCCAGGTTGAGCGTATACAGGCTGTCCGTCGACGTGTCCGTCATGTACATGACGTTCGCGTCGTGATTGAACGCAAGAGAGTTCGGCAGGATCGTGCCCGCCATCGCACCGATAAGGGTCATCGCCCCAGTCCCGACGTTCATGCTGTACAGCGAATCCGTGCCCGAGTTGATCGCATACATCGCGTTGCTGTTCATGTTGTAGCCCAGGCTCGTGTTGCTCGTAATACCGTGCGTGCCCACAAGGGTCGCCTGCCCGGTCGATTTGTTCACCGAATAAAACGTTCCTGCGAGCGCGCTCGCCATGTAAAGGGATCCGGTGGAGTTGTCGAACTCCAAGCCGTGACTCACCACATCGTGCCCGGCGTTGAATGCCCCAACGAGGGTCGCAACACCGGTAACAATATTGATCGTGTACAGCGAATCGTTCGCAAGCGAGGCTCCCCATAGGATGCCGAGTTGGCGGTCGTAAGCGAGCGCGGCAATATTTGCTGCCCCAGTCATGGTAGCGACGGGCGTCCTCGAACCGGTGGCTGGGTTCAACTCGACCAACGCGGCTGAGGAGTCGATTGCGATGAGCCGTCCTTGCGCAAATGCCGCAGCGGATGTAACGGCAAGGGCAAACAGTGAGAGTACGCTTTTCATTTTCTTCCTATTAGCGCAGCAGGCGCCGTTCTCGTAATTTGTCTTTGCCACGCCGTTATGTGACAGTTTTCTTCCTAAGGCGTCCGCTGCTCTCGGAAGATGGGGCGGATCTCGAGGCTTCTCACGGGGATCCGACTGTCGCACACAACGAGCGCGCGCGGCGTGGCGGGTACCTTGTCGACGAGTTCTTTCTCGAACGACTCCGGCATGAATCCGCTCAAAGCTATCGCCGACGCCACTCGCGGCGGCCGCTGGGAAAACAGGCTCTTCCTGGTGGGCGGAGCCGTGCGCGACGAACTGCTGGGGCTGAGCGTCAGCGGGGACTTCGACATCGTTTTGGAAGGCGACGCAGAGGAGTTGGCGCGGTTCCTTTATGAGCAGGGCGTGTCGTCCGTTGCGCCGGCCATGTACCCGCGATTCGGCACGGCGATGGTTCGCGTCGAATCGGTGAACGTGGAACTCGCTTCTGCGCGGAAGGAGAGTTACGTCGAGGAGAGCAGAAAGCCCGACGTGCAACCCGCGACACTTCTCGAAGACGCGAAACGACGGGACTTCACGATCAATACCTTGCTCCGCAATTTGCACACGGGTGAATTGCTGGACCTGCTCCACGCCGGGCTTCCTGATCTCGAAGCCCGCACGCTGCGCACGCCGTTGGACGCCGGCGACACGTTCTCGGATGACCCGTTGCGCATGATCCGTGCGATTAGGTTTAAAGTGCGTTTCCAGTTAGCGCCGGCCCCTGGATTGATGGAAGCGATTAGCGAGAATACCGAGAGGCTTCGCATTGTCAGCTTCGAGAGAATTCGCGACGAGATTGTGAAAATACTTGAGGGTCCCAATCCGCAAGTTGCGCTTGCCGATTTAATGGACACCGGCTTGCTGGATGTTTTTGCGCCCGAGTTTCGAGAAGGCATCGGGGTTGAGCAGGGCTCGTATCATTCCAAAGACGTTTGGGGGCATACGTTGGACGTCGTAGAGAAAGCCCAGGGCAAGAGCTTGCTGGTGTTGCTCGCGGCCCTCTTGCACGATATTGGGAAGCCACGAACAACGTCGACGGAAGAAGGCGGCAGAATTCGGTTTTTCGGCCATGAAGAGATCGGGGCAGACACGGCACGAGAAATCCTACGGCAACTTAAGTTTTCGAACGATACCGTCGAAGACGTTGCGCTCATTGTAAAAAACCATATGCGCCTGGGCTCGGCTGTGCCATTTACGCCTGCTGCCGCAAGGCGGCTGCGCAGAGATCTGGGCGATCTCGTGGAACCGCTGATCGAAGTTTGCGAAGCGGACGCGACCGCTCTCGCGCGAATTCCAAAGGGGATTGACTTCTCGGATGTGCGCGCAAAGCTGGCTCAGGTCGAACGGGCCGTCGAGAACCGCACTTTCGATTCGCCACTCTCCGGCGAAGAAATCATGGCGATTACCGGAGCGGAGCAAGGACCGGACGTCGGTCGATTCAAACAGTTGCTATCGGATGCTGTCGTCGAGGGCCGCATCGCCCCCGATGACAAGGGCGCCGCCACAATAATGTTGCGCGCATTGGCAAATTAATCGATTCGTTTTTGGTGTGCGTGACGCCGAACCCAAATGGATGCGGGGTATGCCGTTTCAGGTATACAATTCGCGATGCGCAAAAGTACTCAAAAAGCCGCGAAGCGGCTGATCACGCCAGAAGACCTGCTGAAGTTTCACCTCGTCGGCGATCCACAGATTTCGCCGGACGGCAAGTGGATTGTCTTCGCAAAATCCCATACCGGCGACAAGAACGACAAGGTCACCAATCTCTGGATAGTGTCGACCGCGGGCGGCGAAGCCCGGCAGTTCACGTCCGGCGGGAAAGACGGCGGGCCGAGATGGTCGCCGGACGGATCGAAAATCGCCTTTATGAGCGGACGGGAAAAGCCCGCTGGTCAAGTATTTGTGATTTCGTGCAGCGGCGGAGAAGCTGTAGCCTTGACGAAGTTTCCGGAAGGCTCTATCGAAGCATTCGATTGGTCCCCCGACGGGAAGCAACTCGCTGTCAAGTTTCGCGAACAGGAAGAAGAGTGGACGAAGAAAGCCGAGGACGAGCGAAAGGAAAAGGGGCTTAGCACCCCGCCGCGGGTTATCGATGATGTTTGGTATCGGCTCGATGGCGACGGCTATTTCAACACTGCTCGACATGAGCTGTATTTAGTCGACGCGTCGACCGGAGAGCACAAGAGGATCTACGACAAAGACGCTATGGGCTGGTTCAGTTTCGCGTGGTCGCCGGATTCCAAGACAATTGTCATCGGGGCAAATACCTCAAGGGAGCCATTCAAGAATCCATGGAAAGACCGCATCTACCTATTGGATGTGAAATCCGGAAAAGTCACACAGATCCCCAATCAAGTTGATGGATCTTGCGAAGGTCCGCAGTTTTCGCCCGATGGTAAGCGCATCGCCTACGCGGGTCGGGAGGGGCGCGAATCGCAGTGGGGCGCAGTTAATTCTCATCTCTTCGTTATGGATGCGAAGACCGGAAAAAAGAAAAACCTGACAGGCGATACCGACTATTGTCTTCACGCCGCAACGCTAAGCGACACTCGAGAAGCAGGCTTCGGCGCGAATTTCAGGTGGAGCGCGGACGGCAAACGCGTTATTCTCTCATTAGGCTGGCATGGCGAGACTCACCCTGTTTCCGTAGATGCGAATGGCGGGAAACTCGAGTGGCTAACCAGCGGGGCAAAGGAACACTCTTTCGCCAGCATCAGCGATAACGGTTTGTTCGGTATGACTGTCGGATCGTGGGATCGCCCGAATGAGATTGCCGTCGGGAAAATTGTCAAGGGAACTCTCGAAGTTACGAAACTTACCGATTTCAATGGCAAGTTTTTCTCAGAATTGGAACTTTCAAAACCGGAATCATTTTCGGCGAAAACCGAAGACGGCTGGACCGTGCACGGCTGGTATTTAAAACCCACGCGCGGCAAGAAAGTGAAATCCCCCGCGGTTCTTGAAGTTCACGGCGGGCCGCACGCGCAATACGGCGTTCCGTTTTTCCATGAACTGCAGGTCCTTGCAGCCAAAGGGTACATGGTTTTCTATTCAAACCCACGCGGCAGCAAGGGCTACGGCGAAGATCACTGCAACGCGATCAAGGGCGATTGGGGCAATAAGGACTGGATCGACGTCATTGCGGTCGCCGATTACATGGCTAAGCGAGCAGACGTTGACGCCAAGCGAATGTCAATCATGGGTGGCAGCTACGGCGGGTATATGACTTGCTGGGCGATCGGGCATACCGACCGGTTCAAAGCAGCGATCACTGACCGTTGCGTAAGCAACCTGGTGAGCATGGCGGGCAACAGCGACTTCCCGGACATTCCCGACACCTACTGGAAAGGCAACGCTTGGGATCAAAGCGAGACGCTCTGGGCGCAAAGCCCCATCAAGTACATGAAGGGCGCGAAAACCCCGACGCTGATCATCCACAGCGAGGGGGACCTGCGCTGCAATGTGGAGCAGGGCGAGCAAGTTTTTGCAGCGCTGAAGGTTTTGGGCGTGCCTACGCGGTTCGTGCGGTACCCTTCGTCCACCAGCCACGGGATGAGCAGAAGCGGTCCGGCGGATCTCCGCATCCATCGACTAAAGCAAATTCTCGCCTGGTACGAAGAGTATTTGGATTAATCAGGAGTAAACCTAAGAAGAAATGAGATTCCGACGCATCTATTGGGTGACCGAACAGCTCGACGAGCAGGGCCAGAGCGACGTTACCGGGGTTTTTACATCTATTCCGGACTTGATCGAGACGGGGCTCGGTGTCCGCGCTGTCAGCGATAAAACGGCAGGTTTTAGAATTACGCTGTGTGAACTCGATTGTAAGGACGAGCCGATTTTGAGAGCCGAGTCCCCGACTTTCGAGGGTCTCGAGGAGACGCTTGGACCAATTGTTCAAACAGGCGAAGTCTCTCGCGAGGAGTATGCGTCCCTTGCCGATGCCCTGCGCGCATTCCGCGCTTAGCCAAGTGCAGAAAAGCCCCGCCGACTCTTGATTCGGCGGGGCTTTTCCTTTGTGTGCTACTGAGGCTTGTCTGGAGCAGCAGGGGCGGGAGCCGGTGTATTGCCCTCGGCACCGAGGTCCGCGGTTCGTGCCTTGAGTGCAGTTAACAGGGTTTCCCAGTTCTTCTTCAAGTATGCCGGGATCACGTTGACTTCAGCAGCGAGGAGCGAGTCCAGAAGCTGGTCTTGAAGGTTGTTAGCTCCGCGCGCCTCCTGCTTCGATATCTCGCGCCGGATCATTTCAAGTTGAGCAGGCTTCGGCTTTAGATCAACTGCAGCCGTCTTCGCTTCCACCCGAATCTTAGTCCAACTATTGCGGTACTTAAACCATTCGCTTGTCGCACCCTCTCTTGTTTTCTTAACCTGTGCGAGGAGTTCCTCCCCGAGCTGCGCGGTGACCGGCACAGCATTAGGAACCGAGCTGCCCCGGCCATTGAATGCGCCGTTGTCGGTCTTTGCCGTGGGAACAATGCTGTATCGCGCGGCCGCAGCGCCGAAGCTTGCGTTCACCAGCATCTTGTCGACCTGTGCCCTAACTGCGGGATCGGCCACGACGATCCAGCGGAGTGTTGCGGACTCCGGCTGGCGGAACTGAGCAGGATTGTCCTTCACGTACTTCTGGGCGTCTTCGAGGGTTTTCTCCTTCTGCCCCTTCATGGTTAGCTTGTAAAGTGCCAGGTCGACGAGAAGCGCTTCGTTGATGTCATCTCCGGAGTATCCGGCGGCTCGTAGCTGCTCCTGGAATTGCGGGTTAATGGCGTTCCGCAGCGTTTTTTCTTGATCCACGTCGTTCTGGCTCGGCAGCACGTTCGCCTTCTTGGCGGTTTCCAAAACCACTTGGCGCTCCACGAGCTTGCTTAGCGCTTGAGTCGACAAGGGTTGAGCCGGCTGGGCCTGCGTTTGCTGGCCGTTGGGCAAAATCACCAATATCGAGTCCATGGTCTCCAACTGTTTCAGGTAGTCGTCCCGGGTTATTTCTACCCCGTTGAACTTTGCGATGACCTCGCCTGCAGCTGTGCCGCCGCCGCAACCGACTAGCGCTGTTGCGGCTAAAACGCCGGCGATTCCGATAACTATTTTCTTCAAAACTTTTCGATTCCTCCAAGGGTGGCGGGATTTGCCTCGGGAAGGATACCCGTGGTGACCCGCTCGGCTTTACTCACAACCTAACAACGGTGGCGGTCGGTTTTGCTCCCACAAAAAAAGGCCCCGGTCATGGAGGGAGATCCGGCCGGGGCTGAGGGGAGGAGGGAGGAGAGTCATAGGCAGGAGAAAAATCTGCTCTTGTCACCCGCTAAATTTTCTGTACCATCTACTACAACAAGAGTCGTCGAACGAAGGTTCCAGGTTGTTTCAAGTTCGACTCGCCTTAGAGTCGGTCGCCCTTTACCAAACGCCGGCCGTTCGCATAGTCGTTCCCAGAAACCGGGCCTTTGTTATCGGGCTGGAGAGATTCGAGGATGAGCGAGCCTGTGGCAAACGCCACCTCAATGCCGGAATCGTGCCTCTCGAGCAGCGTGCCCGGATCGCCTACCTCGCTGCCTAGACGACACCGCAGTATCTTGATTCGCCCGCCCGATGCCGTCACTCGCGCCCCAGGTTTCGGCGTGAAGGCCCGATACCGGAGGTAGGCCGTCTCAGCCGATTCGTCGAAGCTGATCAACATGTCAGCAATCTTGATCTTTGGAGCGATTGTTGCGAGAGCATGGTCTTGCGGAACTCTGGAGTAGTCGCCGGAGACGATCTTCGGCATCCACGCCGCCGCCATCTCCGCAGCCAGCGTCGCGAGCCGCATTTCAAGGTCACCGACAGTCTCGTCCGTCCCGATCGGGATTGTTTCCTGGGCGATGATGTCGCCGGTGTCCATGCCACGATCCATTTGCATTAGGGTAACGCCCGATTCCGTGTCACCCGCCAGGATCGCGTGATTGATTGGCGCGGCCCCTCGATACTGGGGAAGCAGTGAGGCGTGCAGGTTGATCCCGCCCCGCTTGGAGGCTGCCAGCAGCCGTCCGGAGAGAATCTGACCGTAGCTAGCGACGACCATCGCGTCGAAGGCTCTCGCTTCAATGACTTCGACGAACGATTCTTCCTTGGCTTTTTCAGGCGAAAGGGTGTCGATACCGAGTTGAGCCGCGGCCTCGCCGACCGGCGTAGGCAGCAGTTTGTTGCCGCGCCCGGATGGCCTCCTCGGCTGCGTGACCACGAGGTCGACGTGGTCTGCAAGGGACAGGAGCGCCGGGACGGCAAACGCGCTTGTGCCGAAGAAAGCTAAGCGCAAGGTTTCAGTCCGTGTCGGCAGTCGCCGGCCACGCCCAGTGGAGCGTGGGGAGGTCAGCCCGGTCAATGAAAAGGACCCCGTCCAGGTGGTCGATTTCGTGCTGCACGCAGCGAGCAGGCAAGCCCTCGAGCCGCAGGCGCACTCTCTTGCCCTCCGAATCCAGGGCTTCCACATCGACGATTGCCTTGCGCGTAACGTCTCCATAGAGGCCAGGCAGGCTGAGGCAGCCCTCTTCAGCCACAACCGTCCCTTCGGACGACACCACTACTGGGTTGATGAGCGCGATGGCGCGCTTGCCTTCCGAGACCACAATGATGCGAAGTGAAGTGCCCAACTGGGGCGCGGCCAGACCAATGCCATTGGCACTCTTCATGACCTCTCTCATGCGGTCTACTAAATCGCGAGTGGATTTCGTTATGCGGTCGACCGGCTTTGCTTTGGCACGCAGGACAGCAGCAGGATATTTCACGATCGGGCGCTGTTCGTTGTGCTCCCAGAGCGGCAAGAACTCCTCTGGCACCAGGATATCCATTTCCGATCGCGTTTCCATTTATCTGATTTTAGCAGAGGGGCATGGCGTTCAGTTCGGAATGGGCTGGTCTGCCCTGCGGCTTTCCCACTCGATGTTCCGAAGTCGCGGAGGGTGTACCATGAGAGCATGAAGCGATCCCTCGCCTTGTCTATGGCCCTTCTCGCTGCGATTGTCGGAACGGCCCAGCTGATGAACTTTATGGATCCAGTGAGGATGGCGGCATCGCCGACTCGCCTCATGACCTCGATCCCTGTTCAAAGGGAACTGGGTCTAGACAGCAAGCAGAAGGCCGAAATCAAGAAGCTGCTGGACGGCTACACGAAGTGGCTCGGCGAGGCGAGCAAGTCATCGAATCAGGATTTTGCGGCAATGTCCGGCGTTCTGAAAGAGATGGAGGCAAAGGAGGCCGAGTTCGGGCGTCAGGGGGTTGCACTCATGACACCCGAACAGGCGATTCGGTACAAGCAGGTCAGGCTCCAAGTCCTCGGTGGTAGGGCGCTCAGCGAACCTGAGGTACAGGACGATCTTGCTTTAGACGACACCCAAAAAGCTGCCGTGACCGAATACGCCCGGAACGAAACCAGAGGACTTTTGGAGGCCGCCCGCAAGGGTACGGGCGCAATCAAGGCTTGGGATAAAGGTGGTGAAGCCAGGGAAGCCGAACTCGTGAAAGTGCTGTCGGCAGAGCAGGCAGCAAAGTACGCCGCGCTCCGCGGAAAGACCTTCAAGGATGCCAAGTTAATCCGTAACGGAAGATAGACTACTGAGGGGCTGGAACGGGAGATCGTCCCGAACCGCCGATCTGATTCTGGAGGTCATCGACCGAGGGAGCAGGCTTGCTCCCGCCGGCCGGTGCGGTTGGCGGCGGGCCGGCCATGTCTTCCTCAACTGGCTCCTGGTTCCTTGCTTGAAGAAAAATCAACGCACCGACCAACACGATGAGAATCGTGCCGACGAGGATTCCGTTGCTCTTTCGCTTCATCGATTAAGCGAACGCTCTATGATTGCTGCGAGTTGCCCTGGTTCATCTGGTTCTCAAGTTCGGCAAGCTCAGTCTCTACGTCACCTGTAACCGGCTGGTTGGTGAGCGTATCCTGCTCTACGGGAGAGGCCATACCGAGGCGCTCTTCGAGCCTTCGGAGTTCCTCTTCGGCAGCGTAATCGACCGCCTTATCTTCCATCTGCATCACCTTGCCGTGGATGCTCTCGGCCATCAGTTCCTGTCGGGCGGAAGCTTCGCTCTTAGCTTCGCGAATTCGTTCGGCGGCTGCTTCGAACGTGCCGAACTGAGCTTCCGTCGTGAAACCCTCCAGCGCCTTGTTGATGCTGTTTTCGATCTGCGCTTGCTTGTACTGCGCCTTCATGGCGAGGGCTTCGGCGGTTTTCCTTCGAACTTGCTCTTCTTGCTGTCGTATCGCCACTTTGACAACATCGACGGTCTGGCCTGCAGTCGCCAGCGAGACCTTAAGGCTTTCGAGGCTGTTCTGATAGTTAGCCTTCTCTCGAAGAAGCTGGCGAGCGAGATCCCGGTTGCCTTGCTTCACCGCCATCACGGCTTGATTCTCGAGGTTGGTGGACTTTCGTTCGAGGTCCTCAACCATCGCGGCAAGGTTATTGCGCTGCGCGATGGCGTGAACGGCCTTCTCCTTATTAGCCCGGAGCGTGTCCTGCATGTCGCGACGCGCTGCTTCGAGCATCAAGTCCGGGTCTTCGAGCTTGTTCATCATACGATTGAACAGTGCTTTAATCCAATTAAAAAACCTTCCCATGGCTTTGAGGGGGACGCTCCCCGGAACGAATTATACTATGGCTGTGACGTTCATAGCCGCAGCCGTCCAGCTTGCGCCATCGAAAGCCAACTACGAGCACAACCTCGACCGCGTTGCGGAAGCTGCCCTAAAGGCCCAGGAGGCGGGAGCTGACTTGGTCGTTTTCCCGGAGGCGGCTACGACGGGCTACTTCTTGGAGGGCGGCGTTGGAGATGTTGCGGTGCCGGCCGTCCAGCTTGCCGCTGACCTTTCGGCGCGACTGTCGGGTTTGGTCGGCGCGCTGGACGTGGTGCTGGGGTTTTACGAGAGCGACCACGGGCACATATACAACGCGGCGGCGCATTTGGCATTTGGGAGCCGGCGGGACGCCGGTGCTCCTTCGGGATCGAATGTCGAAGTTCTGCACGTTCACCGGAAATTCTTTCTACCGACTTATGGCGTATTCGACGAGGAGCGGTTTGTTTCCCGAGGGCGGGATGTTTCGGTGTACGACACGCGGTTGGGCAAGTTCTCTCTCCTTATTTGTGAAGATGTCTGGCACAGCGTTACTCCAATGATCGCGGCGTTGAAAGGTGCGACGGTTCTTGTGACAATTGCGGCGTCTCCAGCTCGGGGATTTAGGGGCGACAAGCCGGCGAATCTGGATGCTTATCATCGGTTGCTTCGGGGAATTTCCGAGGAGCACGGGGTTTTTGTGATTAATTCTATGCTGGTGGGATTCGAGGGCGGAAAGGGATTTACCGGCGGAAGCGTTGTGGTTAATCCGTTGGGAGAGGTGATTGCGGAGGGGCCACTTGCCGAGGAGTTTATGATGACCGCAGAGATCGATATGGACCTCGTGGAAATCGCGCGAAAGAAGAGCCCACTGCTTGCCGATTTGGTGAGCGTGCTCGAAGACGTGACACGAGAGATCGACGACGTGAACGAAGCTCTATGCGATTAATCGAGAGGGTTGCACGGTTCGATGCGGAATCAGATGATGCCTTGCGGATCGACGCGGAGCTTACGGCAAACTGGCTCGTCGCCTTTCTGCGGGATGAGTGCATTAGAAAGCGCAAGATTTCCAAGGCGATTGTCGGTTTATCCGGCGGTGTCGATTCCGCGGTGACGACTTATTTATGCGCGCGGGCGTTTGGACCGGAGAACACGTATGTATTTCGGATGCCGTATAAAGTTTCTTCGCAAGATAGCCTGGACCATGCGAAACTGGTAGTCGATGATTTGGGAGTTGTGGACCGAGTTGTAGAGATAACAGAAATGGTGGACGGGTATTTATCGCCCGCGGAGCCTGAGGCGAATGCCGCACGCATCGGCAATGTTTGCGCGCGTTGCCGCATGATCGTGCTATTCGATCAAAGCTATAAACTGAGCGCTTTGCCTATAGGAACCGGAAATAAAACGGAGCGGTTGTTCGGCTATTACACTTGGCACGCCGACGACGCGCCGCCGATTAATCCGATGGGCGATTTGTTCAAAACTCAGGTTTATCAACTGGCTGACTTTCTCGGTGTGCCCAAGCAAATAGTTGAGAAGCCCCCGACTGCGGACTTAATCAAAGGACAAACAGACGAAGGCGATTGGGGGATAACAATAGAAAAAGCGGATCGCATTTTGGTGCGGCTCGTCGACGGATGGCCGCCGGACAAACTCGTAAGCATGGGGTTCGACGCAAGCGAAGTGGACCTCGTGAGGAAGAAAGTCGGCGGAACGCACTGGAAGCGAAGGCTGCCGACCGTGGCGATGCTGAGCGACACCGCAATCGGCGAGTACTACCTAAGGCCGGTGGATTACTAAAGCGGTAAAATCGCGCCCTCCCATGCCCCTACTTTTGCTCGAAATCGGCGTCGAAGAACTGCCTGCCTCTATGGTCGTCTCGGCGTCGCAGCAGCTAGCCATCGCGGTTAGCGCGGCGGTGAGAGAAGCGAAGTTGGGTGCGGCAGAGGGCGTGCAATGGTTTGCGACGCCTCGGCGCCTGATCGTTTTCGTGCCGGACGTTGCGGAAAGGCAAGAGGATCGGACCGAGAGAAAGCGCGGCCCTTCGGCGGCGGCGGCGTACAAGGACGGCGAGCCGACCCCGGCGCTGCTAGGTTTTGCTCGAGGTGCCGGCGTGGCAGTCGGCGAGGTCGAAGTCGAAGACGAGTACGTTTGGGCGACGGTTTCCATGCAAGGCAAGCCTGCGGCGGATGCTCTCGGTGAACCTCTCGCAGAGGCGGTTCGCTCGACTTCTTTCGATAAGACGATGCGGTGGGGTGCAGGACGGACGCGCTTTTCGAGGCCGATTCGATGGATCGTCGCGTTGCTCGGTGATGAAGTTGTGCCGCTCAAAATTGAATCGGTCGAGTCCGGGCGGATGTCGCGGGGGCACCGATTCCTGGCGCCTCAAGATTTCGAAGCTGAGCCATTGACATTCTTGGACGATTTGCGGAAACGATTCGTGGAGCCGGATGTCGCTGCGCGCCGGCAGAAAATCGAAAGCGATGCACGCGCTTTGGCCCCCACCGCAGTCATCGACGATGCGTTGCTGGACGAGAATACAAATCTTACCGAGTGGCCGATGCCAATTGTCGGAAGATTTCGCAACGACTTTTTGACTCTTCCCAAGTCGGTGCTCGTGACCGCGATGGCAAAGCATGAGCGATTTTTCCCGATTGAGAAGGATGGCAACATTTCAACGGAGTTCGTCAGCGTTACGAATGCCGGTGATCCGGAAACCGTCCGAGCAGGTAACGAGTGGGTGCTTAATGCGCGGTTGAATGATGCTCTGTTCTTCTATGAGGAGGACTCACGCAAAAGCATCGAGGATTTCTGGCAAGCAACAGAACGCATCGTTTTTCAAGAGAAACTCGGAACGATCAAGCAACGATCCGAGCGGCTGGCAGAACTTGCGGAGCGAATCGCAGCCGATTGGTTGATAGATAACGAAACCACCGTTTTGGACACTACCGAGGACTGCTCAGCACGTGAGGCTGGTAGGCTATGCAAAGCCGACCTTTCGACAGGACTCGTTAGTGAGTTACCGTCATTGCAAGGCAAGGTTGGTGCCGAATACGCCAGAAAACAAGGGATCGCCGAGGACATTTGTCGAGCCATAGAGTTGCATTACGCGCCCTCTGACGACTTCCTGGCGAACGCCGTAATGTGCGCAGACCAAGCCGACCGACTGGCCGGATACTTGGGAATCGGGGAAGCCCCGAGTGGCAGCAGCGACCCTTATGCTTTGCGGAGAGCGGCGACGATGCTGATGCAAACAAGGGATGGCAATGTGTGTGCCTGGGTTAACTGGGCCGCCGAAGGTTATGAGGAACAAGGGTTTCAATTACAGGAGTACGGGGACGCGCTTCAGGAGTTGTTGTACAGTAGATTGCAAGCGCTTTATCCGGACATCCCTTACGACGCATTGGCCGCTGCCCGGGGTGACGGCTTTAGCGAGTCAACACCGGAATTCGTGGAGCGCGCAAGGTTTTTAGGGGCATTGTCTTCTGATATCGATTTTGTGCGCACGGCGAAACGCCCGGGCAACATCGTTGAAGCAGCCAGGAAGAAGGGGCTCACAATCGCCCGAGACGTCGATACGGGCCTGTTCGAGCATGACGAGGAGCGAAACTTATACGAAGGCTACTCGGAATTCGGAAATGCGCACTCCCTAGCAAAGTATGCTGACAACCTCATGGCGCTAAAACCCGCAATCGACGCCTACTTCGACAAGGTTATGGTGATGGTGAATGACGAGAAGGTGCGTGCGAACCGGCTTTGGCTGCTGTCGAAAGTGAACGATCTTTTCCGACGTCTAGGCGATTTCTCAAAAATCGTTATCGAAGAGGACTAAGTGGCGGTCCCTGATTTTTATACAGAACTGACATACCCGGAGTCGTCGGAAATGCGGCCTTATGTCGTGATCAACATGGTTGCGACTATCGACGGGAAAATTATTACCGGCGAGCGAGGCGAGCCGGTTCTGGACCTCGGCAGTGAGGTCGATCACCTCATGATGCGACGGATTCAAGGGTCGGTCGACGCAGTGTTAATTGGAGCAGAGAACCAGCGATCGACTCCCAAATTGTGGTATCCAGCGGAGTTAACACGGATTGTCGCCACTCGTTCGGGAAACGTTCTCTATCCTTCGCGCTTTTTTGACGACGCTCCAGAAAAAGCAATTGTTCTTTGCACGGAAGAATCTGCGCTTCCCGACTTGCCGAAAGGTGTTAGCATCGTGCGAATTGGGAAAGAGTCGGTTGATTGGATCAAGGCTTTAGACTATTTGGCAGACTTCGTTGATATCGACACCCTTTTAGTAGAGGGAGGCAGTGAGATCAACGCTCAGTTGTTAGAGCGCGACCTTGCAGACGAATTGTTTTTGACTCTTGCTCCAAAAATTAAACTGGGAGCTAACACACCGACTTATGCCGACGGCGATCCATTGCCTCGGAATGCTGTGCAACAGTATGGACTCGTCGAGAGCCACGTTTGGGGAAACGAAGTATTTATTCGATATCGGCGAAACCGAGACTAGCTCGTAGCCTGCTCAGCCGGCGCGGGCAGCTCGTCGTCGTTACGGCTCGCAGGCCGCGTGCGCAATTTCGCCCACTCGCGAAGCGCATCGATCTCCTCGCGCATCATAACGCTTAGCGGCACGAAATGACTGCCCTCCTCGACGAGGTCCTCCTGGGTTAGTTCGCGCTCCTTATCGAATGCGCTGAACAGACCGGCAATGACGACTTGCTCGATTTCTGCTCCGCTAAAGCCTGCGGTTTTCTTCGAAAGGGTCTTCAAGTCGAAGTTTTTGGGATCGCGTTTACGCTTCGACAAGTGGATCGAGAAAATATCCTCTCGCTCCAACGAGTCCGGCAAGTCGATAAAGAATATCTCGTCGAAGCGACCCTTGCGTAGCAGTTCAGGTGGCAAGAGCGATACGTCGTTGGCGGTTGCAATCAGGAAAACCTCGGACGTCTTTTCCTGCATCCATGTTAGGAATGTCGCGAAGACGCGGGCGGTAGTGCCGCTGTCGCCGAAGCCGCTTCCCTGCACCCCCGCGAAGCCTTTCTCGAGCTCATCGACCCACAAAACACAGGGCGCCACTGACTCGGCTACTTGAATGGCGCGTCGCACGTTCTCTTCACTTTGACCGACAAGGCTGCCAAAAACTTTTCCAACGTCCATGCGCAACATCGGCAGTTCCCAATGGCTTGCGATTGCCTTTGCTACTAGGGATTTTCCGCACCCTTGAACACCTAGAAGCAGCACTCCCTTTGGCGCAGGCAAGCCAAAGGCGGCGGCTTTATCTGAAAAACAGCGCGTTCGCTTACGCAGCCATTCCTTGAGATGCTCCATCCCGCCCACGTCCTTGAGGCTCGCGGAAGCTGCGTAGTACTCGAGCACACCTGACTTTCGAATAATCTGTTTTTTCTCTTCGAGAACAATGTCCACGTCGAGTTTCCTTTTTGAAACCAGGCTTCGTGCAAAAACCGATTCGACCTCTTCGAGCGTAAGTCCCTGACAGGATTTTATTAATAGCTCGCGCTGTTCCGCCGTCAAGTTCGTGTCGATGCCTGGTTTACCGGATATTCCTCTGAGCACACTGTCCAACACTTCCTCGATTTCTTCGCGGGGAGGCGGCCCGAAGTCGATCACCGACACTTCCTTTTCCAGTTCTGTGGGCAAGTGAAGGATCGGCGCCGTTATGACGATCGTCTGCGATCGGCCTCGCAACCTCTCAGCCAGATCTCGAAAAACCCTGATGACGCGGCTATCCTTCATGTATGGGTGAAAATCCTTTAGATGAAAGATGGCTTCGTCCGGAGCGCCGTGAATTTCGGTTAGGGCTTCCAAGTCCGCTGTCAACTTGCTGGTTGAATAGGACTGAGCCGCCGTAACTTCCGGCTTCATACCTTGCGTCATGGACCAGGTGTAGAACTTGAGGCCGATATCGCGCGCGACTTTTTCGAGCGTCTCGCCAACGCGGTGCTCCTCCCAGGTGACTACATAGAGGATGGGGTACTTCGCCCGAATCAGCGTCTCGATTTCCTGCTTTGGGTTCATGCGGCTTACGAGAAGTGTACCGGTACAATGACCGCGATGCGCCGGCTCTTCGCCCTTGTGCTCCTCGTTGCGGCTGCGGTATGCGTCGCCCAAGAGGAGCCCATCCAGTTGCGGATGATCGCGCACTCCAGCTGGGGGATTCCGCCAAAGGACGCCGCCGACCCGGGCAGCATCGCCCGTCGGGCGATTTTTGACGAGTTTCACCGCCTGAACCCCGACATCCGTGTTGTGAACGCGGCTGGCCTCGAGGTTGCGGGCAACCAGCCCGACGCTCCATTCCTGATGAGCATGGCGGGCGACACGGCACCCGACGTGTTCTACGTGAACTTCCGTCAGATGACCAATTACATCGAGCAGGGTTTCTGTCGCCCCCTCGATGACCTCATTGCACAGCATCCCGAAGCTCTCGCGCGGCTCAAGCCGAAAGTCGTGGACGTGCTGCGCAGCTTCGATGGAAAGGTCTACTGCATTCCTTACATCCAGTACGGAATGGCCCTTTACTATCGGATCGACTTTTACCGCGAGGCAGGTTTAGACCCCAGCAAACCGCCGCGCGACTGGGACCAGTTTTATGATTACGCCAAGAAGCTAACCCGCGCCGACAAGGGTAGGTTTGGGTTTCTCTTCAACAACGGCCCGGAAGGCAAGGCTTGGCATTGGATCAATATCTTGCGGCAGGCAGGTGGCGAGCCTGTGGAACGGCTGCCGAGCGGTGATTGGAAAACCGCGTTTGCCAGCCCGGAGGGCGCAGTCGCTTTGGATTTCTTTCGGAAGCTGACGCTCGAAAAGTGGGAAGGCACCAAGGGCCCTGCGGCGGGCCTTTCGATGACGTGGCGGGACGACATCGACGCCGGTAAAGCGGCCATGTGGTTCGACTACACCAACGACGTGCTCATGCACTCAACGCGAACCAATCCGGCGCTTATCGGCGTTGCGGCAATGCCTGCAGGGCCGGGTGGACACGCGAACGAAATCAATGCGGGGATGTGGGCAATCAACTCGACGATCTCAGATCCGAGGCGTTTAGAAGCGTGCTGGAGGTTTATCGAATTCTTCGTGGGCGAGGATGCCGCGCGCGTCGCGACCAAAAGCTACGTCGAAAACGGGCTCGGCAACTTGGTGCAGCCCGACCTGCTGGAAAAGCACGGGTTCCCGGAACTTGCCGAACAGGCCGATCCCCTTCTAATTCAGGCGAGCAAGGATCAATTCGAAAACGGCAAGCCCGAGCCCTACGGCCGCAATTGCCAGATGCTATATGTGCTGCTCGACCAACCGCTCCAGGAAGCGCTGCTCGATCCGGATCGGCCTGCTCGCGAGATACTCGATGAAGCAGCGCGTTCCATCGACGAGAAGCTATTGGGCTACGTGCCTTCGGAGGAGATGGCACGTAGGCGAGGCTTCGCTACCGGCATTCTGCTGTTCTTGCTGGCCGTCGCAATCGCCGGAGGCATTTGGTGGGCTCGCAAGCTGCGTTTAACGTTGAAGGAATCTGCGAAGGAGCCCACGTCGGTGGCCAAATCATCGCGTTACCTGAAGCTGGCCCTCCTCTTTTTGGCGCCCGCCGCATTGAGCCTTGCCGTTTGGGCGTACTACCCGTTATTTCGCGGCCTCTTCATAGCGTTTCAAGACTATCGGATCATGAAGCCGGCGAAGTATGTCGGATTGGACAACTTCATCGATGTTTTCACGCAGGAAACGTTTTATAAGGGACTTTTCAACAGCTTTCTCTACGTGGCTTTAACGATCGGAATCGGGTTTTTTATACCGTTTCTACTGGCTCTTGCCCTTAACGAAATTCCGCGATTCAAAGTCTTCTTTCGTACGGTTTTTTACTTGCCTGCCATGACTAGCGGCATCGTTATCGCATTCATGTGGCGGCAGTTCTATGACAAGTCGGAGAACGGTTTCCTTAATCAACTGCTGGAGCCGCTGTTTTCGGGATTCAACTGGGTGATCGATGTTTTCAACAACCTTTTCCACACGCAAGCTGGGCACTTTCTGCTGACGCATGATTGGCTCGGAGATCCTTCTTGGGCGATGCTCGCGGTCGTCGTTCCTGCCATCTGGGCGGGAGCCGGTCCCGGCAGCATTCTTTATCTGGCAGCCCTCAAGAGCGTGCCCGAAGAACGCTACGAGGCCGCCGATTTGGATGGCGCGTCCTGGCGACACAAGATAAGGCATATCGTATACCCTGGCCTACGGCCACTTGTACTTATCAATTTACTTGGTGCGTTCATTGGTGGGTTCAAGGCAATGGAGCAAATCTTTATCATGACGGCAGGCGGACCGCTGTACGCCACGCACACACTGGGCTTAGAGGTATGGCAGAACGCTTTCATGTTCCTAAAATTCGGTTATGCTACAGCTGCGGCCTGGGTAATGGGGGCCATACTCATCGGCTTCACCGTTGTTCAGATCCGCACGCTGCTTGAAATGAAGTTCACGGCGTCTTCACACGTATGATTGCTTTTATCCAAGTGGACCCCTGGCTGCTCGAAATCGGCCACCCCGGCACGGTGCAGGTCGCCCCCGGGATCATTGTCGATACGGCCAGCGGCCATCAGTCATCGCTGGAAGGCATCGTGGCGGCTGCTGCGGGCAAGAGATACGTTTTAGTGGGCGAGGAGCACGACAATCCGGAAGCTCACCAGTGGCAAGCAAAGATCATCGAGGCCCTGCATAAATCTGGGCGGCGCGTCATTGTCGGTTACGAAATGATCCAACGCCCCGAGCAGTTCGCCCTCGACCTATGGACGCTTGGCAAGTTGAGCGAGCCGGAGTTCCTCGAGAAAGTTAAGTGGCAGACCAGTTGGGGATTTGATTTCGGCTTGTATCGGCCGATCTTCGAGATGACACGGAAGTACGGTTTGCGCAACGTGGCGCTGAACGTACCTCGTGACTGGGTGAGGGCGGTGGGCCGAGGCGGGTATGACGCGCTGCCGTCGGAAGCGAAGTCGCAGGTGCCTCAACTCGACCTGACCAATGAAGACCACAAGAAAGTGTTCAACGGGCTGATGGGCGGGCATCCCATGGGATCGCCCAACGTTTACGCGGCGCAAGTGCTTTGGGATGAGGCTATGTCCGATTCTGCCGTGAAATACTTAGGCAAAACCATCGTTTCCGACAAGACAGTTTTCGTCGTCGTGGCCGGAAATGGGCACGTCATGTATGGGCAAGGCATCGGGTGGCGGCTCGAGAAACGAACCGGCGAAAAGGCACTAACCGTCGTGACGGTCTCGGGCGACACGACTAGCAAGGTCTCGCGCGGAGCCGGCGATTTTGTTATTGGCGTAAAACCTGCTCCTACAGCAGATCGACAATGACTTGGTTGCAGTAATGCGCACCGGCGTCGGTAAGGCGCACGCGTCCGTTCGCCGTGATCCAGCCCTTGGCCACCAGTTTGGCGATGGCGGCGCTTGAGATATCGACCGGATCGACTCCCTCGCGAAGTCGCAGGCCGAGCATGATGCGCTCGACTCGAGCCTTTGATGCATCCAGGCTCTCCGTTTCGCACGCAAGCTCCGACTCGCTCTCGATCGTCTCGCAGTAGCGCTCGGGGTGCTTCATGTTCGTGCGCCGTGTGTCTCCGACTCTCTCAACGGCTCCGGGACCATAGCCGACGTATTCTTCGCCGCGCCAGTAGCAAAGGTTGTGGGCGCACTCCCTGCCCGGTCTTGCGAAGTTGCTGATCTCGTATCGCTCGAAACCACTTTCTCGCGCAACCGCGACGGTCGCGTCGTACATTTCGGATTGAATCTGATCGTCCGGTTGCGATAGTCGGCCCTGAAGGTGCAGTTTGTAGAATCGCGTGGCCGGCTCGATTGTCAGGCAATAAAGGCTCAGGTGGTCTGGCTCTAGGGCAAAGGCAGATTCGAGGTTCTTCGACCATCGGCGCATGCTTTGATCCGGCAGCGCAAACATAAGGTCCAGGCTCAAGTTGTCGAAGCCCGCATCCCGCGCAGCCGACACCGCTCTGACCACTTCGTCAGGCGAGTGAACCCTGTCGAGGACCTTCAATTCTCCAGGATCGAAACTCTGTGCTCCTATCGAAAGCCGGTTGAAGCCTGCAGACTTGAGTGCCCTAAACTTCGCGGCATCCACGGTGCCGGGGTTGGCCTCGGTTGTTATCTCGCAGCCCTCGACCGGTGGGTGGGCTCTTACAACGGCGTCGAGAATAGAAACTTGCGCCTCTGGTTCAAGGAACGTGGGGGTGCCTCCTCCGAAGAAGATGGTCTTCGCCGAACGGCCCACGTGCGGGCCTCGTGCGATTTCTCGGATGATTGCCGCCGTTGTGCGCTCCACAATGCCACCCGACATCGCAAAGCTATTGAAGTCGCAATAGCCGCACTTGGAAGGACAGAACGGAATGTGCACGTAAACGGCAACAGGCTCGAGCATCAGTCCTAGTATGTGCTATCGGGAGGCTTGAAATGCTCCGCCGGTATACTCATTGCGCATGTGGGACAGGCTCCGAGAGATCGAAATAAAATACGAAGAAGTGCAAAAGGATCTTCAAAATCCTGATATCACTTCCGATATCTCCATGCTCCAAAAACTTGGAAAGCTGAGCTCAGAGTTAGAGCCTTATGTCTTAGCGTACCGTGCGCTGCGGAAATCGAAAGAGGAACTAGCGGAAGCAGAAATTTTGGTGGACGATTCCGAAATGAAGGAAGTCGCGCTCGAAGAAATCGATCGGCTTCGCCCAGAGATCGAGACGCGAGAAAATGACCTCCGAGTCATGCTCCTTCCAAAGGACCCGAACGATGAGAAAGGCGTTATCATGGAAGTAAAGCAGGGAGCAGGCGGTGAGGAGTCTGCGCTTTTTGCGGCGGAGCTGCTGAGAATGTATATGCGCTTTGCCGAAAGGAAGGGCTGGAAGTACGAAGTCATCGATATGGAAGAATCCGGTATCGGCGGCATTTCGTCCGCGACTTTTGCCATATCTTCAAAAGGCGCATATTCGCAACTTAAACACGAGGCCGGCGTACATCGAGTTCAGCGTGTTCCAAAAACGGAATCGAGCGGCCGGATGCACACTAGCGCTGCGAGCGTAGTCGTTCTTCCCGAAGCCGAAGATGTGGACGTCCAAATTAAGACGGATGACCTGCAGATCGACACTTACCGCGCAGGCGGCGCCGGCGGTCAGCACGTTAATAAGACCGAATCTGCGGTCCGAATAAAACACATCCCGACCGGCGTGATCGTAACATGTCAGGACCAACGCAGCCAGCTGCAGAATCGCGACAAAGCGATGCGAGTTTTGCGAGCGAAACTTTACGAATTGCAGCTCCAAGAAAAAGCCGCCGCGGAAAATGTCGTTAGGCGCGCGATCGGCGGCGGCGACCGCAGCGATAAGGTTCGCACATATCACTTCGTGCAGAACCGAGTTACTGATCACCGTATCAATTTCACGTCGCACAACCTCGGCGCCGTAATGGACGGCGACCTGCAGGACATCGTGAGTGCCCTGGTTCAACACGAGCAGGCGACTTTGCTTGCAGCACACTCGATGGCGTAACGTGGACTTCAGCGCAGTTCTAACTCGGCGGTCGTGGCTAGTGCGCGAATGGATCGTGACTGTTCTTGGCGACGATCACAAGATCACCTATGACGGGCGCGGGACCGGCTATGAATCGGTGCTCCTTGATGACTCTGTATTCAATATTTCAGAAGGTCAGCACCAAAAAACTCGCTTCTTTTGGTTTGTTCCAAGGTTCGAATTTAGAGTTCGAGGGTTCCCAAGCTCGCTTGATGTTCGTGTCGACCTGCTCCTTAGAGTTAGGGCATGTCGGCTAACCATTGCTGGCGAAGTTGTCTACTTGGAGGGACGATTCTAATTGAATGTTGCGACTAGCGGGTCTTTCTCGTGGATAGAAATCATTCAGTTGGAGGCAAAATGAATGGATGTTAGAAATGCTTTCGCTCGCCGTCCTAGAAAGGCCGCGAATTCTGCTTTATAAACCCGATTCGGTGATTTTGCGCGGCAGTCGAGTAACACTCGTTCCAGCAGTTGCGGAAGCAGACGCCCTCGCGCTGTTCGAAAATTCCAACGGGAGCGTCGTGACGCTTGGAGAACTGACCGCCGAGCCGTACGACGCCGAAGAGAAGATTTGGCGATTCCTTTTTGAGGGCCCATACAACGACGTGGACTCATTCACCAATGGCCTCGTCAAATGGATCGAGGCGCCGAACGGCCTTTGCTTTACGGTAGTTCACAACGAATCCGGGCGGCAGATAGGCGTTGTCAACTACATGCGCAACCATCCCGAGCATCTGCGAATTGAGATCGGCGGCATTTGGTACACGCCAGCCGTTCAACGGACCGGCGTGAATACCGAATCGGTTTTTTTGCTCTTGAAGCACGCTTTCGGCCTCGGCTACCGGCGCATAGAATGGAAGTGCCACTCCGAGCATATCCGGTCGCGAAATGCCGCCCTGCGTCTGGGATTTACCTTCGAAGGTATCCAGGAGGCACACATGATTTGGAAAGGTTCGAGCCGAGACACGGCGTGGTTCCGCATGCTCGATTCGGAATGGCCGGAAGCCAAGTCGAGATTAGAATCGATGCTCGAATCGAGCGCTTGATAGAATATCATAGAATCGTCATGAACCTGAAATTCCCGATACGAAGTGACAAATTCGCCTACGACATCGCCGTTAGGGAGCAGGTTTGCTACCTCAAGACCGAATTTCAGGAACTAAGTATTTGCGACACGTACTCCTTCGGAAGAGTGCTTCTATTGGGTGGCCACGTCCAGCTTTCCGAATTGGACGAGCATTGCTACCACGAGGCTCTGGTGCACCCGGCAATGCTCTCTCTGGAGCAGCCGAGACGTGCGCTGGTCGTCGGTGGCGGAGACGGGGGAGTGCTGCGGGAATTGGTGAAGCACCGGAGTTTAGAAACCATCGAGATGGTGGAAATCGATGCCGGGGTTATTGAAGCGTGCAAGACGCATTTACGGGGCGTCTCCGCGGGCGCCTTCGAAGATCCGCGTGTTCGCGTACATATCGCAGACGCTTTCGAGTTCATGAAAAATGTCGAGAACCCCTACGACATCATTGTCATGGATGTGACCGACGTTTACGAAGAAGCGGATGAGAGCCTCTCAGAGCAGCTATTTGGTGACGAATTCCACCGGGATTGCTGCAACGCGCTTTCCGAGTCGGGCTTTCTGGTGACCCAGGCCGATAACCCTTTGTTCTGTCCTTATTCGCTCGACGGAATAATGGCAATGCTGGAGCGCTACTTCAACAATGCAGGTTCATATTGGGCGCTTGTCCCGAGTTTCGGCGGGTTTTCTGGATTCGCGTGGGCATCGCACTCAGAAGTTCTCTCGCAGGTACTCCCCGAAAATTCAGTCGGTGTTGAGCTGAGATACCTAACGCCGTCGATGTATGCCCTTGGAATGGGCCAACTGCCAATTGCGGAATCGACCTAAGGGCAATAGATGACTTGCTGCTGCGTTTTCTCGTGATCAGGATCGATCAAGAGAATCGCCTTAAATTCCGCGCAAGCCGTGTCGAAATCGCCGAGCATCATTGCCGTCATGGCGAAGTCGAACCGAATGTCGGTGTCTTGGGGCACTTCGCCGGAAAGGTTCTTGAGAGATTCCAAGCTGGCATCGAAGTCACCTTCGAACCCTTGAATGAGGGCAATCTGCCACCGTGCCTTGACGTGACCGGGTTCACTCGCCAAAACGCGTTCGAACGCCTCGCGAGCCTGACCATAGTTGCCTTCGCATCGAAACGCGAACCCCTGCTGGTATGTATCCTCGGGGTTATTCATGACGTCGAGATTCTCTGTCACCAGTGTGCCTGCCTAGCAACGAAACCTTACCCTACGATTCGGCTGTGCCGGGCTTTAACTTAGGCGCTGGGAAGCCTTCCTTTCGTTCGGCTGGTTCCTGTGGATCGGGTTCAGGCTTTGTGGCGGCGGGCGCGGACTCGGCGGTCTTGCCCATGATCTCGAGGAACTCCTCGCGCTCGATGGTTTCCCGCTCGAGCAAAGCCTTGACGACTCGGTCCAGTTTGTCTCGGTGGTTCTGCAAGATGTCCTGTGCCCTCGTATGGCAGGTGTCCACGATCTCGCGAACCTCGTCGTCGATTTGACGGGCGATGTCTTCGCTGTAATCGCGCTCGTCCATGTAGTCGCGCCCCAGGAAGGGGTTGTGACTGCGCCTGCCCAAGGCAAGCGTGCCCAGTTTCTCGCTCATTCCGTACTGGCAGACCATTGCTTTGGCAATTCTAGCAACCCGTTCCAGGTCGTTGCTTGCGCCGGTGGTGACTTCCTGATAGACCAATTCTTCCGCGACACGGCCTGCGAGCAGCGCGGTGATGTCGTCCATCAGCTCGGTCTTGCTCACTAGGTATTTATCACTGTCCGGCAGCTGCCAAGTACTTCCGAGCGACATTCCACGTGGAAGGATCGTGACCTTATGAACAGGGTCGGCGTGCTCCAGCAGCTCGCCCACGACGGCGTGGCCCGCTTCGTGGTAAGCGATGATTTCGCGCTCCTGCGGATCCATGATACGGCTTTTGCGCTGCGGCCCTGCAATCACGCGGTCGAGCGCCTCTTCCAGCGCGGGCATATCGATCTTGGTCTGATCGCGGCGGGCGGCAAGGAGCGCACCCTCGTTAAGTGTGTTGGCAAGATCGGCGCCGGTGAAGCCGACGGTTCGCTTCGCGATCGTCGCGAGGTTCACCGATTCATCGAACGGCTTGCCCTTGGCGTGTATCTTCAAAATCTCTTCGCGTCCCTTCGCATCCGGGGCGTCGACGACGATTTGTCGGTCGAACCGGCCAGGGCGTAGAAGCGCGGGATCAAGCACGTCGGGACGGTTCGTGGCGGCGATCATGATCACGCCCGTATTGGGGTCGAAGCCGTCCATTTCGACTAAAAGCTGATTCAGGGTCTGCTCTCGCTCGTCATGGCCCCCGCCGAGGCCGGCACCACGCTGCCGGCCCACTGCGTCGATCTCGTCGACGAAAATCAAGCTGGGACGATGGGCCTTCGCGGTCTCAAAGAGATCACGGACTCGGGCCGCACCCACGCCCACGAACATCTCGACGAAGTCGGAGCCGCTGATATGGAAGAACGGCACGCCTGCTTCGCCGGCGACCGCTCGGGCGAGATGAGTCTTTCCGCAGCCAGGGGGCCCCGTCAGCAAGACGCCTTTAGGAATCTTGGCTCCGAGCGCGACATATTTCTTGGTGCTCTTCAGGAAGTCGACGATCTCTTCGAGCTCAGCGCGGGCCTCGTCTATGCCGGCCACGTCTTCGAACGTAACCTTTGGAACGCTCTCATTGACTCGCCGTGCCTTGCTCCGTCCGAAACTGAGCGCCTGGTTGCCGTTCGCCTGTGCGGAGCGGTAAAACAGGAACCAGACGGCAAATATGAGTCCAGCGGGCACGAGCAGCGTGATTAGGATGCCAAGCGCGCTGTCGCTGATCATCGGGTCTTTGAAGTTCCACTTGACCCGTTGTTCGTCGAGGTAGGTGGCAAGGTTTGCCCCACCGGGAGTCTCTTTGTGGAACACGTTGACGGTGGCTTCAGACTTGTCTTTGTATTCGGCGGTGATCTTATCGCGTTGCCACTTGACGTCGGCCACTAGTCCTTCGGCAACGTCAGCCTTAAATTGCGAAAAGCTCACGTCACGCGGCGGCGTCGAGAAGATGCCACCCGTGCGGAGCGTGCTCATGAAGTAAATAAGCCCCACGAGTAGAACTACAGTAATGAAGAGGGTTCGAATGCGGCTGTTCAAATAATTTTGTTACCTTGGGATTGTGCGGGGCTCACTCTGATCCTACGTGCAGGTTGCACCCAGGGTTTCTTATACACGCGAGCGGTACACAGGTGAAGACAAATTATACCGCCGCCGCGTTCCTTGGGTCAGGCAATCGGACCCAGTCGCAAACCGATCGATCGTTCGAGCTCGGCGTCGCGCGACGCGCGCCTGTCGGCGCCGACCAGAGGTGCCCACACAGGGCCGATCATGTCGCAGACAACGGGCAGCCGAGAACGTAATGCCTCAGACGCTCCGGCGCGCGCAAGTCTCTCGGCTAATGGCTTTAGTGACCCCCTGCCGGGCGGATCGATCTTGTCGCCGGGCACCAAGGACCGGGCGTAAAGGTCTCCCCTAATCAGCTCGGCATCCAACTCACCCTCGAGCGGCCCGGATTCCGCTCGCCCTCGCCATGCCGAGATAGACCAACCGAACTCGTCGGCAATCGTTTCACCCGGCAACGTAAGCATCTGACGAAAGGACTCTGGCTTGTCCAACTGCCGAACCGACCAGCCATCTCCGTCAGTGGTTACTGAAACTGACCCGCCCTCTGCAGTGAACGAGGACTTCTCGCGCCTGTGGATGGCCTCTGCGAGAGATTGGGTGGCGACCTGGTCGAGCTTCGCCCCATACATGGCCACAGCAATTCGAATACAACGTCTCACCAGTGCTATCGGTAGCGCATCCAGCGAACGCCATTCGGCGCCGAGCCGCGATTCGATAAAAGCCAGCGGACCCAGCTTTGGAATCTCGTTTGCTGCCAGGTGTGTACCAGCAAGACCGTCCAACAGAGCATCTTCTTCGGTGAGTATCTTGCCCGTACTCGCCGCGTGGTAAATCGTTGACGCATTGATCTTTTCGAGAATCGGGATGACTTGCTTGCGAATACGGTTGCGGGCGAAGGACTCGTCTTCGTTGAAGGAATCTTGTACATATTTAAGGCCGTGCTCCCTGCAATACTCTGCGGTCTCCTGCCTCCTAGCAAACGAGATCGGGCGAATGATGTTTTCTCGCTTGACCGGAATGCCGGTGAGTCCCTTCATTCCCGCTCCGCGCACGAGGTTGAAGAGCATCGACTCCACGCTATCGTCCATCGTATGACCGGTCGCGATTCTTTCAAATCCCTTAGAGGCGATCATCTGGAAGAACTCATATCGAAGTTCCCGCCCCATTTCTTCGACGCCGATCTTGCGAGCAGCCGCGACAACCGGCACATTCGCCTGCCCGACATAGAAGGAAATATCGAGGGTCTCACAAAAGGTTCTGCAGTGCTCCACGTCAGCTTCGGCATGAGGTCGTTGACCGTGGTGCAAGTGTGCCGCGACGATCTCGTGGCCCGTTTGCGAAAGCAGGTGCAGAAGGCAAGTGGAATCGGCCCCCCCGGAAAACGCAACTACGACTCGGTCGCCACTGGCGAGCAGGCGGTTCTCGCGGATAAATGATTGAAAGGCCTCGATCACGGGAATAGGTGGGGCGGCGAAGGGGACTTGAACCCCCGACCTCCTGAGCCACAGTCAGGCGCTCTAACCACTGAGCTACCACCGCCGCGTGGGCGATAGTTTACCCCTGCGCCTCGTGTAACCTATGGCAATGCGCAGCATTGAAGACATCCGGGCAGCGATCGATTTGCTCGACCGCCGTTTGGTGGACCTTCTCAACGAGAGGGTAGTGCTGGCACAAGAAATCGGCAAGGCGAAAGGGCAGGATGGTAAGCCCTTTTTCACGCCGGAGCGCGAACGCCAGATATTCGAGACCCTTGCAGAGATGAATCCTGGCCCGCTCGATCGAACGCAGTTGGGCGGAATTTTTCGAGAAATTATCAGCGCAGCAAGGGCCGCAGAAAAGACAATGAATGTAGCTTACTGGGGGCCAATTGGTACATTCAGCTACGTGGCGGCAGCACAAGTATTCGGATCGAGCTCAAACTTGATAGCGCACGATTCGATCTCGCAAGTATTTGAAGCGGTGGAGCGAAAGCACGCGGATTACGGCGTCGTGCCGGTGGAGAACGCGATTGCGGGCATCGTCCCGGAAACGCTCGATATGTTTCCGACGACGAACGTGAAGATCTGCGCGGAGCAATACATTCCGATCCATCATCATTTAGTAAGCGTCGCAGATTCTCTGCAGGAAATCGAAAGGGTTTATGCAGGACCGCAGCCGACGGCTCAATGCCGCCGATGGCTGCGGGACAACGTGCCGAACGCAGAAATAATCGACATAGTTCCCACCGCTAAAGCGGCCGAAAGGGCGATTACAGATGCCAATGGCGCGGCGATCGCAAATCAAGTAGCAGCCGATTTGGTTGGAATTCCCGTGCTGGCTGGATTTATCCAGGATAACGCCCACAATTCCACGAGGTTTTTGGTTATCGGCTTTAACGAACCGGCGCGAACGGGCCGCGATAAAACGAGCTTAATGTTCAACTTGAGGAATCAACCAGGCGAATTGTATCGAGCATTGGGCGCCCTCGTCGAGCATGGAGTTAATTTAACGATGATAGAATCGCGCCCTGCCCAAAGAATGACATTCGAGTATATGTTCTTTTGCGATTGCGCCGGACATCGCCTTGATGAGAACGTCGGCCGCGCTATTGACCAACTTCAGGGCCTTGCCCTGAAAACGACCGTACTTGGCAGCTATCCGGGCGCCGAGACAAATTAAAGGAGTCTGTCGAAAAATGTTTCAAACAATTGCTCTCGCCTTTTCGCTCGCAATTTCTGCGCCGGCTGCACAAGATGCTCACGCACGGCGATCCTTGGAAATGATCGTAGTCTCGAAATACACGTTCGAGGTTACGATCGAAACGATAAAGCGCGCCGCTACCGCCGAAAAATACGGAGTGCAGGGCGTGCATAAGATGTCGGAGATCCTTACAGAGAAAGGGTTTCCTCGTGACAACTTAGTTGTCATTGAAGTATGCAACCCCAAGCACGCAGATGATGCACTAAACAACGACGTGCTCGCAGGTCTCATGATGCCGTGCCCCATCATGGTTTGGGAAGAAGGCGGAAAAGTCCTTGTTGCCACCTTCGACACTCGAGCAATGGCAAAAATGTACCGGGGCGATTCCATGGCCGCAGTTGGAGAATCGGTTTATCGCTCTCTTCGCAAGATCCTCGCATCTGTCGAAAAGGCGGAGACGCACCAGGCTTTACCGAATTAGCGACTCTTGTATTACCAGGTTCTCGTACCTTCACCGAGAATCCGGGATATAGTCTACTAAGCAGGTGATGTGACATGAACGCATCGGGATTCAAATCGATTTTCTGTCTCTGCGCAGCGTTGCTTGGGCTCAGCTGTTTACTTAATGTGAGCCTCTCGGCGCAGGGCGGAGGCAATTTGGGTTTATGCCTGACGCGTAACGGCACAGTCGCCCGAGCAGCGATTCTCTATGCTGGAGACCACAACGACCGACTTCCGCCGTCACTGTCGAATAATAGTGTTCCCTGTGCTCAAAAGAATTACTTCGGGAACGCCGTGAGGCCCTACCACGACAGTTGGCTTAACTACCGCTGCCCCGAAGACGATTTGGCAGAGTTTGCGCTTTCCCAAGATGAGTGCGGACCGTCAAGCAGGTTCGGCTCGCGTGGTCAGTTGCTCATCACTTGGGCGCATAAATCGCATCGCGGTTATAACTGGCTGATGCTCGCGCCCTTGATCAACAGCCCTGGCATCTCAAGACCAATTCAGATTGCTGAAGTTGCCGATCCCGGCAGTTCGATTATGCTTGTGGACTCGATCTGGCAGCGCAACGCCCAAGGGAATCCCATAGGTGGAGGCCTCTATGCCGTAGACGCGCCGTGCCTTACGGATTCGAGCGGCATGTTTATCCTCCCGCTGCCGCCTGGCACGACCACATTTTGGTGGCTCGGAGGTTGGAGCCCGGGAACTCTGTCAGCGAACGAGTTTGGAAGGACCTGGCCCTGGCACAATGTGTGGGTGGGGGCCATGATGGATGGTTCCGCACGAACGTTCACGCACGAGGACCTCACGGCGGGGTGCGACGTGCATCACGATCCGTATGGTCGAGTTTTCGACATGGCGGCATACCTTTGGGATACCCGCGAATGACGCTTGTGCTCGTAACCAATACCGCATGAACCCGAACCTGTCCCACGGATCACCTGTGTGGGCTACGGGCCGCGACGGCGTTTGGCCTCCAGGAGGCGGTCGGCTACGGAGGGGGCCCCTTCGTAGGCGGCCAGTAGCTCCTATCGCTCGTGCCGCCGTCCCATGGGAGCATCGTGAGAGGTCATAGCAGCGGGCAGGCTTGATGGTCTGGCCGCGCCTTTATTCCGTGGGACTCTTGCGGAGGTGTCGGTACGCATGTGTCCAAGATGGACAAAGGATGTTTGGTGGAGGTAAGGGGACTCGAACCCCTGACATCCTGCTTGCAAAGCAGGCGCTCTCCCAACTGAGCTATACCCCCACGAGAGCGTCAATTATACCGTTTGACCAGCTCCAAGGCCGCCTTAAACTGAGGCGTCCCTGCCTCGACGAGCCATTCGTAAGCCACGCTCTCAGTGTGGGTGACTACCGCGCCTTCGTGTCTGAGTCGTTTCAACGCGCCCTCGCGTGCGTCCATGCGCGCACCGGTTGCATCCTCGCAGACGAACACTTCGTAACCACGCTCCAGTAAATCTTGCGCCGTCTGGTTCACGCATATGTGCGTCTCGATCCCCACGAGCACGGCTTGGCTTCTGCCGAGCGCTTCCCACGCCGACCAAAAGCCTTCATTTCTGCAGCTGGAGAAGCACATCTTGTCGAGCGAGGGCGCGTCTCCCAAAACTTTCCGGATCGGTTCGGTCGTGCCGCCCATGCGGGTTGCGTACTGCTCGGTGGCAATGACCGGCACCGACAGCAGCCGGGCAATTTCGATTAGGAAGCGGCTTCGCTGCACGACATTCTCTCGATCCGGAATCGGTGCGAGAAACGAATCCTGAAGGTCGACGACGATAAGGCCCGATGCGGCGCGGTCGCAAAGCATGGTTCGAGTATGACCACGTAGGGTCGAGCATGTCCCGCCCCTACGGATGCACCAGTATAATTCGGCTCCATGGTTCGTGTTCGCTACGCCCCCTCGCCGACAGGAAGCCCGCACGTCGGCAACATCCGAACCGCGCTTTACGACTATCTTCTCGCTCGAAAGACGGGCGGCACGTTCATGGTCCGCATTGAGGACACAGACCGCGCGCGCGAAGTTCCCGGCGCGCTGGAAGACATTTTAGAGAGCCTTCGCTGGCTGGGGTTGGATTGGGATGAGGGGCCGGAAGTGGGTGGGCCATACGAGCCGTACTTCCAAAGCCAACGGTTGGATATTTACACCGAGCACGCGGAGCGGCTGCTGGCAAGCGGGCACGCATACAAGTGTTTTTGCTCGTCCGAGACGCTGGACGAAATGCGTGAGTATCAGCGCATCAACAAGCTTCCGACGGGCTACGACCGGCGGTGCCGTTCGTTGGTTCCGGACCAGGTTCAAGCGAACGTGGACGCGGGGATGCCGTACGTCGTGCGCCTTGCCATGCCGCTGGAAGGCACTACGGTGTTCGAGGACGCGATCCGCGGAAAGGTCGAATACGAGAATAAACTCGTGGACGACCAGGTGCTGCTGAAGACCGACGGGTGGCCGACTTATCATCTGGCCAACGTCGTGGACGATTACTTCCAAAAGATCACGCACGTCATTCGCGGCGAGGAGTGGATCGCGAGCACGCCAAAGCACATCGTGCTCTATGAGGCATTCGGCTGGGAGAAGCCGGTGTTCGTTCACGCGCCGGTGATCAAAGGGCCGGATGGAACCAAGCTTAGCAAACGGCACGGGGACACGCGGTGTCTGGATTATCGGGAGAAGGGATTCTTGGGCTCTGCTGTGGCGAACTTTATCGCGCTGATCGGCTGGTCGCCCAAGGACGACAGGGAAGTGCTCACTTTGGACGAAATGTCTGAGGCTTTCGGGATCGAAGGTCTGCAGCCGTCGCCGGGAGTTTTCGATATCCAGAAGCTGTATTGGATGAACGGCGTCCATATTCGGGCGCTTTCGCCAGAGGAGCTGTACCGAACGGTACAGGAATTTGATAGGTCGACTGCGGACGAGGAATATCTTGCGCTGCCGGCGCGGTCCGTGCTTAGCAAAGCGTTCGAGTCGCTGCCTGCCGACTACGTTGCTCAGGCACTTGTGTTGGAGCAAGAGCGAGTGAAGTTGCTCACCGAGTTCGCGGAAGCTTGCGAGTTTTTCTTTACCGACGACTTTCCGTTCGACGACGAGGCTGCGGCGAAATGGCGAGAGAAGGGGCACGTGCCTGGGCTTTTCGATTCGATGATCGCGCGCCTCAACGGCATGATCGATCTGTCCGCGGAAGAATGCGAGGCGCACGTGGGCGAAATTTCCGCGGGGCTCGAAAAGCGCGCCGACGCGATTCACCCCCTCCGACTTGCGTTAACCGGCCGCACCAAAGGACCGGGGTTGTTCGACCTGATGGCCCTTTTGGGGCCGCGAAGAATGTCCGAGCGTTTGAAGCGGGCCAAAGATCGTTTCTAAAGTTTCGATATCCGCAGTAACTACGCCCCAAATCATGCGTATCACTTATATGAACATCAGCTCGGACTTTGGTAACAAGGTTGATCTGGTGAGTTTGGGCGTCCAATGTGGCGCCGGGAGGATTCAACGATGAACCGCATCTTGCTTGTAGCGGCGACGGCTGTACTGGTCGCTGGTTTTGCAATTCCCCAATCGCAGGGTGACGACAAGGCCCCACCCTCGAAGTCTGCACCGGAGCAAAAACCGCCCTCTCGGCAGGCGCCACCTGCTCGCGAGCGAAACGATAGCCCACCTCAAAAGGCGCCCCCTTCTCGACAGGCTCCTCCGTCGAGAGACGACCAAGCCCCGCGCCAAGCTCCGCCTTCGCGGCAGGCGCCTCCGTCGAGAGGCGACCAGGTCCCGCGCCAAGCTCCGCCTTCGCGGCAAGCGCCTCCGTCGAGAGACGACCAAGCCCCAAGCCAAGCTCCGCCTTCAAGGCAGGCGCCTCCGTCGCGTGACGACCAAGCCCCGCGCCAAGCTCCGCCTTCACGGCAAGCCCCGCCAGCGCGGGACGACACGCCCCAGAAGGCTCCACCTTCGAGGCAGGCACCCCCGTCACGAGACGACCAAGCCCCGCGGCAAGCTCCGCCTTCAAGGCAAGCCCCTCCTGCGCGCAATGATCAGACCCCTCGCCAAGCTCCGCCCACCCGCAACAACGGCGTGGCGCCGAGAGACCCATCGGCCATCAATCGCAATTTCAAGCCATCGCCCCCGGTCAGGGCAGATCAGGGTCCAGCGTTTAGCGCAAGAACGGGCAACCGCGCCACCACCAACTTCAACGGCAATAACGGTAACGGTCGTCTTGGCCCGGAGCTTCGCCCGGGGAACACGATCATCCCGCACTTCACGGACGGCAAGGGCGGATCGTTCAGCCCGCGCGTGAGCGACAAGTTCCAAGACAAGCTACGCTGGGGTTACTACAACCGCGACTCTCGATGGCGTGACCGGCACTTCGGCTATGGCTACTACTGCTACCAGCCGATTGCTTGGCAGTGCGGCTTCTCCCCTTACTATTGGTATTGGTCCGTGCCCGGCTACCTGCCATGGGGGCGGTGCTACGTGCTCCGGCCGACGATTATCATCATTATCGGCGGGTTCATCAATTGGAACTACTGCGGAATCGGATCAAGCGGAAGTTTCTACAACACGTCGTACAATAACTACAGCCCTCTCGATAGGTCGCTATCGGATTTGAAGGACGCCTTCATTTACCGCGACTATCGGTCGCTGGATAGATTGGTCTCCAATGGCGGTCGTGTCGAGATATTCATCGACGGCGAATATGTGTATTCACTTGATTCGGGTGACTACTACGACATCACTGCTGACTTAATCTACAGTGTCGAGACGACGGACTTCGATGTCGTCGACGTGCGGCGACTGCAAGGCAATCGTGGTTACCTGGCAACGGCGCGCCATGAGTTCATCGACTCGTGGGGTGAGCGCCAGGAAACGTACTTGACGTTCACGCTTCAGCCAGGTGACGGCGGATACGTCATCACCCAAGCGGGAACACAGCGCCAACGGCCGTACTAGGCCCGCGCTTCGTTTGAAAATACGGCGGCCAGAAATGGTCGCCGTACTCTTTTTAAGGAACACTATGGGGCGATGGTTCTCAGGCGCCTCTATGACGAAGGTTTGGCCCATGCAAGTTATTTGGTGGGATGCCCAGGCACGGGCGTCTGCGCGGTGATCGATCCCCACCGGAACTTTGAGGTTTATCTAGCTGCCGCGGAATCCGAGGGCGTTGAGATCGTGGCGGTCGCAGAAACGCACATCCACGCTGATTACCTTTCCGGTGCCCGAGAGTTGGCAGAAATTACTGGCGCCCAGCTTTTTCTCTCCGGCGAAGGCGGGCCGGATTGGCAATATGCGTTCGCGCAGGCAGCCGGGGCGAAGCTGCTAAAGGACGGCGATGTATTCACAGTCGGCCCCATAGAGGTCCGCGCGGTTCACACTCCGGGGCACACTCCCGAACACCTTTCATTTATCATTACCGATGGGGCGTCGGCGGCGGTGCCGATGGGTGCGCTCACTGGAGATTTTGTTTTCGTGGGTGACGTCGGCAGGCCCGACCTCCTCGAAAAAGTTGCAAACCAGGAAGGGACAATGCGGCACGGCGCCAAACTGCTATATGACTCTCTTGCCAGGTTCAAAGGCCTTTTGCCAGACTACGCGATGCTGTTTCCGGGGCACGGCGCGGGGTCAGCCTGCGGCAAGGCTTTGGGCGGTGTACCGGTTACGACAGTCGGCTACGAGAGAGAGTCTAACTGGGCCTTTCAGTCACCTTCCGAAGAAGCGTTTGTCGATGAAGTGCTCAGCGGTCAGCCCGACCCGCCAGCGTACTTTGCCACAATGAAGCGGCTCAACCAGGTGGGACCGTCGCTGCTGGGACAGGTTGCTCCGCTTAAGGAGTTCGATAGCGAGACGTTGCCTCAGGCCCTGGCCGATACGATCGTTGTTGATGTCCGGCCCGGTGAGGAATTCTTGCGCGGACATGTTCCAGGGGCGCTGCACTTGCCCGAATTCAAACGACGCTTTTTGACCTGGGCGGGCTCTATTCTGCCGTACGACAGGCCCATAACGCTTATTGCCGACACGAGGCAGCAGGCAGAGAATGCCGCGAAACGACTGCGACTGATCGGCTTGGACGATGTGCGGGGCTGGCTGAGCGCTGGTGAAGTGGTGCAGGGAGGCGTGACGGCGGTTCAGGAGGTCAATGCCACAGACGCACTGGAAGCCGCCAAAGGCGGGCATGCAACTCTGTTAGATGTGCGCGACGCACGCGAATGGAACGAGGGTCATTCGCCGAACGCGATTTCTATTCCCCTCGCCAGGCTGGCAGAGCGCACGGGAGAAATCGACCGAACCAAAACGGTGGCGATTCATTGTCAGAGTGGCGTGCGGTCTGTTGTGGCCTGCTCGATCCTTGAGCGCATGGGTTTCTCGGTTGCGAATGTGACCGATGGGTTTGATGCCTACGTTGCAGACGGGCTGCCGGTCGTCGGAAGTAAGCAGTATGTCTGAAGGGATTCGTGATTTTGTCGTTCGGCTCGGCGAGGTGAGCGACCTACCACTGATGTACTTGATGCTTTTCGAAGCGGCCGCCACCAATCCTGAGGTCAAGAAACTGGACCGCGAAGTTGCACTGACTCTTCCGGAGATTCGCAAGTATGCGGAGGGCTGGGGGAGAAAGGGTGACCAATCGGTGATAGCCGCTGAGAAAACTGGTCGGCAGTTGGGCGCAGCCTGGTACCGACTCTTCAAGCAACAAGACCCGGCCTATGGCTTCGTCTCGGAAGACATACCAGAGCTAACGATTGGAGTAGTTGACGACGCGCGCGGGAGAGGAATCGGGTCCGCGCTGATGGAAAAAATCATCGGCATCGCGAAAGACGACGGCCACCCGGCCTTGAGCCTATCCGTTGAAGCTGACAACGAAGCCGTATCGCTGTACGAGCGATACGGCTTCCTGTCCCAAGGCGCTTCCGGCCAACGGCCGAGCTCCTTGACGATGCTCCTGACTTTTTAGGCAGGCATCTCCATTCCTTCGCGAGTTACGGAGACGGCGTGGCTGGCAAATCCTTTCATGACCTTTGCCCACCCCTCGGTATCGCCGGCCTCGAGCTCGTCTCCCATGTCTTCGAGGCTGTACGTGGCTCGAAACTTGCCATTGTCGCTGGGCTGGATCGCCGCCATGGGCATTCCAACGGAGATTACGAAGTCAGCGACGCACTCGTCTCGCTCGATGGACTCGTGGTCGCGGTCCGCGTCGATCATGTCTTCTATGCGAATCGGCATCACGACGGGCGCGCCTTGCGCCACGGACGGTTTCATGGAAACCGCCATCTCGATCGTGTGTCGTGCTATAGACTTCGGGAGGTCCTGCCTATAGCCTGCCGCATATCCGAACGGCACCTGGTGATGGACCGAGATGCCTAGCTCTTCGGAGCAGCTGGCAAGCGCTTCCGAAATCGCCCTCTCCAGCACGTTTCGGATCAATGGCCCGCGAAATTCACGGGACGATGTTTCGGCCCAGCGCAGAACTGACTCGACTGCGGCGCCGTCCCCTCGGTCGTCGAACTGAAGCTTCGCGCTGAAGCCTGGGCGTTCGAATCGCAACATTCCGCGCCCACCCACCTGATCGGCTTCGATGTAGGGGATGTCGGCGTTGCGGTACAGGTCTCGGATTCCGGCCGATACTGGGTCGGTCTCGAACACAAGGTACGGCTTCCCATCGGGGTCGTCTGCGGACACTAGGGCCGCAAACGCCGGTTTGTTGAGCTCGACTTGCAACGAGGCAATGTTTGGCTCGGCGGCAAAGAGTCGCTTCCTCGCAGGACGAAGCGCCAGCCGCATGTTGGCTGCCATCGAAAATTGTTCGACGACGAGCCGGTGCCCTGCTTCAAGGACAAGGCGGTTAGGTTGATAAGTCACGAATTCCCTCCGTTTCGGTTACTAACCAGCGTCGCGGTTCCCTTATTTGCGACGCGTTAACAATGGTTGTAGAGTCATTCTGCACATTTGCTTCGTCTTTTGGCAAGGATACGGCCAGGTTCGTGTCAAGAACGAGATGGGTTCAAGCTTATTCAAGGCTGGCGTGGCGGAAGCGCTCGGGGTGTTTCTGCTCACTTTTGTGGGTGGCTCGGCTCTTTGCATGAACGCGTTCATGAAGTTGCCGGGCGTTGGCGGTCCGACGGATGGCTTTGGCCTTATGGGCATAGCTCTGGCACACGGTGCAGCGATCATGATCGGCGTTTACGCTTTCGCATCGCGATCCGGCGCGCACATCAATCCTGCGGTGACAATCGGATTATTCGCCATCGGCAAGGTCAAGGCAAACCAGATGTTCACCTACGTGCTTATGCAGCTTGTGGGAGGCGTTCTTGGCGGGATCGGCGTTTGGGCGATGTTTGGGATGTTCAAAGACAACGCTCCCTACCTCGGGCATCTTTACTACAACGCTGAAACGTTGAGCATGGTGAAGGCGATTGGCATCGAGGCCATGATCACCTTCGTGCTGATGATCACCGTACTAATGACGGCGGTCGATGCCGGGCGGCCCGCCAAGCAAATGTTCGGTATCTGCATAGGTGCAGCCGTAACGCTCGGCATTCTCATCGCGGGCCCGTACACAGGCGCAGCCATGAACCCGGCTCGATACTTTGGTACGGCGGCAGTGGCCGGCAAAGTCGACCAGCTACTTGTCTACTTTATCGGGCCGATCATCGGGGCGGTGATCGCCGCCTTCATCTACAAGCTTTTCCTCGAGGACAAAAGCGCTCCGGCGGCAACAGAATAACCTCTAACCTCCTCAACATTCGGACGCTCGGTTTCTTCTCCCTTCGGGCCGGGCGTCCACTTTTCAAGGGCCGAGGAACCTTTGGCAAGTGTTGGCCGTTCAAACAAGATACGCAGACGCGCTGAACAAGGCGAATGGCACTAACCGCGCCACACAATGCGTATAACCTCCCCAAGGACATCGTTTTAACGAGATGAAACTTAGATCATTGATTTGCCTTTCGGCCCTGGCCATCGCTGCCATGGCCTCCGCCCAGTCGATCACAGCCGAATCGAAAGAGAAGATTCTGGAGAGCGTCGGCAAGATTATTGAGACCCGAGCCTACGTCGGCGGGGTCGACTTCTCCAAGTGGGCTTCGTTCTCGGAGCGACACAAAGTCGATTTCATGAAGGCGGTGACCCAGGATTCCTTCGCAGGCGCCGTTAACAAGGCGCTCGACGAGTTTGGGTTCTCCCACATCCAGCTTCTCACTCCCCGCTCAGCAGATACACGGGTCACCGGCAAGAGCGTCGGCATCGGTGTGCTGATTCAACCCGACGAGAAGGGCATCAAAATTGTTAAGGTCTTGCCCGGTGGACCCGCCGAGGCTGCCGGCGTCAAGGTCGGCGACATCATCATCAAAGCCGACGGCGAAAAAGTCGAAGGCCCCGAGAAAGTCCGCGGCCCAAAGGGCACCAAGGTTGTGATCACCGTACTGCGCGAAGCAAAGGAAATCGACCTTCCAATCGTGCGAAACGAATTCAGCCTGATCCTTAAAGACGAGCTTGAGTGGATCGACTCGAAGACCGCGATGATGACAATCAACAGCTTCGCGACAGGGTACGACCGGAAGCTCATCGACCGATACTTTGAAATGATCGACGGCAAGGCTGAGAAGCTGGTGATCGACCTGCACGGCAATGGCGGCGGAGCAGTAAACAACCTTGCGCACTTCGCCGGCAAGGTCTTGCCCGGAAAAGCTTCAATGGGCACCTTCATCACTCGCTTCCACGCCGACGAATTCAAGAAGAAAAACCCTGGCGCGAAGGATGATCCCGCCCTCGTAGCGAAGGACGGCGGCTGGCCCGTTCGACCCATAGCACGAACTGATTTCAAGCCCTTTGCAGGCGAAGTCGTTGTGCTTATCGGTCCGGGTTCTGCCAGCGCAAGTGAGATTTTCGCATCTGCGATCGAAGACAACAAGCGAGGCAAAGTGATCGGCGCAAAATCCGCCGGGGCGGTGCTTGCAAGCACGTTCATGGCTTTGCCAGATGGATTCTCGCTGCAGATTCCGCTCATGGAGTACGTCACTGCCAACGGCAAGCGGCTCGAGGGAACGGGCGTCGCCCCGTCCATTACCCTCGATGTCACGAAGCTCGAAGAGCGCGAGGAAGTGATGAAGGCTGCAAAGCAAGCTTTTGACGCCATCAAGCGCGAAGGGATAGGTATCACAGCCGGCGAGTAAAGCACGGCTAAAAAAG
>JALYSG010000037.1 GCA_030854945.1 Armatimonadota bacterium
GTGAAATTGCTACGGGCGGGTGAGAAGCCGTAGGGTTTTCGGGTATCTCCCTCACCTCCGTCCACCCCGACGAGTCGGGGGGACGGTCCTCTCCCAGGGGGAGAGGGGACCTGCGCGACGGGGCGTGTGGTGGGCGTGATGAAAACATCGCGCAAGGGGAACCGATGGGAGTAGCACCGCGGGTGCGGAAATTGAATTGGGAATTTGCATTTGAGGGGATGCCAAGCTCTGTTCGTTCGTTGGACCAGCCGCGAACCCGGTTCCCCTTGCGCGGGTATCGACTCCAACTAAAACAAACATGCGTTGCGCAGGGGGAACCTTTAAGGAGGGGG
Organism: Armatimonadota bacterium; assembly: GCA_030854945.1. Classification (GTDB taxonomy): domain Bacteria; phylum Armatimonadota; class Fimbriimonadia; order Fimbriimonadales; family ATM1; genus JACDEQ01. The sequence continues at coordinate 333 of JALYSG010000037.1, forward strand.
TTGAGCGTCGCCGGCTTGATGTTCTGCGCAGTGCCGCCAAACAAGATCGGCGGCCGGAATCGCGCTCGGATACAAGGCGCTCGTCCAAATCCGAACCGTGAGAATCCCCAACTCGGCGAGGCTGGCGTCTCGCAAGGCATCGCGTTCGCGATCGTGGAAGTCGCCGTCGACCTCCACCGCGATGCGCGTTTCGGGACACTAGAAATCTAGAATAAAGCCGCCCACCGGGTACTGGCGACGAAATCTGAAGCCCAACGCGCCGCGGCGTAGCAACGTCCAAAGGCGTTTCTCGGCGGAGCCCATCCGCTTGCGTTGAGCGCGGGCGTTGGAAATCGCGCGTTTGCCTCTATCGCGTCGCATTGCTTTTCGAGAATGATAGCCTCTGGTTGGCACCCCCTCCTTGAGGTTCCCCCTGCGCGAGGGAGCTTGCGGTTTGCGGTGATGGACATCGCGCAAGGGGAACCGAAGGAGACGCTCGCTGCGCTCGGCCGGGCGAGCGAAATCGCCTACCGTCCACCCGGAGCGTAAACTTCGGTGCCATGTCCAAGAAATCGGCGACATGGGTTGCCTCGGCAAGATGATCCCGCCATCCGCCGGGATTCTTGGCAATCCGTTCACGGAAGGGCGATCGGCGAGTTATTTTAACGACGCAAACTGGGAGATAATGACGACTATGTTTGGTTCTTGCATTCGGCGCTGGCTACCCATGACAATCTGCGGTGCATTGATAGGGATCGGCTCAAATGCTCAGGCCGTGGTGCTGACTTTTAGCGAGCCCGACTTCCAGTGGCTTTCGCAGGGCGGCGGTGGAACTCCGAACCACGTATGGACCGCGGGGGATTTTTGGGAGCAAACCTTCAATGGCACCGGCCTTGGCGCCGCAGCGTCGCTGCAGCTCGATCTGGAGATCGATGACAACATCCTGAACGGGTTAGCATTTGTCGACTTTGACGTCCTCGTCAATTCGACGACCGTCGGCAGCTTCACCGTGAACGAGGGTGAGATGGGAATGCAGATCTACAACTTCACCTTCTCGCCAATTGCGGGGCCCAACTTCACCATCAAAATGCTGGAGACCAATACGGTTCCGAGCGGTCAAGGATCGGTCTCCATGGCTGTCGACGGCGACTCTACAGCAACGCTCAATGCGGTTCCCGAGCCAGCCACCGTTGCGGTCCTTGGGTTGGGAGCCTTGGCGCTTATGCGGCGACGGCGAAGCACCAAGAGCTGATCTCGGGATTGCGCGCAAGTCTGGAATTTGGAGTAGCTGTGTAACGTCATCGGTCGTCATCCGGAACTCCCCTCCCAAGCCTGAGAGGGGAAATCGGACTATCTCCCTCAGCTCCGTCCACGACTTCGCCGGGACGGTCCTCTCCCCAGAATGCGACTGACCGGTTCGTTCACACAAAAGAAACAGAATAGCAACCGATCGGCGCGCGGTCCGGTACCCTTGCAATCATGAAGACCGTAATCCTAACCGCCTGTGCCGCGCTCTTCGCGCTCGGCTTTGCCGCACAGGGACCAGAAGTAGACAATTCGAAACTCCAGCCGCTGATCGGCGATTGGGAGGGCACTGCATCGATTAACGAGTCTCCCAAGACCGCCAGCAGCATCACGGGATCGAAGGCCCTCTCGAGCAATTGGATCAAGCTCGATCTCAAGTTCGTTCTCGAGGAAGCGGGCCCGGTCGAGGCGGTCGGCTACATCTGCTCGAACAAGGAAGGCGTGGTCGAGGGACACTTCATCGCTTCGTTCTCGCCCAACGGCTTGACCGGCAAAGGGAAAGTGGATGGCAAGAAACTAACGCTGCTCGTCCGCGATTTGAGCGGCGAAGAGACGATGGAGTTCGTTTTCGACATGACCGTCACCGACGAGCTGAAGTTCTCCGTAAAGGCCACAGAGGGAGACGATCCCGAGCATATGGCCGGTTCGTACAAGCGCAAGAAATAGCGGTCGCAGCCGGAACGGCGGCGACTGGGAGTTTGCTGGACCCTACGCTTCGCTGGCTCGGCTCTGACGCCAGAGGAGCGCGAGGCTGACGCGGTCGCGGCATTTGAGCTTGCGGAGCACGTTGGCAAGGTGGGTTTTGACCGTGTTCTTGCTGACGCACAGGGCGCGGGCGACCTCGTTATTGCTCATTCCGGCGGCTACGAGCCGGGCAACGTCGATCTCGCGTTGGCTGAGCGCCTGTCCGTCGTCTTTCCTGCCGCCGACGACGGGGAAGAGTTCGACGATGGTTTGGGTGATGGTGTCGCTGGCGAGCTCTTTGGTGAGGAACGCGTCGGCACCGTTTCGGAGGGCACCGGCTTTCGCCGCGCGGCCGTATCCGGTCATGGCTACGATCTTGGCTCGTGGGCAAAGGGTTTTCACCCGGGTGATTCCTCCGAAGCCGTCGATGTCGGGCAGCCTCAAATCGAGGATGACGACGTCCGGCGAGATGTCTTCGAGGAAGACTTGGGCCTCGCTGAGGGATCGCGCCCTTCCGACGACCTCGACCCTGCCATCGAGCACTAAAATTCGCTCAATGCCTTCCAGGACGATCTCGTGATCGTCCACTAATAGGGCAGTAATTCGACGCATGGTTTTCGGTTCACTCATAGTGTTCCAGTAACACCATAGCCCATGATTCACCCGTTAGGCTGATTTTGCCCCCATCCATATCTCCGCGACGAGCGCCGCACCTCGCGCTCCTGGCTCCAGCGTGAGCATGCCGCCCTGTTCGCTGAACACCGCTCGCAGCCGCTGCAGGCCATAGCCGAGGGCGACCATCTCGCCTGAGCCCTTGCCGTTGTCTTCGAGGCGAATGGTGAGCTTTTCGCCCACCTGGCGGATCGTGAACGTGACTCGGGACGCCTTGCCGTGCTTCTTGGCGTTGTTGAGGCCCTCCCGCAGGAGCATCTCGATGGCTCGCCATTGGCCCTCGGTGAGTGCGACGTCGTCCGATAGCTTTAGATCGTAATCGCCGGCCCATCGGTCTCTTAGGACTTTTTCGATACGCTCGCGGCCGAGCAGCATTCGCGGCGTTGCGCCCTGGATCACCTCGCGCGCCTGCCTGGCAGCTCCTCGCGCGATCTCTTTCAGGTGGACGAGCTCTTTATCGATCTCGGCACGGTTGCGGAGCTGGCGTGCGGCTTCGGCTCGCAAGTCCATCGCGGCGAGTGTTTGGAGGTAAGTGTCGTGGAGCTGGTCGGCGATTCTGCTGCGCTCCGCGTCTGCTGCCGAGGAGATGAGGTCGTTCGCGAGGTTGATTCGTTTCAGCGTCGTGGCTCCGCGCTCGCACATGATCTCGGCGAGGGTGTCTTCGCGTTGGCCGAAGGCTGCGGGCCTCTCGCCTGTAAGTTCGCCAAGGTTGTCGCCTCCCATGATGATTTGCCACGTGCGGCGAGCAACACCCTCGACAGCGTTGGGTGATCCGACCTCAAACGATGGACCGTCTGCTAACGTCAGCTTGCCGTAGGTGAGGCCGAGGAGTTCTGAGGCCTTCCAGAGGAACACGCGGGCGGCGTCGCGCTCGTTGACGGTGTCGCCGAGGAGGCGGCCCGCCTCTTCTACGATCGCGACAGTTTTGGAGAGGTTTGTGAGATATGACGAGACGAACGCGATGACCGCTGCCACTCCGAAGCGGTTGACCATGCTGGCGAAAAAGACCGTTTGGTCTGGGAGCAGGTTTCTTGGCACGTCGATGGGGCCGGTCGTTCCCGGTATTGCGGCGACGACCTCGGCGGCGAGGGGGATCTGAGCGATGGCGTATTGCAGGGCGATGGCCACTGCCATCGTAATGAGCGGAAGGTATCTAAAGCGGGTAAATCCGGTGCCAACGACCGCGAACACGAACCACATGTTGAACGGGCTCTGGAACCCACCCGTGGCGACGACGAGCACGGAAGCAGCGAGAAGGTCGAATATCGGGGAGATGAGTTGGTAGAGATCCACCTGCACCCGCTCGGTCTTTACGAGCCACCACGCGAAGATCGCGTAGGTCATAAAGAGCAGCGACGCGCCGACTGCGACGGCCTTTTGGTCGCTGGGGACGATATCGAAAACGCTGATGACGACGAGGTCTGCGGCCGTTAGGATGAAGCGGACCAGGGCGATACGTTCGGCTAAGGCTCTTTCATGGAAGAGCTCATATCGTATCGGAACGGCGATCCCACCCCTCATAATTCTTTACATGTCGCAGGGCGGATGCCCCCGTCTAACTTCTGCATCGCAGACATGCAACCGGTCACATTATGCTATGACGTAGTGTGCGCCCGGTTGGGCGTTTAACTCTAAGGAATGACGAACCTCGACCCCCTCAAGCTGAAGGGGCTCCCCGACAAGCCTGGCTGCTACGTCTTTCGGGACGCCGACGGCCAGATTCTGTATGTCGGAAAGGCGCTGAGCTTAAGGTCTCGAGTGCGGTCGTATTTTAGAGTTTCCACGAATCACGGAGCGCGGATCGCGCGGATGGTTGGCAAGATTTGCGATCTGGAGACGTTTGTCGTCGACAGTGAACTCGAGGCTTTGGTCTTGGAATGCAACCTGATCAAGGAGCATCGGCCGCCGTACAACGTTCGGCTGCGTGATGACAAGAGCTATCCATACATCGTGATTACAAAGGAGAAGTTTCCGCGTGTGATGTTTACGCGCAAACTGCGGAAGGACGGCTCCAAGTACTTCGGGCCCTACACGAGCGCATACGCAGCGCGTGAGACGCTTGGGATATTGCACAAGGTCTTCAAACTGATTCCCTGTGGGAAGAGTTGGACGGGAGAGGCCGTTCAGAGGCCGTGTCTTTATTTTCACATGGGGCGGTGTTTGGCGCCATGTGCGGGACTGGCGACGCGAACCGATTATTCGCATGAATTGGAGGGCGTTAAACTTTTGTTGGAAGGTCGTCGGGACGACGTCATCAAAGACCTTGAAAAGCAGATGGAGCGGTCGGTAGAGGGTCTCGAATTCGAAGCGGCTGCGCGGTTGAGAGATTCGATAGAGTCTGTTCGTGCGATTCAGGAGCGGCAGAAGGTAATTGCCGACGTGGAGGATCGCGACGTTATTGCGGTTGTGCGCGATGATCGCGGCGCGGCGGTACAAATGTTTTACGTGCGGGGCGGAAAACTAATCGGCCAGCGGAATTTCTTTTTGGAGGGGGCCGCCGATACGAATCCCGGTGAGGCTGTGGAGGAGTTTGTTAAACGGTACTACACCGACGCTCCTGAGATTCCTCGGGAAATTTTATTGCCTGTTGAGATCGAGGAGCGAAACATTGTCCAGCAGTGGCTGCGACAAAAACGCGGCGCGGCCGTTTCTGTAGAGGTGCCGCGAGGCGGAGAGAAACTCAAACTTGTGGAAATGGCGGCCATGAATGCAGAGCATGCTTTGGAGCAGATTCAGCAAGAGCAAACGGCACGTGAAGCGTGGGCGGCGGCTGCCGCAAGCGATTTGCAAGAGGCTTTGAAATTATCGTCTCCTCCAGTGAGAATCGAGTGCTTCGATATTTCGAACATTCAGGGCACGGCTCCGGTTTCTTCTATGGTGGTTTTCGAAGACGGCCAAGCAGCCAAGGCGGAATATCGGCGTTTCAAGATTCGATTTAATCCAGAGTCGCCGGACGATTTTGCAATGATAAAAGAGACGATTCTGCGCAGGTTAGCGGCCTACCGGGACGGTAATCCGAAATTCGCGAAGCTGCCCGATCTTATGGTTATCGATGGTGGGCGTGGACAGTTAGGGGCGGCGCTTAAGGCGATGACGGAGGTGGGGCTTTCCGTACCGGCTGTCGGGTTAGCAAAGAAGAAAGAGTTGATTTACGTTCCGGCTGAATCCGCCGAGCCAGTGGGTGGTGAGACTCCTTGTCAGGTTCCCGTTGGGCATTGGGATGCGGATGCCAAAAGCGGCGATGAAGCGTTGACTTCGTCTGTGCCGATCGAGCTGCCGATGACCTCTCCTGGGTTGACGCTGCTGCGTCGATTGCGCGACGAGGCGCACAGGTTTGCGCTTACCTACCACCGTAAAGTGAGGGGCAAACGGATGTTCGGCTCTCCACTCGACGAAATACCCGGTGTCGGGCCACGACGGAAGCGGTTGCTGCTTCGTTCGTTCGGGTCGGTAGAAAACATTCGCCGCGCCACGGTGGAGGACATCGCGAGTGTTCCCACGATGACCGTCGCCGTGGCGCGGCGAGTTAAGGAAGCTTTAGACGATTAGCGAGAGGGCTGAATCTTGCCGGCTATTTCTACGAGTTGCTCTTTCGAGAGACTCGTCGACACCAATGCGAGGTGGGCTTTGCCGACTTGCCAGGTGAGTACGTTGACTTTCACTGGGCCCGCTGCGGAGAAGAATCGAGCATTTCCCGCGGCTTCGTTGGCAACGACTTGGCCCTCGCCCAACCCGAGCTGCATCAGCCACGGCTTCAAGTCCCGGTTTTCAATTTGGAGCAGAGTGAGCGTGGCGCCGGTCTTTGCATCCACGAAATCGCTCTGAACCATCGGGTATGTAGCCGTCTTGTCGGCTGGGTTGCGTCCCGCTGAAGGGGTCGCACCCTCAACTTTCTCGGTCAAGGTTGGAGGCACTGCTACCACGGCCATTTCGCCGTATGAAGCTGTGGTCAAGACCATGTCACTAGTGGCGATTTGTATCTCGAACGTTTGGACCGCTCCGCCATCTTGGGTGACAAACCGGCGTCGCTCGGCGATCTGATTGCCACGCTGCTCGCGGCGACGTTGTCGCTCGGCCTCACGGGGATCAACCCTTTCGGCACCGACCTGAAACGTCTGGTTGCGAATCTGGCGATAGCTGGAGCCTGCGTAACCAAACGATTCTAAATTGGAGGTCGCTCCGGCCCAGGGGTTGCCGGATTTCTGATTGATTGCAGCGATGTCGCGTTGAAACGTAGCGGGAGTGGAAAGGTTAGCGGCGTTCACCAGAGTTGTGGGCAAAATGATGCCGGCAAGTATCAAGGCGTCCGGCTTTGGTGCGAACAATACGTCCGGGCCAGGAGTTTCGAACGAGATGGCCGTGATTTCGCGCGAATAGACGGTGACACTCTTTTCGACGTCTGCAAGTTTCATAGCAATGCCGGTCTCTCGGTCGATCCACAGGCGTTGATAATCGTTACTCGAGCCAGGCTGATCAAGAATCGTGAGGACTAGGCAGTCGCGCCCCGCGACTTTTTCGCTCTTGCCCACGAGGACTTTCTTGCCCAGCGCCTTCTCGATGCCTTCGAGGTAGACCTCGAGGTCTGCCCTGGAGAACTTTGGCTTGGCGAGGAAATCAAAGATATCGTGCGACGTCGGCGTCCAAAGCCTCATCACGAGGTAGGGGCGTCCTGGAATCCATGTGTAGAAACCTGCCGGTCCGGCGACTTCGACGCGCTCCGTGCCACCGAGCATCCCGTCGATTTCGTTGGTCGTGAGGTAGGAGAAGGCTTCACCCTTCTTTCGCAGGGTCATCTCACGAGGGGCAGTCTGGTCGAATCGCTCTGAAATCGTGGCCGTCACGTACGCCGGGTTCTTCCAACCGTTTTGGGCGATTGCCCCGGCCGCAAGGGCGAGGGTTAGGCCGATCAGCATCTGTTTCTTCATTTGATTCCTCTCTCTCACAATACTTGTAGACGTCTGGGCGAAGGTTCCGGGTCAGTGCGGTATCGTAAATCTCCATGCCAAAGCGGCCCCTAAAACCGGAAGACCTGCTGCGCGTCGCAGTGCCCTCCGATCCCCGTTTGTCTCCGGACGGTGATTCGGCGGTCTACGTTGTCAAGAGAGTTGCAGAGAAGAACAAATATGCCTCGAATTTGTACCTGTGGCGAGGCGGTGGCGTGCAACGACTTACTGCGGGCGATTCGAACGACAGCCAGCCCCGTTGGAAGCCGGACGGAACGTCGATCGCGTTTACATCCGACCGCCAGAAACCGAAGCCCGGCTTGTTCGAATTACCACTTTCGGGCGGTGAGTCGCGATGTCTCGTCGACCTTCCCGAGGGCTCGCTTGGGAAATATGAATGGTCGCCGGACGGCAACCACATTGCGTTTCTGTTTCGCAAGAAGTCGGCTGACCGCACAGAGGATGCCAAGAAGTCGCGCGTCGAATCGGGTCTAAGCGATCCCCCACTGGTAGTGGAATCGCTTACTTGGCGAATGGACGGCGATGGAGTTTTCGGTGACGACCGATTCGAACTATGTGTCCTCGACGTTGTAAGCGGTGCCTGGAGCGCTGTTGCGAGCGAAGCGAAAGACGGTGAGTACGCTTTTTGCTGGATCGACGCCGATCATCTCGCCGTAGCTTACAATCCCAGCGACAACCCGACGATGGAGCCATGGCTCGACGATATTCACGTTGTTGGATTGGACGGAGATCGGCGAGTGGTAGAGGGTATTCCCGTTGGCCCGAAAGGATCGTTGACCAGTCTGGGTAATGGGGAAATTGCCGTTGTGTTTAGTGATCGCGGAACTGATCGCTTCGGATACAAAGTGGGTCGGCTCTGCTATCTCAATATTGAGAGCGGCGAATGGAGTGACCCGTGGAAGGATCGCACAGATCTCGATTTGAATGTCTGGACATTGGGCGATATTAAAGAGCCGGGCTATGGGGCTCGACTTTCGGTACCAACCAACGGCGGACGACTATGCGGCGATTTATCGCGCGAAGGATCTACGCACGTTTATGAGTTTAATCGTGACGGTTCGTTTATTCCGCTGACGTCCGGCTTGGGCGAGTGGTCTCTAGGGACGGTGAGCGAGACAAGAATCGCGGTGACAAGAATATCCCCGACGTCGTTACCTGAAATTGCAATCATCGAAGATGGCAAGGTGATTTATTGCAGCACCCACAACACCGAGCTTAGCGAGGAAGTCGAACTTCTGCCTGGAGAAGAGGCATGGGTCGAAAGTGAGCCTGGGGTGAAAGTGCAGACGTGGATCATGAAACCGTACGGTTTCCAAGAATGGCGCAAATACCCTGCGTGCCTGGAAGTACATGGCGGGCCTCATGGGATGTATTCGTGCTGCGTATTCTTGGAGATGCAAGTTTTGGCAGGGGCGGGTTACGTTGTCGCCTGGAGTAACCCGCGCGGTAGCACGGGTTATGGCGAGGAGTTCGCGCGATGCATCACCGGAGATTGGGGAAACAAAGATTGGACGGACATACAGGCGGTAACGAAATTCCTAGCGGATCGAGAATTTGTGGATGCGAACCGCATAGCGATCATGGGGGGCAGCTACGGCGGGTACATGGTCAATTGGGCGATTGGACACAGCGATGCGTTTAAGTGTGCGATTACAGATCGTTGTGTCGCGAATCTGCTTAGCAAAAGCGGAAACAGCGACTACACTTTTGTTCCGGATGGGAATTGGCCGGGTTCGGCGTTCGCAGGCGATTGGGAGACGTTGTGGGACCGGAGCCCGGTGAAACATTTCAAGAATGTTACGACGCCAACCCTCGTAGTTCACAGCGAAGGAGATTTGCGTTGTCACGTGGAGCAAGGCGAGCAAGTCTATACTTTCCTGAAAATGAAAGGTGTGCCCACGAGATTTGTGAGGTATCCGGTGAGCACGAGCCACGGCATGTCTCGATCGGGGCCGCCTGATTTGCGCATTCACCGGTTGCGGGAGCAATTGGATTGGTACGCCAAACACTTATGAAGACGCGCGTTCTAATGATCGGACCCGCGCTTACGGTAAAAGGGGGGATGTCGAGTGTTGCGATTGCGATTATCGAGAACCTCTCAGCCGATTTCGAGGTCACTTTCTTGCCAACCTATGCTGAAGGCGGAAAACTGAAGGCAGGGTGGGCATTCCTCGCTGCCGTCGCAAGGGCCCGCGGGCTGGCGCGCAGCCATGATTTGGCGCACATTCACTTCAGCAAGAAGGGCAGCACATTTCGGAAGGCAGTGGTCGCGCGCATTATTAAGTCGACAGGGACCCCGCTTCTGCTGCACTCGCACTCTTCTTCGTATGGATTTTTCGACAGCCTGCCCGGCTTCTTGAAGTCGGTGGTTTCTGCGTATTTGGCCAGCGCAGACCGATTCATCGCACTGTCCGAGAGTTGGGCTAAACACTACACGGGGAAAGGAGCCAATCCAAATCGCGTGGTCGTGCTGCCGAACCCTGTGGTGATTCCGAAATCGGTCGACAACAGGGAAGGCCGAGACACGGTCACTTTCATTTTCATGGGGGCGATGGGAGACCGCAAAGGTGCGTTTGACCTGGCCGAAGCATTTGTCGAAGTCGGGCGCCTTCGACCTAACGCGAGGTTGATCATGGCCGGAAATGGTGAAGTGGATCGCGTTAGAAATATACTCAAGGAGGGTGGTGTTTACGAGCAGTGCGAAATCTACGACTGGGTTGGACCTGAGGAACGGGACCGACTTTTGCGGCAAGCCGACGCTTTTATTTTGCCTTCCTACAACGAGGGGCTTCCGATGGCGATGCTCGAGGCTATCGGCTATGAGTTGGCACCGATCGTGACGCCCGTGGGCGGGATACCTGAAGTTATCGAAAGCGGCCGAAATGGCCTTTTGGTAGAACCGGGTGACAAAGAGGCAATCGCTTCGGCGATGCTGCGGCTAACCGACGATGGGGCCGAACGCGTCGCCATGGGAGCGGCCGCGCGGCGTACGGCCGAGGATTACGACATAGAAAAGTACATTGCGGAGATGGAGAACATTTACCGCGACCTGGCTTCGAATAAGGTTTCGTAAGCCTTTAGCAGCTTAGGCGCCTCGTATTTCCACTCAAGTTCGTTCTCTACGCGATTTCGCCCGAATTCTCCCATGCGTCGTCTTCTCTCTGGGTCATCCAGCAGTTCGATAATCTTTTCTGCCATGTCCGCCGGGTCGTTTTTATCGGCGTAGAGAGATGCTTCTCCGGCGCTGAACCTGCCTTCGGTTAGATCGAATTGAACGATGGGCTTACCTAGCGCCATGTACTCCATGATCTTGTTCATCGTGGATTTGTCGTTCATTTCGTTGTAGACATCCGGGTTAACGCAGACATCCGCAGTGTTGAGGACTTCGAGCATTTCTTGGTCAGGCACTCGTCCGGTGAAAGTGATGAAGTCGTCGAGCCCCAAGTCTTTGGCCATGGACTTAAGGTCATCCAATTCGGTGCCGCCACCGACGATGCCGAAGTGGACGTCCTTGCGGCCCAACGAGTAGACGATATGCTTTGCCGCCTCCAACAAATAGTGCACGCCCTCTTGCTTTCCCATAACGCCGACGTATCCGACTAGGTATCGCTTGCCAATTTTAAGCGACTCTACCGGCGGAAGTATTTTTAGCCGTTGCAAACTAGGGCCGCTTCTCACGACGAAGACCTTGTCCGGGTCCATCTTCCCGCGCTCGATGGCGATCTTACGATACGATTCGTTCGTGGCGATCGACACGTCGGCGGTTGCAAAGGTCCAGCGCTCCCAGGCAAGCATGACCTTGTAGAAAAAGTCCTTGCGTGCAAACTTCGCCAAATATAGCTCCGGATTGATGTCGTGGTGATCAAAGAGAAACGACTTGCCGAAGAGCCTCTTGTAAAAGCGGCCGATTATGAAAATATTATCAGGAGGATTGCAAGCATGGATGACGTCGAAGCCGTGCTTCCGAAGAACTTTCCAAGATAAAACAAACTGCCAGAAAAGCGCAGCTGTGTACTCGACTAGATACCCGAGCGCTCCGCTACCTTCAGTTGGCAAATTATGCCGATAGATATCTATGCCATCGATATTCTCGTATTTTTTCTCGTATCCCTTGCCGGTAGGGCAGATGACCGCAACACCGTAGCCGGCGTCGCGCAGCGTCGTGGCCTCCTGCCACACGCGCCTATCGAAAGGCGACGGCAAGTTTTCGACGATGAAGAGGACGCGGCGTCCGTTACCAGCAGATGCCGTCATACGCGCCGCCGCTTCGTTCTGCACCGATGCGCACTAGGTCAACCAATATTTGGCCATCCTGGAGCTTTGCGGCAATGTCGAGAAATTCTTCGGACCGGTTGCCAATTACGACCGTGTCGGCTCCGTCGATCGTTTCCTCGATTGTGGGTTTCATGAGAGCGGAGATATGCGGAATCGCGTTCATGATGTAATCGCGATTCGCCCCGGTAAGCGCCGCCAGCTGCACGTTCTTGTCGTAGAGTCGAATGTCGTAACCTTTTCCGATCAGATGCTCGATGAGCGTGACGATTGGGCTTTCACGCAGGTCGTCCGTGCCTGCTTTGAAGCTGAAGCCGAGAACCGCAACGCGCTTGCCTGGTTTCTCGGTTATCATTCTGATTCCTTTTTCGACCTGCTGGCGATTGCTCGGCAGAATCGACTCGATAACTGGGAGCGTCAGATCGAGCGACCTGCCCTTATAGGCGAGCGCGCGCACATCCTTGGGCAGACAAGAGCCGCCGAAGGCAAAGCCTGGCTTCATGTAATACGGCGATAAATTGAGCTTGGTGTCTTGGCAGAAGATATCCATAACCTTGTGGCCATCGATATTTAGCGACTTGCAAATGTTTCCGATCTCGTTTGCGAAGCTGACTTTGAGGGCGTGCCATGTGTTGTCGGTGTACTTCACCATTTCCGCAGTTTCGAGATCGGTGCGAATTAGAGGGGCATCCAGGTGCTCGTAGAGCGCAGCCAACATGTTTCCACTTCTCTCGTCGGCCTCGCCGATTACCGTTTTTGGCGGATTGTCGTAGTCAAAAACGGCCGTGCCTTCCCTCAAAAATTCCGGATTATTGCAAACGCCGAAATCATTGCCAACTTTGCCTCCGTATGCTTTCTCCAATGTGGGAATGACAATGTTGCGCATGCTGCCCGGCAGCATAGTGCTCCGAGCGACAACAGTGTGAAATCCACTTTTTTTCGCGATGGCTTCACCAATTTGCGAGCAAACGCGCTCGACGTAGGATAGGTCAAGTTCGCCACTTCGCAGCGAAGGCGTGCCTACGCAGATTAGAGAAATATCAGAACTTGCGATCGCTTCGTCGACACTCGTCGTCGCTCGCAATTTGCCGGATGCAACCGAGGCAGCGATCATTTCGCCGATGTCTTTCTCGATGATCGGGCTCTTGCCCTCATTAATAAGGTCGACTTTTTCGGTTGCCGGATCGACTCCTATAACGTCGTGGCTGTCGCGTGATAAGCAGCCTGCGGAAACGGCTCCGACGTAACCTAACCCAAAAATACTGATCTTCATTGCTTGCGCGGCCGGAGAGTGTTCAGCCCGGGTAAGTGTACCTCTCGTCCCGGTATAACGGGCCATGCCGCGGCACGCGATCGGCCTTGATTTCGGCACGAGTTCCGCTCGTGCATTGCTCGTGGATGTCGAAACCGCTGAAACCGCCTCGGCAGAGCATGAATATCTACGGGGGACATTGGACGGGAATTCGCCGACGGTCTCGAGGCAAGACGCGGATGACTACTTGGACGCTGCCAAAAGTTTGTTGTCCTGGGCGGCTAGACAATGTAGTTCGGTAGTCGGCATAGGCGTGGCGGCTACTGCCAGCACTCCGATCCCGGTGGATGGCCAAAGCGGCCCGCTTTCACGCCGATATCCAGACAATCCGGACGCCTACGCATGGCTCTGGAAGGACCATTCGTCGCAGGAAGAGGCGGACGAGATCACCCACTTTTTCGCAAAGAACGACCCCACAAGGCTGGCGCGGGTTGGTGCTTACTACGCGGAATGGTTTTGGGCAAAGGCTCTCCGTTGCGCTCGTCGTTCGCCTGCGGTGTTCGACGTGGCGGCCACGTGGCTGGAGCAAGGCGATTTCATCACAGCGGCCTTGACCGGAACGGTTGTTCGGGGCGCCGGCGCAGCTGGGCATAAGGGGCTTTGCTTCAACGGCTACCCGACTGACGACCTGCTGGCAAACCTCGATCCGAGGCTGGGGGTGCTGCGGCGGTCGATGGGGCAGAAAGTCGTATCTTCGTCGGAGGTTTGCGGAAGGCTCACCGAAGAATGGGCGCAACGGACGGGGATCGCGGCCGGAACTCCCGTGGCAGCTGCTGGGATTGACGCACACGTCGGTGCGGTTGGTGCGGGTGTGTGCGAGGATCGACTCTGTATGGTTCTGGGCACAAGCGCCTGCCACATCGCTGTGGCTCCGTACACGCTGGGGCTCGAATCGGTTGCCGGGATCAGCGGCATTGCCGATGACTCCGTCCTTCCGGGGATGTTCGGACTAGAAGCGGGACAGGCCGCCTTCGGAGATTTATTGGAATGGGCGGCCCGGACGTCGGGGGTTTCCCAGGAGGAACTGACACGCGCGGCGGAGGCACTTCCTGCCGGGTCGAACGGGACGCTCGTGGTCGACTTTCATAGCGGTAATCGCTGCCCGTACGCCGACGCGAACCTGAGCGGCGCGGTCATGGGCCTGACGCTGAAATCCACAACGAGCGAGACGTATCGGGCTTGTGTGGAATCTTTGGCAATGGGGATTAGGCAGATTGTCGGCTTGTTCGAGGCGAGCGGCATTCGGTTCGTGGACCTTATCGCATGCGGAGGCGTAGCCGATAAGAACCCGTTCGCTTTGCAAACCATCGCTGACGTGACGGGGAAGGAAGTGTTTCGAAGCCTCTCAGACCAAACATGTGCGTTGGGGGCAGCTATTTTTGGAGCCGTGGCAGGTGGGGCCTTTGGGAGCGCCGAAGAGGGGCAGGCGGCGCTTTGTCGGTTGGCGGCGAATCCGGTCGAGCCTGAACCGAAACGGCACGCCAGATACAACGACTTGTTCCCGATTTATCTTGACGCCCAACGGTTAATGGCTGTTGAAACCGACCTGGCTAAACGGCTGGAGGCTTTTCGCGGTCGGCCCTGCTGAGGCTATGCTATAGCCATGACCCTGGTCGTCGACTATCCGAGTTTTGTGCCTGCCGTAAAACGATACGGCAAAGGGGACGACGACTGCGTTTATTTGAAGCGCGCAGGAGACAACTTGTTGCTTTCCTATGTCAACCCGGAAAGCGGGATTCAGGTGCTGGCTTTCGGCATTGGAAAGGAAGACGAGGTCACCGAACGCCTCGACGCAGAGGGGCTTTGCGTCGCGAAGGGTCTGTGGGTGACTGAAGCTTCACTCGAGCACCTCGCTCAGATTTCGACCGAGACTTACGTCGCTGCGGTTGCCTACGAAACGAGGAAGGGCCCAGGCCTTTGGGTCGACGCTTACGCGACCCCGCCAAGTGAGGGCACCGTGTTGCGAGCAATTTTTGAGGAATTCGTCAGCGAGGGATTGATCGACGAAAGGTCGTTCGAGACTTTCATCGCGGAAGCGCGGCCCCAAGTCCGGATCCTCGACCCAGAAGACCTCGAGCGTTTTGTAAAACAAAAATCAACTCCTGAATGAAGCCTTATTCCGTGACCCTCGGCGTTGAAGAAGAGGTCTTCGTTTTAGAGAAGGGCCGTATGACTCCGACGCTCCAGTCTTTGGATTACTTGCGCCGGCTACTGTGGTCAAATCCCCGGAGATATGTAGCACATTCAGCGTCAAACTTCGCTAAAGGCAGCGAACGAAAAGAGTGCTTTATGGGGAGCATTGAGATGGCGACAGGTGTCCACGATCAGATCGAGCACCTCATTGCAGACTTGATGGAGCGACGCGCGGAGTTTGCAAGGGCCGCGCATGGCGGAATGATTGTGCCCGTTGGGGCTTTGTTCACGTTGGATTCGCCGACCAACACTGCGTCTTCGCACATTCACGTGGGTGTTCCTCGTGCGGAGCGAGCGCGGGTTTACGAGAATCTCGCATATTTTGCACCCGTGCTGGCGGTCGCGGCCGCGAACAGCCCGTGGGCTCGAGGAGAGAACTTCGGCCTGAGCTACAGGATGGCCCAGCCGGGTTGTCTCGGACCCCTCCGCGAGGACCGTGAGTATCGATTTCAGGACGTAATCATCAGCAAGAGGCTTGGGACAATCGAGTTGCGAGTGTTCGACCCAATTCCGGAAGTGTATCGGCTCAGGGAGGTTCTAGAGGCAGTGACGGCGATCGCGGCGTGGCCAGAGGCAAAGCCCTTTGATCGTGATTTATATAATCATGAACGACAAACTTGGACTGTTCATGGAATGACATCGCACGTGGAAGCGCTCTGGGAGGAACTGAAGGACATTTATCCTGTACCTCGAGATCTGCTTGAGAGTCCACTAACGAATCGGCTGAGAGAACTTGCGCGGGACTCTATCGAAGCCGCCTATGCGGAGGCCGAGCGTTTATGGCGCGAGGGAACGGATGTTGCGCCGGAGCATCGGCCGCATTCACGACTGCGCACGCTCTCCGGCCTGGCGGGATATTACGCGGTGAGGCTTCCGTTCATGGCCTATAAAGGCTATAAGGAGTGGTATGGATGAGCACGTACGCGGGTCGCCGCTCGTCTTAACGCTTCATGGAGTCGTCGAATCAGCGGGAAGTGCCGGGGATCGTTCACGAGAACATTCGAGAGCTTTGGGCCCATCGCAAAAAGCATGAGCAGAAACTCTCGCGATCGGAGCGCATAGCGAACAGGATTGCGCACTTCACAGGAACTACTTTTTTCATTTACCTTAATGCGGCATTCTTTGCCCTTTGGATCCTACTAAATCTCGGGCTGTTCGGCGCAAAGCCGTTCGACCCGTTCCCGTTTGGAATGCTTACGACGGTCGTATCGCTCGAGGCGATTTTTCTATCGCTGTTTGTGCTGCTTAGCCAGAACCGCATGCAGGAATTATCGGACCGACAGAATGAGTTGGACCTGCAGGTAAATCTTCTGGCCGAGAGAGAGCTAACGCATATGCTGCAGACGATCGATCTCATTGCGGACAAGCTTGGTGTCGATTTACCACATGCCGAGCGGAAAGCGGAACTAGAGTCCGAGACTCAGGTCGGCGCAGTATTGAAAGAAATCGAGGCGAAGAACGAAGACTAATCGTGCAACGTGGCAGGAAGATGCCGAGGTAATTCTTGAGTGACGATATGACGGAAATTGAAGCCGAGGCCGTAGGTTTGAGGTATCTCGCCAAGTATCCCCACGCGGAAGGCGAGCCCATTCCACCGGAAATTGAAGCGCAAATGCTTGCCGAAGTTCGCGAACGCGCTGCGGCGGTGGAGAAAGCCGCGCTGGATATTTTGCACCGAGAGACAAGAAATCCGCCGACGCGAAGCGGCTGCTACAGCAGGCACATGCAGTTCGTGGTGTTGAAAATCTTCCTGCCAGCCGGAGTGATTCTGTTTGTGGTGCTATGGCTGCTGTCTCTTTTATTCAAGTAGTGGGGACATACTAAAGCGGTGAATGTAAGGCTGGACGAGCAGCAGATACGCGAGGTGTTATCGCGTGCCGAAGAGATCCACCTTAGGGCGGCACTAGCTTCAGGCGGCGATCCTGCGATTGAATCCGTGCTAGCCGCCGCAGAGGAAATGGGCGTTCCTCGCGAGGCTATGCGGATCGCGCTTCACGAACGGCTGGGCCGGCCCATGAAAACGCCCGACGTCGGGGACTTGGTCTTTGCGCGGTCGGCGGACGGCAACTTTTACGTGGCGAATGTCTTGGACGCCGCTTCTAGCGGCATCAGGGTGAGGTTTCTTTCAGGGGCTGAACACACGCTGCCGGAATCGGACCTGCAGGAGTGCAATTTTCTTCCCGGAGCGAAGGTCGTCGTTCCGTGGCCGGTCTGGGGTTGGTACCGCGCGGACGTCGTTTCGTACGATGCCAAAAAGGGAAAGGTGTTGGTATCGGATGGCTGGAACGAAAAGAAGTTCTCGCTCTCGGAAATTCGATTGGACCCGCCGAAGTCGCAGTCAAAGAACGTTCGGACGAAAGTTTATTGGGCTCTAATTTCTCTGGGCGCTGCAATGGGCGGAACTTTGGGCGCTTTAATTACTTGGCTCTTGATGCGGTAGCAGCTACTCCATAACTTTGCGACACGCGGCGATTAGCTGGTCCGTGTCGGGCAACGCTGCATATTCGTAAACCGGATTGAAGCCGATGTGCACGTCCGGCTTGGACACCAATTGCGGTGCCGAAATAAACGATCCCCAAGTGCGCTCGTCGCTCGCGGCCATTTGTATAATCATTTGGCCGAAGCTGCAGGTCTCGGTGTCTTCCTGAATCACAACGAGCCTTCCGGTTTTTTCAAGCGAAGCAGCGACTGTCTCAAAATCGAAGGGCACAATCGAGCGGACATCGATTATTTCGCAAGAGATTTCGCCGTCTAATTGTTCGGCCGCTTCGATCGCTTGCTCGGTGCAATTGCCCCAAGTCGCAATGGTGACGTCGGCGCCTTCGCGAATAACGCGAGCCTCCCCGAAACCGACCGCTGGTACTTCCTCCGGCACGTCGATCTGCATCCTGAACAAGTGCTTGGGAATCAAGAATACCGTCGGGTCTTCGGCAGCAAGAGCTGTCCACATCATCGCCGCCGCGTCTTGCGGGTTCGATGGAATCATCACCCGGAGCCCAGGGAAGTGCGCCACGGCGGCTTCGTTCGCCTGGCTATGCCAAAGGCTTCCGCCGGGCAAATAGGCGCCGTACGGCGCGTAAATCACACATGGGCACGGCCATTCGCCAAATGAGCGCCAGCGAATCGTGGCGATATTATTCACCAGTTGGCTCCAACCAGGACCGACAAAGTCGATAAACTGCAATTCGAAAACGGGCCGCATTCCGTAGCATGCCAATCCGCACGCGACGCCGACAATCGTGGCTTCGGCCAAAGGCGAGTTAAATACTCGATCCGGGTGCGCTGTTGAAAGCCCGTCGGTTAATTTAAAAACTCCGCCTTTCGGGTCTTCGATATCCTCGCCAAAAAATACGATGCGTTTGTCGTTATCCAGTGCGACTTTGAAAACGTGGTTGAGCGCGTCCACCATTCGCCATTTCCTGCCGCCTTCCAAAGGTGGCGGTTCCGGCGTGGGCAATTCGCCGTAAAGGTGGTCCATCACTTCTTCGGCGAGCGGATCGGGTGAGTCTTCGGCTCTAATGTAGTCCCTGTCAACCGAGTCGCGGATTTCGTCCTGCAGTTTTTCCCAATCGGACTCTGTGAGGTGGCCCTCTTTAATTAATTCCTGCGCGAGTGTGACAATCGGGTCGCGTGCGGTCATCGCGTCGATGTCCTCCTGCGTGCGATAAACGCGGTGGTCGTCGCTGCTGGTGTGGCTGCTCAAGCGGTCGAGGTCGCACCATAGAACCGTCGGCCCTTCGCCTCGTCTGGCTTTTTCGACGGCTGCCCGCCCCGCTTTGTACACATCATCCGGGTGTCGGGCGTTCACCTTTATGAGGCAGTTGTCTCCAAGGGACCCGAGCAGGTACGGATTGAATTTCTCGGTGTTCGTAGAAATGCCGTAGCGGTTGTCCTCCATCACGAAGATAACGGGAAGTTTCTCCTGCTGCGCGAATGCGATAGCCTCGTAGACTTCGCCCTGGCGGCTGGCCGCGTCGCCGAACGTGGCGAGCACGACGCTGTCTTTGCCCTCAAGCTGCATACCCCACGCGGCACCTGCCGCAGGCAGCAAGTTGCCGGCGGTCGGGGTCGGAACGCTCCACACGTTTTTCTCGCGGTTGCTGTAGTGGCCGGGCATCTGGCGGCCGCCGCTAGTGCTGTTGCGCTTGGCGAAGTAGGCGTACGCCATCTCCTGGTTGGTCATGCCTTTCTGGAGCAAGATCGCTCGGTCGCGATAGTAAGGAAAGATGTAGTCGTCGTCTCTCAAGTGCAGAACGAGCGCCGCGAGCGCTTCGTGCCCCATTCCGGAGACCTGGAACCATCCTTTCGACTGCCTGAGAAGTACGCCCTCGCGGCGGTCACCTTCTCGGCTGAGGAACATCAGTTTGAGAAATTCGAGCTTGTTGTAAGTTCTTTCCGTGGATGGAGCGACCATAGATTGCAGCTAACCTCGTTGTCGGCTTCGCCCCGGCGTCTTCGCCGGGCGGCGTGTTCGGGTTATACCCGCCGTTACCTTGGGAAGCCCGGTGCCTGCTTCATCAAGTAGATCTGCCCCTGGTGGTACGCCGGGTGGAAGGCGAGGCGGGCTAGGGCGCCGGTGCCGTCGATCAGGGGGCCGAGGACGCTTTTTATTACGTTGGCTCGGACTTGGTCGGTGGGCGCGGCGATTATCGGCTCTGCCATCGCACGGCCGAAGGCCAGCGCTTCGGTGATTGCATCCGGCGTGATCTCATCCGGCGGGTAGGGAACAGGCTCGTCGTTCACGACGCCTTCGGTGGCGGCTTTCTTCAGGCGCTCACCGTAACGCATCCAGCGAAGACCCCAGCAACTGCGAGATGAAATTCACCTCCGCCCCGGCAACGTGCATCGCCGCCTCGCCGATGGTCATCGAGCCGGACTGCATCCGCCAGTTCAACTGCTCCCGCGTTAAGCCCCTTTACCTCGTCATCGAATCGTCCGCGAGAAATTTGATACGCCGCCAGAAAGTCGCTCAATTTAAGCCCCCGATACCGTTTCGTCTCTTAGCATCTTCATATGCTCGGTCAAGTTCCTGACGAAATTCTGCAGGCAACTGCCTGTACGAGTCCATGGCCTTCGCCGACTCCGCAGCCTCTGCAAACGAGTCTTGCAATACTAGACCCGAGCGCACGATTACTTCAAGCTTAATGGCACGCCGTTTTCCGTAGTGGAATGAACGCGTCAAAAACTGTTCGGGAGTCTTGCTATTCCAGACGCAGAAAGTCGCGATTGTTTCCGCAGCGTAGGACAGTGGCCAATTGTCCAACAGGCCGATGAATTCATCGGTATAGGGCGTAAGCCTTACCATAGCATCTGCCGGAATGCCGCCCGGCATCGCTTCGTTTGCATTTCTTTCTAGAGAGCTGTGACTAAATCCTGGCAATGATTCCAACGCCGCTACACCCCGCCGCGCCCATTTTGAAACGAAATCTTTCCCTGATGATGACAAGCTAGTAACCGGAATTTCGATTGGCCGTTCTAGACGCTCGCCGCGCAAGCGAATGATCTCTGCCATCACGCGGCATGGCATATCTTCCATGTAATTGTCCTGCTTTACCAAAACGTAACCGCTACGGTTGAGGAAGCTGAAGACTGCGTCGAGGCACGCGTTCATTGGTAAGGTACCCGAAGCCGCGATCACTCGAGCGTGATCTTCGATCCGAACAAATCCGGCATCGACGGTTTTTGACATAAACTCTCTAAGTTCCTCCCGGTTTAGTCGCCTCGCCTCGCAATCGAGCAAATACTTCGGGCGCAGCAGCATCCACTCCTCGTCTGCTACCTGATCGACCAACCCATGTTCTTCAGCCTTGCGCACGAATTGCGAAACGAACTTCTCTCGACCGCCGAATTCTCCGACGTCGCTCAGCAATCTGTCATCAAGTACTGCCAAAAACGGTTTCTTGGCGATGTCCGCCACCGCGCCAAGCAGAGGTTCGGTGGCGACTAACGGATCCACACCGATCATCGGACGCACAGTTTCAGGCTTGGGAGATTTTACGTATTCGAAGCCCAGCGATGAAATCGCAAAAGTCTCTTGGCGCAAAGTGTACGTTGCAGTTAGGCTCGCGGGCACCGCTATCCTCGACCGCGGGATAGCGTGGGTTGGTATCCAAACGACTGATTGGTCGTATATGTTGCCTGCGTCGTCATAGAGGTACAGGCCGCATCCTATGGAGTCGCTCGAACGAGCAAACCCTGCAATCACGGTGCGCAACTTAAATGGTTTTACTGCTTGCGTAATTCTTTGTTCAATATTTGACCTCATCGGCCCACCTATTGTTGCGTCTAAGATATGCGCAGCGAAATCCGATAATTCAATTCTGTCGCGCTCGTACTCGGCGAGCGCTTTTTGTACTTGATTATTCAGGCCCCGTTGCTCACCTGACGGCCTATTGGACAACTCCAGCCCTCGCTGCAAGCTAAGCGAAGCAAGTTCCTTAGCGTCGGCCTGAACTATTGCAGAAAACAAAACCCAGTCTGTCGGCAATTCCGTGTCCCACTTAAAATCGCCGGGAGACGTGTTGCGATATTTTTCCTGAAATCTTACGATGCTCTGCAGGGCCGCGCTCATGCGCTTCTCGACCGTGTCCGTGTCGGTCAGTTTCTTGCGGAGTATTTCTTGGTATTGACGGATCGCATCAGCTCGCGAGTCAACTTCCTTGTCCTTCAGATCGCTGAGTTGTTTCGAACTTCGCTCAAGCCTAAACCCGGAATCTGTCCTTCGCCAGCCCGCCGATAGAGAAGTTGCAAGTTTCTGCTTGATGGCTTCAATGTCTGCTCCTCGCGCGTGCAGATAGACGATGGTTTTGCCAAGCTCATCGGCCGCTGTGTATCGCGCCTCCGCGGTATCGAACGAAGCGATCAGGTCGTGGACCGAGATCACACGATCCTGGACTGAAGCGATCGCCATGAGCGGAAGCAGTGCCGCAAGCATGCCTACCATTGTAATGCACTGGTTTCTAAAGTGACAGAATTCTGGAAGCAGACTCCAATCTCTTACTTAGCGCATAGGTCTAACACCGGTTTGGATTAGGCGGACCAACCGGCCCGCCCTTCCCAACGACCGGGCGACTACGTGCCCGGGACAATCCAACGAACGCGGTCGAGGCGTACTCTCCAAGGAAACTGAAACACGGGGGCGGTCGCTTTGTAACCGACCTGTGCGTCGACCTGACCGGAGGGGCCAATAAACCGGCCGGGATCGTCGGTTATGGTAACGCGCACGGTTTCATCCAACGCGGTGCATGGCTGGACGTCGACGCTTTCGTAGACTCCTGCGTCGAAGTCGTACATTTGGATCGACTGCCGGATCGAAGGGCCACCGGTTGCGCTCGATTCCACGAAGAAGCTGAGCATGGCGGGATTGAGCTGGGGCGACGTGCCAGTGACCTTTATGAGGACCGGTTCTTGGGACGTTGAGAACACGATCCCTGGCTTCATCTCAAGACGGCTATCATCGCTGGCCGCGAGTGACGCCAGCCCGCCCCCAGAGACGATGCCGCGAATTACGTCCAGTGACGTAACCGGCACGGTGTCGTTGAGTCGGACCCACATGACGGCAAAGACATCGCCGACGGGATTGGATGCGGTTCCGACTATCCTCGTTTCATCGCCGTCGTCCCAAATGCCCCGCGCTTCCGAGTTGAACCAAAACTGGGGCAAGAAAGGATCGAGGTCAACGTATGATGCTGCCGAGCCGGTCCAGTAGGCAGCGCTTGGATTGCCGCTGTTCGCCACATAACCAACTTGCTGACCCGAATGGACGTCGGTCGCGGTGGATTCCTCGTGACCTGCGGGATGCAGATTTACATAGGAGGCAGCGGTCCCGTACCACAGCGCAGCACGATTCTCTGGGAAGTTGGTGGTAGCGCCAACCTGCTGATCGCCGTGAACAGCGCTCGCCCATGAGAATGCCCATCCGGCGGGATGCAACCTGACGTATGAACCCGCCGTTCCATGCCACAGGGCAGCGCCGTCGTCTACAGCCCCAACCTGCGTGTTCTCGAAGATGCCCACAGCAGAAGAGAATGAATGGCCGGCTGGATGCAGATCGATCCATGATCCTGGCGTGCCGTACCACATCGCCGCGTGTGTGTGCACGCCATAGTCGGTGACTTCTCCGACTTGGACTCCGTCGTAAACGTCGTAAGCAATAGAAGCATCCCAAGCTGGATGCAAATACACAATTGGAGCGGGTGACCCCGACCATAAAACGGCGTAACGGGGCGCAAACATGTCCTGCTGCACCACGCCAACTTGCTGTCCTCCGTGTACCGCGTTAATGACTCCAGTCCCTTGCGCGGCGCCGAATCCGGGTCGCAGAATTCCGCTCACGAGGTCCAGCACGACCCCCTCCCTGCTTCCAGGCACCGGGCTCCATGCACCGCCTACAATGTCGCCGTCGATATCCTCGGCGGCTCCTCTGTTTGCCCATAGCACTTCGTAGGTCCATTGCGCCTGAGCGCAAGTATAAAAGAATGCACAGATCGTGCATAACGTGATTTTTTTCATGGTGTAACTCCTTTCATCACCGCTTGTTCGGCGGTTCCTACTCGGGAGTGTAAGGCACGGTCACGCTGGTTTTAAGGTGACGCTTTCGAATTGGGTCCGAAGTCCCTCGTCACAAATCCAAGATGCGTGAAGCGGATTCCATGTCCTTGTCCCCTCGGCCGCTGAGGTTCACAAGCGCGACATCACCGGTCGCGGCAGCGTTTCGCAGTGCGGCGAAAGCGTGGGC
>JALYSG010000038.1 GCA_030854945.1 Armatimonadota bacterium
CTTCTCAGGCAACCTGGCATCCCTGCAGAACAGCGAGAACAATCGCCTAGTCATGCGGCCCGGTTTTGTGTTTTCCGTCGGTGAGCCGCCGGTGCAAGTTCGCGTGAACGGCACCGCGCCAGCCGCGTCACCCGACGGCTTTAGTTTTTCCATCGAGTCCAGCGCAAGCTTCGGAAGCGCAGAGCAAAAGGTCTGGCTGTGGAACTATGTACTAGCCGGCTACGAGCTTCTCGATACCCGCCTCGCTACGACCACCGACAACACCTTGACCGTAACCGTTAGAACCAATTCATCGCGCTTTATCCAGCCGGGAACGTTGGCACTCCGTGCTTTGGTTAGTTTCCGGGCGATCGGCCCCGCATTCGCCTATCCCTGGTCCGGCCGCATCGACAAGGTCTGGTGGAATTTCCCAGGTTAGCGATCTGTGACGGGACTCGACACGGATCGGTCAAGTTCTCTTTCGTACCATGTAATCAATGGTAACGGGCCGGTGGGGAAAGTAATGAAACAGAACTTCGTGGGGCGGTCGAGCTCGCGCACACCGATTCGATACGCCCTGCTCAAAAGGGAAACGAGGTGGTCAGCACCAGTTCTGGCTCACAGCGCCCTGGCCCCGGATCGATGGTCATTAGAACCCCGACGAGGCGTGTTTCTGAGACCGGCTCGTCGCCATCCGTCGGTATGGACAGAGAATCGGATGACTGCCGCACTAGACTCTAACCTAGGGCCTGCTGATTAACAGTTCCCCTTTTGCTTGTCCGTGGGCGTTGTTTGTCGTCCATTTCAGCCTAAAATCTTGTACGGGCAATGGCATTCCGTCCGCCCATATCCACATCCGTTCGCTCCCGTTGCTACTCGCGTTGCTACTTGTCGGCGTGCTCATGATGCCTTGTTCCTGTCGCGCGACTCTCTCCAATTCTGATGCAAGCTCAGGACGTTTATAATTTGGGTTGAGGACTGCGCTCAAGCGTTGAATCCCGTTCCTGCTTAGTGCAGGAGTTAACATTGTGTCCTCGTGCCTCTGTTACTGGATCCGGTGAGAGGCGACCGCAAGCGATGCCTCGTCCTTGCTAATGACCTTATGTACGAGGATCGACTGTGTGGATGCGCTCCTGGATTCCGCAATGATCCTCAGCGGTAGCCGACACACGATTGCGGATGGCATGTTGGATGGTGCCGGGGCACGAGGGCGGCCGTGGGCGCATTTGAAACATAATCGTTGAATGGTAGGGCTCTAGTACAGCGATTCTCTTTCACGTTAGGTTGCTTGGTTAGTATCCCGCCCGTTAGTAGGCAAGCCAACACCGCATAGTAAAGTCCTCATCCGTCCCGGTCGCGTAGAGTCGATATTGCTCCAATGCGACCGGCTTCCACGGTACGTTTTTGCCCCAACGACGACCCGGTTGTCAGGAGCCGAGGGAAATACATTCTCAATGTTGTAGAGTGGTTTTCGAGTCACCCTTAAGTGGGCTTGCGGGGTCGTCTAGATGTCGCCGTCGGCTCCGTTAGGCGACGAGAATCTTCAACTCATGGTTCGGTTCACCTCGTCGCTGCGCCTAACGTCAAATCTCCACCCACCCTAGAAGGTCAGAAGCACATTATCTACGTAAGCTGACCAGGGGAAGCTGAGCACTGGCCCCGAAGGCTTGTAGCCTAACAGTAGACGTACTTCCCTTGTGCCGAACGGCTCAACGAAGCGCGCCGCGTTGGTTGGAATGCTGAGAGTGATCGTGTTGTCTGCTGTGGTAAGTTGCCTCGCGTCGATCGATTCGTAGGCGCCCGTCTGGAAGTTCCAAAGTGCCACCGTCTGCCGGATCGCTGTTGCCGAAGCTGCCGACTCGATGCGCAACGTCATCGACGCCGGGCCCGTCTCATGGGCTCGAGCTCGCACCAGCAACTGAATCGGTTCCTGGCTTGAGACAAGAACGACGCCCGGCTTGTAGTGCAGCCGCACGTTGTCGCTTTCAATCGTGCGGATGACGCCGGAGGCAACCGCGGCTCCGCGGACTGCCGTCACACTGTCCGGCGTCACCACTGCGCCCGCGCGAACATTAAGATGGTCGATCGCAATCGCGTTACCCGCGGTTGTTCCACCAACGAAGAGTCGTATAGCGCTCGGCGTAGACCCCGAGGACAGGAACCAGGCCACCGGCTGTTCGGCATAGGTCACACCCGTCCCGATGTTGGTCATCGTCGTGTAAAGGATCTCGCGCGAATCTACGTCGAATGTGGTGGAGAACCGGAACCATCGGTTGGTAGGGAGAAAACGCCATTGCGTGTTTGGGTACACGTTCGTGCCATTCAAAACACCCAGAGCATCGGCCACCTCATAGCCATAATGCCACTGCGTCGGAGTCTGGGGATTGGGCCACTGCGCCGTGGCATTGAAAGTTCCGGCCGTTTCGGATGGCTGTAGGGACAGTTTGGAGATGTTGTTGCTAGCAGGCGGAACACCGTTGTACTTGGCGTTCATCATGTACGAAATCGTCCAAACGTCAGCGGTCCCGAATGCGTTCGCCTTCTGGGTTCGGGCATACGCTTGGTTTGCTCCGCAGATTCCCGCGATAAATTGTCCTTGGCCCAGCGGGTTGGAGGCAAAGCCGAGCGCATTCGCGGGGTAGTCATAAACTCTGAAGTCCGGCAGGCCCGGAGTCGGGTTGATCCAACCTTGCTGACCCGACAGAACGATTCCCGCGGAAGTGCCGTTGTAAAGAGGAGGTTCGAATCCATCTCCGTAGAGGATAGCGGCAGAGGCAACCGCGGCTGTAAGTGCAATTAGTCGTTTCATTCTTGAATCTCGATATCAAGAGGCACAACGCCTCCAAGGAGATACAACCTTAATGGCTGTATCATCTTGACTTACGCCCCCTCTTGATGATTATGCGGCGGTTCGCCCAAATAGGAGCCTTTAGAAGGTGCAGACAATAGAGTTGAATAGCGTTACGAGAGTCTCAGGCGAGGTAAAAGACGAAACTCCGCTCGCGGTCGCGGTCTGTGGGGCTGGATACGTGGGACTTTCAACGGCTCTGGCGCTGGCACACGTGGGCCATAACGTCACTTGTGTCGATGTGGACAAGAACAAGGTAGCAAAGCTTAGGGCTGGCGAGCTACCCTTTTATGAGCCACACGCACAAGCGTTGCTCACGAGTCTTACGGACCGGATTTCTTTTACAACCAATTTCGAAGATTTGCGCGGATCGCGCGTGACAATCATCGCGGTTGGAACTCCCACCTTTGAAGACGGCATTTCCGACCTCGCTGCGCTGTGGTCTGTAGTCGAGGAAATTCGAGCAATTGCGGACAACTCGCCCATACTCATCATTAATAAATCGACTGCGCCGATCGGCACCGTTCGAAAAATACAACAAAAGGTTCGATCCACTCCTTCCATTAGTGTGGTGTCGAGCCCTGAATTCCTCCGCCAGGGCTTTGCCTTGCGGGATACTTTCTATCCGGAGAGGATCGTTGTCGGGTGCGATGACGCATTAGCCGAATCGATTCTCTTAAGACTGTATCGGCCGATAGTGGAACAGTCTTTTCGCGAGCCGTCATCCCTGCCACGACCCAACGGTTACCGTGAGCCCGTCTGGGTTTGCACAGACACTGCATCCGCGGAGTTGACTAAGTACGCGGCAAACGCATTCCTCGCAACGAAGATTAGTTTTATTAATGAAATCGCCGAATTGGCGGAACTGGTCGGCGCCAACGTTTCTGATGTCGCGCACGCAATAGGCGTAGACAAGAGAATCGGCAGCGATTTTCTCATGGCCGGCCTCGGCTGGGGAGGCTCGTGCTTCCCGAAGGACACTCTCGCCCTCGTTGCCTCTGGCAGAAGACTTGGCGCGCCGATGGAAATCGTGGGCGCCGCACGCGCGACAAACCAGCGTCAGCGAGAACGCTTTGTACGCAAAATTAACGATCTAGTAGGGAGCCTAGACGGTAAGAAGATCGTGCTGCTCGGGATGACGTTTAAACCGGGAACCGATGATTTGCGCGATGCGCCAAGTCTAGACATTGCACGATTGTTGATTGACTTCGGTGCGGAAATTGAAATGCACGACCCGGTCGCCCGCCCCGGAGATATTAAAGCGTTGGCGAGGAATGCGGACGCAATTGCATTAGTGACGGAGTGGCCCGTTTATTCCGAACTCGATTGGAAGTCGATCGCTTCTGAAATGCGCGGCGACGTTGTGGTAGATGGGCGCAACTCGCTCGATCGTAGCGCTATTCAGGAAGCCGGACTCCGGTGGACCGGCATGGGGGTTACGAAATGAGACCAAAAAGAATCGCCCTCTATTCCCACGACACCATGGGCCTCGGTCACATTCGGCGTAACTTACTAATCGCGCACAGCCTTTCGGCGATGGACCCCGAGCCTGCGATCTTGCTCATCTGCGGTACGCCGGAGAGCCTTCGTCTTCAGCGGCCAAAATGTGCCGACATTCTCGCCCTGCCAGGCTACAAAAAATTACCTGATGGAAGGTACACCAGTCGCTCCCTGCGGATTCCTCTTGATGAGCTCACTTCCCTTCGAGCGGCAACAATCGAGCGCGCGCTCCAAGAATTCCAGCCAGATGCGCTGATTGTAGACAAGGTGCCAAGCGGCGCCATGAACGAATTACTTCCCTCCCTCGAATCTTTGAGAAGCCGCGGGGCGAGGGCAATCTTGGGTTTGCGAGACATCCTGGACGATGCGGAGTCCACAAAGCAGGAGTGGGAAGCAAACAAATTCGAAGCTTTAGTCGCCGACTATTTCGACGACATTTGGGTCTACGGCGACCGAAACGTTTTTGATGTGCGCAAAGAGTATGCGTTTTCGCAGCAGTTGCGGGAACGCGCAACGTACACGGGCTACCTGGCACCGTTGCCTCTCTGCAAATCCAAGGTCTCCGACAATGTCCTCTGCCTCGTCGGCGGCGGCCAAGATGGGTATGACCTTGCCAAGGCGTTCTCACTAGCTGACTACGGCAGCGCGAAGCGTGGCGTGTTGATCACTGGTCCTTTCATGCCCGAGAACGAGGTCGCCGATCTTGCGACGGCGGCCGAAAAACGAAAAAACCTCACCGTCATACGCTTCGATAACGTCGGTCCTCACCTGGCCCGCGCAAATCGCATCGTTTCGATGGGGGGGTACAACACGGTGTGCGAAATCCTCGCTAACCGTAAGCAGGCGTTGATCGTTCCCCGAAGCAAGCCTCGTTTAGAGCAGACGATCCGAGCCGAGCGACTGGCGGCACGCAATGCAGTAACGGCGCTCCCGATGGAACAGCTGAGCTCCGATTCGATATCCGAGTATCTCAACAAGCGCTCGAACGAGGGCAAGGAAATGAATATCGATCTTAATGGATGCAGCGGCCTCATAGAGAAGTTTCATAAGGGGCAAACACTTGGGATCTAAGGTCGCATACGTTGTGAAACGCTATCCGAGATTTTCGGAAACGTTCATAGTAAACGAAATTCTAGCGCATGAGAACGCTGGTTTGGAAATCGGCATCTTCAGTTTGCGGCCGCCGATCGACACGCACTTTCAAGATGTGATCTCGCGCGTAAGGGCGCCGGTAGAATATGTTTCCAGCGACAGCGTTCGAGCCGCTGATTTGTGGCTCGCGATGCAGCAGTGCGCCGCTACTTGCTCGAGCGATTGGCGCGCCCTCGACGATTTCATTGGCGAGCCGGTGATTAATCTCTATCAAGGAATCATACTTGCGCGGAAACTCAAGGAAGGCGGCTACACGCATATGCACGCCCACTTCGCGAGCGTCGCGACGTCCATTGCGCGTATAGCCTCGCGTTTGGCCAACATTCCATACACTTTTACAGCACACGCGAAAGATATTTTTCACGAGTCGGTCGTCGAGGAAGACATCCGGACGAAAATTGCCGATGCCATCGCGGTGGTGACAGTTAGCCGATTCAATGTCGAGAACTTAACCGAGCGCTTTCCGGAGTCTGCGAACAAGATTCGTCTTATTTACAACGGAATCGATCTCGATAGATTCGTATTCCACGATACGCAGCAACGCGACAGAACGATCGTCTTCGTTGGCAGGCTTGTAGAGAAGAAAGGATTGCCCACACTTGTGCGGGCTTGCGACATCCTAAATCAGCGCGACATCGAGTTTCAATGTCGAATAATCGGGACTGGCGAGGAAGAGCAGGCAACAAAAGCGGCAATTGAAGAAAACCACCTAGCAGGTCGCGTCGAGATGGTTGGGCCACTGCCTCAGGCGGAGGTCGCTGAGGAAATCGCGAGGGCAGCGGCAGTCGCTGCGCCTTGCGTGGTAGGAGCGGATGGGAACCGCGACGGCCTTCCAACTGTAATCCTGGAGGCGATGGCGCTTGGAACGCCTTGCGTTTCGACGGACGTGACCGGTATTCCCGAGGTCGTAAAGAACGGTGAGACGGGAACTATCGTCCCGCAATATGATGCCGTAGCTCTCGCCGATGCGATGTTGCGCCTGCTCGACGACGCGCAAATGCGCACGAAGTATGCCGAAGCCGGCCGACGCCTAATAGAACACCAATTCGATGCAACGGTCAACACGAGAGAACAGCGTGATCTTTTTAACCGCGCCGAGGTAGTCATTTGAGAATCGCGTACGTTTGCATGGATCCTGGCATTTCGGCTGAAGGGACAAAGGGCGCAAGCGTGCACGTTCGAGAAATGATCGCTGCGTTCCACTCGCTAGGTCACGAAGTAATCCTTTACTCGCCACGGTCCGGCTCGCTCATCGACCTAGTTCATGGTGAAACGGCAGCGGAACGAGAAATAATGCAAAGGAGGGCCAACGACCAGCTCGGTGAGGGGTTGGATCGAAACGGGCCAGTAGACTGCGTTTACGAAAGGCACAGCCTCTTTTCGCATGTTGGGATGGAATGGGCCAAGTCACACGGTGTCCCCGGAGTCCTGGAAGTAAATTCGCCGTTAATCGACGAACAATCGCGACACCGCGTCCTCATTAACTATTCAGCTGCAAGGGATTCGGCAGTTCGATCTTTCATCGCAGCATCAAAAATACTTATTGTAAGCTCTGGCCTTATCGGTTATCTGTTCGAACATTGCGCCAACCCGAATTTCGTCGTTTGCCCAAACGGCATTTCTCCGGAACGATTCCCTGAGAACATAGAGGCGACGCTGCCCGACGGCCGCTTTACGATCGGTTTTCTGGGGACACTAAAAGCTTGGCATGGCATCGAAATCCTCCTCGAGGCTTTTGTTGCAGCCAAAAGCAAGGAACCGAGTATCCGCCTTTTAGTTGTTGGGGACGGGCCGATGGCCAACCTACTAGAAGATGTCGAAGGCGTAGAAATGACGGGCGCCGTTGACCCGCTCGCCGTTCCTGGTTTGTTGGGGTCGATGGACGTTGGTGTAGCTCCGTATCCCAAACAAGAGCCGTTTTATTTCTCGCCGCTTAAAATTGTAGAGTACATGGCAGCGGGCCTGTCGGTGATCGCATCCCGCATTGGCGACATCCCGAGGATCGTGACACACAATGAAAACGGGATTCTGGTTGACCCTGGAGATGCAACGGCAATTGCGGACTCGATTCTAAACCTGATGGGCAACCGTGCGCTTTGCTCACGATTGGGCGAGAATGCCCGACGAAAAGTAATGGCAGAATTCACCTGGACGTCTGTCGCCGAAAAAGCTCTGAACGTAGAGGTGGCCGCCTAATATGCCAAAGTTGCGCGGTCTCAGCGCATCCACGTCGTCGCTCAAGCGAGCATACTCTCGTTTCTGGCCGTTGCTTGGCAATCAAAAGGCGCCGTTGGCAGGATCGCTCGCAGCACTGGTTTTTAGCATCATTCTACGGATATTAGAGCCGTGGCCGCTAAAGTTCGTGATCGATGAAGTCATTGGTAGGGGAGATTCCTCACTACTGCTCTTTTGCGCAGTCGCCGTCGTTGCGATCTCATTTTCCCGTGCAATCGCCGAGTACTTGAATAAGGTCACGCTCGCGGTCGTCGGCAATACAGTCCTGGCGAAAGTGCGCAATCAGCTGTATCGACATGTGCAAGGATTAAGCCTCCGTTTCCACAGTGAAGCTCGAGGCGGCGATCTGGTGGTGCGCGTAATAAGCGATGTCAACATGCTGCGCGATGCGCTGGTGACCGCGATCCTGCCGCTTATCGGCAGCGTCCTAGTCGTCGTCGGCATGCTGATATTTATGCTGTTTATGGATTGGCGCCTTGCACTTCTCTCACTTGCGGCCCTGCCGGTCTTTTGGCTGGCATCGACGCGAATCGGCAGGAAGATCCAGGAAGTTGCCCTCTTCCAAAGAAAGCGAGAAGGTGCGATGGCAGCGACGGCATCCGAATCGATAACGGCGATCAAGACGGTTCAGGCACTGGCACTCGAAGAAGCTTTCGCCGGGGTCTTTGTAGGAAAAAACGATGAAGCAAGTAAAGCCGATGCCAAAGGTGCTCGCCTTTCGGCAGGCTTGGAGCGCGCAACCGACATCGTCATCGCGATAGCTACCGCATTGGTGCTCTATTTCGGCGCGAAAATGGCAGTGTCAGGCAGCATTACCGCAGGCGAACTGATTGTGTTTCTTACTTATTTGCGGCGGCTCTTTAATCCGTTACAAGATTTCGCAAAATACACCGCTCGCGTGGCCAAGGCTTCCGCAGCCGCAGATCGCGTGCTGGAAATTTTGGATAGCACGAGCGAGATCTCCGACATGCCGGATGCGATCCCCGCAGCAGAAATCGCAGGCAACGTGTCCTTTGAAAACGTCACATTTGCTTATGGGACGGACGGCCCAGTTCTCCAAAACATTACATTCTTTGTGCCGCAAGGCGGCAGCTTAGCGCTAGTAGGCGAGTCAGGCGTTGGCAAATCGACGTTGGCGGCATTGCTTATGCGTTTAATCGACCCTAACGTTGGCTCGGTTACTATCGACGGTATCGACATCCGCAGGTTCACGGTCCAATCATTGCGCAAACAAGTAAGCGTTGTTTTGCAAGAAAGCCTTCTTTTCTCGGGCACGATCCGCGAGAACATTGCTTATGGCACCAACGAGCAATTCCAAGAAGTCCTTCGTGCGGCAAAGCTCGCCAACGCCCATTCCTTTATCGAAAAGATGCCACAAGGCTATGAGACCCATGTCGGCGAGCGGGGCCAAACGCTCTCTGCAGGGCAACGCCAGAGAATTGCAATTGCGCGTGCAGCAATAAGAAAAACGCCCATCCTGATTCTCGATGAGCCAACGATAGGTCTGGATGAAGAAGGGGAGCGACTTGTTCAGGATGCGTTGTATGAGTTGTCCAAGGGGAAAACTACGATTCTAATAACGCATGACTTGGTGCACGCGTCGAAGGCTGATCGAATCGCGCTACTCTCAAACGCACGCATTGTCGAGGTTGGCGGTCACGAAGAACTAATGTCGATTGGGGGGCGGTATGCCACTCTTTACCGCCTGCAAAATCCGGATATCGGGAGGCACAATGCTCCCAGCGCATGAACGGCACCTGATCGCGGCAGAAAGCGCACTGCCCGCAATGCGCCGTGTCTTAGACCCAGATTGCGTTTCCGCATGGATCGGAGCTAACGCTCAACGCGTTTATGTGCGATACCGGCCGCGGGCCGCGGTGATTGCAACCTATCGAGTACGAGGTACCTTGCTGACGGTTGAAACCCTTGCCGATCCAAAGAAACTACGCGACAAGTCGCGCGGA
This sequence comes from Armatimonadota bacterium, assembly GCA_030854945.1. Classification (GTDB taxonomy): domain Bacteria; phylum Armatimonadota; class Fimbriimonadia; order Fimbriimonadales; family ATM1; genus JACDEQ01. The sequence goes on from JALYSG010000038.1 coordinate 9,679, forward strand.
GATTGGATAGTCGGTGAACTGGAATTCGGCCAGAGGACGGATGGCGAGGTGGCGTACTGGGAGTATCCGAACGACAGAGACCTTGCACAAGCATCGCCCTGCAAAGCACCGTTGCTTTCATATAAACCTCATCGCCGAATCGTCGTGAAAGACGAGTTCGACGGAATGCCTGTAGTACGTAAATTCCATACTCGCGGCGAATACAGCCATTACAAGGACACGGTAAAAGGCATAAAACCGTTCGGCGCCCTTCGCCTTCAGCAAAGGGTTGGTAAAGACCGCCCGTCACGGTCGATATTTTATCGATGGCTGGATGGCCGCCAACTCAAGGCACATTCGGACCCGCGAACGCTGGAGCTAGTAGGCGAAGCTCTTGCTAGGTTGCATTTCGGTAAGGCTAGCCGATTGCTGCATCAAACGAGAGAACACGAATGCGACGCTTTGCGCGCCGCTGCCGAGTTCGCTGCGCGATTGCTACCGGAATGTGCCGGGCGTGTGATATCGTTATCCGGAGCCCTTTGCGAAACCCTACAGAAACGAGATTACAAACCGCGCCCGATTCACGGAGACCTAAAGCCGTCGCAAATCATTGTGGGCGACGAGATCGGCCTCATCGATTTCGACCGGTCCGCCCAGGGCGACCCTGCCTATGACATTGGGTCGCTGTTGGCCAGATGCGATTGCGATCCGATGATAGATTCGTACTTTTCGGCATTCAAAGAAATCCCGAACATTGCACTGCAAACGGCCTGCGCTATCGTGCGCTCCCTTCCTGATCCTTTCAAGTCTGGCTCGTTGGCGTGGCCAGCCGAAACGCTCGCGTTGCTTGATCGTGCGGAGACCACATTGACAGATCCTGCCCTTCCTGAAATAAATGACGCATTCCGTTCGCCTTTGGCAAAGCTGATCAGACACAAGCCCGGCCGTCGGGCAGCGATTGATTCAGGTGCGGTGGTAACCAAAATCCGGGCCAAGGGATTGGATGAAAAAGCTGCAATTGTATATCAAGAACTTAACAAACATACTTTTCCTTTTGCGACCCCAAGAACGACCAGACATATTCTGCACATCCGCGCGATCGAATTCGAAAAACTTGAGGGAGTCGCCGCTGAACCAGCCCTGTTTGACGGAGACGAAACAATCGCTCAACTTGCGGGGGATGCCCTCGCGGCAATGCACAAAGCAGATGTTAAAGTGAGCCGCCAGCATACAATTGAAAGTGAGATGGAGATACTACAGAACCGGCTTGCAGATGACCCCGAGTTGTTCTGTGCGTGCAAGGCTGCATCGCGCCGCCTCGTTGCGACGTCGCCGGCCGCAATACATCGCGACTTCCATCCCGGCCAGTTATTGATTCAACCAAATGGCAGACTCGCAATCCTCGACTTCGACCTAATGGCAATGGGCGACCCGGCTATTGACGTCGGCAACTTCGCAGCACATCTCGAAGAAGCCGGTATTCGTGGCAAGAGCGTTTCGGGTACGGCCATCAAAACTTTCTTGAAGTCGTATCAAGGAGCTCGCGGGCCTGCACTTCTTGACAACGCAACCATTTATTGTGCATTGTCGCTTGCCCGGTTAGTAAGCATTGCAAGGGAAGGCGAAGACAGACGAGCTCATGCACAACGAATTCGGGCGGCAGCATTACTGAAACTCATGGAAGGTAGCAAATGATTCTCAATCCTCAGGTACTTGCATTGATTTCGGCAACCATCAGCTTGAACTTCGCTGGCGCCCAGGACGACGACAAGCAGGACAGTCCCGTAATAACTCCTTATCTGATCAGTTGGCTCGTACACGACACCAACATCGATCGGGATGACCAAAGAATCAAGTCCTGGGGTGTAGTGTATGGTGCGGGCTTACAATACAAGTCCGATGCGGACAAGCCGCTATTCGAAGCGTCCTACGAAGTAGCTAAGCACAATTATTCCAGTTTCGACGAGTTCGACCGAGTAAGCCATGCCTTCAGCGGCATAGTCCATCACAAGTTCAGCGACCAATGGCGCGCAGACTTGCTCGCCGAAGTTGCCTTCAAAGGCAGCAGCGAGGACCGAGATATCAACGACAGCGTTTCGATTCAGCCTCGCTTCGAGTATCGAATCACAGATGACGAACGCCTGAAACTGCGGATGAATTATCGATGGCGAAAACCGCCGATCGATCCGAACGGCAGGCATCAGAACCGTTACGCGGAGTTCATTTATGAGAAGCGGCTTCCTCGCAATCACACTATTTCGGCCAGCATCCGGCACGAGATCAACCGTTCTGTGTTCGATGGGAACCATTACAATCGCACAATTTACGGTGTCGAATGGGAAACTGAACCTACGGATAAGGACACGATTTCGATCGAATTGAAATTCAAAGACCGTCGATACACTGTTCGCGAAGTAACGAAGGGTGTTCAGCGCCAGGACGAGTCATGGGTAATCGAAGCCGATTGGGAGCATTTCTTCGACACACGGTGGTCGGTACTAGTCGATTACCGCATGGAAAGACGAACGTCGAACGACCCTGACGAAGATTTTATACAACGCGTATTTGGGTTGGGCACCAAGTTACGCTTCTAGCGGGTGGGCGCCGGGGGTCCCCTCATCTTCTAGATACCAATACTGTCGGATGCCATACGAAATGAGACCGATCTTGTTTCTGACGACGTTTATGGCGTTTTGGTACGGCGTATGTAGAACGCGGACTGCGTGACGCTTGGTAACGGAGCCTATCCCCTTCTTACCAATTTCATCGACCATGTTGCTAACGATGCGACGCGGGATGCTGTCTTGTCTCCGCTTATACCGATTACCGGCAGGACGTGAAGGCTTAAAACCCATTTGTGGGCCGCGTCGGTCTTGGGATCCTTGGTCAGTTCGACATTCGCTAGCCATTGGTGGCGGCGGCCTCGAGTAGGTCTTGGCGTGGTCATACTTCCGAAGTTCGGTATCCGCGATCGTGTCGCGAACAGCTTTTCAGTGTCGGTCTTGCTCGCCGCGATCCCGCGCTTGTAACGTTACCCCTTGACCGGATGTTCCGATGATAATTTGGGCAATTTAGCGGCTAGTAGCCCTCGGGCCTTTGCTTACGGGATAAAGTTCCGCTTCCACGTCCCCTAGTTCTTGCCATTCGTTTCTCCTATCCCGCGCGAATTGCTTGTACAAACCTTCGGATGTGCAGCTTCACTCCGATGTCATCCTCGTACTGGGGATTCAAATTGTCGATGTTTGTTCCTGTCGACTCGAGCAGGTCTTGAATCTCATCAACGGTATAGTTCCGCCTTGCGTACTCAAGACCAACTGCGATTCCCGCGGCGACCATGGGCGAGGAAAATGAGGTGCCTGACCAAACCGCCATGTTTCCATCCCAGTAATAACTTCGTATTCCGGTTCCAGGCGCGGACATATCCACGCTGCCCTCCCAGTTGCTGAATACGGCTTTGCGATCCTGGTGGTCGATTGCGCAGACGCTTATAACTTCGCTGTAGGTTGCTGGGAAGAAATCTGTCTCCTGCGCGTTGTTACCGGCTGCGGCGACCGTTACAACGTCCCGGACTTCCACCCAATCCATCACGTCGCTCAAGGCCGTTACCCGCTCGATGGATCCCAAGCTGATGTTTATCACGTCGGCTCCTGCATTGACTGAGAACACAAGCCCTTCAATAATCCGCCATGAACTGGTTACGCCATCGCTATCAGCGACGCGTACGGGAATAAGACCCGCATGGGGGGCCATCTGCGCGATCACACCTGCCACCATCGTGCCGTGACCGGCAGCTTCGTCGGGGACTGCGTTGCCGTTGGTGAAATGGCCGCGGGGGAGGTCGTAAGGAGGTGTACCTACTTCCACGAAGTTAGACCAGGCGACAACCTTCCTCAAAAGAAACGGATGCCTCGGCGACAAGCCTGTATCGAGAACGGCAACATTGATTGGACGTAGTGCGCGGGCCGATGCGGGTGGAATCCACCCAACCTGGGAAAGGAACCCAGCATTCAGCTGATAGAATTGATTTGGGTCGCCGACTGCACCGATAACTGTTGCCTTGCCTCCGCCGCTATGCTCCGGCATCGACAAATCATCGTTCTCCTCTGCCCAAACAACACGCGGGTCGGCCTCCAGTGTTAGCTCGAGTTCCTCAGGGTTAGTGCCCTTTGGGACGAGATACATTGCGAATGGACCGCCATTGGTGACATCGAGCAGGGCCAGCCCGTGGGAGGCGCCTACCTCTTGGGGGTCTGCACCCGGTGCCAATTCAACGATGACCTCCGCGGCCGAGCAGGCGAGAGGAATTGCACTAGCTGCGATTGCGATCAGTTTTTTCATTTGTTAGTATGGCGTCGGTATCCGCCGAATATTGCAAGGGGAGCCCAGTAATACGGATGACTCAAAGTCTTCCGCACCTCGATTCGAGCAGCGGCCAGGCTATTCCTAACGTTAAGAGTCCGCTTCAAGTTCCCGTAATACGACGACATCGTCACAGCTCCTGCGTGATCGTCGAGCGGCCATAGACTTGCTACCACCGCGTCGGCGCGCAGAGCAAGGCACGACCGCACCAGGCCCTCAGGCTCGGTGCGTAACCGTAGTGAAACACGGCCGGTGTCGCATGCGCTCAACGTTGCGAGCCTGACATTGCCGCCGGACTTCGCGATTTCCGCCGAGAGCAGTGGTCCGTCCTTCATCTCGAGCGTGGAGTACATGGGGCTGTCGACTCGAGTCGTCGCGTGGCACGCTACGTGTAACAAATCGATCGGTTCCTGCAGCGAGCGCCGGGCCCCCACTGCGGTCTCAATTACTTGTGCGGAGGGAAATATCTTTGCGATCACCTCGACTTCCGACGTGACGTTCGGCAGGTCGCCGGGGTTATGCGCCCAGACCACTATTCTTTTGAAAGGTTTGGGCTTGAAGTTCCCCAGGAGTAATGGATTCGTACGAAGGACAGGTTCGAAATCGACCAGCGCGGGCCAAGGTAACCCCCAGAGCGGTCCTTCGGGCAGGATTGCTTGAGGCTCACCCCTGAAGCCTTTCGCAATGAATTGCCGCGCTTCCGCGAGCGCAGCGTTGGCAGAGGCGAGGTCGACGAGCCCGACCATCGGCGCCAGCAATTCGAATTCAATGCGGCGGACATGCGCCCGCATGTCTTCTATGGTTAGCCTGAGCGGTGTAGCGACGCCGTCGTGAAGGCAGTAATAGCCGCTGTTGGTCTCCGCAAAAACCGCGACGTCCCGCGACGTTTCGGAAAAAGTTGAGGTCGACCAAAGCACTCGAGCGAACTCCGACTCTGCCCACCGGCGCTGCAAGTGAGGTATCGATCTAACCCCTGTGCGTCGCCGACTCCCTCCCGAGTCCCTTGGGCTCGATTCCTCGGCAATCGCCGCGCGAAGCGCTTCGAGCGACGCCCAGGCCTCGCCGCTCAATTTCGGTTTTTCCACGGCGAGCAGTTCATCGACGAGGGCGGCCGAGCGCGAACGCGTTACCACGCTAAGTGCCTCTTCGACGAGCGGGCGCTTGCGATCGAGTAACTCGCCCAAGTACTCCGCGATAACTGAATGCTTATCACGAAAGAATGCGGATCGAGACGACGTCGACCGTGTCAGGAGCCGCTCTTCCAGCAGGCTCTCGAACATACGTCGCCAATGGCCGAGCCGACGGGCGCCGTGGGTCCATCGAGCTTTGGAAGCATCGATTCGCCAGCGCAGAAAGCTGTATCCATTGTCTACGATGAGCCTTTCAGCGGCTCGCAGAGACCTAGGCTCGCGAAACCTCTCTGCTTGGCTGATGTTTGCCAAGCACAGGTGATAGCGGGATCGTGCGCGCTTTAGCGTATCGATCGCCTCTGTTAGCAGAGCTTCGGCTCGCTTGCCTGTGCTGACGTCGGCTTCGGCCGCCAGTGCGCCCCCCTGCCACGAAAGGTTGCCAAGCTGCCCAAACATCTTTGCTGCTCGCCTGAAAACTTTGCGCGCCTCGGTCCCGCGGCCCATCGCAGCCATAACCAGGCCTTGGCCAAATGTCGCTGTCGCGTAATTGAGCGGCATTCGCCTGATCTCAGCCTTGCTGAGCGCCGAAGAATAAGCATCGAGGGCTTCCTCGAACAAGTTCAGCCGAAAGTAGGCATCGCCCAGGAACTCTTCGCAGCGAGCGGCGTCGGAGGGGGATCCCAGCAGGCTCGGCGCGATCTCCCTGAGGATCTCGCGCGATTCGTCGCCCCGCCCTTGCAACAAATGGCAGTGCGCGAGGTTGAGCCGGGCGAGGTCGGCGTAGTGGGTATCTCCCAAATATTCGAAGGCTGTGGCGGCCCGCTCGGCAGCGGCGGCAGATTCGGAGACCAAGCCGCCATAGAGCTCAGCACCTGAGTAGCCCAATTCCGCAGCTGCGGCGTCGCGCTCGAAACTTGTTCCTTCGAGGAGTTCCGAAGCCCTGCGGTATTGCCTGGCCGCGCCTTTGTAATCGTCTACGAAGAGGAGAGCATTGCCGATGTTCAGCCGTGCTCTACCAGCTTGGCCGAACTCTCCCATTTCTTCGAGCTTTCGCGCAACCTTCTTGCCGATTTCCACAGCCCTCGGCACTTCGCCGGCCCGCGCAAAGGAATCGATTGCACCGATTGAGAAAACTGCGCGTTCAAGAGGTCCTTTTGCTAGCGCGGCCGCCGTCAGAAACGATTCGCCAGCGGTTTTCCACTTTCCGGCGATGCGCTCGCCGATAGCTTTCGCGCGCATTGCGAGAGCTGGATCATCGCCATACTTGGAGAAAACCCGCCATCGCGAAGCTAGCGCCCTCGATGCCCCCGGATCAGATCCCATAAGCTCGACCACATGCTCAAAATAAGTTTGGTTGATGCCGGGCAACGGGCCCGACTTCTTCAGTATCTCTCGGGCTGCCGCCGCGCTTGAAGCATCGACAGCCCTATCCGCCGACATTCTCTACATCTTCGGATCCTGCGGGAATTGTAAATGCGGCAGATGGATACCTGACTTCGATCTCGGAAATGGTTAGGTCCTTGACTTTGAATTCGAAGTTGCCATCTCTTCCTTCGATCCGGCGTCCTGCGATCCGAATCTCATTCGGGGTAGGTGTCGCTCGTCCCGTCACTATCCACTCATCCTCGGAGCGGCTATACATAACCCTTACGGTTACGTGGCCAGCCTCGAAGAGACGTTGGAATGAATCGGTGGCAGTGCGTCGCGCGCCGCTGAATGCTAAGGTGCTCTTTGTTAGTCGGAGCGCCGAGGGCGTTGCCAAGGCAATGGACTTTGCTCGCTGAACGACTTCGCCTGGAGCATCGAACGCGCCCAGCGCAAATACTTCCGCCACCTTTCTGAGTTCTGAAAGTGCTTCCGTGCAATGCGGGCAGACGGCTGCGTGCTGCTCCGCCTCCGGCGAGCTGTCGCCGAATGCCAACTGGGTAATGCCCCCGCGAAATTGTGAGCACTTCATCTTTAATTCAAGATCCCCAGGCTACTTCACTTGATACCGATTCCTCATCGAAAAAACCGATATCTGCGAGTTTCTTTCGGAGCTTGTCGAGGCACCTCGCCCTGGTCGGGCCAATGGCACCGACGGGTACGCCTGTTCGCTTGGAAATCTCGGCGTACGAGATCTCATCTCCTAGGAATAAGAGCTCCAGTAACGCGCGACACTTCTCGGGCAACTTGGCGACAGCGGCTCGCAGTGTGTCGGCTTCGACCGACTTTACCGCACGAGCCTCCGCGCTTTCCTCTTCGTCGGCAATCAGTGCGTCTAGGTCCATTTCTTCGAATGACGACTCATTTGAATAACGACCTGAGGTTCGGCGCAACCTGATGGCTTCTCTCGATGCCGTCACGGCAAGCCAACGCGGCAGGGCAACCGCGTGGTGGATCCGTTCTATGCCTTTCGACAAAGCAAGAAAGGTGTTCTGGAATACGTCCGCGCAGTCGTCAGTGCTCAACTTCATCCTGGCAGGTACGGAGTAAACGAGATTGCTAAATCGGTCAACGAGCTGTGACCAGGCCTGCTCGTCTCCCTTCTTGCATTTATCGAGCAGACGACCAATTTCGGAATCCGAATACACAACCAAGACGTGACGAGTTTATCACATCCCCGGGCCGAAGCTCGCCATACAGCCGTCTTTAGGGCTCACCACAGTGAGCGAGCCGGTCCAGGCTACGCGGTCGATTCGAACCGTCCAAGGACAATTGAGCGTGTATTCATAGCAATCTTAAGTTCCACGAGAACACTCGCTACGCGCTTTGGCTGGGACCCTGCAGAATTTGCAGAAGTCGAGGCGACCGTCAACAGGCAAGTTGAAACCTGAAATTCTGCTACCGCGAGAATCGCCATTGACGGGTACGCCGCGATACCACAGCAACGCCCGCTCATCGCGCAAGGCCGTACCGCCGGGAGGGACGGAATAGCCGCCGAAAACCCCAGCGGATGCTCCATTGCCGACAGACCACGGATAGTTTTGGGGCACGGTATGACTTGCACTTGCCGGGGACTGGGGGATAAGGGCATTAGGCAACTGGGAGTAGGTCACAAACTAAGTCCTCGGCACACGCGACGGTTCCGGCTCACCGGGGGCTTGATACCATGTGTTTTGTTCGACTCCATGATCAAATCTTCCGGCTCAAGTGGGCCCCCCGTCGCCAAACCTAACGTTCTTGCATCACGTGAAGGATTGGTCAACGATTCTCCCGCTCCACCGGTGAGCTGGACCCGCCTACGTTGATTTGCTTTTCGCCGATGTCCACCTGCAAGGTAGGCAGCTTCAGCTTGCGAATCCTACCCAATGTTTCCAACGAGCGGAGGAAGCGGGCGTGTGCTGCGCTGTAGCGGCGATCCCAATATGAGCCAGCCTCGGTCGAGTGCCCGCTGGCACTAATAATTTCCAATTTCCGTCCGAGCATCGCGCATTGTAGCCAGCAAGTCAAGACGTGCTCAATCACCATGGATTCGGTCGCACTATGGCCTTCGGAGCGCAGGTCCTTTCGCATTTGCCTGATTCCCTCGCAGATGCTTTCATATGCGGCCCCGTTCTCGCGAAGCGAGTCGATTGCAGCAAAGCGAATCTGCGCATTCATGTCACCAAGCATCTTCCATGCCTGAGAATCCTTCGCAAGGATCTGCCTAACCTTAGCGAGTTCGCTAGCTTCAAGCTGCTTACCGTTTAACGTTTTAATGCATGTGCGGTCAGCCTGCGTGAGACCTCCGCCGTTTCCGCCATTCGCCTCGATGCTTGTGATAGCCACACTCTTTTAGACGAATCTCGAGAGCTACTCGTAGAGCTTTTTCCAGAGTTCGTAATGTCGCCTCAGTCGCCGCTTCTGTGTTGCGCTGACACGAACGTAAAGCCCTGGCTTGCTCATCTCGCTTCGCTCGGCAAGCCATTTCCTCAGCTGCAATGCCTTGGCCCATGTAAATGCTTTGAACCTGCTTGCCGACACGTTTCTTTGCATAGTAGTAGATGCGCCCGTTTCTTCGAGTTTCCCAAGCCATCAGTTGTGCTACACCTTCTGAATGCCCCGACCTGTCACAACGTCACCTTCCTCGGGTCAAGCGTGTACATGAGGCCGCTTGGTACCTGAACGACCACCCCATGCGGAGTCATGTAAACGAGCTTGCCTCTTCCATGAGGTGTCTCGACCTCGGCACCAAGTGCACGCACCAGTCCTTCCATTTGCGCAAGCGTTTCCTCGTCGATTTCGCCAACTAGTTCGCTGGTTCGTCTCCGTTCGTCCCTGAGGACTTCCAAGATTGCCGGCTTTAGTTCCTTTATTCGAAGCCTAAGCTCCGCCGTTAGCCTGCTAGCAGGCTTAGCAACCAATTCCGACCCTTCGACCACAATCTGGATACCGCGTTCCTCAACCAACTCCAGCAACTGCGTGGCCGTCATACTTAAAAACGCTCCACGGACACAGTATCGTCCTCTAAGGAAAGACATGCCTGACTACCGATGGCAACCGTTACATCCGTTACATCCGTTACAGAATTCCCGTTTGCACCATATTCGGAGCCCCCTGACGGTAACGGTGTAACGTTTGTAACGGAGTTTTCAAGGACTGTCGGACAAAACCGTTTCCAAGCGTCCTCGAATCCAGATCTTGCATATCCGCGCGATGGCTCACCCCCCTCTCGGGATTGGAAGGGCCTGATCTCATATTGCCTCAAGAGGTGAGCCAGGGAATGTCGGGTGAGGCCGTGTCTGCCATAGTTTCCCCAACCAGACTCTTCTATGGCGAGTAGAAAATCTATTACCTGGTCGGTGGATACCTTATCCAAGTCGAAGTGATCGAACATAGTTCGCATGTCGATAAGCATGCGGGTTCCGACAGGCATATCGTTATCATTCGACTCGTGCAAAGCGATTGCAGATAACCGAGCTCGTTCTGGCCAGTCTCCGCCGGCCGCGCTGGCTATTTGCAATGGCAGAATCCAGCCCTCCTGAGCGCGATCGCTCAACTCGTCGGGAGCCTCCATGTTAAATGAGTCGATTGGCGCAAAGTTTTCTGACCACACCTCCAACATTTCAGTAATCGAACTTGCCACTACCTTCGCATGCGGAAACCTGAACCTATCAACAGGCTCCGAGGAACACCGTCTCTTCATGCAGATCGGGATCGAGCGTGAGGTGACAGTATCAGGAAGCCTGCCGATTCCCGCAACAGCCTTAGGGCAGAACACTGAGAAGTCTTTGAGTTCGAACTTTTTACCATTCGATTCGGTTCTTGGAATGGTTGTGCCTTTGCGGTTTCCCGCGTTTAGAATGGCCCGGACCGACTCTGCGTTAGGAGCCGCCTTTGCGCCGAAGATTGTGTCGGTCTCGTCGAGCAGCAAGGTTGGGCAATCCCTCTCGATCTTGCGGAATAGCACCGCCTCGGTCGGTGAGACAACGCGCCAGGAGTTGCGGCACAATAGTTCCAAGACTTCGAATAATCGGGTCTTGCCGCACTCTCGTTCGGCACTAGTAACCGCAAGTATCGGCGAAGTGTCGGCTAGCTCGATGACCCAAGTATGAGCGATCCAGAGGGTGACTGCGTAGCATTCAGCATCCGACTGAAACGCGATGTACTTGCGTAGGAATTGCTCAACCTTTGCCAATATCTCGCCGACGGGGCGCAGGCCCGGTATAGCCGCAGCAGCAAGGCACTCACAAAGGACCGCGCTACCTCGAAGTTTCAAGAGGTCGTTGAAATCTGTATCAGATGCGCGGCGGTCTTCTCCAAAAGTCGGTACCGCCAACAATGATCGCGTCGAACGTGCGGCTTGCCTTGCCTTAGTCAATCCGGGATTGCCATCAGTCTTCCAGTCGTCGTCCGCGCAAATCACGATCTCCGTCTCTGGATACTGTTTCTTCAGTGTGCGCGCAGCTTCTTCGATGTTTCCGCAGGTAAAAGCGAGAGCAAAGGGGAGACCCGTTGCCTCATGGATTGATGCGCCCGTTGCGTAGCCCTCGCAAAGAAACAGGCGCTCTTGTGCCTCACCAAATAGAAAGTGACAACCCTTGATCCGCCCACTGGGGTTGAACCGCTTCTCGCCAGTTGCGCTTATCGTTTGCAAAGAGGTCAACTCGGTTCCGTCCGAAATCGGAACTACCAGGCTACTCCCGACAACCCGAACTCCGTATGCCCCTACTTCTTTCGCAATCAAGTACGGGTGGCCGGCCCCGACCGGCTTAGCACCATCCCACTCAACCTGAGCTGCTACCGCAGCTTCCTCTTGCGCGAGCTGAAGCGCGTCGTCACGAGCGGCTTGCGCTGCGGCAAGGCCGGCCGTCAGCTTGCGACGTTCGGCGATAGTCGCTGTTGTAGGAACGGTTGACACCCATTTCTCGTTCAAGCCTCTCTTCCAGCACCCGAAGGCACCGGCAAGCATCGGTCCGTGATCAAAAAGGATGTACCAGCAGTTCGGATCCCTGTCCTCGCCGGCTCGGTACCTTACGATTTTGCCAGCGGCGATGATCGGCTCTGAGCATGGAATCCCAGCATTTGCGAGTGCCTTGCTGAAGTCCTGGATGAGGCTCATGTCGAGCGAGTCCTCAAGTCACCCTGCTCACCTAGGCTGGACGCAACAGAGCCGTTGGAAGCACATTCCGCGAATCCAAGTGCTCGTTCGCGTGCATCCTGCACTTTTGCGTCGATCCACTCGTCAAGCAATGCCAATGGGATCCGTAACGCCCTTCCAATCTTGACGGATGGCCACTCACCGCTTCTTACAAACTCATAGGCAAGGCTTCGGCCTATCCCTGCCCGCGCGGCAGCCTCGGTGATTCTCAATAGTCTGGTTTCTAGCATTTTTGGTCTTTCCACAAAAGAACAGCGCATCCGCCACCGTTCTTTGGTACAATGAGTAAACCAGATAGGAGTGACCAAGAAATGGTTATTCAATTCAAGGACATATCTAACTTGCACACAACTCGAATCGTAGCAGACATCGCAGGGGACTTCGAAATGCTGAGAGCGGGAACCTTGACCCCTGAAGAGTTCGCTGACGCGGTTCAGGAGCGTGTTCATCCTGATCGAGTAGAACCCGCCCGCGTGCCAATGTCCTCGATAGCGGAGCAACGCCGCCCCGGCGCTTCACTAGTCTTCGGCGTCCGCTGGGATTCCTGGCTTTACGATTACGCCCAAGCGCTGAGTGCGTGGCTGCAGGATCAGGTTCGACATTCCCGAGACGTCGTCGAATTCAGAGAACAGTATCTGACGAAGCGCGAACTAGTGTCAGAAGAAGACATCTGGATTTACCTGCTGGAGTTGGTCCGACAAGACGGGGCACCGGGTCAAGGGGATGTCGAGATGGTTAGCTTCCGCGTTGGGTTTGGTGAGGGCATGGAGTCTCTCGAAATCCCAAAGGTTTCAACCGGCGAGCTAGGGGACCTCATCAAAATCACCAAGCTGATTACGCGCGGATTTCGTGCCTCCCAAGGATGGGCACTTTTTGCTGTCCTAATCGATTCGCTGGAAATGCAGTACGTTCCTTACAGGGTGCGCTTTCTTGACGGTAAGTTCAATTTCACCAAACGAATTGTGCTTGAGCTAGACCCAGTGATGACGGCAAAGGACGTGCGCGATCTCTACATAAAGGTCCGTGACAGAGTCGCGCCCAGGGGGAAGTCAATCTCGAACCAAAAACTACGGCTGGTCGGACACGCTGCTAGGTTTTCCGAGCTCCCCTGGGACGATTTGCGGGCAGAGTGGAACGTGCATAACAGGGATGCACCGGAGTGGCAATATGCGCATGCTCCGCCAGTCACGGGACACCTGAATGACTCCGAGGCTCTAAAGGTGTTGGAAGGCTGGGCACGACAACACAGTTCGTCTCGGAATAGTTTTCGTCGTGACGTGCTCGCTGCCTGCAAATGGGTGATAGGCTCATTGCCGCCTCGCCGGCCCAGGAAGGTCGTGCCGAAGCCTCCAACACAGGAAGAAATGAAGAAATACGCAAAAGAGTTAAAGCAGCGGCGGCGGCAGAAATCGAAAGCCACAGGAAAAGGAGAGAAAAATGTCTAACAGAAAACGAAACGGCGAGGGCTCGATCTACCAGTTGCCGAACGGCAAATGGCGAGCAGCAATGACGATTGGTCACAACAAGAGAAAGACGTTCACCGGCGACAGGTTCGCCGATGTACAGAAGAGGCTCACCGAGGCAAGGCGGACTCTCGATAGAGGAATGCCATCCCAAGATGGTAAGCAGACACTGCGAGTCTTCCTGAATCGTTGGCTGGCCGATGTTGTTGAACCCTCGGTACGCCCTGCGACGTTGCGAAGCTACGAGCAAATCATTAGAGCAGTTCCAAGACAAGGCGGCCGCAGGCGAGCGTTGGCAAGAGCTCGGATTGGTATTCACCTCGGAGATCGGAACTCCGGCTGAAGAGCGAAATATCCGACGCTCACTATCAACGTTGCTGCAGGGTAATAATCTGCCCTCACTCCGTTTCTACGACCTTCGCCACTCTTGCGCCACCCTCCTCTTAGCACAAGGCGTGGATCCCAGAACCATTATGGAAACGCTCGGCCACAGCCAGATAGCTCTGACTCTGAATACTTACTCTCACGTATTGCCCAGTTGGCTGGTTCCCCGTAAAATGACCACCGTGGAGTGTTAGATCCGTCTCCATAATAAGGAGACTGCAATGAGCAAAGGAAAACGGTATAGCGAGGACCAGATTATCAAGGTCCTTCAGGAGATCGAG
>JALYSG010000039.1 GCA_030854945.1 Armatimonadota bacterium
CCCTCGCCACGCGGGCGAGCTTCATTGACTACGAGTCGGCGTCCGCCGAACTCCTTGTCGTGAAGGGCGTCAATTGCGGCCTGGGCCTGGTCTTCGTCGACGTCCACAAAGCCGAAACCTCGGCCTTCGACGATGCGACAACTCTTGGCGCCGTATTGTGCAAACAGGTCGACGAGATTCGCCTCGCCTGTTGTGTATGGAAGGTTCCCAACGTAAAGGGATTTTGTGCTCATTGCTACTCCTAAGGGCAGGCTTGCTGCCGGTTTCATCACAGATTTCGGGAACCTCTCAAAACAAACTGCCTGAACGGGGACCGATGCGATTCAAAGGCATTATACCTCGGCATGGTGTAGTCTCGGTTACGAATGCAGAAACGACTCGCAGTTTCGCTTCTGAGTGGAGGCCTCGATTCAACGACGGCCACCGCGATGGCGCAGCGCGACGGCTTCGACGTGGCGGCGCTAACCGTCGACTATGGGCAGCGGCATGCGGTGGAGATCGATGCGGCAAGGCGGGTTGCAGCGTCGCTCGGTATTGAGCGGCACGTCGTGCTCCCGCTCGACCTGAGGGCTTTCGGAGGATCGGCGCTGACGGATGACATCGAGGTACCGAAGGCTCTCCATCCCCCGGCCCCCTCCTCTCGCAAGCGAATGGAGGGGGAGGACATTCCGGTCACGTACGTGCCTGCGCGAAACACGGTGTTTCTATCGCTAGCCCTCGCATGGGCGGAAGCGATGGGGTCGAGGGATATCTTTATTGGGGTGAATGCGCTGGACTACTCGGGCTACCCCGATTGTCGACCTGAGTTCATCGATGCCTTCGTGAGCCTAGCAAATCTGGGCACCAAGGCAGGCGCGGAAGGGGGCCGCTTCCACATCCACGCCCCGCTCATCCATCTCACGAAAGCCGAAATCGTGCGCCTTGCAATCTCGCTTGGGCTCGACCTCGGCATGACGACCAGCTGTTACGACCCCGGTCCCAAAGGCGAGCCTTGCGGCGGCTGCGACTCCTGTCGGCTGCGCGCAAAGGGCTTTGCCGGAGCGGGCGTTGAGGACCCGCGGGTGCGATGACGACCGAGATGTTCATCGCCGTTCTCGGCCTCGTCGGCGCAGTGATCATGTTCACCTCGCTGATGTCCGGTTGGGTAGAGCGTGCGAACCTTCCGCAGGTCGCTATCTTCTTGCTGCTAGGGGCGGTGCTCGGCCCAGCTTCGCTTGGGTTGATGGATGTGGGTTTGGAGTCGCCGGTGTTGCGCGTTGTCGCAACGCTGGGCCTTGCGCTTGTGCTCTTTACCGACGCCGTCACTTTGAACTTCGGCGAGGTCGGGCGCAGACTTCGCCTGGCCACGCTCATTCTGGGGCCGGGGACGTTGATCGCCGCAGCGGTTATCGCTTTGCTCGCGAGGTGGTTGCTTGGTTTAGATTGGGCGTCCGCGTTCGTGTTGGCCGCACCTGTCGCATCGACCGACCCGGTCATGCTGCGCGGACTTCTTCGTCGGAAGGACATCCCCGCCGACGCTCGTACGGCGCTGAGGTTGGAAAGCGGGCTCAACGACATCGTGCTTCTGCCGATTCTGCTGATAGCGATGGCGTTCGTACCGGGAGTTTCGGCGAGCGACGGCATTGGGACGTTGGTGCTGAGCTTGTTTGTGCTCGGGCCAGGTGCGGGCATCGCGGTTGGCTTGTTGGCGGTGGTGCTCCTGCGCTTCGCGCGGCGGCGGATCGGTGTTCGTAGGGATTACGAGTCGATTTACTCGCTAGGGGTTTGTTTCTCGTCGTTCGCGGCGGCGGAAGCCCTGCACGGCAGCGGTTTCTTGGCAGCTTTCTTCGCGGGCGTTGTGATCGCAAGGCTCGACGATGACCTTTGCGACTGCTTCGTGGAGTACGGCGAGACAACCGCCGAGATGCTGCTGATGTTCACATTCGTGCTCCTGGGCGGTTCGTTGATTTGGGCAGGCATCGGTTCGCTAACGCCCGCGCTAATTGCGTTCGTCGTGCTAGCGCTGTGCACGAGGCCGATCGTGCTGCTTGCCGCGCTAGCTCGCGAAAAAATGGATACCAGATCGCGGATGCTGATTACTTGGTTTGGGCCGCGCGGCTTGAGCGCGCTGCTGCTAGCGCTCGTGCCCGCTTTCGCCGGCGTGCCGGGGGCTGACCGTTTGTTCGCGATCTGCGGCTTGGTCGTCCTGCTTTCGGTTATCGTTCACGGCGGGTCGGTCATGTTCCTGGGCAAGCGCAATCCCGCTCCCGCTTCGGAGCTACTACGCGTGTCAGCGAAAGCTGGGGCAGAGCCAGACTTGTTGATCACCGCCGAATCGGTGCCGGGCGATGCTCGGCTCGCGGATGTTCGGAGCGCGAAGTCTTACCATGAGAGCCCGCATCGACTACTAGGCGCGGTGAGGCTGGATCCTGAGCATCCGGTTCGAGACGCCCAGAGGCATGGCTTGCGGCCGGAGGCATGGATCGCCCTGTTTTGCACGTGAGCAAACGAAGCGACCAGCGCCCGTGCGGCGCGGGACCTGATCAGGGCGGGTTATCCGAACTCGCGCGCGGTTGTCGGTGGTTGGGACGCGCTCGTGACCGTGGGTTACGAGTTGGAGAGCCGGCATTAGGCTGGGCGGCGACTGCCATAATGGGCATGGAGCTCTTATTTGGCAATCGACACAAGCGACTTCAGGAACGGCATGAACATCTACCTCGACGGCGAGGTTTTCACGATCGTGGAGTTTCAGCACGTCAAGCCCGGCAAGGGCGCGGCGTTCGTTCGGACGAGGCTTCGCAAATTGAAAACCGGGCAGAACGTCGAGAAGACCTTCCGCGCGGGTGAAAAGGTAGAGCCGGTTTTTGTAGAAAAGAAGCCGTTGCAATACCTGTACCGAACCGGCGACGAAGTGGTTGTGATGGACCTCGAGGACTACGAGCAGCATCAGTATCCAGCGTCGATGCTGGGTGACGGACTGAAGTACCTTAAGGAAGGTATGGAACTCAGCGCGATGGTGGTGGCCGGCGAGGTGTGGGGCATGGACGTTCCGAACTTCGTAGAGCTCGAGGTATTAGAAACAGACCCGGTATTCAAGGGCGACACGGTGAGCGGTACGAAGCCCGCGCAGCTTGAGGGCGGCGCGATGGTTCAGGTGCCTTTCCACATCACTCAGGGAGACGTGCTGAAGGTGGATACTCGAACCGATAGCTACTTGGAGCGCGTCAAAAGCGGGTAGGAGTGCATGGAAACCGGTAACGTTCACGAACCGATTAAATACGTTCGGCGCGCGCCCTGGCAGACAGAGGCGCTGAGTTGGCTCGGCTCGCGTATTTTCTGGGTCGCCATCGCGGCCACGGTCGGCTTGACCGTTTGGCTTGCCTACTACGCGTCGCACTTTGCGTCTACGCCGCAGATTTCTGTGCAGGACGCACAATCGGCCTCCGAATTAATGTTCAAGCTGAAGATCGGCTTGGCCGCGTCTTTGCTGCTTTTTGGCATTTGTTTCTCGGTTAATTTTGCGGGCGACGTTGCGCTACCGTTTACGCTTTTTGGCTTGGCGGCGCTTTATTACTTCGCACCGGATCTACTGCCGATGACGGGTCTTGTGCCGGAGGCGGCGGTTTCGAACATGATGGAACTGACCCAGCAGGCCCTGGGTTCGATCCGTTTTGCAGGGATATTACTTGGGGTTGGTTCGCTGCTTTACCAAATTTTCGACGTGTCCGTTCGCGTGCGCCAGCGCATAAAATACGGTGGCCGCGAAGAGGCGCTCAAGCAAACTGAGGTCAAGGAAGAGGACGATCCGATTCGCAACGTTTTCTTCGGAAAGTGTTGGCAGTTACCCTTCTGCAGGCAGTTTGTCCGACAGGCCTGCCCGATTTATCACAGTCGGCGAACGTGCTGGAAGGAGCGCGTGGGCTGTATGTGCGAGGAGTCGGTGATTCTGGATGCGCTGCAAGGAAAGGTGATTCCGCGGGACGCAATAGCTGCGGCCAAGTACATCCCCAAGAATACGCGCCTGAGCGGCGAACAAAAGGCGGAACGATGCAGGAACTGCGTGATTTACAACGAGCATCAGAGGCATAAATACCAACTGCTGCTTCCGGCAGCTATTGCAATTACTGCGCTCGGCTACATTGTCCTCCACGATGGGCTGCTGAACGGTGTCCACCGGGCATTGACTGATATCGACTCCGCCGTCAGCAAGTTCGCATTTACGACGGCGGAGACGGGCAAAGAACTAATCGAGTCGACTCCCGGTTTTCTCGACGAGGTGATGCTCGTTTTAGTGATGCTGTTTGTGCTGGCGCAGATGGTTCGCGCGATTGAGTTTGCTGTATTTAAGTTGAAGATATGAAGTTGGACGGCGAGGCAATCGAGTCGCTTATTCAAAAGGCCAAAACCTTGAATCTCACCGGTCTACGGGTTGCAGAAGGCGAAAACGAGTTTGCGATCGACTTTCCTCGGCGCGCCGCCGTTCCTGCTACGCAACACCCTGTCGTTGTTACGGCGACTACTCTCCACGAGGTCGTTAGCCGGCTCGTCGGATACTTTCGTCCGAGCGTGGATATTGGTACTCAAGTCGAGAAGGGCACGGCGATCGGCGTTATCGAATCGCTCGGCCTGCAGAACGATGTGCCGGCGCCCGCGGCTGGCCGTGTTATCGAATTTTTCGCTGCAGACGGAGATGCCGTCGAATACGGCACTTTGCTCGCAAGGATAAAACCATGAAAAAACTACAGAGAGGGAATTCGATGATGGGACTGATGGCGGCGGTGCTTATCATCTGCATTGCGGCCGGAGTCTATTTCACGGGCGGCTTCGGCAGCTTCGGCGAGACGGCACTGCCGGATCGCCCAGACGGGCAGGGCCGGACCACGATCGGGCGTGCGGCCAACCGTGCAAAGGACACTGTTTGCCAGAGCAACCTACGCCAAGTTAACATGTCGGTAGACGTTGCAAAAACGGCCGGCGAGGCGCCTACGTCGCTGACTGAGTTGTCTGGTTTGGGTCCAGAGTTCCTTCGCTGCACGATCGAGCCGAGGGAAGCATACGTCTATGACGGCGCCGGTGGGCGGGTAACCTGTCCTCATCCTGGTCACGAAAAGTATTGAATGTTCAGCAAAGTCCTGATCGCGAACCGCGGCGAAATCGCTTGTCGGATTATTCGAGCGTGCCACGAACTTGGTGCGCGCGCCGTCGCGGTTTATAGCGAAGCTGACAAGGAATCAATGCACGTGCAAATGGCCGACGAGGCCGTTTGTGTTGGGGCGGCAAGCAACACGGAAAGCTATCTAAATATGCCGAACGTGCTCATGGCTGCCGTAATTACCGGTGCCGATGCCGTGCACCCTGGCTATGGTTACTTTTCGGAGCGGGAGAATTTTGCAGATGCTTTGCAGGCGCTGGGGGTCGCATTCATCGGTCCGCCGGTCGAGGCGATCGCGCGCATGGGGGACAAGGCTTCGGCGCGCGCGGCAGCCATGGAAGCCAATTGTCCGGTGGTGCCCGGGTCTGCTGGAATTTTGGCTTCATCGGATGAGGGACTGGAAGAAGCGGAGCGACTTGGGTATCCCGTTCTGATTAAGGCTAGTGCAGGCGGTGGCGGGAAGGGTATTCGCCGCGCGGACAATGCAGATGAATTTGTGGGTCTGATGCGAATGGCCATGCAAGAGGCCGAGGCAAGCTTCGGCAGTGGCGATGTCTACCTGGAGAAAGTAATCGACAATCCACGGCATGTCGAAGTGCAGGTTATGGCCGACAAGCACGGCAGTTGCGTCTACTTAGGCGAACGAGAATGTTCGATTCAGAATTTACGGCACCAGAAGATGCTGGAAGAGGCGCCTTTCTCGCTTTTATGCGAGGAAACGCGGCAGGAAATGGGAGAAGCGGCTGTGCGATTGGCATCCGCTGTGGGTTACGTGAATGCCGGGACGATTGAGTTTCTTATGGACGCCGACGGCAACTATTACTTTATCGAAATGAATACTCGACTCCAGGTGGAGCACCCTGTAACGGAGCAGACGACGGGAATCGATATAGTTCAAACAATGCTGCGGGTTGCCGCGGGCGATCCGTTGCCATTCAGCCAAGCCGATATTGAGTGTACTGGCCACTCGATCGAGGCACGAATAACCGCAGAGGACTCAACAAAGAATTTCGCGCCAAGCTGTGGCACTGTGACGCTCTGGCAGCCGCCGGCGCGAGACGATGTGCGCATGGAATCGCATATTTATGAAGGGTTTGTGATCTCACCTTTTTACGACCCGATGATCGCAAAACTAATCGTTACAGGGGCAGATCGTGACGACACAATCGCCAGACTAAAATCGGCGCTTGCAGATTTTCGTATCGAAGGGATTAAGACAAATATTCCTTTCTTGAAAAAACTAATCGAAGAGCCCGCTTATCTGTCGGGTGACTTCCACACCGGCACGGTTCCGGAACTCATGAAGCGGTGGAATGGAGATTAACTTCCGCCATGTGGCGCGCGTTGCTGCCGTAATGGCGTTGTACGCCGTGGACGTCGGAAAATCCGACGAGAAAGCCGCCGTAGCGATGGCTTGCGAAGAATTGGAACTACCTCGTCGCTGGCGCCGCCTTACCGCGCGGAGCGTGTCGGACGTTCTTGGCAAGCAGGATGAGATCGACAAGCGCATAGAGAAAGTTGCGATTGGCTACACACTCGACAGGATGTCGGCCGTAGATCGCGCGCTTTTGAGGTTAGGTATTTTTGAACTCGTGTTCGGAGATCTTCCTAAAGGCGTTGCAATCGACGAAGCTGTGACAATAGCCAAGGAATTCAGCACGGAGGACAGCGGCAAATTTGTAAATGGAATTTTGGGGAAGATCGCTAGCGAATGATTCTTGATGGAAAGGCGTTGGCCAAACGCATTCGCGATGAGCTTGCCGAGACGGTTCGCACCTTAAGAGCGTCCGGGATTGTTCCGAGGTTGGACGTACTTGTTGCTGCAGAAGATCCATCGAGCCTTACTTATGTTGCCATGAAGCAACGATGGGCTGAGCAGATCGGCATTGTCGGCACACAGTGGACAGTGGATGGCCTAACGTCCGGGGCCTGGCTGTACGACAAGATCGATTCACTAAACGAAAACCCGGACGTGCACGGCATTTTGCTGCAGCATCCCCTTCCGAAGCACTTGAACGAGCCGGCAGCGCTTGAGCGCTTGGGGGCGGAGAAGGACGTGGATGGAATTTCGCCGCAGTCCTTGGGACGATTGCTCACTGGAGCAGACGGGTTTCGCTGCGCCACACCGCTCGGCATGATGCGATTGTTGGACGAATACAACATTTCATGCGAGGGCAAGCACGCCGTTGTTGTGGGAAGGAGTGTCATTCTTGGCAAGCCCGCAGCGTTAATGCTTCTCGAACGGAACGCGACGGTCACTATTTGCCACAGCCGGACGCCGAATTTGAGAGAGGTCTGTAAACAGGCTGATATTTTGGTCGCGGCGGTGGGGCGCGCGGGAATGTTTGATGCGGACTACGTGAAACCTGGCGCCATCGTGCTGGATGCAGGCTACAACAAAGTCGAAGGGCGCAAGGGTGATGTTGGCGATGTCAGCTTTGAGAGTGTTTCGCCGATTGCAGGAGCGATTACACCGGTCCCGGGTGGCATCGGACCGATGACCGTCACGATGCTTCTCTCCAACGTGGTTATGGCGGCGAGCCGACGACTATAATCGGGGCATGCTCATTGCACTGGCAGCATGCATGACCTTCGGGATGCAGGAACCTCAGCTACCTATTAAGGCGACGACTCCGTTCGCTCAAGAAACCCGCGAGCAGAAGGATGCACGGATGCAGTGGTGGCGCGAGGCACGCCTCGGCATGTTCATTCATTGGGGGCTATATTCGATTCCTGCAGGTGAATGGATGGGAAGTGACGGCCATGGAGAGTGGATCCGTGATACGGCGAATATTCCATTGGAAGCTTACAATCGTTTTTTGCCGCATTTCAATCCGTATAGATTCGACGCCGCGAAATGGGTGAAAATGGCGAAGGACGCCGGCATGAAGTACATCGTCATTACTTCGAAGCATCACGACGGGTTTGCGCTATTCGATTCGAAAGTCAGCGATTTCGATATTATGGCTACGCCGTTGAAACGCGACATTATTAAAGAGTTAGCCGACGAATGCAAAAAGCAAGGAATTGTGTTCAGTCTTTACCATTCGATTATGGATTGGCACCACCCGGATTATCTGCCACGCCGACCGTGGGAGATTGAGCAAAGACCCATGGGCGTTGCCGAAATGGATCGCTATGTCGCGTACTTGCACGCACAGGTGCGGGAACTATTAACAAAATACGGCCCGATTGGAATCATGTGGTTCGATGGTGAATGGGAGAGCACGTGGAACCACCGATACGGCCAAGCACTATACAATCTTTGCCGAACGCTTCAACCAAACACCATCGTGAATAACCGCGTAGACGTGGGTCGCGGCGGAATGGGAGGAATGAGCGATGCCGGCTTCGCGGGGGATTACGGCACTCCTGAGCAGGAAATTCCGGCTACCGGCCTAGCAGGTGTCGACTGGGAAACGTGT
This sequence comes from Armatimonadota bacterium, assembly GCA_030854945.1. Taxonomy (GTDB): domain Bacteria; phylum Armatimonadota; class Fimbriimonadia; order Fimbriimonadales; family ATM1; genus JACDEQ01. The sequence continues at coordinate 8,557 of JALYSG010000039.1, forward strand.
ATGACCATGAACGCCCATTGGGGGTTTAATCGCAACGACAGTAATTACAAGTCGACCAGAGAACTGATTCGAAATTTGGTGGACATTGCATCCAAAGGCGGGAATTATTTGTTGAACGTCGGGCCGACATCGGAAGGGGAAATCCCTAAGGAGTCGGTCGAAAGGTTGAAGAATATCGGCGAATGGATGAAGTCATATGGAGACTCGATTTACGGATCTTCGGCGAGCTCTTTCGAGAAGTTGCCTTGGGGAAGGTGCACCGTTAAGAGGAAAGGCGAAAGGGCAATGTTGTTTCTCCATGTTTTCGATTGGCCCGCCGACGGTAAGTTGACGGTGCCTGGTTTGGGCAGCGATCCCCTGCGTGCGTTTCTTTTGCAGAACGGTTCTGCTCTAAAGGTCGAGCGTGATGGGGCAAGCGTTGTCATTCGCGTTCCGAAAAAATCGCCGCACAATGATGTGAGCGTAATTGGCATGGAATTTCTGGGCGAGCCCGTCGTATTCAATACTCCGAAATTCGCGACTCGAACCAGCATTTTCGTAACCGATTACAACGTGCCGATCGAAGCGGGGAAGGGTATTGATGTCAGGTTCACACTCGACGGCAGCCGCCCCACGGCAGACTCACCACTGGCTAGCAGTGGAATTCACTTATCGGGCAGCGCACTCGTGACGTTACAAGGATTTTCCAAAGCCCGTCCGGTAACCGAAGTAGTATCCAGGAAGTTCGACAAGGTCGAACCCTGGCCGGCGGCGGCAGGGGGAGGAGTCGCGGAGAAGGGGCTCAGAGTTTTGACCTATGGGGGCACCTGGGATAAGCTTCCGAACTTTGCCGCCTTGGAGCCCACGTCCGCGTTCGCGATGTCCAAGCCGGCCATCGACGAGATGCTCGACAGGGAAAATTTCGCTGCAGTTTTTGAAGGATATGTGCTTGTTCCAGCCGCGAATGTGTACATATTCGAACTAACTTCAGACGACGGGTCGAAACTGCTGATCGATGGCAAGATCGTCATCGACCACGACGGCTTGCACTCTCCTGAAGCAAAGAACGGTGAAGCGCCACTAGCCGCCGGATTGCATCGGATTCGGATCGAGTGGTTCAACAAAACGGGTGGCACCGCGCTTAGGCTGCGGTGGGCAGAGCTAGGATCATCGGAGTTCGCCGACCTCCCGGCAGACTCGCTGATGCATAGCACGAGGCGATAGAGTCGCCTAAAGGCTTAGGCTCGTCCCTAAATAACAATGATCAAAGTTTCGGGGGTTATCGGTGCGATTGTTGCTGCTGTGGTGGGCGCCGTAGTTTGGGCGCTATTGGCGAAGTACTCCGGCTTCGAGATCGGATACGTTGCCTGGGGAATCGGCGCCGCGATCGGTTACCTGTCGAACCGGCTCGGTTCGAAGGGTGCGGCAAACGGCGTACTCTGTGCTGCGCTTGCTTTGGTCTCAATCGGGGCTGGGAAAATCCTCGGCTCAATGTGGACCGTCCAACAGGATTTCGAGGAGTTGTATGTCGAGGAGTGGCTTTCGACATCGAGTTTCCAAGAGGTGATGGGCGACGCGGCTGACTTTTCGAGAGTGAAGAAACCCGACGAATATCCGCAGTTCATGGTCGATCATGGCTACTCGGCGGCAAGCGATCCCAAAGAGGTGACCGCTGAAGAAATCTCATATTTCGAGCAAGTGCACGTCGCGGATTTGAAATGGATTTCCGAAACCGGACCCGACCATGAGACATGGAAGACGCGAAGTGAACCTGCGGCGATCGCAGCGGCAAAGGAAGACGTAGCCGCATTGACGCTGAACGACCACATCGGATACGTAAAGGACGGGTTCAATGTGATCGACATTTTGTTTGCCGTGTTTGGTGTGGCGAGCGCATTCGTCCTCGGGCGGGGCCAAGCCGAAACGCCCATGAAACAGGTGGGTTACGCTCCGCAGCGGGAACCAGGGCCACCCGGCGGGGAACCTCCGCCTCCAGGCGAGTTCGAAGGGCCGCCCGAGCCACCCGAACCTAAGCCACCCGCATAGCCAGCCATAATCTGGGCTGCACATGATTGCCGCAACAGTTCTCGTCCTCCTCGCGGGTTCGCAGACGCCCTGGTGGGATAAGTCGGTCGCGGAAGCACTGGCGCGAGATCCACGCAGCCGGAGTGCTTGGGAGAGCGCGCTTCAAGGTCTGCCAGGAACTGACCGTGCCGGTGTTGCCTACTTGCTGGCAGACCTGCCGCTGAGTGACCTGAGCCTCGTAACGCCGGATGCATTGATTGCGAACGTGCGCCTTGCGGCGTCCGCACGCGCGGCAACAGATTGGGCACGTAATGTCCCGCGAGACGTTTATCTGGATTCGGTGCTGCCGCATGCGGTGGTTACAGAGCCCAGGGATTCCATGCGCGCAGAATTCAGTCGCCGATACACGCCGCTCGCAAAGAAATATGATTCGCCCGGCAAGGCCGCGCTGGCACTTAATAAGGCTCTCTTTTACGATTACAATGTCGTTTATAACACGCTACGATTGCGAACGGACCAAAGCTCGCGCGAATCGACTGCTCAGGGAATGGCAACTTGCACTGGGCTTTCAATCATGCTTATCGAAGCGTGTCGGTCGATTGGCATACCCGCTCGCTTAGCTGGAATACATACGTGGCCCGGCAAAACGGGTAACCACACATGGGTGGAGATTTGGGACAACGGTTGGCATTTTGTTGGCGCGGCAGAGCCGGATGCGAAAGGCTTGAATCACGCTTGGTTCGTCGAGCAGGCAAAGACGGCGATCGAAAACGAGCCGCTGCACGCGATCTTCGCCGTCACCTACAAGAGCACCGGTACCTATTTTCCTCTCGCTTGGAATCCCGAAGCGCGCATCAATGCTGTGAACGTGACGAAGCGGTATACAGCGCGTTAAATAGCAATTTGAACGTGCCATGCGGCTGTGCGCGAAACGTGATTTCCGGGCCGTAGACCAGTAGGCGACCAAGCCCGACGAAGGCTTCGAAAGCGCCGACGCCTCCGCTTAGATGCTCCTGACCCCAAGCCCATCCGCTGCGCAACGGCGTGCCGCCTTCAAAATATAGTATCGGCGTAATTCCGCGTTCCTCGGCGCCGGGCAGCAAACGATAAACCGGACTGTTGTCAAAAACAACGTCCACTTGCGCAGGCATTCCCCAAGCTGCAGAGTTCTTGTTATTCACTGCCGTGTGCAGAATTGATGTGGGCACGTAGAATTTCTCGCGCGGGAGTCGACGCTCCTGACCGTTAACCGTTTCCACCAAGTGGTCCGTCACCGGCAATTGCAAGTGCCTTGCGATTGAGCCCGCGCTGCCTATGGCGATTACTGTTTTTCCAGATTCAAGGAATTCTTTTATTTTCGGAACCGACCGCTCCACGGTTAGCGAGCCCATTCGATTGCGCCATTCCATCGGAATGGTGGCATCGACCTGCTGTTCCTCGCCGCGTCCACCGCCGAACGAGGCGTCGCTCGGGAGAATTAAGACGTCGTAATTGCTGAGCTTGCCGCTGTCGATATCAGGCGGGTATACGACATCGATTTCGAAATCGAATTGCTCTAACAGCCAGCGCGTCCAGCCGGACGTCATCGATCCGCCATATCTGTCCCAAAGAGCGATGCGGGCACGCCTCAGCGACTGCGCGTTTGCCGGTGCAGCAGTCAGCACGAACGGGGTTAAACCGCGCTCCGTTGCAAGGTGGGCTGCTCGCAGCGCGGTCCCGCCCTCGCCGAGAACGAAACCGTCCGGACTGCGACGGATGTCAAGTCCATGTTCTATCAGAACGTTCACAAATGAGAAGGAATCATTCAGACGATGGTCGAGCACGAAGACACCGCCACCCTGAGGAACGGATCCCTTTGGTGGAGATGCCGCAACGGCTAACACTTCAAGCCCTGTGCCGCTGACGGGTTCCAAAATTCTATCGAACTGCACGCCCATCGAATAAGCGAGAGTGTAACCCGCGTTGTCGTAGGGCGCGATCGGTGGGCGCCCAAATACTGAAAATCGTTGGGATAATCCTGAGGTTCGAACATGTCCAGCACATGCGCACGGAATGCCTGGTCGCTACGAACAACGAAGGAGCCGACCGGATATGTTTTTCCAGCGATGCTGAGCGGCGCGCTTGCTCGGTGTACGACAACGCCGGCATGCATCAGCGAATTGATGAACTTTGTTGCCGTGGGAAAGTCGACTTGGTCAGCCGAAACCACATAAGCCTTGGCGTCGCGATTCTCGGGAGTCTGGATCGCCGCCATATTTCGCGCACTTCCGACCCTTTTTGGATAGAGAGTCCACGTATCTTTACGACCTTTCTCGATAGCATTGCGCGCCATCGTGTAAGTGTTTCTTAGTAACTGCGATTTGTATCGCGATGCATAATCCATGATCGCGTAGTTCGCCGTTAGTTCGTACTCTATGGACTGCGCAAAACGCCACTCCTGCGGCTCAATCGGAAATGGAATATCCGTCGTCGGCACAAGTCTTTGAGCGCTGAAGTTTATTCGGGAAGGATTCGGGCTGCCGAATGCCTCAGTAAGAATGCCCACCATATTGTGGAAGTAAGCGGTTGTCCGCAATCCGCCGTTCCACCACGTTTGGTAGCTTGCGGCGTTGCGCATGACCGCGCCCGGCTTGCCCTCCGAGACAAAACGCGTGTGCATCGCCATGCCCACCATTCCGGTTGTGACTTCGACGAGCGGATCGACGTGGTAATTGAACGGTCCGCGGAACGGCGGCGCAAAAATAATCGTTCCGCTCGGGGCGGTCTGGTGGTGGTTGTACATGATCTGCGGAAACCATTCGCGGTATAGGATCCGATTCATGTTGATCGTCTCGCTCTGCGTGTTCGCGTAGAAATCGCGGTTGTTATCGTGGCCGATGTATTTTTGATAAAGCCGAGGAACTCCGCTTGTGGAACGTTCCCGCGGATTCGGCTTGCGCATATACCAATCGCTCACCAGATCCATCCCATCAGGGTTTGCGTGAACAACAAGGACGATGCAATCGCGCAGAATGCGTTTGGTCTCCTCGTCTTCTCGGCTTGCCAAGCGATAAACCGTCTCGATTAATTGCTGCGCACCCAATACTTCGCTAGCGTGGAGTCCGCCATCGATCCAAATGATGGCTTTGCCCTCTTCTGAAAAGCGCAGCGCTTCCGGCGCCGTTGCGTCGCCCAGGGCGAGCCTTCGCGCCATTGCCCGATAACGCGCAAGCTGACGCATGTTCGGGGGATCGCTGATGATTGCCATCAACTGGTCGCGGCCCTCTTCCGTTTTGCCGATCGACACGACCTGCACTCGGTTCGAATCTGTGTCGACTTTGCGCCAATAGTCCGAGAGCTGCTTATAGTTTGCAAGCCAATAGTCTTCTCCTACGTCGTGGCCCAAAAACGCCTTGGGGTTTGTGACGGTTCGCTGGCCGAGAGCGAGGGGGGTCAACAGGCACGCGACAGCGACCCAGATCGATTTCTGCATGTGTTTAGATTCGACCGTCGAGCCGGAAGTCCTGCGGCTTTGAGGATATGATGCTGATACGATGCAGCAAATCAAGGTCGGATACATTGTCGGCAGCCTGTCGTCCAAGTCGATCAATCGGCTGCTCGCTAGGGCGCTCATCAGGCTCGCTCCCGAGCATATGTCGTTTTCGGAAATCGAGTTCAAAGACCTGCCGCTTTACACTCCGGATTACGACGCCGACTACCCGGAGGTTGCCAGGCAGTTAAAGCGGTCGATCGCCGAGGTGCATGCGGTGCTTTTCGTGACGCCCGAGTACAACCGCTCGATGCCGGGTGCGCTGAAGAACGCCATCGACTGGGCAAGTCGTCCGTATGGCGAGAACTCTTTTTCGCGAAAGCCGTCGGCGATTATCGGGGCATCGCCCGGCGCGATCGGCACCGCGATCGCTCAGCAGAGCCTTCGCAGCGTTCTCAGCTATTGCAACTCGCCGCAGATGAACGCGATCGAAGCGTACATTCAATTCACGCCCGAGATGATTACGGAGGGCGGTCGTGTGACCGTAGAGCGGACCGAGGAGTTTCTCCGCAACTTTATCACCGAGTTCGGTGACTTCATCCGACGCGTTTGCGTTGCGCTATCCGCGGATGAAACGTCGCCGAAGTAACCCAGAAGCCAAAACGACCACACCATAAGGCATGGTCGCTAAAGAAGGCGGATTTGGTGGAGATAATGGGGCTCGAACCCATGACCTCTTCAATGCCATTGAAGCGCTCTCCCAGCTGAGCTATATCCCCACGGTCAGCGTGGATTATACCGGTTACTCCATCGGGGGCCGCAGCCCAGGCCGCAAATTTCGCCGAAAGCGGGTATCTGAATTCATTCGGGATACAATCATGAGCATGGAACATGGCACGGCTCGCTCGTTCAGATCGCTCCTGGTCGCGATGACAGTCGCCGCACCCATGCCGGCGCTAGGCGATCACGACTTTTATGGCGGTGACCCGGACGGCAGGGCCTGGCTTGCGTCCCCAGGGTCCCGCCGAGACCGCCCCTATAGTATTCGAAGACGCCCGGTTAGGTTTTAGCCAAGGTTTTTACGGTGGAATGTTCGGGCATTTCCGGCTGTCTGAGGGTTTTGTTCTGCAGGGCGTCGAGATGGAGATCAGAGAAGGCGTTTCGCAAGGCTCGAGTGGAAACCTTGTGGCTCGCGTTATGGCAGAGACGCACGGAAGCAATCCGAGTGGGATTCCAGGAGTTCACATTGTCGGGGGCGGTACACAGTTCTTCAACACACTCCCGCATCCTCAGGGCATCTTTTACATCGGCATGAGGGTAATCGGCATTGGCTCGGCCGAACTCGTCACCACGGGCGGTGTCGGCGGAAGGGGCACGCCGCTTGGCAACGGCAATTCCTTCTTCCACGATCCCTTGACCGGGTCGAACTACACGAGTACTCAGAACCTGCTTGGTGCGGGCATTTGGGACTTCTCGATCGGATGATTGATTTATTCGTCCCAGAGCCGTCGACTGTCGCTGTATTCGGCTCGGGGGGCACGTTCCTCCTGATACGCCGACACCGACGACGGTAGGGGTCGCGCTAAGAAGGCTGTGACCGCGGTTGGCCATCTCTGGCAGCAGCTAGCGTTCGCGTCGCCACATCGCGAACTTCACGGCCCAACGCCACCAACCGGTCGCAAGCCGCCTGCATTCGCGCTGCCTCATCGTCCATGCAGTCGCGGACGAGGATTTCGATGCCCCGCTCGAACTTTTTGGCGGCGCCGCGCACCCTGCGCGTGAGCAGGAGCAGTTTTCGAGCCTTGCGAATAGGATGAATGCGGGAGCGGTCGATCTGCTCCATTTCCTGTCGCACGTCATATTCGTTGACCATGGTCACCTCCGGTACGTCATTTTGGAGAAGCCGTGCGGCATCTCTCTCGGTTGCTGCCTACGAGGTTAGCTGTCGGGTTACGGCCAAGAGATACCGCTCTGCTTCGCAGATGCACCCCGTCCTATCGGGTCCCCCGTTCCCGACTGCTCGGGATTCGGCACTGCTACTTTAGACGGCTGGGGGGTGCGGTTGTGGTGCAAAACGCGGGGAAAACCTGGGAGCGACGACCCGGAAGTAAAATGCGGTTTCCCTATGGATTACCGTCGTACGTACATTCGCGAGCTACTCTGCTCCCCCCCGGGTGGAGCGGCGTCCGCCTACGGCTGGGTGAAGACTAGGCGTGACAGTAAGCAGGTCTCGTTTGTGCAGTTGAACGACGGTTCTTGTTTTACCGACCTGCAAGTGGTCATGCCGGAAGGGTCGATCGACGAGCCGACGCTAAAGCAGATCACGACGGGCGCATGCTGCCGGTTCGACGGCAACTTGGTGGAATCGCCCGGCGAGGGCCAAGCAGTGGAGCTGCATGCGACAAGCGTTGAGGTTTACGGGCCGGCAGATCCCGCCGAATATCCAATGCAGAAGAAGGGCGCGAGTTTCGAATTCCTCCGGGAAATCGCGCATCTGCGGTCCAGGGGCAACACGTTCGGCGCGGTGTTTCGCGTCCGCAATGCCCTAAGCGAAGCCACGCACAAGTTTTTCCAAGAGCGGGGATTCATTTGGTTGCACGCTCCCATTATCACAACGAGCGACGCCGAAGGAGCGGGCGCGATGTTCGGGGTCACGACGCTTGATTTAATGAATGTGCCGCGCTCAGAGGGGAAGGTCGATTATTCAAGAGACTTTTTCGGCAAGCCGGCTTTTCTGACTGTTTCCGGGCAGCTCGAAGCCGAGGCGTTCGCATTGGCGTTTACGAACACGTACACGTTCGGGCCGACGTTTAGGGCGGAGAACAGCAATAGCGCAAGGCACCTTGCCGAGTTTTGGATGATCGAGCCGGAAATGGCGTTTTGCGACATCGAGGGCAACATGAACCTAGCGGAAGAGTATTTGAAGTACCTCGTGCAATATGCGCTGGATCATTGCGCGGAAGACTTGGAGTTCTTCGAAAAGCGAATCGAGCCGGGAGTTATCAAGACACTCGAAAACGTGGCTGCGTCCCCGTTTGAAAGAATTACGTACACTGAGGCGGTTAAGCATTTGGAGGCGAGCGGTGAAAACTTCGAGTTTCCTGTGTTTTGGGGCTGCGATATGCAGAGCGAGCATGAGCGGTACTTGGCGGATAAGAAATTCCAGAAGCCGGTGATCGTTACGGACTACCCCAAAGAAATCAAGGCGTTTTACATGCGATTGAATGACGACGAGAAAACCGTTCGTGCGATGGACGTTTTAACGCCGCGCATCGGCGAAATCATCGGCGGTTCTCAAAGGGAAGAGCGCTACGATGTACTTAAGCTGAAAATCAAAGAGGGGGGAATGCCCGAAGAAGCTTACTGGTGGTATTTGGAATTGCGCAAATACGGTAGCGCGCCGCACGCCGGATTCGGCCTGGGCTTGGAGCGGATGCTAATGTACGTTACGGGAATGAAAAACATCCGCGACGCCATTCCGTTCTATCGCGTGCCCGGCAGCGCTGAGTTTTAGTCGAAAAAAACACCCTCCCCATCTCTCGAGACGGGGAAGGTTGTAGGAGCACCTATCCTCCCGGACCGCGGAAGCCGCCTCCGGCAGCCGGAGCCGTTGTGACGATCACGGGCGGGCGAGGCATCAGGATCTCGTCGATCTTGCGCACGGACGCCTCAAAATGCAGCCGCGTCATCTGATCGCTTGTCTTGCCCAGCGCTGACGCCAGACGTGAGCGGAGTCCCTTCAGGTCGCCCAGAAGGATCGGCCCGAGGTCGCTGGTCGTCTTGCCCGCACCATTCAGCCTCTCGTCGACGATGTCGAGGTAGCCGCGCTGCAGGTTCCTTCGATAGGCGTCGACCATCGGCGAGGTTAAGGCGAGTTCGCTCCAGATGCCGTTGACTAAGTCATTGCTCAGCTCCGACACCGAATATGACCTACCTCCCTCCTGAACGTTGATATCGATCATTCGTCGAACACGTCCTTCGCTCAAAAGGCTGCGAACGATGCTGATCTGGCCGTTGTAAACCCTGTCGACCGCCCCGTAGGGCTCGATGAGTGAAAGGATTTTCGGATCCATGAGCTCGATCGGCGTGCGAAACGCATTGGCAACAAGGAACGCCACCGCTTCGCGCTGCTTTGCAGCAGGTACGGGCGCGAATACGTCGCCACCTCGGCCCGCGTGGTAGTTCGTGCGAACAACGCCTCCAACGTAAGTTGCGACATGGCTCAACTCGTTGTTGCGTTGGTTTAGGACTTCGCCGTACATCTCGTGGAGAACTCGGTAGTCCTCGCCAGACGTAGTCGTTGCGGGTACCAGGAAAGCCATGATGCGCTCGATGTTCTTAAGCCCCAGCCTGGTTGCTTCGATGTGGTCGTCACCCATGTCTTCGGTTATGGCGTCCGGATCTGAGGGACCACCTCCGAAGCGGAGCATGGGATCCTCGACTTGTCGGGCTGCGATCTGGTCAAGCTCCTTCTTCTCCTCTTCAGGAGTGTCGGCACCTCGAATGGGCTTGTAGCCCCACTCGATGGCGAATTTATCGTACGGACCGACCACCGGCATCAAGCGGACATCATCGCCCGGCTGAGCGACGTAATTGAACCGGCCGTAGTCCATGATCGACGCTTCGTTGCCGTATTTGTTCGTGAATTCCTTATTGCGAAGCTGTGAGATCGAATACGTGGAGCTGCCACGGAAGTTGTGCTGGAGGCCCAACGTGTGCCCGACTTCGTGTGCGACAACGTAGCGTACGAGTTCGCCCATGAGGTCGTCAGGGAAAGGCAGTTTCTGGGCACGCTTGTCCAACGGCGAAACTTGGGTGAAGTACCAAACTTCGTTAATCGCCATGATGTTATGCCACATGATTACGTGCGCAGCGAGAATCTCGCCGGAACGCGGGTCCACTATGCTCGGCCCCATGGCGTTTTGCGTATCATTGGGCGCCCATCGAATTACGGAGTGCCGCGCGTCCTCGGGATCCCAGTCCGGGTCGTCGGGTGCATCTTTAGCGATGATTCCGTTGCGGAATCCCGCCTGTTCGAATGCAGGCTGCCAGTCCTCGATTCCCTGGTGAACATACTTCCGCCACTTGGCAGGGACTTCGCGTGAGACGTAATAAATGATCGGCTTAACGGGATCGGAAACGGCCTGATTTGGGTTTTTCTTCTCGATCCGGTGTCGCGCAATGAAGCTCTCATCGACGACCCGGTGTTTCGCGCTTCCGTAATTCTGGTACCCCACTGAGAAGTAGCCGACGCGCGAGTCCTCCAGTCTGCCCAGCATGGGCTTTTCAGGCAGTGCGACGAGGTTGAAGTGCACGAGCGTCGTTCGGCTTGTTGCGCCGGATTGTGCCGTGCCGCTAAATCCGCCTCCGCGCGCGCCGTTCATCGTAAGGAACGACCGCACGGATACGTTTTCGGGAAATGCCTTGAACGAGTCGATGTACGAGCGAGCGGTATCGATGCTCTGTGCGCCCATCGCAGTTTTCACAGAAAGGTCGCCCGGATCACCAGTGAACAACTTTGTTACGTCGATGACTGCGGCTCCCTCGGGCGATTCAGCCTGGACGTCGAACGCCATGATAATGGGTTCGATGCTCGACTCGATGATCGCCCGCTTTAGCGACTCGTCATCACCGGTATGCCTTATGGCGTAATCGACGAGGCGCAAGTGGATCGTGTCCGCCCTGCGTGTCAGGCGAATCACACGCTCCGCCGCCGCGCTGCCTAGGTAGCCCGTGCCGGTCGAGACCCCTGCAAGCTCGGCGTACCAAAGCATTTCGCGCCCGAGTGCCGACTTCGGGATCTCGAAAAACAGCTTGTCGTCCACTTCGTGGACCTTAAAGAAGCCGGCCTTGGAGACGGCCTTGTCGGTGATCACTTTGTCGTACGCCTTCATCTTGCCCTGCGGTTCGGGCTTAGGCGGTGGTGTGGGCGGGGTTTCCTGTGCCCAGGAATTTATGGCTGGAATGGTAAGCGTGACGGCAAGAGATGCCGCCACGATCGCCTTAGATCGTGGAAGTTTCATGTCCTAACATCACCTTACCGGGCATTTTGAGGGTGGGGTTCCACAGCCGCAACCGCGTTTGAGGCAAACTTTGGGCGTGGAGGCTCCGACCAGGCAAGAGTTTTTGTTCCAGGGTCCGCTGGCGAAGGCGGCTTTCTACATGCTTGTGGCGGTCGCGCTCGGATACTTTGGGTGGCAAGTTTGGGAGCGTGTACGGCTATGGAGACAGGGGAAACCGATCCAGTGGAAACCGGACTACGTTGGGAGCGTGGTCCGCTACGTGCTTGGCCAGCGCAAGGTACGGACCTCGCGGCCAAACTCCGGCGCGCCGATGCACCTGCTGATATTCTATGGCTTCCTGACCCTTTTCATCGGAACTACACTGCTCGGAATTAATACGTACTCGCCGTGGAAATTCCACAAGGGCGCCTATTACATCGGCTACGAGTTCATTTTGGATGTGATGGGTTTAGCCTTGTTTGTCGGCCTGATGTGGGCGTTGCTGCGGCGATGGCTCTTCAAGCCGAAGTCTGTTGTCCACTCGCCCACCGACTACGGAACGATTTATCTCCTGCTTGCGCTGACGGTTACGGGATTTATTCTCGAAGGGATGCGCATGTCGGTCACGCCAAAGCCTTTTGATACGTCAGCACCGGTGGGATTTTTTATTAGGGAGATGATTCCTGGAGTTACTCCTTCATTGTTCGTTGCTTTCTGGTGGTTTCATACCGCGATTGTGCTATTTTTCTTTGCAGTCATACCAAAGCTGCGTCTGCGCCATATTGCCTACGCGATTTTTTCAACGGCAGGGTCGAATCCCGATGCGAACATGGGCCAAATTCCAACGCTTTCGATGAAAGAAGTCGAGGAGACTGGGCAGATAGGCGCGAAGCACGCTAAAGATTATTCGCGATGGCACCTGATGTCGCTGGATGCGTGCATGGAATGCGGGCGATGCACAGAAGTTTGTCCCGCAAACGGGGTGGGCAAAGTGCTCGATCCGCGCAAAGTCGTTCAGGATATTCGGGCCGCCGAAATCGACGGCCGCGAGATTGCAAATGCGGTCTCCGAAGAGGCCCTGTGGGCCTGCACCACTTGCAACGCGTGCGTCGAAGCCTGCCCGGTGCTGATACGCCACGTAGATTTGATTGTGGGCGCGCGACAGAATTTGGTCGCCGAAGGGCAGCTGCGAGGCACCGCTGCCACGATGCTGAGGCAAGTGGGCAGCACCGAAAACGCATGGGGAACGCCCGCTTCCGAACGCGAAAAATGGATGGAAGGCTTAGAGATTCCGCTTGCCAGGGAATTAATTGCGCGTGGTGAACGATTTGAAATGCTTTTGTGGGTGGGTTGCGCCGGCGTCGCGGATCGCTCGGCCTCTAAAACTACACGGGCCTTTGCATCTCTGCTGAAGAAAGCAGGAATTTCTTTCGCGTGTTTGGGCAAAGAAGAAAAATGCACTGGAGACCCTGCGCGACGCACTGGCGACGAATTCACGTTTCAGGCGTTCGCCGAAGCGAATGTCGCAACGTTCGCGGAATATGGCGTAAAAAGAATCGTTACGGCATGCCCGCATTGTTTCAATACGATTCGCAACGAGTATCCTGTTTTCGGTGGGCGCTATGAGGTGATGCACCACACGCAAATGCTTGCGGAACTAGTGGATAGTGGCGCGCTAATCGCCCCTACGCTCGAGGACGGCAGTGTCGTGATTCACGACCCGTGCTACCTTGCGCGCATCAACGGTGAGGCGGATGCTCCCCGTCATGCTCTGGGCGTGTCATCTAATCTGAATGGCCGGGTGACCCCGGTGGATCGATTTCTTTCGCAGTCGATGGAGCCGGGCAATAATCTGGTCGAACCGGAGCACTTCGCACATAAAACGCTTTGCTGCGGCGCGGGGGGCGGAAGAATGTGGATGGAAGAAGACCCAAATCAACGCCCATCCGACAGGCGCGCAAGAGAATTGGTGGCGACGGGCGCCAAGAAAATTGCAGTCGCCTGTCCGTTCTGCAGAATCATGCTGGATACAAGCGTGAATCAGGTCGAAGGCGGGGAAGACGTGCAACTGGTCGATATCGTCGAATTGGTGCAAGCCGCTAATGATTAAGGCCGTCGGTATCGACGTGGTTGAAACCGAGCGCATTTTAGAAGCCATGCAAAGCAACGTGCGTTTTTCAGCAAGAATTTTGACGCCGCGCGAATTGGAACGGACTGTGACACCGTCCTATCTTGCCGGCAGGTGGGCAGCAAAAGAGGCAATTGCAAAGGCAGTTGGAATGCACCTAACGTGGCACGACGTAGAGATTACCGAGGGAGACTCCGGTCGCCCGGAAGTGCGTTTTCTGCAGCACAAACCCGATGGATTGGTGCACGTCTCGATTTCTCACGACCGCACGATCGCATCAGCCGTGGCGATTTGGGAAGAATGACGCAAATCGCAATCATTGTTGGCACCAAGGGCCGCGGCTCCAATATGCGCGCGATTATCGAAGCGTGCGAAAACGGACGCATCAACGCAGAAGTTGCGTGCATTATTTCACCTTCCGAAAGCGCACCGGCAGTTGAGACTGCACGCACGCTGGGCGCAAAGGTCGTCGTCCCGGCAATCTTCGATGCTGAGTTATCTGAGGCGCTTTCGGCACACGAGGTGGATCTCGTTTGCCTTGCAGGCTATATGCGGCTCATTCCTATCGAAGTTGTCGAGACCTACGAGGGGCGTATGCTCAATATCCATCCGGCTCTGCTCCCCAGGTTCGGTGGTAAGGGCATGTGGGGAAGGAAGGTGCACGAGGCAGTCCTGGCGGCCGGCGAAACGCAGTCGGGGTGCACAGTGCATTTCGTCACCGAACGCTACGACGAGGGGACCGCCCTGTTCCAGCTAACGTGTCCGGTCGAGCCGGACGATACGCCGGAGACACTTGCGGCGCGGGTGCTGGAAATGGAACACGCGTGCTACGTTCAAGCAATAATTCTCTGGTTAGAGCGCAATGTTTGAATACGTTGCAGTAGCCAAGACTGCATTCATCGTGATTGTGTTTGGCTATTTGTTGTACCGTGTGTTTACGCGTCAGGATGAGAACTAGCGAACTACGGCCTAAACGCATCGACATGATGCCGTAACACATCTCCGTCGATCGCGAGAACGTCGAAGCGGGCATCCACTTCTTTTTCTACCACGTTGCCCAAATAGTGGTTCGCCGCTGCCCACAGCCGCCGCTGTTTACCGATGCTTACCGACTCTTCCGGCCCAACGAGACTGCGACTTTTCCTGGCCTTCACCTCAATAAAAACGAGAACCTCGCCATCCATCGCAATAAGGTCGATTTCCGAAATGCCTGGCGCTACATAATTGCGAGTTACAATCGTGTATCCGATCTCTCGAAAATAGTCAGCCGCGCGATCCTCAGCGCCGGCTCCTAAGCGCCCAGATCGAGGCATGGCTGCAAAAGTCTATCCCTTATCGGAGCAAAACTTCGGCGATGCAAAGGGCATGGGCCGAACTCGTCGAGTGCGCGAAAATGCTCCGGCGTCGAATATCCGAAGTGTCGCTCAAACCCGTATTCCGGATACTGCTCCGCAAATTCGGTCATAAGCTGATCGCGGTGAACTTTTGCCAATATACTTGCCGCAGCAATCGCGGCGTAAATCGCGTCGCCGTCAATAATCGGAACGCATTGGATCCGAAGGTCCGCGACCGGCATATTGC
>JALYSG010000058.1 GCA_030854945.1 Armatimonadota bacterium
CCATACTAACCCAAACGTCCGTGTAAATGACTGCCGCCCCCTTGACAGCCTTTTCAGGGTTCACCTCCACCGACACATTCGGATATGCCAGCGCTTTCGCCGAGGGCTCGAATCCCTCAGGGCAGCAGATCACCACTTCGTGCCCGAGCATCGAGGCCGTGATCGCAAAGCTGTTGGCGACGTTGTTGCCGTCACCGATGTAAACCAGCTTCAACGGCTGCTGCCCGAACGACTCCTCGACGGTAAGCATGTCGGCAAGCGCCTGGCAGGGATGCTCCTCGTCCGTCAATGCGTTGATGACCGGTGCGCTCGATGCTTCAGCGAGGGCAATCAAAGAGCTGTGCGACTTCAGCCGTGCGACGATCAGTGTGCTCCAGGTGGAAAGCACCTGCGCAATATCGCCCATGCTCTCGCGCGTTCCCGGCCCGATGTCGGAAGGCGTCAAGTAAACGGCGTGCCCGCCAAGTTCCCTAAAGGCTGCCTCGAATGACACTCGAGTTCTCAGCGACTGCTTCTCGAAAATCATTGAAAGCAGCAGCCCGTCCTGCGGCCACACAGCAGTGTGAGACTTGCGCCAAGCCTTGAGTTCCTTGGCAGTGTCGAGAATGATTCGAATGTCTGCGGCGCAGAGGTCCGATGACGAGAGGATGTGTTTCGGTGTGCGGCTGGAAGCCGCTACGGCGAAATGGCTTTGTAGTTGGTAGTTGTGCATTGAATTCGTTCCGCGTAATCGGTCAGGGCGGCGAAGGCGCCGGTGGGCCGATGGGTTCTGCGAGCGGAACATGCCGCTTACTGAAGCAGAAGCCCCTAAATACGGGAGCGACGCGCGACAGACTGCGACGAAGCGAGGGCTTCGTTTCGGCAGGCGTCAGGTGCGTGTCGTAAATTCAAGGCAGGCACATTATACTTGGGCGGCGACATCCTGATGGTGCCGGCGTAGTAAGCCGCATGCAAATGGAAGTAACGATGCAGGAATGCATCCAAAACTGTGAAGTCTGCGCCGAAGCGTGCAAGAAGTGTGGCGATGCCTGCGAGGGCATGGCCGGAATGGAGGAGTGCGTTCGCCTCTGTCGCGAATGTGAAGACGCTTGCCGGCGATGCATCGAGTCGATGAAAGCCGGATCGAACGCTGATTGCGCCGACTGCGCGATCGCCTGCACCGCTTGCGCCGAAGAGTGCGAGCTCCACGACCATCCGGCCTGCAAGGAATGCGCTGTCGCTTGCCGCGCGTGCGCAGAAACGTGCGGGGAAATGGCCGCGGCGATGTAGAGGAAACCCTAGCGTCGTCGTCTTTTCGTAAGCCTGACCACACATGTCGGCTACCGGTCTTTGAAGACCAATCGTAGGCTGTAACTGTCGGTTACATGGGTTCTCCGGCAGTTGTACCGGTTTCTTTTTTTCTTTTCACAGATTTCGTCCGTTCGGAGGAGGCATTCTTGGAGTCGTGGAAAAGGGGAGACGTCGCCGGGGCGGAAGTCATGTGCAGAACAGGTTCAGCTTCGATTTACCCTAAATCGCATCTAAGGAGAAGCATAGGGGCAATGCGTTAACCGTGGTACAGTGAGATTGGAGATCGTACGCGCCCCGCGGTTCATGTTGCGCTCTTATGCGCAAAGGAGAAGAAAAATGAAGTTTCTGCTCGCAGCGATCCTTTCCCTTCAGGCCGGTGCCGCACTGGCCGACGACGTTATGTGGTCGACGGACTATACAACGGACCCCATTGCCGCTACATCGCAAGTCGTCGCCACCCCTGACGGTGGCGCGTTGGCAGCCTACATCACCGAGTGGTGTGGCCAAGAATGCTTTTACAACACCTACGTTGTGAAGTTTTCCTCGACTGGGGTCTTCGAATGGTACGACTCGTTTGAGCACGCCACGGGTGCCTCTTTGGGATTCGACTCCCAGGGCAACTTCTACGTAATGGTCTATCCTGTCCATCCGTGGGGGCCCTCTGAGCTCGTTGCAAGAACCAGGAAGTACGACCCGGGCGGCGGGCTGCTGTGGGAATACGCGGAACAGTCCCATTCCTGGTCGGATATGGTGGTCGAGCAGGATGGAAGCTGGTACTTGGCAGGTTATGACTGGTACGGTGGCCGTTCCTATGTTCGAAGGATCGATCCCTCAGGAACACTGATCTGGGAACGAGACCTTAGTGGCTCGCTCGAACGAGATCGGTCCGGCAATATCGTTGTTCTCGGTGAGGAGACCATGACCGTGTTGGACCAGAAGGGCAACACATTGCGAACCCTTTCGTTGCCGAATTGGCTTTTTGCGAAGGTGCGCACCGCATTCGGTCCTCAGAACGAGGTCTACGTAGCCAACTCGAATGTCCTGAGGAGTTATGACACGGTAGGGAATCTCAGATGGGAGAGGACGTTTCCGAGCGCGATAGCCTCGGTGGACTGTGACGCCTCGAAAGTCTATGTGACAACCGATGCCTCGGCGCAGTGGCTCGATCTTTCCGGCAACGTATTGTACGAATCAACACTCTGGGGTAACCCTTATTTCCGTTGGATGCCCTCCCACGACGGATTGGGCAACTACTGGACACGGCGCTACCTGAATGGGGTTCACCGACTATTGCGACTTAAGCAGGGTGCCGGTACGGCGGCGGCTTTTCAGGATCTCTACGACCCTCAGTTTGCCATAGGCCGGAGCAGCGACCTGTTTACGACCTCACTAGCCTTTAATGCGTTGCGAATTACCCGATATCGCAATGGCATCGACCACGATTCCGCTCAGCTCGTTCGCGGACGAACGACCGAGCACAGCCGCTTCGCAATGATGCATAGTAGCGACGGCTATTGGAGCATCGCGCCCGGGCCGGTATTTACGCAACAGCAGAATCCCGTCTCGATGATAGTGAAGCATACGGCGCCGCCGGAGAACCCCACGGAAATGGGCGTTATCCTGGAATCGCGCGGTAGCGCAGGCGGGGTGAAGCAGTCGGTCCAGGTTTACAACTTCTCGACTTCCACATGGACGAGCCTCGAATCTAACGTTGTGTTGCCGTTTGGCGGAAGCCCCGATCGTTATGCGATTCTGCCGGTGCCGAACCCGGTGAACCACATCGGCCCCGGCCGCGAGATCCGCCTGCGGGTCGAGTATCGAAACGACTCTCCGGTGTTTGTGTGGCCCTGGACCGCCCGCATCGACCGCGAAATGATTCGATATGTGAAATAGGGCGAATCCCTTGCAATGAGGCTGTTAGTTTGTTCCCGTCTCGCGCATTTAGCGCAGGAGAAAAAATGAAATATTTGTTATCATCCATTCTAGCTATTTTGGCCACGGCCGCTCTGGCCACCGACGTTATCTGGCAGGCGGACGCTGGCCCGCACCACCCACAGATACCCATGGATGGTACGTCGCATGTCGTCGCCACACCGGACGGCGGCGCGTTTGCGGCTTACATCGCCAGTCATACACTCAAGGGAGACACGTATTACTCTACGGGCGTTGTGAAGTTTTCTTCGACCGGAACCGTTCAATGGCGTGACTATTTCGAGAGTGCCCGTGGCGCCGTTCTTGGACTCGACTCTTTCGGCAACATCTACGCCACGATCTTTCCTGCGGCGATCGACCACTGGTCTGAATTTTCTCCGAGGACGAGGAAGTACGCCCCGGACGGCACGCTGCTGTGGGAGTATTCACAGGGCTGGGGCCGCAGCTCGCTGGACATGATCGTCGAGCCTAACGGAACTTGGTACTTGGCAGATTTCAACTGGAATGGATCAACAGCCTCTGTTCAGAAGATTAGTGCCTCGGGCACTCTGATCTGGGAGAGGGAGGCCCTCACGAATGAACTTTCCATTACGCGCGATCACTCCGGCGATATCGTCGTTCTGGATGGCTCGACCCTTACCGTATTGGACGAGAACGGCAATACACTGCGGACTCTCTCTATTCCGGGTTGGCTCCTTCGAAAGGAGCGCACAGCATTTGGGCCTGAGAACGAGGTTTACCTAGCCAATCCCCTGAGGAGCTATGACTCCTTGGGCAACCTCCGATGGGAAAGAACTTTCCCCGACGTGGTAGAGACCGTTGCTTGCGATGGTTACATAGTTTTTGTGACGACGAGAACCTCCGCGCTTTGGCTGGATCGGTCCGGCAACACATTGAAACAGGTAGCACTTCAGGGTGTGCCTTTCGGTCCAAGCTCATTGGACGGTTTGGGCAACCTGTGGGTAATGCACTATACGCTCTTATATAGGCTAAGGCAGAACCCAGGCTAGCAGCCGTTTTTCCGGCCGACAGCAGTGTTCAGTTTGCCGTCGGCCAAAACAGCGATTTTTTTACATCGAAGCTCGTTGGTAACTATCCGAACTGGCAATTGCGAATCACTCGCTATCGCAACGGCATCGACCACGATTCTGCTGAGCTTGTTCGGGGACGGACGACGGAGCACAGCCGCTTCGCAATGATGCATAGCAGCGACGGCTATTGGAGCATCGCGCCCGGGCCGGTATTTACGCAACAGCAGAATCCCGTCTCGATGATCGTCAAGCACACCGCGCCGCCGGAGAACCCGACGGAAATGGGTGTGATTCTCGAATCGCGCGGTAGCGCAGGCGGGGTGAAGCAGTCGGTGGCGGTTTATAACTTCTCGAGTTCCACATGGACGAGCCTGGAATCTAACGTTGTGTTGCCGTTTGGCGGAAGCCCCGATCGTTATGCGATTCTGCCGGTACCGAATCCGGTGAGCCACATCGGCCCCGGCCGCGAGATCCGCCTGCGCGTCGAGTACCGCAACGACTCTCCCGTGTTCGTGTGGCCGTGGAACGCCCGCATCGACCGAGAAATGATTCGCTATGTGAAGTAATACTCGCGTACACGATCCAAAGAACCTTCCGAAGCTTGCCAATCAGATGCTCGAAAAGTCAGTAGCACCGCGCTGAACGGGGAGAAAGATGAAACAAGATATCGGCGCCCTGCTCGCGCAAAACCGGGCGCATCTTTCCCCCCGGTCGGGCATGGTTACGGGAAGATGGTCCAGTAAGTGTGATCGAGCCTCGCTTGCCAAGGATAGGTGAAGATAGGGCCGTTCGCCTTGTAACGCATGCGGGTTCTCATCAGCCTGGTTCCGCTCTGGACGAACCGTTTTGGGTTGTTGGTGATCGAAACCTCGGCAAGGGAATCCGATGTGGTCGATGGGCGGAGGTCGACGGTTTCGTAGGCGCTCTCGAGGAAGTTGTAAAGTTCGATTCGTTGCTCTACGTTCGTCGAGGTCGTGTGGCCTTCCAGCGCAAATCTAAGTTCGCTCAAGCTGCCGGACGGAGCTGTTCCATCGATAATGATGTGAATTGGCGACTGGGAATTGGTGAACACGGGTCCCGGGGCGACCACGAGGCGTTGATCATCGCTTTGGAGCAGTTGTTGCAGGCCGCCGGAGATTAGCCTGCCCCGGAAGATGTTGAGAGCGTGTGGCAGAACGGCATTCTGGACGTACTTGATCGTCGCGTAGTCGGGCCCGGGCCCCACGCCCTGTGAGCCGCCCGTGACGTAAACGTTCCCCGCCCCGTCCACGGTCAGGGCGCTGGCAAAATCATTACCGTTTCCCGTGCCATTGTAGCGAGCGAGCCACACCTGATTGCCGTTGGAATCGTACTTGATCGTTGCATAGTCGTAGAAGGTCCCCGGGCCGTACGAGGAGCCAGTGACGTAAACATTCCCCGCTCCGTCCACGGCCAGCGCGGTGGCACTGTCATCATTATTTCCCGGCCCGTTGTAGCGAGCTACCCACAACTCGTTGCCGTTGGAATCGTACTTGATCGTTGCGTAGTCCGAGAAGGTCCCCGCGCCCACGGATGAGCCCGTGACGTACACGCTGCCCGCTCCGTCCACGGCCAGCGCCCAGGCAAGGTCAAGGTCGTTTCCTGGGCCGTCGTAGCGAGCGACCCACAGCTGATTGCCGTTGGAATCGTACTTGATCGTTGCATAGTCAAAGTCGTTTTCCCCGCCGTAGGATTCGCCCGTGACGTAAACATTCCCCGCAGCGTCCACGGCCAGGGCGTTGGCATAGTCATACTCGTTTCCCGGGCCGTTGTAGCGAGCAAGCCACAACTGGTTGCCGTTGGAACCGTACTTGATCGTCGCGTAGTCCTCACGGGTTCCCGCGCCCAGGGAGTAGCCCGTGACGTAAACGTTTCCCGCTCCGTCCACGGCCAGCGCGTGGGCAAGGTCATAGGAGTTTCCTGGCCCGTTGTAGCGAGCTACCCACAACTGATT
>JALYSG010000040.1 GCA_030854945.1 Armatimonadota bacterium
GCGTAAGCCCTCCAGCAAGAGGGATTCCAATAATCTAATCGGAAAACCGGGGGCCGGAGCCGTATCGAGACGATCAGCGCACGCCCGGGGAACGACGCCCATCCCGCAATGAAATCGAGTGTGAACGGGGGCAGCGCCACCGCCGCAATTTCGCCGCGCACTAGAATGCTGGTGTCAGTTCCGGCAAGTAAGGACCAGTCGGTGCCTAGCGTCCTCCGTAGTGTCTCCAGGCTCGGTTCACCCATCGATTCCTGTATCAACACGACGTCCGGTCGAGCGTGGACCACCTCGCCCGCAGCTTCCGAAAGCCCGGCGGCGTTGAGTGAGACAACCCGAATCGAGGCCCGATTCGGCTTCGGAATGAGAGTCCTTGCAAGGGGCAACGCTTCGTCTCCGAAGACTGTCCACGCAACGAGCCACATTCCAATGACGGCGAGTCGGACCTTTGCGCGCGCCCTTCGGAATGACATTGCCACGGGCAGCAGCCCGATGCCCCCGATCACCCAGAACGGCCAGATGGTGAGGGCGGCGAGCAGATCAGGCTTGAAGGAAAACACGATCGACCAGATAATGCACACGACGGCAGACATCGCCGGAATCCGGTCCTGCCGTTGCTTCTGCTTCTGCGTGCTCACGGCCGGCAGGGCTGCCACACGATTAGCTTACTGCACGGCGCTTCGGCTAGAATTCGAGGCGTGAGCATTCGTTATGCCGCCGTCTTTCCCGGGCAGGGAAGCCAAAAACCGGGAATGGGCCGCGAGGTTCATGAACGCGATGCCGCAGCGAGGCACGTGTTCGACGTGGTTTCGGAAGCTCTTAGCCGCGACGTTAGCGCGCTGTGCTTCGAGTCCGACGAGGAAACGCTCAGACGCACCGACAACGCGCAGATTGCGCTTTTCACGGTCTCGGTTGCAACATACGAAGCGTTCCGAGCAGACGGGGCGCCGACTCCGACCGTAGCTGCCGGTCACAGCGTGGGGGAATACGCCGCGCTCGCGGCAGCCGGCCGGTTAACGGTTGCCGAGGGCGCCAAGTTGGTCGCAAAGCGAGGCGACCTCATGGCAAGGTCAGGCACACTCCGCAAGGGGGCGATGGCCGCCGTTCTGGGCATGGAGGACGAAGCTTTGGTTGCGCTCTGCGCGGAAGTCACGAAGGAGGGCCATGCGGTCGTAGCTGCTAACTTCAACAGCCCTGGCCAGATAGTAATCAGCGGCGACGAGGCAGCCGTTGCAGAGGCCTGTGACAAGGCGAAGGCTTCGGGAGCGAAACGTTGCATCCCTCTCAACGTGAGCGGGGCGTTTCACAGCCCGTTGATGTACGAAGCCGCGCAATCCATGGGCGAAGCGCTCGCGAATTCGACGTTCGCGGAGTCGACAGTTCCCGTGATTGCGAACGTGACCGCGCAGGCGGAACACGATTGGCCGCTGGTTCTCGAAGAACAGCTGCGTTCGCCGGTTCGGTGGGTGGCCTCGGTGAGAACGATGTGCGACATGGGCATTCAGACATTTGTCGAATGTGGTCCCGGCGATGTTCTCACCGGATTGCTGCGTCGGATCGAACCGGAAGCTGTCGGAGTTTCGACCCAGGACTCAGCCGCTTTCGATGCGTCTCTCGCTGCGATCGGGGAGCGCACTTAGCGATGAACAGCCTCGAAGGAAGAATCGCACTTGTTACTGGAGCCAGTCGAGGCATCGGCAAGGCTATTGCGCTGGCTCTGGCCAATCAAGGCGCGCGGGTTGCGTGCGCTGCGACCAAGCCGGGAGGAGCGGATGAAACTGCGGCAGCATGCGGCAACGGATCGATTTCGATTGTCTGCAATATCGCCGATTCGGCAAGCGTGACGTCCTCGGTGGACGATATCACGAAGAATATGGGGGGCCTGCACATCCTTGTGAACAATGCGGGCGTGACCCGGGACCAACTGTTGATGCGCATGTCCGACGAAGATTGGGACACGGTCATCGATGTCAATTTGAAAGGCGCGTACCGGACTATTAAAGCAGCCGTGCGGCCGATGATGAAGGAGCGGTGGGGAAGGATCATAAACTTGACCAGTATCGTCGGCCTGGGGGGGCAGGCGGGGCAGGCGAACTACGCTGCTGCGAAAGCGGGATTGGTCGGATTAACCAAGAGTGTTGCAAAGGAGTTCGGCAGCCGGGGTATTACTTGTAACGCGATTGCCCCAGGCTTCATCGAGACGGACATGACGGCGAACCTCCCCGAGGAAATGCGTCGACAGATCACCTCGACTGCCTCAATTGCTCGTCTTGGAACGCCGGAAGATGTTGCGGCCACGGCCGCATTTTTGGCGAGCGATGGCGCGTCATATATCACTGGGCAAGTCCTCGTCGTGGACGGTGGACTGACGCTCTAAACCTCACAAGGCACGAATAGGTAACAATAGCAATAATGGAAGACATTCTCGCAAGAGTCAAGAAGATTATCGTCGAAGAAACGAACCGCAACGAGGACGAGATCAAGCCCGAGTCGTCGTTCACGGAAGACTTGGGAGCCGATTCGCTCACGGTGGTTCAGCTGGTCATGAACTTCGAGGATGAGTTCGGCATCGAAATTCCTGACGAAGAGGTCGAATCGATCAAGACCGTAGGGGATGCCGTCGAGCACATCAAGAAGAAACTCGAAGACAAGGGCGAATAGGCCTGAACATGTCTTCCGCCGAGCAGCCTCGGCGCGTGGTGATCACCGGCCTCGGGGCTATTACGCCCCTGGGTCCGTCTGTTGTCGAGTTCTGGTCAGCAATCTGCGCAGGCAAAAGCGCGGTCGGTCCGATTACGGCGCTCGATGCATCTGCATTCACGGCCCGTATCGCCGCGGAAGTAAGGGAGTTCGAACCCGAAAAGTATCTTGACCGTGGCGAGGCGAAGCGGCTTTCTCGCTTTCTACAATTCACCGTGGCAGCCTCGGACGATGCTTTGAAACATTCTCAACTCAACCTCGATCGAGTCGACAAGGAGCGCGTCGGATGCATGATCGGTTCGGGTATCGGTGGCCTCGACATTCTCGGCGAGCAGCATCGTCGGCAGCTTGACGGCGGCCCGGGGCGCGTTTCACCCTTCCTGGTCCCCTATATGATCCCGGACATGGCGAGTGGCTACACGTCCATTCGGTACGGGTTCCAAGGGCCAAATTCCTGCGTCGTGACTGCTTGCAGCACGGGCGCAAATGCCATCGGCGACGCAATGCACATCATACGGCGAGGCGAGGCCGACGTGATGATCGCGGGCGGTGCGGAGGCGCCGATAACTGAAATCGGGCTGGCCGGCTTTTGTGCGGCGCGGGCGCTTAGCACTCGGAACGACGAGCCCGAGCGGGCGAGCAGGCCGTTCGACGTGGACCGCGATGGCTTTGTGATGGGCGAGGGCGCAGGCGTGGTGATATTAGAGTCCCTTGAACATGCGCAGGCGCGCGAGGCAAGTATCTACGGCGAAATCGTAGGCTATGCCATGACAGGAGACGCGTTCCACATCACACAACCGGAGCCGACAGGCGATGGGGCACGGCGGTCGATGACCCTGGCGCTTACCTATTCCGGATTGAGCCCCGACGATATTGGATACATCAACGCTCACGGCACGAGCACGCCCTACGGTGATCGGCTGGAGAGTCTGGCCATCGAGAAGGTTTTTGGGGAAGGTACGCAGGTCCCAGTTAGCAGCACCAAATCCATGATCGGCCACACTCTTGGAGCGGCAGGGGCCATTGAATCTATCGTATGCATTCAAGCGTTGAATAGCGGTCTTCTTCCGCCGACGATTAATTTGGAGAATCAGGACCCTGATTGCCGGCTTGATTACGTCCCTAATAAGGCGCGCGCCGTCGATGTCGAATACGTCATGAAGAATTCGTTTGGGTTTGGAGGGCACAATGTCACACTCATCTTCAGAAAGTGGAATGGCTAGCAGCAGAGATCCCAATACATTCCTGTTTGCAGTGGGGTGGGTCCTCACGGCCCTGAACTTTGCGGGCATGGCTTGGGCCGTTTACGTGCCAATCGGCTTTTACTTGTACCAGCAAGACATCCTCTTTTCATTAGACACGGCACAAACTTACGGCAAAGTAAACACACTTTCCGTCGTTGGCGTGCTTGTCTTTGGGTTGCTGCAAATTGCGTTTATGGGAAGGATCGCAAGAGCCATGTTTAGCGACTCGTTGGATACAGCCGCTGCCGAGGCGGCGCTAAAAATTGCGCGAGCGACTGCGGTGGTTCTCGCACTCGTTTGCATAGCCTCGATCGTCGTCGATGTGATTTACTACCGCAGGTGGTACGACTACTACCAGTTGCTCAATTAACAGCCCGCCCTCGTAATTCGTTCAACTTTGCCTGCCAGGCTGCAGTTGCGTTGGGGTCGAATCGATTCTCAGGTGCGGGCCTCGCATCGAGGATCGCCGTTGTTAGCGGGCTCTGTTTGTACTCCTGCAAAGCCTCAAATGCAGGCTCGTCTGCCCTTACCCACCGCAGGGCCCTGTGGGCGGCTGCAAATTCCTGTCCTTCCGGCAACGGCGGCGGCCACTCGATGTGGAACGCCGTGGCGTCCAGAAGTTTTCCCGTCTCCTCGACTGGCGTGACAAGGTTGTAGACAAGTTGCGGTTCGCCGCTTCGGAGAAACTCACAGACTCGGCGGAAGTCATCCACAACCGACAGGGCACGGGCAATGGGCTCGGCGTCCTGATGCCTGGATTCGGGCAGTGTAGACAGTGTTCCGGAGACGTCGTCCGAATCGAAGCACAATATCACCGAGTCGGCGTCTTGCATGGCTTCTTCCAGGTAAGGGGTTGCTACAAGTGTTATCGATTCCTCAAGTGTTGCGGCGAACGTACGCGCTAGACGGTCGAACAGGTCGAGTTTCTCTGTGTGAGGGTCGCACAGCGTCAACCGGTCGTGGCCGTCCAAGGGCAGGCTAAACAACGTCGCCAGCACCGGTGCGGCTGCCCGCAGGCTGCCGGCGCCGATGATGGCGATCCTCGGGCCGATAGGCATTTCGTCGAATATTACCGATTAGTCGTGTGTCGGCTGCTGGGCGAAGAAGAGCTTATAGCCATCCATCGTCTCAGCCAGCTCGACGAAGTCCTCGTCCTGAAGAATGTCACGAACGGGCTCAGTAACAATAATGCCGCCGGCGGTAGCTTTCTTTTCGATGTGTGCGGTGACGTCGATGACCTCTGCGAAGCTCACGCGCTCCAAATCGCCGTGGACTTGGCCGCTGTGCAGGCCAATGCGTACCCGGAATGGCATGGTCAGTGTATTTGCGCTTCGGTTGAATTCCGGCATAAGGGACTGAATCTGCCTCGCCGCTGCGAATGCGCTTGCGGGAGCACCGAACTCCGCGATGATTCCGTCACCCGCGATCGATTGCACAGCACCCCCGTGACGCGCGACTTCGCGGCGGATAAAACTTGCATATTCCCGGAATGAAATTTCAACCGCCAGCGGATTCGCCTCCTTTTTCATCTTTGTACTCTGAACGACATCCACCATCATGCACGTGATTTCCGACGTAGACATGCCCAGGACGCCGCTCAATCGCGCTATCTCGGCAACGACCGCTGCCTGGTCGCTTTCTTCGATAAGGCGCTTCTTGTCTTGCTGGTCGTGAACCTTGGCGCCCGCGCCGCCGACCCATGCCATTCCGAGAGCCATTGGCAGGGCGTAGCCCGCCCACGGGAATGTGTCCAGGCTAACAAGTGCGGCATTGGTGAGTTGGGATGGGGTGAGCCATTCGCGGCCGACCAACAGCGTCGCAAATGTTATCAAGCCCGCAAGTAGACCATTTCTTGGAGCCCCCGCGACGAACCCGACGACAGGATACGCCGACATGACGAGCAGCAGCGACAGCAAATACGCGGCAACTTGTAGGGTGGTGGGGTAGTGGTTCGGATAGCCGACCGTCAATCCTACGACGAGCCTAACGATAAAGAGAGTGCCGCCGACCGCGACCGCAAAGAGCTTCCAATGATTCCGTGCGCTTCGGAGGAGGGATCTATACCTAATGTCCTTCCGCGCTTGGGCGTTCGGCATTGTCAGCCGCTCCCGCAGGAGAAGGGTTCGCTTCAATAGCTCGAGCCTGCCCAAGTTACCCTGCACTTCTGCGTTGCGAGTGTGCCGATAGAACGCACCCAGTACGGCCGCTACCGAGAAGAATCCGACAAAGACCAACGTGGATCTGAGGGCGTGAAACGCGTTCGCCGCAAAGTTGGGCCAAGCGACGGCAGTGCCATCGCCGAACAAAGCGTTCTGGATCGTGACGGCGACCAATCCCGCGACAACTGCTGCGCCGGAGGTGTAGAGCGCGTATCGAAGCTGGCCCCTTACGAAGTTGACCGCCACGATCGTGCCCAGTGCCGCGAGCAGCATTACGATGGAAAGGGCATCCGTGTCACCTGCGGCGAACGAACGATAGTATCGGTACAACGAGAAAAAAACGAGCGAGGCCACGGCAGATGTCGCGACAGGGCGTTGTTCCAGAAGCCTGGCGAGCCACATTACGAACGCACGTGGCGAGAACAGTCTCGTTCGGGTGCTCACACGTCGCTTCTGCTCCACCTCGCCGAGGTATGCCAGGGTCTCCTCCACGAGCGAAGGCGCCAAGTCGAACTGAGCGGCCAGATCGCCAGCCGGGCGCGAACGTGCATCCGGGTGCTGACCCAAATACTCCGCAAACCGCAGCAGCGGCTCGGAAGGTGAAAACGTGGGCGGGGAATCGTTCAAGTTAGCCGTGAAGTTCTACAGGACTTTAGACCTATAAGGTTGCATTTTAACGCCTAAGCCACACTTGAGGCGCGCCGGAAATCCGGCGTAGGTAAAATTCATTGCGAATGACCGACGAAACGATCGAGGAGAACGAAGAAGTCGTTCCTGAAGAAATCACCGAAATACAGGTATTGGAGGCACAGATAGCCGACCTAGAGGGTCAGCTTATAGAGGCCGAAGCAGCGACGTTGCGAGCGGTGGCAGACTTCCAAAATTACAGGCGACGCTCGCTACAGGAGGCCGTTCATAACCGCGAAACGGCTACGGCAGCCCTTGCGATGAGGCTCCTCCCATTGTTGGACAATTTCGAGCGAACTCTGGCCGCATCGCAGACCGGCGCCGATGTGGACGCACTTGTGGAAGGAGTGAGACTTATGGATCGACAGTTGCGCGCGGCACTAGAGGAATTCCACGTGGAGCCCATCGAAGCGTTGGGTGAACACTTCGACCCGCATTTGCACGACGCGGTTTTGAGTGAGCCGAGCGACCAGCCGGAGGGCACGGTCATGGAGGTGCTGGAACCTGGATACCGAATGGGCAAACGTGTCCTTCGGCCGGCGAAAACGCGGGTCAGCAAGGGCCCAGAATGAGCCTGTTCGGCACCGATGGCATCCGAGGTCTCGCAAACACAAAACTGTCACCTGATTTGGCGCTTCGTTTGGGCCGCGCTGCGGGGATATGCCTAGCGAGAGAAGGGGGCAAGCGAGCTGTGATCGGCAGAGACACTCGTCGTAGCGGCGGAATGTTGGGGGCAGGCCTTGCCGCGGGCTTCAATTCAGCGGGCATAGAGACGGTTTCGCTTGGGGTTGTGCCGACGCCCACGGTGTCGCATGCGGTTCGAACGACCGCAGAATTTCAAATGGGTGCGGTGATCAGCGCCAGCCACAACCCGGCGGCAGACAACGGCATAAAGTTCCTAGGCCACGACGGAAGGAAACTCACAGACGAAGTCGAGGCCGCCATAGAGGCGGAGATGGACTCGGCACCTACGGTAGTGGGGCATGAGGTCGGGCTGCTGAAGCAGGACCGTCAGCCGGCCGAGGTCTACCTGCAGTGGCTCGCGGGGCTTTTGCCTGAGCGGTTGGACGGTTTCAAGGTGGCAGTCGACTGTGCAAACGGGGCAGCGTACGAGTTGGCCCCTCGGCTGCTGAGGCAATTGGGAGCTGAGATTGTGGCGATCGGAACCGATCCTGACGGCGACAACATTAACTCGGAGTGCGGCGCGACGAATCCGGGGATGATTCAGCAGCTGACACTGGAAGTGGGCGCCTCGATTGGCGTCGCTTTCGATGGCGACGCGGACCGATGCGTTTTTAGCGACGAGAAGGGTGTTTTGATTAACGGTGACCGCACGATGGGAATCTGGGCGGCATGGCACGGCGCGCCTTGTATTGTCGGAACGGTAATGAGCAACATGGGATTCGAGAAATCCCTTGATGATTTAGGCATTGCGTTCGAGAGAACTGACGTGGGCGATAAATATGTCGCCCGGCGAATGCAGGAACTTGGAGCGAAAATCGGCGGCGAACAAAGTGGGCATCTGATTTTTTCCGAATGGACACCAACCGGCGACGGGTTACTGACAGCAATTCAGATGTTACGCGTCTTACGATTGTCGGGATGCGCTGCCAGCGAGCTGCCACCGGTTTTCGAGAACTGGCCGCAATTGCTGGTGAACGTAGCACTTTCGGATAAAGATGCCTGGAAACAAGCAGTTTCTCTGCATAAGTACATAGAGGACCAGCAACAGCAGCTAGACGGCGGGCGCGTTGTAGTAAGGCCCAGTGGAACACAGCCGATGATCCGCGTGATGGTTGAATCGCAAGACCGGGCGAAAAGGGACGCGGTCGCTGACCAAGTCGTGTCGCGAGTTGTTTCAGAACTGGGCGGGCATGTACAAGGAAGGGTGGATTTAACAGATGCTCTTGGTGATTGACGTAGGCAACACGCACACCGTGTTCGGCATTTGGCAGCTCGAGTGGACGAGCGTTTGGCGAATGCCCACCGACACCCTTGCGACCGAAGATCGCATTGCTTCGTTTTTCTTATCCCTTTGCCGCGAGCGGAACATATCGCCGGCTTTCGAAAGGGTTCTGTGCGCAAGCGTGGTGCCTGCGTTGGACGAGGCAATATCCAATTTCTCCGGGCGGTGGCTGGAGAAAGTGGCTGAATTTTTGACCGCGGAGTCGGTGCCGAACTTGGCAATTAATTACAAGCCTGCTTCCGCGGTTGGCGCGGATCGGTTGGCGAATGCGGTTGCTGTGAAGACGAACCATCGAACCCCGGCAATTGTCGTGGACTTCGGCACCGCGACGACTTTTGACGCAATCGGCCCCGACGGCGAATACGAAGGCGGCAGCATCATGCCCGGGCCCATCGTTTCGATGGAGGCGCTTTTTGCGCGGGCGGCGAAGCTGCCGACCGTAGAGTTAGCCGCGCCCGAATCGGCCATCGGACGAGATACCAAGGGCGCCTTGCAAAGCGGTCTGGTAATCGGCTACGCGGGCGCAATCGACACCATCGCTCGGCGTATGAAAGCCGAACTTTCACCAGACGCCTTGGTGCTGGCTACGGGCGGGCTCGCTACGCTGTTCGCGCCCCTTTGCGACGAGGTCGACGAAGTCGACCCGATGCTCACGCTCGACGGTATTCGATTGGCCCTGATCGGCGCCTGAGGCGGGTATCCTTTTTGCTCCGCGCCCTCGTAGCTCAGGGGATAGAGCGCCGCCGTCCTAAGGCGGGCGTCGGGGGTTCGAATCCCTCCGAGGGCGCCATTTCTGCCACAATATCGCTTCCCGGAGAGGTCGCATAGTGGTCTAGTGCGCCGCACTCGAAATGCGGTGAGGTGTCACAGCCTCCGTGGGTTCGAATCCCACCCTCTCCGCCACAGAACTCATGAGCGATTCCATCTACGTTGTAAATCCCGAAACCCGACAGACAACCACTGTCTCTGCCACAACGTTTGCGGACCTAAACGTAAAGGAGCGCCAAGACCTCCAGGCTTGGCTGATTAATAAACCCGATGTGCTTGGGGAAGAACTGCTTTTTATCACGAGCGAGTTCGACCAATTCGATAAGTCGGGTCGTCGTCTCGATATGCTTCTCCTCGATCGACTTGCCACGCTTGTTGTTGCTGAACTGAAGCTTGACGCCGTCGGAACATTAGCGGACCAGCAGGTCGTTCGATACGGCGCGTTTTGCTCAACAATGACCATGGAGGAAGTTGTGTTGTTTTACGGGCGGACAACCGGAAAAACACCGGAGGAAGCTACACACGACATATGCGAATTCTTGAGAGAAGACGAGCTTCCAGAACTAAAGGGCGAGCCAAGATTGCTCCTGGCGGCAGGATCGTTCGATGACCAAGAGTTGACTGCCACAGTGATTTGGCTACGCAAGTTTGGGATCGACATCTCCTGCATCGAATTGACGCCGTACCGTTACCCTGGGGATGACACCAATATCATCTTGGTACCAAAGACAATAATTCCCCTGAGTGAGGCCAAGGATTACCAGATTCGAGTCGAGCGTAAGCAACGATCCGAAATGGCGCGATCCGCACGAAGCGAATTCACCGTGTTTTTTGCTCATGTCCTATCTGAATATGCGAGGAACAATCCCGAATTGAAGGGGCCGACAAACCCGGCCAATCAGAATTATATGCCCCTTCATATCGGTCACGGCCAGATCCACTATGAATGGGTAGTTCGAAAACGGGAGAAATTTGTTGGCGTTTGTCTACACTTCGAAGGACCAGACCGCGATGTAAACATCCGTCGCTTAGAGCAAGTATTAGCCGATTGCCCTGACCTCACAACTAACCTAGACCACGAAATGATCCAAGGACCTTGGGGGAAAAAGTGGGCTCAGCTAACTTTCAGGATTCCCTACTCTGGTGATATGCCGTCAGAATCAGAGGCGAGACTGGCAAGCACCCTAATGATTGAATTTGTGCGTCGAACACGTGGTGCGGTCGCGAGACTGGGCTGATCTCCGACTCTTTCTGTCGAAGTGGTTAGACGAGTCTCAATTAGCGATATCGATCGCGTCCACTCCGAGTGCCTCGCAGCATGCCGCCAACTCTGCAGTCACGTCCCCCGGAACAGCGTGAATGTGATTGCTCGAATACTCGTGTAAGTGAATCACGAGAACAAGAGAACCGCGCAAACGCATGCGGCCACTCGGGCGAAGTTTGCTCAGCGAGCGAATGATCCATTTCCTCGTCGAACCGAACAAACGACCCCGTGAAATAATGCATGCGATAAACACCACTCTTTCGCGTCAAACGTGCATAAGTAACAACGTCGCAAGGCGCAGCGAAAAACTCAACCGATGCCCCGCCGCACGGAAAATACATCGGATTCGCGGGATGCAGTGTCACTTCACCCCAATTCTCCGCAGGATTCGC
This sequence comes from Armatimonadota bacterium, assembly GCA_030854945.1. Lineage (GTDB taxonomy): Bacteria > Armatimonadota > Fimbriimonadia > Fimbriimonadales > ATM1 > JACDEQ01. Next base: position 11,178 of record JALYSG010000040.1, read on the forward strand.
AGAGCGACGAGAAAACCATGGCGCGTGCTGGCCGCTGTTCACTAAATCATAAACATTCTGATCGGCGAAGTAATGCCTTAGGTCGGCAAACAACACCGGTGTATCTGCAATCTCATTCAATATCCGCATCGTCAGTGCACCGTTGCTGTCACACTCGGTAGCGCAAATCTTCGGTCGCTTGTTCTCGTCCTCTGGGTCCGCTGTATCGTTGAAAAACGCCTCGGGCACGTCCATGATGATCCCATCCTTCCACTCCGTAAAATCCAATTGGCCGGTCAGCCCCAGAAAATCAATCCCCTCGTCTCTGCAGAAATCTTTCGTCGCGTAATAAAGCCGGACCTGCCGCGACAAGTGCTCCCGAGTGAGCAAGTCACCCCACCGAATCTCCTTACACTTTTTCTCCAACCAATTCACGCCGTGCTCAACACGGTCGTCCGCTACCGCATCGCATAAGAACGCCAGCGTCAGCTGCGAACGGTGATGCACATGAATTCCAAACTGCTCCATCCATTGCGATGGGTCGATGTGCCCTGTGTACATCCCCATGCTGGGCCCGTCGAATTCGCCGTATCGCAACCCTCGCAACGTCTCGGCGGCAGAAATCCCGATTTGCCGTTTATCGCCGTTCTTATGCAGCCATTGCCGCACGGAATCACCAACGAAAGCATCGCCCAGGTCGCCCAAAGCGCGGCCAAACGGCCTGCCTATTTCATCCAGCGCTCCAGCCGCAGCAAAGAACGCGACCCATCCGGGAAAGCGCGGATTCACATTTCCCAGAAACAATATAGGCGCTTCCACGCACATCGCCGCTTGCGCGGCGAAATCAGGAAACGCCCAAACGCAGAAATTGAAAATGACCGCGTCGCATTTTTTCTCATTCATGCGCTCCGCGCCGTCGATTGCAGTGCGGTAATTCCAGACGATCTGCGAAAACTCGACAGCCTCGTGCCCCTCGGTCGTGAGCCAACTGTCAACCTCGGATTGAAACCGCCGGCAATCCTGATCTAATAAGTCCGCGCATCGTTTTCGCCCATCGGTAAAAGTGAGGACGCCAACCTTCACTGGCCGATATCCGTTTCACGGATCTCGATGCCGGCGGTCGAGCCCGGCCCGCCCAACTTATTAACGAAACGGATAAACCGCACCGTTTGCGGTGCCGACCGATATGCAACGCTGACCCTGCCGTCCGCCTCCACGTCCCTCTGCATGGCTGCGGCGAAAGGCCAGTTGCCTTCACCGGCAAACGTGCGCGCCTGACTGAAGGTTTGGCCGGTGCCATAGACCATAACGTCGAAACTTTGCCAGAACGCGGAGCCGCTGTCGACGAGGAGCCTGACTTCTCCGATGGGTCGGTCGCGGCCGATATCTATTTCCACCCAATCGCCGACCTTGTCGCCCGCCCGATAAGCCGTCGAAGGATTTCCATCGAGAAGTGCGGCAAGATTGTCTCCGCTGCTGTTGATGCTATCGATTGCGGTTTTCTTGAACGCCCAATCCTGTTCCTTTATCGGTTTTGTCGCAACATTGAACCGCAGTTCATTGGTGGCGATTGATTTGTTGCCCCGGGCAAACATATCGAATAGCTGCCAAGCCTTGAGCCACGTCCACTCGACTTGCCCAGCGTAGTCCAAACGAATGAGAAAAACGCCGTTTGCACCAGAGACATCGTAAGGGCCAAAAGGATTGGGTGCGAGGGTGTGGCCGGTAAGTGTCGTGAACGGGGAAGCTAGCCCCATCTGCCGGTCAGGAAGACGAGCGACGCCTTTATCGAAATCTAGGACGAAGGCCGGCTCCTCGTTTCTTATTTCTCCGCTGCTCATTTGATAGAACCGGAGGGTGCCCTTGTCGAGCAAATTGCCATTGCGATCTGATATTCGTAGGATGTTGATTTTAGGAATGGAGTAGAGGTACTCGCCGTAAAACCCTCTTCGAAAACCGACATTTGCGTTTAGCGCGGCAATCTCGGTGCGCGAATAAAGGTCGGTGGGCAGAAATAACGGGCTGGTGTAGACCACGTGCCTGGTAGGTGTATTCGGTACCGCTATCTGCGCAGGTATCAAGAGCTCGTTGCGGGTGTCTCCGCCTCCCATCAGGCCGGGATACGGATCGACGGACCCGCGCGTGGGCGTACGTCCGTTGACCTGCAGGCGAACCCTGCCTCCTTCACCTTGCGCATTGGACGGCGGGACGCTCATTGTTTCGAGCGCAATCAACCCAACCCGATGACTGAGGCCGTACAGGAGGTCACGATCTGCTCTTGTACGGTTCGTTCCTATTCCTGAGATGTCGCCAAACCCCCATTCGCCATCATAAACCAAATTAGGCTCTCCCGCAGGGAACACTTCACCGATGCTGCCAGTGGGCACAATCGTGATTCTGCCGACCCGCATTCGCTCAAGGCCTCCATCCTCCGCGAACGAGAATCGGCTGTGCTTTAAGAACACATCGTTCCAAATACGGAACTGCCACTGAATCCAGTCCTCGAACGAATGCGAACCTACGGTGTTCGTTTGCTTGGAGAATTCTGCGTAGTACGCCTGGTCTAGATAAATGCCGATATTGAGTGCATTTGCCTGAATCTCCAGAAAATCATTCGCCGCTAAAGCATCGTCCCCTTTGGGCTTAATGCGGATGGAAACCGGCATTGTTCGGTGGTCTCTTTGATCGTTCTTGAATTTCGTTTGAAGTGCTACCGTAGTCTCTTGCCCGGGTGCCAAAGCCACCGCAGAATCACCGGAATTCGCTAACGCGAAAGTTTCCGACCACTCAAACGTAAAGCCGCTCGCCGGCTCCGAGCCGACGTTCTTAATATGCGCTGTATAGGTAACGGCTTCGCCGTCGGAGGGCCACTTTTTAGTGTCCGCTTCGCCGGGCTTCACTAACACGCCCATTCCCGATTCGCCGTTCGGTACGTAAGCGCCACGGTTGTCGTATCGCTTGTACTCAGGGGTGCGCTCAATGTAGGTTACGCTCAAATCTGCCCCGGCTCTCGAAGCGACATTTTCGGTCACCAACTCCAACCGTGGGCCGGACTGCCTGCCTTCGGCAGAGTTAAACCCGCCGTCCCCGCTAAACTGCAGCGCCCAGCCGTTATTGTCGTACCACTTGTCATAAAAAGATTGGACGTCGGCAGCCAACCCGTCGAGAACGACGCTATCCGACGTTATCTCGACTTGTTGCTGTGCGGAGGGCGTCGCCGCAAGGAACTCGCTGCCGCCATCTCTCCAGCGAATCGCCGCTCGGCGCTCGCCGAAATGCCTAAAGTTCCAACTTGTCGACCACGCTGGGGTTGTCGGCTGAATGTTCCCCGTGCCCGCGCTTTCGTGCCAAGAGGTACCGAAGCGATGCAACGTCAGGTTGCCGCCCGAGGTGATGTACGCCGGCGTCAGGATTAGCTTGGCGGAGACGATCCGTTTATTCGGCCCTAGGGCGCGCCTCAGGTCGCCGAAGCGCAGAAATGCCCGCTTGTCCTTGCCGAGGAATAGCACCAATCCTTGTCCAGAGGATCGCACAGGGTCGCTCTTGTCGATCTGAGTATCTTCAACCGACCAATATTTCGTATCTGAACCGGCAATGTCCGACCCGCGGTAAAGGGTGATCGGAGCGTTTTGCGCAAGAGCCAGCGTAAGAAGCGCCGTAAGCATGAAAGTAATTACGACACAAGCCGTTCATTTCCTGCCCGCCGACCGCCTAAGACTAGAGTTTCTCAAGAACAACCGACACAGCTTTTCGAAGCTGATTATCAGTCTTCAAGTCGCCATTTACCGCTAAGCGATCTTTTTCCACGTCTATGTCTGGCTCGATGCCACCGGAGATGTACTCGCCTTCGTCGGATTCGCGTCTCTGGATGGACTCGCCATTAGGAAGGTAGTAGCGCGCGATGGTCAGCTTGATTTGCGAGCCGTCGGCCATTGCCAGCATGCGTTGCACTGAGCCCTTGCCGTAAGTTCGCTGACCAACGATCGTCCCTCTGTGATAGTCCTTGACGGCACCCGTGAATATTTCCGAAGCGCTAGCGCTGTTCTCGTCAACGAGTACGACGAGCGGGTAGCTGCGTCCATCGGCCCAGCCGCTCGGGGCGACGAATACCTCGGGTTCACCGTTGCGCATCTTCATCGTTGTGATTACTTTGCCATCGATGAACCGCGCACTCATATCGACGGCTGCGCTGAGAAGGCCCCCGGGGTTGCCTCGAAGGTCTATGATGAGTCCTTTAATGCCTTGCGATTCGAGGGCAGCAAGCTCTTCGTCGAACTGACTCATAATCGTCTCGCTGAACGACCGCACTTCCAGATAACCCACTCTAGGTCTTCCCGTGGTTAGGTCGCCGGTCAAGACCGTGCCGTATACATCTTGGATGTCCACTGCCCTACGTCTAACTGTGAAATTCAGCGGCTGAGCGCTGTTCTCTCGGAAAATCCCTAGCCGCACTGATGTGCCTGCTTTGCCGCGTATCGACTCGCTTACATCCACGAGGTCTTTGCCCCCAACGGCCTCGCCGTCGACATGAGTAACGACATCGTTCGGTTTGATTCCGGCCGCTTGGGCAGGGCTGTTCTTGAAAATGCGTTTAATGCGTGCGCCCAGCGGATCCCTGGTTAGCTCGGCGCCAACGCCCACGTACTGCCCTGTGTTCTTTTCTTCAAATCGCGCAGCGATTGCAGGTTCGAGCAGCATTGTGTGGGGATCTTCGAGCGACGCCAGCATGCCCGCGACCGCGCTGTACGTGAGGTCTTGTCGATCCGGTGTCCCGTAGAATACGGAATTGACTGCTGACAGCGCATCTGCCACGACGGAAGTGGGAGATAGCTCCCTTCCTTGCGCACTTTCGCCACGTATTGCGGCGGAGATACCCGCCATATCCGGCAGTTCACCCGCGGCTACATCCTTCCACGCATAGCCACCGAGAATGCCCACCACGAAGGCAACAATTGCGATGAAGACCTTGGCCGCTGTTTTCATCGTGCCGCCTCCGCCTTTTCGCGAGCCTTGCGCGCGGCAACGTCCTCACGTACCAATGGGTTACCGGCCGCATCGTAGTAGTGGCCGGACGTAATGCTGTAGCCGCTGCCATCCGGTAACGAGAATCGAAGCACCTTGCGGGCCAGCCCAGCTGTCGGGCCACCCAAGATCTTGGCGCCAACTAAATCGCGGAGCGCGTAGGCGAAGACTTCGGCTTCTCGAGCGGTGCCCGCGTCCACGAGAACCGTGACCGAGGGCGCCTTTGCGACCTCCGATTTATGAGTCAGCTTATCGAGTGGCGCCTTCGGGTCGCCTTTGACCTGGGCAAGCGTTCCCCCAGGAGCGATCTTGCCTAACGTTTCTACCATTGCCTCATAAGAGCCGCCAGGATTGCCTCGCAGATCGATCGTGAGGGCGTTTCTTCCGACGATAGCTTCCGCGACGTCTTCTGCTGTGTTTGGGCCGAAGCCGCGGATGGTCACCGAACCACCCTTTGCCGCGACCAGCTCCACCTCTGTGACATGCTTTTCCACTGCTCGCTTGATCAGTTCGCCGGCACGACGAACCTCTACATTGACCGGCCCGGCTCCTACCTGAAGTTTGCCTATGGCCTCTTCGACCGAAATCATCTTTTCCGACTTTGCTCGCACAGCCTGCCAGATCTTGTCGTACTCCTCTCGCGAGATCTTCTTTTCGGTGAACGCGTCACTTGCGACCTGCAGTTCTTCGAAGAGCGAGCGGCTCGCAACCCAGCGGCCGTCGACCGCTTCGACAATGTCACCAGCTCTCAAACCCGCGCGCTCGGCGGGGCCACCCGGCGCCACCGAGAGAATTCTTATGGGGAGTGTTAGCCCGCCAGGTGACATTGTTTCGAGTGCGACGATGTCCGCTCCGATTCCTTCGTAGGATCCGGACAGGCGCCCCAAATAAGCTTTCCATGCCTCAGGCTCGTAGTACCGCGTCTCCGGGTCGTTCAGAGAACGAAGCATATAGCGCAACGAGCTTTGCGCCATTTTTGTTTGGTCGCTAATCGGGTCTACAAACTCTGCCGAAACGATGCGGCGAATTTGGTCGTAGTACGCCGTCGCAGGGAACCACGGTGTCTCTCGCGATGCGCCCCCACCGCTCGATCGCAGCGCAAGCAACTCACTCGAAGAAAGAAGGCCACTGCCCGCTTCTTGGCGATGTCTAAGCGATGTGCCGAAGATGATGCCCGAACATGCCGCCACGAAGGACAGTGCGACCCAAATCGTTTTCATACAATTTTCTCTACGCTTGCGACGCAATTGCGGTGGGCGTCTGTGCGTCCACGATTGCATCCATTTTAGCAACTCTACGAGCATGACGGGTTTCGCCGCTCACCGGTTCGTGGAGAAACGCATCGAAGATTTCGATTGCCTGGTCCGAGTCTATGAGTCGCGCTCCTAAACAAAGAATGTTCGCGAAGTTATGCTCTCGGGCGAGCCGCGCTACTCTTTCGTTCCAAGCAACGGCCGCACGTACACCCTTGAACCGGTTTGCGGCGATCGACATGCCGATGCCGGTGCCGCATATCAGAACTCCCAAATCCGCATCGCCCTTCTGAATACGGGATGCAAGTTCCCCTGCTGCGTCCGGGTAGTCGTATGGCTGTTCGTCCTGCGCCCCGACTTCACTAACAGCATAGCCGAGATCAATCGCCCGGCTTGCCAATATTCGCCGCAACGGAAATCCGGCGTGATCCGACCCGAAGATGATCGTCATCGTATTAACTCCTTAACAGTGTCTCTGATGAGCGGGTTCCTGTGCGTGGAAAGTCGTTCGAGCATCGCTCGGGGCAGTTCGATCTTTCCGGCGCGCGCCGCGTCCAAGAGCGGATACAAAACTGCGTCGTAATTCTCTCCGGCAATCACGGACATTTCCGAAAAGGTGCGGGCACCCGGCATTCTAAAGAGCGAAGTCACGGCGGCGGCACGAACTTCGGGCGAAGCGTCACTCAGTAGTCCGAGCAGGTGGGACACGTGCGATTCATGCGGGTTGAGTTCAAGCTGCTCGGCAATAATCCGACGGATGTCGGTGTCGGTTTCCTTTAGTCCGGCGTAGCCTCGCGACCGCAGCAAGGGATCGACAGATCGCGTGAGGGCAGCGTAGTTGTACGCCCGGACAACGCTCGAAAGGTCGTTAATGCTCCCCCACTCCATTCGCCGGCCGACTGGGTCGATGTCCACCCGGGCGACCTGGCCCACCGCGAGTCGAACCATTGGATCGACCTCCAAGAGGAAAGTCATAAGCATTTGGGCGCCGGGATCGGTTGGTATCGCTGCCATGCCAAGGGCCCCCTCACGTCGGGCCATCCATGATTTTGCAGTAATTAGAATCGAAAGGCTCTCAACAAACTTGGGGTCCTTTTTTTCGCCCATCAACCTGGCAGCTTCGGCCAGCGATAGTTCTTCGGCGCGCCCCTGTCGAACGATCGCTTGCACGGCTGCCCAGGTTTCCGGCGTGTCCTGGAAAGCAAGCGCACGCACGAACATCATCGCCGGATACGGAACGCGCTCCATTTTCCCGACTTCTATCAGCGCTGGAATTGCTTCGGGGTCCTTGATTCGGGCGAACGCTGCGGCGGCATTGAGGCGTGCCACGTTGTCGACGTCCCTCAACATCGCTCGCAATCCGGCCAGTTCCTCGGGGGTTCCCTGAGCTTTTGCCGCGCCGAGGGCACGCAAGTACGGGTCGGTCGACGTAACGCTTCCGACTGGAGTGAGTTCTGCGTCGGTGTCCTCCGGAACATTGGTCTGGACCGCAGCCTTTGAAATCTTGAATTCGTCAATCCAATGTGTCTGAATCTTGTCGCTGTGATATTGGTTTTCGACGAACTGTCGGGGATCGCCAAAGGCAATGTCAGTTATGAACTGGGCGACGCCTGCCCCACCCAACGCAGCGGCTAAATTGTAACTAACGCTCTGCCAAGTGCCGTCCGGCACAAAGTGAACACGTGGCAGCAGCCGAATCGAGGGATGTGGCTCGACGTCCCCCGTAATCATTGCAATGCACCTCAAGCCGTTCGCTATGAATGTCAACGCAAGAGGAGTCTTGCCATCGGACTTTGCCGAGAAGGTGACCCATGGGTAATCGCTAGCCTCGTAGCCCTGGAATTTAGGATCGGGCCGGCCGCCATCCAGGTATCTGCCGAGAGCCGTTACTTTGCCCCACCGAACCCCTCCCGCATCCCGAACTGCAAGCGACCTACCCGTACCACCGCCATCTTCCGAAGCCACGGTCCAACCGCCGCGGTCCCATCGCGCCGCGTCCCAGCCGTCGGTGCCGGTCTCAAAGGTGTGGTGTACCAAATCCTGTGCTGTGGAATGCGTCACCGAAACGCGAGCGGTGGAAGGACTATGCCCTGGCACCGTAGCGCTGACCGTGATGCCCGCCGGTCCCGCAGCTGCTGCCTCTGGAATGACAACGCGAGTCGATATGATCGACGTTTCGTTCGCGTTAAGGGTGATCGTTCTAAGCGCGTCTTCGGTGGACCATCCCGCGGGAAGCTGGACATCTATCGCGGCTTCTCGAGCAGGCCCGTGGTTGCTGAGCGTCATGCGCAATTCACCGCGTGTGTACTGAAGCTTGTCAATGGAAACTGGATCTACAACGCGGATGACGAATGGACGCTCAATCCTTTCGCCGGACGGCAAAGCTGCCGTGGCCCGAAGGACGTGGACGCCTGCAGAAGTGTTAGCGAGGTCGAGCGTGCCGTTGGTGAGCGTCAACCCGGTGCCTTGGTCGTCCGTTATGGAGAACCTAGCTTCGGGCACCTCCGCTCCGAACTTCAATGAAATCGGCTCACGCGTTGCGAACACGCCTTTAGTCATTACCACCAGCCCCGATCGCTCGTTACGGGCACTCAGCAGATTTACTTCGGAGAGGGTGTCATTCGAAAGCTTGGTGTCGAGCACAACGTAGAGGCGGTCGCCTGCCCCCTTTGTGATGCCCATGACGTTGGCAGGCGGGTCAGCTCCCGCGGCGTGATCCCCAAGGTGCCGTATCACGAAGTCGGCAAGATCCAGCCTAACGATGATCAGATCGCGGTCGCCGTAGCCGATCCTCGCGAGACCCTCTCGGGCGGGATTGAGTTGGTTATTGAGCGTAATGTCGCCGAAATCGATTCGGGTCTTGATTGGGGTCCTATAATCACCCGAACTCGGAAGCCACAGGATGTGGTGCGCGGACTCGTGAATACCAACGTTGTCGGCGCCGATTCGCCTTGCGATATCCCCTTGGTTGACGAGCGGAAGGCCCGCCCACGGGTCATCCGCAACGTCGGTCCATCGCCTCAGGGTGCCGTCAAAAGTTTTCGTCTGATTAAAAGCCGCGACGTAGTCGGGCTCAACCCGGTTGCGCGCCTTTGCCCAAAGGCCGGGAGTAATCGCGAATCGGGCGTAGTCTCTCAAATAGCCGAAGTCTCCGCTAAAACCCATTGAATTAGGCGAGTACGCGCTCCGAGGATTGTTCTCAACGGGCGGCAGCAGCGGGTCGTACCCCGTTCCATATCCCCAGGTTGCTGCCGTCTGACGAACCTGCTGCAAGAATTGTCGGACCAGTTCCTCGGTGTGGCCAATGCGCGCCCCGTTTTCACGGCCATTCGCGTACAAGATCTGTGACTGCGTTGCACCGTTCGTACGACCCATGGTCGATCCAAAGCTGGGCGCCTCCGCCTCAGCGCCGACGTAGAAATACATAACGCTGTCGAATTCACCGCGATTAAAACGCCCGCGATAATACGAGTTTCCGGCGGCCAGGGGCGAGAAGTTGAATACATCGAGTTTATGAACGCCGACGACAGGTTCACGTTCAAACGTGAACGAGGTTTGAACATCCACCGCACCCATCGAGTAGGCCTCGATAAATGCCTCCATTCGGGCGAAACTTTCGAGAATTAAATTTATGTCCGTCTCGAAGAGAACATTGTCTTGAGGTATCAGAACACCGTTCTTATCCTCGTGCAACAGGTCTGTTCGCGTAAACAGAATTGCCTTGACTTTCCAAGGAACTGCGCTGCCGGCACCGATCTTCTCTTGAGCTTTTACATAGAGTTCGCGCAGTTCTCCCCAACCGCCTTGCCCCCAGTGAACGTGGCCCAAGTTCCCCCACTCATTGAGCAAAACCTTGCCCCCTGCGTAATCGAATCCAGGCCCTAACGGATCTACCGGCGCGACAAAGTCCTTCGGAAACTTGATCGGCACCTTACGCGCAGGCGACATGCGCCCGTCACTGTCCGTTTGACCAAATGCCTGAATCTCGCCGAGGACATTCCAATCGTCCTGCTCGATTGTAGGGGCGGTCAAACTCGTGCACGCGAATAAGGGCAGCAGCGAAAGCATCACTTTATTTAGAACTCCGTTTCGAAGATTCGAATGTCAGATTCGGATTGAGCGTGCCCATCGCCGCGGGTAAACCGCAGCGCTTCACGGGCACCGAGCGACTTTAGATCAGCCGGCATTCCGGTGATCATATCAAGGACGACCTGCCGGATGCGTTCGGCGTTCTTTTCGAAAACCGCAAGCACTTGTTGTGCCGTTACCGGCGCCACGTCTGCGTGCAGTCCGCTGTCGTAGTCAGTGATAAGAGCGATGTTGACTACCGCCATCCCCAGTTCCCTGCATAGATAGGCTTCAGGGTACTGAGTCATGTTGATGACTTCCCAGCCCGCGTCGGAAAACCACTTGCTTTCGGCTTTGGTGCTGAAGCGTGGCCCTTGTATGACGACAACGGTTCCAGTCTCATGCACTTCGATACCGTTCTTGCGGCACATGTCGATGGCAAGCTTGCGAAGCACTGGATCGTAAGTGTCTGCCGGGCTGACGTGAGTGACGATCGGTCCGTCGAAAAAGGTGTCGATCCGCCCACGCGTCCTGTCGACGAACTGGTCGCTAACGACGAAATCGCCTGGCTTGACGTTCCTTTGAAGGCTGCCCGCAGCACAGGGGCTAATCACAGCGCGGACACCCAGCGAGCGCATCGCCCAGACGTTTGCGCGGTAGTTGATCATGTGCGGAGGAATCGTGTGCAACCGTCCGTGCCGCGGGAGAAAGGCAACTTTCCGGCCGCCAACCTCTGCCAGGAAGACGCTGTCACTTGGGGGGCCGTACGGAGTATCGACCTTGGCCTCGCGAACATTCTCAAGTAAGGAATAGAAGCCAGAACCACCAAAAACACCGATCTCGGCAATCTGCTTCATCGGGTGGAGCCTACCCGTCGAATTTCCTTGGACATTGCGTCGATGAGTTTCTCGAGGTCGGCGCCGGTGCGCAGCAAAATGTTTGGATCGACCTGCAAAACTTCACTGTCTCTACCCGCTCGCGTCGCTCCCCACGCGGGTCCGCTGAACTTACCCACCGAATCCGACACGAAAGCAATGTCCGGGTTCCACTTAACGACATCCTCAGGGTTCACTGCGAAGAAGCGGTCGCCACTCGGGCCGACAGGCTCTCCTCCTGCGGCGCGCACCACGTCCGCTTGGTAGCTGCCTGTTGCTGCAACCCACGGCGGAGCTGCGCTCATGGCAACCAAAACTTTGGGGCGGTACATCGACTTCGGAAGCGTTGCGTTTGCCTGAGCTTGATGCACCCGGTCGATAACGTCGGACGCTCGCGTGTGCGATTGCAAAAGGTTGCCGAGCTTCCAAACCGACTCCTCCCACTGCTTGATCGAATCGATGTTGAAGACCTCGATGTCGATCCCCTTCAATCCCTTGAGCTTCGCCATATCGGCTGCATTGATGAGGTTTTCCTCGACGATGATGAGGTCGGGCTGCAACTTCACGATCTTCTCGATGTCCGGCAAGGGGTTGGCCACAATCGTAATCTGCTTGATGTATGCGGGCCTCTCATCTCCCGCTGTACGGCCAATCAGCAGGTTAGTCGAATTCAACAGCGCCACCAACTCGGTAAGGGAAGGGCTGAGCGAAATGACCCGCGCGTAAACTTTCTCCGGAAGCTTTCCACCGATCTGCGACGGAGGTGCGTTACAACCCGCCACGATGAGAAAAAGGACCAATGGAAGCGTACGCTTCATATTTCTCATTCTGGCACGCAGGAAGTGTGCCCCGCGCGGGTAATAATAGAGACGTAGGAGGCGATTAACAATGCATTTCGTTTCATTTCTCTTAGCGCTCGACGCCATGGTCGGCGGCTCGCTCATGATGGGCGGGGATCATCCCTTGACCAACGGC
>JALYSG010000059.1 GCA_030854945.1 Armatimonadota bacterium
CCATTATTCACTGCAGCGGCTGCGGCGTGGTGCCAGTTGCAGCTGATCAATTGCCGGTGCTGCTTCCGGATGTCGAAAGCTATGAGCCCGGTCACAACGGCGAGTCGCCCCTTGCAGATATTCCGGAATACGTAAATACAACCTGTCCGAAATGCGGAACTCCGGCAAAGCGCGAAACCGACACGATGGGCGGTTTTGCCTGTTCTTCGTGGTACTTTTTGCGTTTTTGCGACCCCCATAATCACAAAGAAGCGTTTGGTAGAGGCAAAGTCGACTACTGGATGCCGATCGATTGCTACGTCGGGGGCGCGGAGCACGCAGTGATGCATTTACTCTATGCGCGCTTCTGGACAAAAGCTCTCCACGACGCGGGCATTTTGAATTTTATCGAGCCTTTCGCCACGCTCAGAAACCAAGGAATGCTCCTCGCCCCAACTCCTTTTCGGGCAGCAAACGAGAACGAGACGCTCAAAGTCGGCGAAGTCGGCATCATGCTTTCCTACGACGATGCGAAGGCAATGCCGGAGGACAAAGTCTTCTGGCGTTGGGAGAAGATGAGTAAATCTAAAGGCAATGTGGTAACGCCTGAAGAAGCCGCAGTGCGATATGGCGCTGACGCCATTCGGATCTATGAACTCTTCGAAGCGCCCTTCGAGCAAACCATTCAGTGGACGGAGGAGCGCGTGCAAGGCGCCGTTCGCTTCCTGAATCGAGTTCATAGATTGGTGAACGACTACTTGCCTCGCAGGAACGCGGAATGGCGAAGCTCCCTAAACGATATCACCCCCGAAGAGACCGAAATTCGCCACAAAGTGCACGCAACCATTGCGAAAGTTACGGATGACATTTCTGAGTTCTCTTTTAACACGGCCGTAGCCGCGTTGATGGAACTAACTAACCATATCACTGACTTCTCTCGAGTTCACGAAGGCAGCAGCGCTGCCCTTGATGAAGCCGTAGAATCCCTAATACTGCTGCTTTCGCCGATCGCGCCGCATTCTGCCGACGAACTTTGGCAAATCATCGGCAAAGAGGGATTTACGCTAAATGAATCCTGGCCGAAGGCCGATTCGAAAATGCTGACACGCAACGAAGTCGATATCGCGGTTCAGGTTAACGGAAAATTACGCGGCAGTGTTCGCGTACCCGCGGAAATCGAGCAGAGGGATCTCGAGCGCGCCGCTCTCGATTGCGAGAAGGTTGCAAATGCCCTCGAAGGAATAACAATCAGAAAGATCATTGTCGTCCCTGGCCGCATCGTCAATATAGTAGCAAATTAGTACTGCCCGGTCCGCCAGGCGGCTTGGTCCCCGGGAATGTAGGCTGGGTGAGACAATATCTCGAACGCCGGCAAGTACTTCTGAAGGCCCGAAACAGCACTCGCCACGTCGATAACTCGGATCTTTAGGCGCATGGCGCGGTGGACGTCGGCCGCCGAGCCCCCAAGCGACGAGAAGTGGCCCATCCAATCAATCAGCGTATCGAAACTATCTGCGGCAGCTTTGAGCACATTTGCAGCGGACTCCGTTTCGCCCATTTTGTAGTGACGGTAGGCGTGTTCGCAACTGCGAACCCAATTCACGCAGAAAGCATAAAACTCCGCCGGATATCGAATCTCTGGAGACGATGCAGTAACACTCCCGGCCAATTCCAAAATGCGGTCGCCGACCGGTCCGCATGCCTCCTCGCGCCAAACACGCCACAAGCGAAAAGGATCTTGGCTCAACACCATGTTCTGCCGAATTTTCCTCCACTGGCCGGATGCCAGGAAAGGCGTCGTTTCTTCGATCTTACGGCCAACAATGTCCGCCATTTGCACAAATTCGTCCCCTCCCTCAGCAAGCAGCGCATCTTCCCACGATTCGCCTCCTAATCGACGACCGGCAGCAAAAATAATCGGCAGCGTCGAAAAGTAATTCGTAAAGTAAGAAAACTCCCACGTCGTCACAAAAACACCCAGAGCTCCAATTTGCTCAGATGCCGAGGAATGGGCATCCACGTTCTCGTAAGTCGCATCCAGATGACACCAAGCCGAATCGTAGCTCCGAACAGCCGGGCAACAAACGACATCGAACCCCGCATCGCGAAAGGCCCGCGACGTACCCAACGGCGATTGGTGGTATTGCCAGTCGAAAAGCACGGTCTCCTTCGGCAGCAAGTCCAAGACCTCCGGATGCTCGATCAACATATCTGCCCAGAGGCACGGTCGTCGCCCCTGGGATAAAACCCATTTGCATAGCGACCCAAAATAATCGGCGTAAATCATTGATTTATCGCGAAGGGTACAAAGCTCGCACTGTCCCAGCTGCCGCGTCTCGTCGCCGCCCAGATGCACCCACTCATCAGTAAACACGGATAGCGCATCGGAGACCAAACTCTGCGCAAACGAAACGCACTCCGGCCGCGACGGGCACATCTGCGCCGAGCCGTCTGAGTGCCCCTCACTCAGCCACTGCAATCCCTCGCTCCGCATAAACCCTTCCATATGCCCGAGTGTGTTCAAGAACGGTATGACCCGGACCGGCGACGAAGCAACCAAGGACGAAGCCACCGAAGGCGTTAGGCAGCCAGACGCTGCCGCCTGCGGCGCCGAAGGATACGCGTACCTATGTTCCAGATATAGGCCGACCGAGTTGTAGCCGGCCCGGGCAGACCTATCAAGCCAATCCGAAAGCGTGGACTCCGGCAGCGATTGCTCCCGGGCGAGGTCGATGGTCCATCCGGCAACTTGCACTCCGAGTGTTTACCTCAGCGACACCTCCGCAGGATTAGCCCGTCCAAACTATAAGCGCTTTAGGACGAGCGTATCCCGAATTTCCAGGAGGAAAGCACTTTACATGATTCTCACAAGCCTTTTAGTCACGGCGGCTGCGGGCCAAGTAGCATACGGTCTCACCCCCGCCGGCGCGATGCTGGGGCAGGAAGCCTTCGCCTTTGCGGCAGCTCCTACCGGCACGCTGTTCGCCGCCTCGCTGGCCGATCGAACGGTGCGCATCATCGACGCCAAAACCAGGATGACAAAGCTGATCTTTACAGGTCATAACTTCCCGTGTCGCGCAGTTGCATGGAGCCCCAAGGGCGACCGAGTCGCCACCGGGTCGGAGAATGCCGAAATCCGCATCTGGAATGTTAAGTCGGGTGCGGTCATCAACACAATCAAGGGAGCGCACATCCGCTCGATCAATGCGCTTTGGTTTGATTCCACCGGTACCAAGCTCGTGAGCACCAGCGACGACGACACCTCTAAAGTCTGGGATTTGGCGAACATGAGCAAGCCCCTGGTAACCATTGCTGGTAAGGGAGCCAATATCTATGGCACCCGATATGCTAAAGGCGGCCGGATGGTTGCAGGAACCCTTGCTAACGGTGTCATTGTCTATAACGCGACAAGCTATCTGCCCGCGTTTACTCTCGGCGGCCACCCAGGCTTTGGCGTAAACGACGTGGATACGAACGTTACCGGAACAAGGCTCCTCTCGGCTGGTCGCGACGGTGCCCTTGGTGTTTGGGATTTGCAAAAGAAAACCCGAATATCTTATCTGAGAGGTCACGGAGACTGGGTTACCAAAGTCCTCTTTCATCCCGCCGGGCAATTTGCCCTTAGCAGTTCCACAGACGGCTCGGTTCAGGTTTGGGACACAAAGGGGTTAACGAGATTAGTCAAGCTTGAAGGCATGAGCTATATGGGAAGCCCAATCGCGTGGGTGGCAAACGGCGCCTATGTAGTTGGGTGCGGCGACGATAATTTCATCCGAATCTACAAATTCGGGAAAATAGCCGCAAAAGCAAATTGAGCCTGGACATTGCGTAAGACGCTAAGCGTGATCGACAATGTCGATCTCATGGCCGTGTTGCCGGGCTACTTCAGCGGCCGCAAGTGACGTCGCACGTTCTTTGGTCGTTGGTGGCTCGGCGCGATCTGCGAGGATGATTACGGAATCGCCACTCGCTTCGCAAAACCCGCCGGCAACGAAAACGTGGCTTTCAGCCCCTGCCGCGTCACGGTACGTGACTACGCCCGGCTTTAGCTGGGTCACGAACGGCTCGTGTCCCGCCAGAATACCGAAATAGCCCTGCATTCC
This sequence comes from Armatimonadota bacterium, assembly GCA_030854945.1. Lineage (GTDB taxonomy): Bacteria > Armatimonadota > Fimbriimonadia > Fimbriimonadales > ATM1 > JACDEQ01. The sequence goes on from JALYSG010000059.1 coordinate 4,083, forward strand.
AGGCGCGATCACAGAATCGACGACTTCATCGACGACGGTTTTATCGGGGGCGACGACGGAGAGTTGGAAGGAAGAGTGTGCCATTAGACCGCCGCGAGCGCCTTCGCCTTCTCGTGCACGTCATCAAGGCCGCCGCACATGTAGAACGCTTGCTCAGGCAGCTCATCCAGGTTCCCTGAAAGGATCTCCTTGAAAGCCGCGATCGTGTCGTCGACTTTGACGAACCGTCCGGGATTGCCTGTGAACTGCTCGGCAACGAAGTTTGGCTGAGACAGAAATCGCTCGATCTTGCGCGCCCGTGCCACGACCAGCTTGTCGTCGTCCGAAAGCTCGTCGATACCCAAAATCGCGATGATGTCCTGCAATTCTCTGTATCGCTGCAGAATCTGCTGGACGCCGCGCGCGACATCGTAGTGAGCCTCTCCGACAATGCGCGGGTCGAGGTTCTTGGAAGTCGAAGCCAGTGGGTCTACCGCCGGATAAATGCCCTTTTCGGCAATACGTCGCTCAAGATAAACGTAGGCGTCCAAGTGGCTGAAGGTTGTTGCGGGCGCAGGGTCCGTGGGGTCGTCGGCAGGCACGTAAACCGCTTGGACCGAAGTAATCGAACCCTTGGTAGTCGAGGTGATCCTCTCTTGCAGCATTCCCATTTCGGTGGCTAGTGTCGGCTGATAGCCGACAGCGCTCGGCATACGCCCAAGCAGAGCCGAAACCTCCGAACCTGCCTGAACGAACCGGAAAATGTTGTCGATAAAGATCAAAACATCGAGGCCCTGCTCGTCGCGGAAATATTCCGCCATCGTAAGCGCGGAGAGAGCAACGCGAAGCCTCGCACCGGGCGGCTCGTTCATCTGGCCGAAGACCATCGCCATCTTGTCGATAACGGCGGCTTCGTTGCCCTGTGCATCCTTGAACTTGGTGTGCTGCATCTCCAGCCAAAGGTCGTTGCCCTCGCGCGTCCTCTCTCCGACGCCGGCAAACATCGATACACCCGAAGCTTCCACCGCGATATTGCGAATCAGTTCCTGGATCAAAACCGTCTTCCCGAGCCCGGCGCCGCCGAACAGCCCGATCTTTCCGCCCTTGTTGAACGGCACCAAAAGGTCGACGACTTTCAAGCCCGTCTGCAGAATTTCCGTTTTCACGCTCTGGTCCATGAAGCTCGGCGAGCCTCGATGAATCGGCATCCGCTTGGCATCCGCAGGGATCGGGGCGCCTTCGTCGATCGGTTCGCCTACCAGGTTGAAAACCCGCCCAAGCGTGATATCGCCCACCGGCACCGAAATCGGAGACCCGGTGTCCACGGCTTCCATGCCGCGAACGAGGCCGTCCGTCGTCGAAAGCGCGACGCAGCGCACAAGGTCGTCGCCAAGGTGCTGGGCTGCTTCGAGGGTGAGGGCGACGTTGCGCTCACTGTTCGTCACAGTAATCGCGCTGTAGATGTTTGGCAGTTGCTCCGCTGGGAATCGAACGTCTACAACGGGGCCTAAGACTTGGGTGATTTTGCCGGTGGCTGGCATGTCGGCTTGAATGTCCTCCTGAGGATTTCTGACAGAAATTAGGGAGCCGAATTCCTCCGCGCTCCGCTCCGGGAATTGTACCCCGGGGGCGTTGAGCCGGATGCGATGACCATCATGAGAGGTTGGAGTACCATTACAATTAGCGGAGGTTTCCGCATCGGCATCGAGATTCGGAAAATCTATTTCCTCCGCGAGGGAAGGGAGTGGAGATTCGTAGGTTTCAACAAATATCGTCGTTCGCCGCGTGCACTATTTCCGCCAATATCGAGTTCCTATCCCTT
>JALYSG010000041.1 GCA_030854945.1 Armatimonadota bacterium
GGCGATGACACTTCTCGACAGCCTAGCGAGCGCAGCTTCGTCGCTTGCCTCCAATAAGCTACGTTCGATCCTTACGACGCTCGGAGTGATTATCGGCGTAGCCTCGGTCATTTCGATGGTAGGAATCGCCGAGGGTACGAAGAAGCAATCGCTCGAACAGTTGGAGGCGATGGGCAGCAACCTTATCTCCGTAATGCCGAATCGGCGCTGGAACGTTGCGCCTGGGGCGACACCGCAGACGCTGCAAATGGAGGACGTCGATCTCATTCGACGCTCCGTTCCCACAGTCAGCGCCGTGACCGGCGAGGTTCGGAGCGGCGTGGGCGTTAAATATGGCTCCATTAATGAACGCTCTCAAGTCACAGGTGGCCTGCCGGAGATTCAGCAGATTCGGAATGTGAAACTCAAAGAGGGGCGGTTTTTCACCGAGGAAGAGAATGACAGGCTTGCGAAAGTCTGTATTCTGGGATTCGACATTTATGACCGACTCTTTGGCGACGGGACTTCGGCCATTGGCGCAACCGTTAGAATCGACGGGACGGACTTCGAAGTCATCGGAATCGGGGCTTTTAAGGGGGGCGGCGGATTTATGAATCCCGACGACATGATTTATGCACCAATTAACACCGTGATTAGCCGCATCGAGCGCCGAGAAACGCTGAGCTCAATTTCAGTCCAGGCGATGAATAGCGATGTGATGCCGTACACGCTCGATCAGGTCCAAAAGACGCTTGCGAAGGTTAGGCGCGACGCCAGCGGAGAGGAGCTCTTCCGCGCATTTAATCAGGGTGAGCTCATCGAAACCGCCGAAGAACAGTCGCGGGTCTTGAGCCTTTTGCTTGCCGGAGTAGCAAGCGTCTCCTTGCTTGTTGGTGGAATCGGCATTATGAATATCATGCTGGTTTCAGTTACCGAGCGCACAAAAGAAATTGGGCTTAGAAAGGCCCTGGGGGCGACGAAAGACGCTCTGCTTAGCCAGTTTTTGTTGGAGAGCGTGATGCTTTGCCTACTCGGCGGTGCGGTTGGTGTCGTGCTTGGAATTGCGGGCGTCACGTTTGTTGCCGGGTTAATGGGCGTCCCGCCAGTTATTGTGCCGGGCGGTGTCGTAATCGCGTTCGGTTTCGCTGCGCTCGTCGGCATTTTCTTTGGATTTTATCCTGCATACCTTGCCAGCAAATTGGAGCCCATCGAGGCACTGCGCAGTGAATAAGCCCGTCATCGAAGTGCGTGGCATTTCGAAGGATTACGAAATGGGCACGATTATCGTGCACGCGCTGCAGAACGTCGATTTATCGATATCCGAAGGCGAATTCGTAGGGATTATGGGACCGTCCGGTTCCGGAAAATCAACTTTTATGAACGTGCTTGGGTGCCTAGATCGCCCGACGAAGGGCAGCTACCATCTTGATGGGCGGGAAGTATCGGAACTGAAGGACGACGACCTTGCGCTGATTAGAAACAAGTTTGTCGGATTTGTTTTTCAGACATTTAATTTGCTGTCTCGTGCGACTGCGCTGCACAACGTGGAGCTACCGCTAATTTACGCCGGAACGAGGAACCGATCCGCGCCCGCTAAATTAGCCTTGGAGAGAGTGGGCCTAGCGCAAAGGATTGATCATAAGCCAAATGAGATGTCGGGCGGGCAGCAGCAACGCGTCGCGATTGCACGAGCGATAGTCAATAACCCTGTTCTGCTTTTGGCAGACGAGCCGACCGGAAACCTCGATTCGCGGACGACCGAAGAAATACTCTCGCTGTTTCAGGAATTAAACGACGAGGGGAAAACGATCATCATCGTGACCCACGAGACGGACGTGGCCGAGCATTGCAAGCGAATCATCCGCTTCCGGGATGGCGAGATCGTCGCAGACGAAAGAGTTGATCAGCGCATCATCACCCGCCGGGCGTAACTGGTGCCGAAGGCGGGAGTCGAACCCGCACGAGGTTTCCCCCAACGGTTTTTGAGACCGCCGCGTCTGCCATTCCGCCACTTCGGCAATGCGCGTTAGGATACCTTTACTCTGGATCGTCGATGCCGATGGCAGCCATAGCATCGTGGATGTCTCTGAACGTGCGCATGCCTTTCGGGAGGTTCTCAAGGATCGCCTCTCCGTAGAATTTCGTACGGACGCGCGGGTCAAGAATTGCGATGATGCCCTTGTCTTCTGCGTTGCGGATCAGCCGGCCGGCACCCTGCCTCATGAGCATTTTTGCCATTGCCAGCGAGTGGTCCCGAAAGGGATCGCGGCCCTCGAGAATCATCGACGCTTGTCGCACGAGCGACGGTGGGTCAACCGGAAGTTCGAATGGAATGCGCGTGAGGGCGACGCAGGTCAGCGTTTCTCCGGGTGCGTCAAATCCCGTCCAAAACGAACGTAACGCAAAGAGCGAAGCACGCACATTCTTTCGAAAAGACTCGCCTACCATGCCGGCGCCGGATTTGCGTTGGACGTAAATCGGCAGATCCTCTGGCATGTCCATTTTTTCGAGGACACCCTCCATCTCCGCACGACTGTGGAAGAGCGCAAGAGTGCGGCCGCGGAGTGCTTTTATGATGGTTTCGATTTCGCTTGCAATTGCAGCGTAATAGAGATCCTCCGCGCCCTCTTTTCGCACGGCCACGGGGTCGGGGATGGCCTCATCGGTCGGCAAGTAGATCGCTGCTTGATGCGCGAAATCGAATGGGCTCGGGAGGATTTCACTAAAGCGCGCGTCGATGCCGGTTAATCCGCGAAAGAAATCGAACTCGCCGTCTATCGCTAGTGTTGCAGAAAGACAAACCGCCGGCCGCATGTTCCACACTTTTTCTTTTAGAAGATTCGCGACTTCGGTAACAGCTTTCTTCGCAGAGACGCCGGCAAATCCGGATTCTACGTAACTGACCGCTTTGTCTTCAGGTTTTGCGAGAGACTTGCAGTTAAATGCGAACTCTGCAAGAAATTGGCGATAAGAAAGAATGCTCTCCTGTAGAGTTGAAGTATCTTCTTCTCCCTCATCTTTACGTATTGTTTTTCGCACTAAGGCGTCGAGCCGCTTACAGCTTTCCAGAAGGACGTCGGTCAGCGGGAAAATACGCTCGCGCATTGACTCAGCGTAGCGTGAAGCGACGGTTGGAAACGTTGCTATGTCTTCGGGCGCAGTTTCAAGAATCCCCGACCTCGGGGCAAATGGAGCAAGAGATGAGAGTTCCAATTTCGCCTCGTCGACTGTTTTGCGGAACGCGCCGAAGGTTTCGTTAAACTCGCTTTCTGTTCTCTTTGCAACTGCCCGCTGCCGCAGTTGGCGCTCCATTCCTGAAGCTATCGCAGCTACTTGAGACAGCATCCGCTCATCGAGCGTGAACTCGAAGGCAGAATACGCCGCCTGTGGCAGGTCGTGAGCTTCGTCGACAACAAGGAAATCGTAATTGCCTAGCAGCGGATTTTCTCCCTGGAGTGAATCCATTAACACGACACTGTGATTTGTGATCACGACGCCCGCTTTCGATGCTTCGCGCCGGGCGCGGTAATACACGCACGGCCCGTAGAATTCACACATTCGAGCTGGGCAGATTTGCGGAACTGCAATTTGACGCCACTTACTCAGCGCTTCTTTGCCTTTTAAACGTGTTATTGTGCGGAATTCCGATTCAATTCCGACTTTCGCTTTGGGCAGATAATCGCGCTTCATGTCGGGAGAATGGGCTTCTATTTCTGCGACGCACGCGTATCGCTGTCTGCCGATTAGGAACGCAGTTGCAGGGCGGTCGTCTTCGTCGAAAAGGCTTAGCGCCAAAGGCAGATCTTTGTAGAGATACTGCTCCGCGAGCACGTTGGTGTACGTGGAGATCACGATGCGCTTTTCGTTAGCGATTGCATGTGCAAGCGCCGGGATCAGCGCGGCGAGTGACTTGCCGAGGCCGGTTGGTGCCTCGAAAACGCCGTTGTGGTTACCAGCAATGCAGTCAGAAATGAGGAGCGCCAGCTGCCGCTGGTTCTCACGTTCGACAAATCCCGGCCGCTCGGCAAGTCGGCCGAGGGCCCTATCGACAAGCGCTTCGGCTTTAGTCGCCAACGGGTGTATCGCGGGTGTACGAAACGATCAAGAGCGCCATCTCATCGGTGGTTTGTTCGCCCCATCTCACGAGTTTCGGCGGACTATTCGGATTATTAATGTTGTCTTTTGAATTGTCGTAAATTGATGTCGCCCGAATTGTCGCTCCCGCTGGGAGCTTAAGTGGCTGTAGGAACTCATAGGTGAGCTGCCAGTTAAAGTCCCAACCATCGATATGGACCAAGGGGATTTCTTTACCGTCCGGCATTTCGACCCATGCCTTCATCGATCTCCCGAGCAGATGCATATGCGGCATCGCGCCGTATGCCGTTACATCGTAGGGTAGCGTGAACGCCATGTTTACGGGCTGTGCTGCGTTGCCTGGCTGCAATCGGAAAAACGGGTTGGCGATCCACGCGAGGCGCATTTCCCTTTCGATTTTCTCGCCCGCTAAATAAACCGCGAGCTTCGTTCGGTCCGTTTCTTCCTTTCCGCTCTTGTGATAATGCACCTGGAGAACGATGGTCGTGCCTGGTTTTAATTCGAAAGCGGTACCTTTCGGGGTTTCGAAGGGCTGAAGGCCCGGTGCCCAACCACCGAGCGCGCCATCGGGCATAAAGCCTACACCGCCACCGGATGATTCGTATCCGGGCTGGCCGTCGCCGGCTTTTGCTTCCAGGGCTTTGGCACGGTCAGCGCCGTCCAAAAAGGCGATCACGTGGTGAACCACCTTTCGATTGCCGGGGGCGACGTCGATGGCTCGAATCCACTTCGATTCGCTGTAATTCGTCTTAATTACGAAATTACGGTAGACGTCTTCGCCCTCAGGCGACAGTTTGTAGTCCTTCTCTGCAGAGAGGACGAGATCCGGTTTGCCGAGCGCCCATTCGGTACTGAAAGCCGGTGGCTTGGGCTCCTTGGAGGCGTCGCCCCTCGGCGCGCCGGCATCCGCCCAGGCTCGAATCGACCTAATCTGACCGTCGGTCAGACGGTTCTCGTGCTTGAAGCTTCCATAGCCCGACACTGCCTTCCATGGAGGCATGAAGCGCTTTTCGACCACGCGCGCGATGGTGGTAGCGCGACTCTTAGCATCTTCGTAGCTCAGAAGGCTGAAAGGCGCGACCTGGCCCTGCCTATGGCAAGGCGTGCATTTTTCGAAAATCAGAGGCGCGATGTCGGTGGCAAACGTCGGCTCGCCTTTCACTTCCGCTCGCGGCGCCATGGAGCCGACCATGATGCCCGCTGCAGCGAGCCCCCCTGCTACCAACCACTTCTGCATGTTGCGTACATTGTAGCGGCAGAGGACGATTCCCTGCGCCCGTATCGTAGAAGTTCGCGTCCTCTCCTTAGACGTACACGGAGGTGCGCTAAGCGATATGGCCAAAATGGATGCGAATCTGTGGAGATATAACATCGCCAGGATCAAGCTGGTCGACGTTTCGGAAGACTATGAATCGTTTCTTGGCCCGATGCCATCGGACTTCTACCCGGTACTCAAGGAAGTAGTGGCGCCTAAATATAAGCTGATGGAACGGCTTTTGAACCAAGAGTTCGTAGGTGGGTATTGCTACGACTGGCACGAGGCGCCGGAGGGCGACGGCGATCTTAACTGGTATGTGGGGGTCGTAAACGAAAACTTAGTCTAAGCGGACTCGAAGACGACATTCTTCGACAGCCAATCGCGAAGGAACGCATTGGCTCGGGAAGGACAGACGCGAATGTCGCATCGCGATGCCTCGCGCAGATCGTTGACGCTCGAATTGTCTAAGAATAGTGCCTCGTCCTTTAACATAATGTCCGGAACTACGACAATCTCCTGCATGGCTACAGGAGCTCGGGTCCGCCAGGACGCCGGCGCTCCTCCTCCCTGCAGTGCCGAGAGCAAGTCCTGGCCCGTGATGAGACCTGCGACGGTGATTCCGTGGCCGAAGAAGTCATTGACAACGGTGAGCACTTCTACTTGCAGGCCTTCAATCGTCGAGAGATCGGCAGCGAATTTGACCAAAACGTCGGACGGTAGGACTCCCGTAACGAGGGTTAGTCGGGTCGGGTCGCACCGTCTTCCACGGTAGCGCTTGAGTCCTGCCGCCGCCTCGTCGTGGAACAGTCGGAACGTGCCGATCCCATCTTCGAACTGCGGAAAGTCTTCGTACCAGCTGCGTGGAGGAACGGGCTCTTTCGCATAGAAGAACCACTCATCGCTCGGGAAAACGAAGCGCGTTCCGAGCCGGCTAATAAAATCCGAGTGCAGCGTGGTCATGTCCGACAAGAAACGCGTAGCGTACTCGGGAGAGATTCTTTTGAGCGGGTAGAGATTGTGGCGGAACTTGCTGAGGCCCACCGGAACGACGGCAGCACTGAGCACGCCTGAGGACCGGCCCGTCGCCTTTGGGTGCAGCGCTGCAAGGCTGTTCACCGTCTCCAGGAGAGCGTTGCCGTCGTTTAGGCCCGGGCACACCACGATCTGGGCGTGAATGTCGATGCCGGCCCGCGTAAGGTCATCGATCCTTGGCAGGATCGGTTCAGGTGCCGAGCGGCCGAGCATAAAGCCGCGGAGTCGGGGGTCGGTCGCGTGCACGCTTACGTAGAGCGGCGAGAGGCCCTGCGCCTTGGTGCGTTCTAACTCCTCCTCGCTCATGTTCGTGAGGGTGACGTAGTTGCCGTGGAGGAAACTGAGCCTGAAGTCGTCATCCATGAGGTAGAGCGACTTCCTCATACCCTTCGGCATCTGGTGGATGAAGCAGAAAACGCACTTGTTGTCGCAAGTATGAATTTGGTCGGCGAGCTCGAATGTGAAGATGAAGCCTAGCTCTTCACCCCATCCTCGTTCCATCTGTACTGATTGGTACACTCCATCACGCACGAACTCGATTTCGAACGTCTCTTCGCCGGAATGGTAACGCAGATCGACGATGTCATCTACTCGATGGCCGTCGATTCGGCGCACGACGTCTTCAGCCTGGAAGCCTGCTCTTTCCGCCGGCGATTTTGGTTCGACACCCTTAACCACCAGCCCCTGGTTCTTGGCCATAACGAGCTCGGACATACACAAATTGTGGCACGAGTGCCTTTCTCACGTTCGGATGCAATGTTGCACGTGCAACAAAATGGAGTGGCCCGTTTCACTGGGGCTACAATTGCGAACGTGCCAGCCGTCGTATCCGCCGAGGGCCTCAGCAAAACCTACTACACTTCCAAGAAGCAACCCGGGATATGGGGCGCGACCAAGGGTCTGTTTACCCGGGAGAAGGTTGCCATCGAGGCCGTGAAAGGGGTCTCCTTCAGCATTGAGGAAGGGGAGCTGGTCGGCTTCTTGGGCCCAAACGGCGCCGGGAAGACGACCACGCTCAAGATGCTAACCGGCATTCTGGTGCCTTCCGGCGGTAACGCAAGTGTTTTGGGCCATCGGCCATGGGAGCGCAAGCCTGAGATGCAACGTCAAATCTCCTTGGTAATGGGCAATAAGCAGCAACTTTGGTGGGATTTGCCTGCCTGGGACTCATTTCAAGTGTTGAAAGAGATATACGAGGTCCCTCAATCGGACTTCAAGAAGCGAACCGACCACCTGATCGAGGCGCTGGCCTTGGGAGACAAGCTGCACACGCAAGTGCGTCGCCTCAGCCTCGGCGAGCGGATGAAGTGTGAACTTGTGGCTGCTCTTCTGTACAACCCGAGAGTCGTCTTCCTAGATGAGCCAACCATTGGGCTGGACGTTATCTCGCAAAAGCGCATCCGCGAATTCTTGAAGGAGCACAACCGTGACCACAAGACGACCGTGCTGCTGACGAGCCACTACATGCAGGACGTCGCCGAGCTGTGCGAGCGTGTGATCGTAATCGACCACGGCACGATGATCTATGACGGCGCTCTCGTTGAGTTGACGCGTCGCTACCGGCCGGTGAAGAAGCTCGTCCTAGCGTTCTCCTCACCCGTTACTGCCGATTTCAGCAGCTTTGGCGAGGTCATCGAGCAGAGCGACGTCGGGGCGACGATCGAGGTGGCGCGAGAAAGGACTACCGAGATCGCCGCGAGGATCCTTACGGACTACCCAGTAGCGGACATTGCGATCGAAGAGCCGGAAGCTGAGGAAGTGATTCGTGCCCTTTTCGAAGACAAACCGTCGGAAAACACCGTATAACTGTCAGGTTATAAATTAACGATTGCCGAAACAAGCGCATCAATATCTCCAGCCGGTACGGTTGTAACGCCCTCTCGTGCTCCCAGCCCGCAGACCTCGGTAGCGATTACAGGGAGGCCGGAAGCTATCGCCTGCAGTAGTTTCCGGGGCTGTTCCTCGACGATCGCTGGATGCAAGACCGCACGGCAGCCGTGCATCCAATTCGGGCCCGCCCGAATTGTCGACACTCCTTCCCAGAAGCCCGCCCCTTCCAATTCGCTCCCGGATAATGCGATGGTCAAGCCGAGGCGTCTGGCTACCTCGCGAACCTCGTACGCGCCCTTCCTGGCTGCGGTAGGACCTGGAAAAGCAATTCGGTCGCCTCGAGTCAGGTCAAGCATGGCCGGCGTCGACCAAGTTAGGAGCACCGCACGATCTCCAAACACTTCGGCGACGTATGCGCTCGGCGTTATGATGTGGTCCGCTGCGGCGAGCGCTTCGATCTCCGCCTCGGCCACGGCAGCCGGAGCGCGGAAGTCGGCGAGGAGTCCTCGTTCCGGATGCGACTCGTAGGCTCCATCGAGGAGTGATTGCAACTCGGCAATCGGCAGGCGATCCGCTATTACGTCGAAGGACCTGCCGCCCAGCCAACCCGACCGCCAAAGGTGCGGAAGGAGGCTAAGCGAGACGACACAATGCTGTGCATCGAAAGGCATGCGTCGACCGAGATCATCTGCGAAGCACGCCTCGAACTCCATTGTCGCTGAACGCAGCGCCGCGCCCTGCAGGCTGCGACAACGTAGACCTTTGAATAAGTACAAAAGTAATGCTTCGTTTGCTGCACCGTCCGTCGGCCACGCGTACCTGGGGCGATGGCGTCGTGTGCCATCGACAGGTGCGAAAACGGGATCGGACACTGCGCGATTTTCCTTCATGTACAGTGCAAACTCGGGCCAGACCTGGTTGACAACGAACGCGGTCTTCGGCCGCAGCTCGTTGCGGTCCAGAGTTCCATGTCGAAAGCACCCGCCCTGGCCGCAGGTCTCGCAACTCTCAGCGTCTTGGATCAGCCGCAGACCACGGACACTATCCTTTGCGACCTGAGCGCGGCCATCCGAAAGAAACTTCACATCGAGCTGATCTCCCGTCAGCTTTGCCTGGATTTTGATCGGTATAGAGGCGCGAAAGCGTAGATCGATGTGGTTCCAGGCGACCGTTGCATCGCGGCCAAGCGACCAAGATGCCGCCGACAGCGCCCGCGTGTGCGGGTGCCGTTCCACAACCTCGCATCCGGAATCGAGCGCGCACGCGTAGAGCGCGTTCGACAGCTGACAAATCCCTCCTCCGATAGCCGGGATCACGCAGCCTTCCTGGATTTGGCGGCCGGGCACGAACCCGCGGCGGCGCGACGGGTTGCCGACCTGACGCCAGAAACTGAACACCTCGTCCGGCCGTAGCACAAGGCCGTCTATCGCCCGGCAGACCAGCCGAAGATTATGGACTTTGCCGAGCTGCAGCCTCTGCTCTGACGGATCATTTTCGGACCAAAGCGGCGTGGCTGATGCAGCTATGACATGCTCTGCTGTCGAGCCGCTGTGGGCGAGTCTCGGTACCGGCCGAACCGCGTTTTGAATGGAGCGGCGAAACCGCAATACCTTGACCTTGCTGTTGAATATCAACGCCTGCGAACGCGTTGGCAGCTTGGAATCTGGGCTTAGGGACATCGGCGTGCTTCTATTGTTGCGTATGCTAGCGCGGTGTTGGCTTTTTTGGGCCTATTGGCCCGATATGACCCGAAGCAGGTGGAAGAAAAGTGGTATTCGATTTGGGAACAGAACGGGCTGTTCCAACCGCGCCCCAGGCGCACGACTCCAGAAGCCCTCGGTCAATTGTCGAACGACTTAACTATAGGTCCCCAACTAGCTGTGTCCTTCGTCCATGCGGTGCCGAAAGCAAAGTACGCGACCCTGCCCCGATTGGCTTCACACACAGTTAGCAGGAAATGGAGGCAGCGCCGCAAGGTCGTTCAAGGCATTTCGACGTTTCCAAAGATGCCGCCGCTGTCTAAGGCTTGTCGAACCTCAGCGCTTAGAAAACCTCCGTCGCATTACGGCGAGAACGGCTAACCCACCTAGAACTATGAATGTCGAAGGCTCAGGTACTGCACTCATGTTGGCATAGGCCCATCCGAGGTCAATATCACCGGTCAGGTTTCCGGCAGGCGTGGGATACTGAAACATACTAACTCTGATCGCGCTAGAGCCAACTGGGAGGGTCCAGTTCATCGCTACGGCGAACCAGCCACCCCCCTTGAGATGATGGTCGATGACGACGGTGCCGTAACCTGGGTTGGTCGGAACAGTAACCGGCGCACCCTGGAAAGTCATCTCGACGTTGTCGTAAACCAACGTCCTTTGCCAATCAGGCACAAAGGTCTCTGGATCATCACCATGGAGGACGACCGAGTTCTCGATCGCATCGAAGGTTAGTGTAAAAATCGGGTCTAACGGGTCGCCGATCACGAGGTTGCCGTCCTCCACTCTTATACTGGCCGACGTGGTCCTTCCCGAACCGAAACCGCCGTCGACGTCGCTCGCCAGGTTGGCTGTGAGTTGACCCGCGGAAAGCGAATAAGCCGATCCGTGGTCGTAGAATGTGGACGCAACGAGGAAATTGTCGTCGTATTGTGGCGGGGCATATCTGCTAGCTGACCAAGGCTCGACTATTTGGTTAATCTTCGCTCGGAACTCGACCGAGCTTGAAGCTTGGTCGAAATACCACCCCTCGCCTGCTTGCGCTGTAGAACCCGCGAGCATCAGCAGCGCCACCGCAAAAAAGGCGTGACCGAAACGAGCAGTATTCAATCTCTATTCTCTCCTCGCACCCGTTTACCGAGATGCTACCGTTACAGACGACCGTAGCCTCTCCGTCGGTCGGTACAATTCAAGGACTTCACGACAGGAAGGTGTAAACGAATGACGGATTCGACGCTTTCCACCCGCTACGACCCGAAGCAGGTGGAAGAAAAATGGTATGCAATTTGGGAGCAGAACGGGCTGTTCCAACCGCGCCCCGGCACAAAGGGCGCCTACACGATCACGATCCCGCCGCCCAACGTCACCGGCTCGCTGCACATGGGCCATGCGCTGTGCTACGCGGTGCAAGACGTCCTCGGCCGTTACAAGCGGATGCAGGGCTACGAGGTCCTTCTTCTTCCAGGCATGGATCACGCCGGCATCGCCACGCATAAAGTTGTCGAGGCGCAGCTAAAAGAAGAAGGCTTGACGCGCTACGACCTCGGCCGAGAGAAATTCGTCGAGCGCGTTTGGCAATGGAAAGAGGAGTCCGGCGGCACCATCCTGCGCCAATTCAAACGCCTCGGTTTCGCATTCGACTGGAGCCGCGAGCGATTCACAATGGACCCCGCTTACCACGACGCGGTTCTGCGCGTGTTCATCGAATGGTTCGAGCGCGGCCTGATTTACCGAGGCAAGCGCGTCATTAACTGGGACCCGGGCCTGCGCACCAGTGTCAGCGACATCGAAATGAACGACGAGGTGCGGCGCGGCAAGCTGTATCACATCAACTACCCGTTCGAAGACGGCAGCGGCCACGTAACGATTGCGACGACGCGGCCGGAAACGATGCTTGCGGACGTCGCGGTTGCCGTTAATCCGAAAGATAAACGCTACGAAGGATTAGTCGGCAAGAAATTAATCCTCCCGATATTGCGCGTCGAAATTCCGTTGATCGCCGACGAGTATCCCGACCCGGAATTCGGCACGGGCGCGGTGAAAATAACGCCCGCGCATGATCCGAACGATTTCGAAGTCGGCAAACGGATGGGCTTGGATTTCAACGATATAAAACAAGTGCCCGTTTGCATCGGTGAAGATGCAAGAGTCATCGCCGAAGGCACGCCATTCCATGGCTTGGATCGTTTCGAAGCGCGAAAGAGAATCGTCGAAGAACTCGAAAAGGAAGGCTGTCTCGAAAAAATCGAGGACTACGACATACCGCTAAAAATCAGTGACCGTAGCGGCCAAGTGATCGAGCCGCTATTAAGCGAGCAATGGTTCTGCAGCATGAAGCCGCTTGCCGCACCGGCAATCGATGCCGTTCGCAGCGGCAAGATCAAATTCACGCCCGAACGCTACGCGGACGTTTATTTGCGCTGGATGGAGGAAATTCGCGACTGGTGCTTAAGCCGCCAACTTTGGTGGGGCCACCGAATCCCGATCTATTACGACGAGCAAGGAAATCCATTCGCGGCGATGAGCGAAAAGGAAGCCCGCGAAAAAGCCGGCGGTCCGGCGTCGCAAGATCCAGATGTCCTAGACACGTGGTTCAGCAGCGCTTTGTGGCCATTCGCGACCATGGGCTGGCCGGAACAAACAGAGGACCTCGAGAAATTTTATCCGACTAACGCATTAGTGACTGCGCGCGACATTATTTATCTATGGGTCGCGCGAATGATCATGGACGGGCTGGACCAAATGAAGGAAATCCCGTTCTGCGATGTTTATATTTACGCGACGGTCCTCACCGAAAGCGGGCAAAGAATGTCGAAGTCCCTCGGCACCGGAGTCGACCCCATCGAGTTCATCGACCAATTCGGCGCAGACGCCATGCGTTTCGCGCTACTGGTGCAAACCGGCCATAACCAAGAAATTCGGTTCGGCGAGAAACGCATCGAAGAAGCCCGCAATTTCTGTAATAAAATCTGGAACGCCTCGCGTTTCGCCCTAATGAATATCGGCGAAGATTACGCCCCCGTCGACCTACCCGGAAAAGGCGCGCTGGAAGACCGGTGGATTCTAAGCCGCTTGGCAAAAACCACCAAGGAAGTGGGCGAATCCATCGACGATTACAACATGATGCAGGCATGTAAAGCGCTGCAGGAATTCTTTTGGGGCGACTTCTGCGATTGGTACATCGAGCTTGCAAAAGACCGCTTATCAGGCGACGAAAAAGAGTTGCCGCAAACAGTAGCCGTCACGGTCCTCGAAAATTTCTGCAAACTCGCTCACCCCTTCATGCCGCACATCACCGAAGAAATCGCGCAAATGCTGCCTGCAGCGCTGACGTCCACATCGGCAAACGCTTCGGAGGCCGACCTGGAGGTCAGCGCTACAGGAGGCACTACAACCGGCGCGGCAAACGACTTTGTATTTCTCGACTACGAACCCTGGCCGGTAATTCCGGAAGCCTGGATTGACGAGCATGCCGAGGCCATGATGAACTCTCAAATGGAAATCGTGCGAGTTGTGCGAAGTTTGCGGCAGGATAGTGGCATTAATCCGAAGCAAACGCTTCCAGTTTTATACATGGAGGGCCCGCCCGTGTTTAGCGACATCGTTCGCTCACAAGCGAAGTTCGAGCGCATCGAAGAAGGCAAGCCCGAAGGCGCGTCGGTGAGCGTGCGGGCAGAAGGCATCGAGTTCCATCTGCCGCTTGAAGGGCTGCTCAATAAAGAGAAAGAATTAGAGCGGCTGACCAAGGCGATCGATAAACTAGAGAAAGAGCTGGCCGGGTCGATGGCGAGACTGAACAACCCACAATTTACGCAACGCGCAAAACCGGAAATTGTTGAGCGCGAACGAGAAGCGGCAAAGGCACATTCCGACGAGATTGCATCGCTGCAGCAAAAGCGCAATCAAGTAGAGGCGCTATAGGAAGGCGGCGGCGTGACCACCGCCTTCCCGTAGCGATTAAAGGAATGTCATGAGAGTTGTGCGCACCTCGTCGCGCAAGAGCTCGATCGACGGTGTCTGAGGCGGGGTGTTGAAAGTGAACGCATCAACATATACTCCCCAAACATACTGCCTAAAGCCTATACGCGAACCAAAGCGATCTGAAGGCTTTATCGGTAAACGTAGCCAGCCTATGTTCGAAGCATAGCTAAGCGAAACATTGAGACTGCCCGCTTTGTGAGCAACCTGAACATAAGTCTTGTAAAGGTCGCGATTTGCATTCGACACGCCAAGCAGTGCCGCTTCTTCATCGACGAGATCAAGGATGTCGTTGATGTGGCCGGAGTTCGTGCCCCATGGCCGCGACAACATTAAACTGTAGAACAGATCTCGGTTCGTGTTGTTTAACAGTGTTCCGTCGGCAACTCTCTCATAGATAATGCCGAAGTCCTGTAACGTCGCGATATTCCACGGGTTGTTTCCATCCGGGCCGCCCGTGCCGAACTTATGGTGAATCCACATCGAATCGCTGAGCTCGATTATGTCGTGTCCATACGCGTTGATCAGTGCTCGTCCGACGACGCCATTGGCATTCCCGAAGTGATCTTGAATGTGATTGGTCGCCGAGTTGCTGGAATTGACCATCATGTCCTCGAGCACGTCACCCAGTGGTGAAGTGGGCGGGATGGGCTCTCCAAAGTGCGTGTCGCCGGTGCTATTGGCCCATTGTTGAACAGGTGTGTTGATCGACATGCCGCCTTGCACTCTGTTGATGGCGTACACGTGCTGCTCAACCTTGATCGAGCTCGCCGGGTAGAACTCGTACGTGTCCATGATATTGGCAATGACGTTGCCTCCGACACGCTTGAGGTAGAAGCCGTAAACGCCATCGGTGTTGTCGCGCATTAATTTTCCGACGCGCGTTTCAAGCGGCGTCGAATTGTTCAGCATCAGCGCGTGGAAGCGCTTTTGCCCGCTGACAAACACGGTCTCGATGTCGATAATCCTCGCGCCACGTTGGTTGTTGAAGTGATTCAGGTCAGCTTCGGTGTGCGCGAGGGCCCACCACCAATATTCGCCGTTTAGTTTTTGCATAACGACGGCGTAGCGTCCGCCGCCTCTGTCCTCAACGTCGACCAAACGCGCGTTTAAGTCACCCATCAGGAATTGCACTTGTGCCCAAGTCGCGTCCGGGAACCACCACCAGTCGCGGTAGTGCGTTCCGGTGTTGCGCACCATGACTGCGCTGTAAAAACGTGTTCCAGCAAGTACGTACGTGTCTAAGTCGATGATCCGAGCGTTGTGCTCCCTCACTCTTGCATCGATGTACGCAAGCGATCTGTCGTAATACCACCACCAAGCAGTGGCGTCGGCTCCTGCATTGCGGATCATCGTAGCGGTTAGTCGGGGTGATGTGCCCTCGTGGGCAACTTCTAAATCAAGGATGCGGAGGTTGTTCGCATTCATATAGTTTTCGAGCTGCAACTCGGTTTGTGCAATACGCCAACCCCAGATCTTGGCGTGGACGCCAGAGTTCCGCACAAAAACCGCGCTGAACGTGTAGGGCAAAGTGGATTCGACCTCGATGTCCGTTAATCGGTATCCTTCGTCAACCTTGTCGTTTACCGTGGCCTCGCTCACGCCCTGAAGCCACCACCAGCCGGTTGGCACGGTGTGTTCACGCTCTGCGTGTGCCGAAAGCGCAGACAAGGCTAATGCACCTGCGAAAGCAATCCTCAAAACTGCGTGTTTCATTTCAATCTCCTCTAAAATCTCGGTCCCTCGACCGGTTGCATTTGCGTTTCGACGACTTCGGCCTGTGCCGATTCAAGGTGAAAGTAAGCCCTTGCCGCAAAAACACCGCAAAATGCCCGCAAAAAACACGTGAAACTTAGGATTCTTGAAAATCTACTTCCAGCTGCCGCACCAGGAGACAGGCATTCTCCGGTGGTAAGCGGCGACCGATGTCGACGTTCGCCTCAAACTCCGCCGGTCCGATCGCATCTTCTGCCTTGCGCAACGCTGACGCGTCGCGCTCCTCGATCTGCTGCTCTACAGATTCACCGGAACCGGCTCGCAAGGCGTCGGACGCCCCGAGAAGCTGAGCTGCAATTCGACCATTGTCAAGCAGCGCCGCCAAAATCCCTGCCCGGTGGAGGGACTGGGCAACGAGGCTGATCTTTCCAGAGTCCAAATGTATTTGCACCGCATCCTGCAACAATGTCAGCGCTTCCGGATAGTGTCCCTCGTCTATGGCCATCTCGGCCAGCTGCTCTCGGCCAGCCGCGGCGCCCGCTTTGTATCCGATCTGGTCGCAGATACTCAGGCTTTCGGCAAAGAGGCTCTTCGCCGAATCCCGGTCGCCTGCACTCAGCCGGATCGAGCCCAGGACTTCGATGTTCTGCGCCTCCCAGACGCGGTTTCCAATATCGCGGTTAATCTTCAAGGCTGCCTCGAGGTTGGCGGCGGCCGTCTCGAGGTCTCCGATATTCTTGTCGAGGTCGCCCAAGTTCGCTCTCACCATCGCAATCATCCTGAGGTCCTGCTGTCCCTCGAAAATTTTTAGGCTGCGTTCAAGGTAGTCACGGGCCCCCGCGAAATTGCCTTGCTTGTATTCGAGCACACCCAAGCTGTTCATCGGGTTTGCCGCACGCCGCGCTTCGTCGCAGCTTTCATAGACCTCGATGCTCTTGAGAAGGGTGGCACGAGCGGCATCCCCCTTGCCGAGAAACCTTTGCGAGGCGCCAAGCCCGTGCAGCGCCCTGCCGAGTGCTACCTGGTTCGCGCCCTTTCCCGCACCATCCGTGGCAAGCTTCAGCCAGTAGTACGCCTCACGCTGGCTGCCCCGAACATTCCAATAGAACCAGAGCCACGCCGCGAGCTCGATCGCGATATTGGTGTCGTGCTCGCACGACCAGGCAAGCGCGGCGCGCATATTTTCCATCTCGGAAGAAAGCGTCGCCAGCCATTCGGATTGTTCTCCACCTAGGGCGCCCCGGTGTGACTCTTCCGCTAATGCTGCGAAAAACTCGGCATGCTTGCGGCGGAGCAGGTCAACTTCACCCGCCGCAACTTCTCCGTGAGCAAATTCCCGAATCGTCTCCAGCATCCGGTATCGCCTCACGTCGGTGGATATGACAAGTGAACGAGCACGGAGATGCTCTAGAAGCTTACTTGCCTCCGGCTCGTCACAAACCACCGCAGCAGCATCAGCTGCGAAGCCGCCCCTGAAGACCGAGAGGCTGGCGAAGAAGGACTTGAAGTCTGGCAAAAGCTGATAGCTCCATCGAATCGACTCGTGAAGGGTCCGGTGCCTCGCCGGTAGATCGCGCCGCTCACTGGACAGCAGGGCGAAACGGTCATCGAGGGCAGCCAGCATCTCGTCAGGCGGAAATGTTTGGGCGCGAGAACCTGCCAAGACGAGAGCCAGCGGAATTCCTTCCAATCGCCGGCAAATCTCGGAGACCGTTGGCGCGGTCTCCGCGTTTAGGACGATGTCGGCGCGCGCTTGGCTCGCCCTGTCGAGGAAGAGTTGAACACTTGGCGAATAACGGAGCTTCTCCACCGGGTCATCTAGCGCCGGCTCCGGCAGTGCGCCCACAGGAAACTCGCGGTCAAAGCCGACGTTCATGGACTCACGCGTGGTCACCAGGCTCTTCAGAAGCGGCACCCGTTCGAGCAGCCGCTGAAGAATTTCTGTGCCGCCGTCGAGTAGCTGCTCGAAATTGTCGAAAACAACAAAAGCCGGGCAACCCGCTAACCTGCGCGCAATTTGCGTGAACTCGTCCTCCGGGGTCGAGTGCATGCCCATCGCTTCAAGGAGACGCGCGGGTATCACTGCGGCGCTTGAGGAGTCCGCGAGGTTCACAAACCAGACGGCCCTGCTGTACGAGTCAACCAGCCGCAACGATAGTTCGTGTGCTAGGCGCGTCTTGCCAATTCCGCCGGGGCCAGTAAGGGTTGCCAAGCGGGGAGCTCTCGCGTCGGACGCGACCGGCTGACAAAACTCTAATAAATCCCGCAGGTCGTCTTCCCTTCCGAAGAAGGGGGTCAGCGCTTGTGAAACATTGCTTTCGAAGGCGATCTGCGTGGCGCTTCCACTATCTGCCCTGACCGCCAACCGAGGGCGAGCGCGAGCCGAAAGTTCTCGCGCAAACTTTTGCAACGACTCTGATGGCGCAACGGCGAGGTCGACACGCAGGCGTTGCGTTAGGTTTTGAAAGTAGCGGAGTGCCTCCGATGGCTTGCCGGCCTTGGCCGCCAACTCCATTGCGAGGCGCGTACTCTCTTCGTTGAGGGGATCGAAGTCGATGGCGGACGCGGCGTATTGCGCTGCGGCGTCGGGGTCGTCGGTCGTGGCGCGCGCCAGCCTGTGCCGGGCTTCAATGTTCTGTCCCGCAAATCGCAAGCGGTTTGCAAAAGACGCATCGTCTGAAAGCTCAGGCAGGAGTGGGCCTGTATACAGCGCAATCGCTTCCGCAAAGTGCTTCGGATTCGCCTCCGCTAATCGAAAGAGGCGCGCGAAGTCATCCGCGTCAGAGCTTCCGAGCTTCGGGTTAAGGCGGACCTGAAGACGATCGGCTTGAACGAAAGCCGCGTCGTCTTTTCCGCGATCGCCCAACGCCCGTCGCAAAGAAGCTAATGCCTGCCGAAGACTGTTTCGGGCAAGCTCGGGCTCTTCGCCCGACCAGAAGCGCTCTGCCAGTTCATCTCGTGATTTTGGACGACCGAGATCGATCGCCAGAGCGGCAAGGATTGCACCAGCCTTGCGGGTCTCAAACCTCGCAACTTCTTTACCAGCCAGCGTTACTCGAAGCCCGCCGAACAATGTGATTCGCCAGAACGCAGGGGCCACTCGGTTATTGTATCGCTGATTACTTGGCACGGCCCTTAAACCGATTTCCTGGACCTCGACCGATTACGGCTAACAAACCTCCCTAGTCGGCTGGTATCTTTGTCTATGGCGCCTCAGATTTCGCGACGGGGATTCATCGGACTCGCTCCCGCGGCGGTCGGATTCGCGGCGGCGCCCTTCAAAGCCATGGCAAATCAAAAGGAAGGCGGGTACGCACAGTTTCCGAGTACAGATCCCGAGAGGGTATCGGCGATTGTCGGGGCGTCGCATGCCGACCTTGCCAAGGTCAAGGAACTGCTGAGGGAGTCGCCGGAACTTTCGAAGGCCGCATGGGATTGGGGCTTCGGCGATTGGGAGACGGCGCTCGGCGCCGCCTCTCACATGGGGAGGAAGGACATCGCAGAGGTTTTAATGGACAAAGGGGCGAGACCCGATATTTTCACATTCGCAATGATGGGAAACCTGTCTGCTGTCAAAGCCGCAATCGACGGCCAGCCAGGGTTGCAGCAACTGCCGGGACCGCATGGAATCCCATTGATGACGCACGCCGAAAACGGTGACGCAAAGGACGTCATCGAGTACTTGAGGTCGCTCGGCGATGCAGACAAACGCGCGTTGGCTTTGCCGGTCTCAGACGACGAGAAGGCAATCTATGTGGGCAAGTATGAGCACAACATAGAGGTTTTAACGAACGGCCAGGGGGCACTTGCCATCCGACGTGGGGAGGGCTTCGGCCGCATTCTCAACCGCGTCGAGGACCACGGGTTTGCTCCTGGAGGGGCGCCTGGCGTACGTATTCGCTTTAAGGTGGAAGAGGGCAAGGCGGTTTCGCTGTCGGTTCACGAGCCGAGGCCGTCGATAACGGCTAAACGTATTTAGAGCTTTCGCTTCTTCTTTGACATGCAAGCGAGGCTTGCCAGACGCAGCAACTCTTCTACCGTCGAGCCGACGTTCACATCCGGCCTCCTTGCCAATCGTCGACCACCGGAGACCCCGAATGTCGCTGGCAACCCTAGGGCGACCACGGCGCAGCTTGCCTCGTGGGCTAGGGTTTCTGCTTCGTGCCTCGGCCGAAGCGTGCCAATGGCGAACTCATCTCCTCCGTAGCGAGCGCAGAACTCCGCCTCAGTGCAGGAGGTGAGCAACGCAGCTGCAATGCGTTCGAGGGCCGCATCACCTTCGGTGTGGCCCTTCTCGGCGTTGATCTCGGCAAATCGATCCATGTCGAGAAACACCACGGCAACCTCGCGCCCAGCATTCAGTTGATCAGCGAGCCAATCTCGAAGGGCGCCGGCGCGTGGCAACCCGGTGACCGAGTCTTCGTCTTGCCACAATTGTCCCAACAAGGACTGAGGAGAAACGGTGCCGAGGAGCGCGTCGCCGTCGTAGACGAGAACCCCCGCAGCTCCAGTCTCAGAGACTAACCGGGCAGCGAAACGGATCGAGTCAGATACCGAAAGGTGTGGCCACGACATATCTGGCGCGGGAGTCGAAATCGTGAGGTCTCGAAGCGTTCGCGCGGGCCCGGTCTCAGACTTCACATAAGTAAGACGCGGTGTTGTAGACAATTCGATTTACTTGAGATCTCCAAACCGGGTCTCGATCACGACAACGCCGTCCCTCAGAGGTAATCCTATAGACCTCCCCCGGCCCGATCCCGAAGTATGCAGCTACACAGCCTTCTGGTAGGCCTGCCACTTCTGCGAGCGTGAACACAGCAAGCTCGGTGTGCCTGCGTGCATCCGCTCCTGCGGATCGTGACACTTGATCCAGGACGACATCGCGCAAGTCGTAATCCATGTTGTCGAGAAGATAGGGGTGGAGCAAACCAGCGACGCGCAGTGGATGGAGCGAGGCGGCATGTCCGTCCGACCCAACTCTCAAGCGCCCGAGGGCGCCCATAAGAGAATGCCCATCACCCCGGACAAGCCGGGCGACAAGCTCCACTGACGTGCTGGAAAGCTCCAACCCCTCATTGGTGCACATGCGCCGAACGATGGCCCTGCGCTCCGCATCGCAGGGTTCGTTCAGGCGCACCAGTTTCCAGGAGCGAGGAGAGGGGAGGAATGAACGCGCTGTGCGCTCGGTACCGGCGAGGACGACGAGGGTTCGCTTGCGGGTGCGGATTCGGCGCTCGAGTTCGAGACGAATTTCCTGGCACCGTTTAGGCTGCGCCTGACAAGAGTCCACGTCGTCGAGGACGATCATAGGTGCGTCGGGAAGGCGGCCGGAACGCTTCTCGCGGACGTCTACTACGTACACTCCAAGCGTGTTGCCGACTGCTCGCAAGACATGAGACTTGCCCCAGCCCCTTGCTCCGTGAATGGCCACGTTTCGAACCGATCCCATGATGAAGGCGAGGGCCTGTCGGCTTGCCTCGACGTTCGAAGGAACATGTTCAAATTGATCGAGCGACTCGGGACTCGCAGCGTCAATCCCGCTGTACCGAAACCCCGAATGCATCCCTGCAACCCTCTCTCGAATGACCATTGGTAAGAACAAGAGCCGCCCTCCCAAGCGACGCTTAAC